>JBIQJI010000025.1:0-69789 GCA_044507605.1 Actinomycetales bacterium | reverse complement strand
CCGCCGGCGCCCTGGCCGGTTCGCCGGGGCGCGGGCGGGTGTTCGATCGGGTCGCACGGCCAGGGCCGTGCGACCCGATCGGTATGTCGAGGGTGTTCGTCCCGGCGCCGCCTGCCCGGGCACGAGAGTGCGACGGGAACGACCCGCGCGCAGCGTGCGGAAGGCCGTCCAGGGCGAGGTGCGGTCCGCCGGGTGGCCGTCATTCTCCGGCCACCGGCGGCGCGGCGGCGGGTGGGGGGTCCGCGGCCGGGGGCGCGGGGACGGGCAGCAGGCGGCCGGCGGCCACGGCGAGCGCGATGGCGCCGAGGGCGATGCCCCAGGCGAACGGGTCGAGGGGCACACAGCCGAACAGCCCGCTCACGCCCGGGGTCTGCACCACCAGGGCGAGCGCGGCGGCCGAGCCGAGCCCGCTGAGCAGCACGGTGCGGTCCAGGCCGCCGGCGATGAGGGTCTGGGCGAGCTGGGTGCCCACCAGGGCGACCAGGCCGGTCGTGCGGGCCCGGGCGGCCGGGCCGGTGAGCCGCGCCGCCAGCCAGCCGAGGCCGGCGCCGAGCGCGGTGACGGCGGCCCGCTCGGTGATGTCGCGGGTGAGGGCGGCGCCGAGCGACGACTCGGGCCCTTCGCCGAGCAGCGACGTCGCGGCGTCCTCCGACGGCTCGCGTACGGCGATCGCGAGCGCGGGCGCGAGGTCGGTGAGCATGTTGACCAGCAGCAGCTGGCGGGCCGACAGCGGCGAGCGGCCGGTCAGCAGGGAGCCGAGGAGCGTGAAGCCGATCTCGCCGAGGTTGCCGCCGACGAGGATGGCCAGCGCCTCCCGCACCGAGGCCCACATGGCGCGGCCTTCCACGAGCGCGGAGATGATGGTCTCCAGCCGGTCGTCGGTCACCACCAGGTCGGCCGCCGCCTGCGCGGCCGGGGTGCCGCCGCCCAGGGCGATGCCCACGTCGGCGAGCCGGATGCCGGCGGCGTCGTTGGCGCCGTCGCCGGTCATCGCGACCACCCGGCCGAGGCGCCGGAACGACTCCACGACCCGCACCTTGTTCGACGGGGTGCAGCGGGCCACCACGTCGACGCCGGGCAGGGCCGCGTCGAGTTCGTCGTCGGTGAGGTCGTCGATCTCGCCGCCGGTCATGATGTGGTGCCCGGAGCGGGTGCCGAGCACGTCGGCGGCGATCGTGCCGGCCGTGCTCGGATGATCGCCGGTCAGCATGATGATCTGCACTCCGGCGTCGTGCAGCCGGGCGATCGCGGGGGCGGCGGTGGCGCGTACCACGTCGGCGAGGCCCAGCAGGCCGAGGAAGGTCAGGTCCTCCAGGCCGCCGTCGGCCAGTACGGCGTCGCCGCCCGGCTCGCCGCCGAGGGGCATGCGGCGCTCGGCCACCGCCAGCACCCGGTGCCCGGCGGCGGCCAGCCGCTCGATCAGCTCCCCGGCGTCCGCTCCCCCGCGGCAGCGCGGCAGCACCACCTCCGGCGCCCCCTTGACGCTCACCACCAGCTCGCCGCGCTCCTTGCCGAGGCTGGCGTGGTAGCCCCGCGACGGCTCGAACGGCAGCTCGGCGACCCGCCGCCAGGGGCCCCGGCCGACCCCGGCCCGGGCGGCGCCCTCGGCCACGGCGGCGTCGGTGAGGTGGCTGTGGTCGCCGTCGGGGCGGTCGGGCGTGGCGCGCAGCGCGACCCGCAGCACCCGGCGCAGCCCGCGGTCGAGGCGGTCCAGGGACCGGTCGTGGCGCCGGTCGGCGACGCGGGTGAGGCGGATCTCGCCTTCGGTGAGCGTGCCGGTCTTGTCGAAGCACAGCACGTTCACCCGGCCGAGGGCCTCGATCGTGCGCGGGTTGCGGGCCTGCACGCCGCGCGCGGCGAGGCGCCTGGTGGCGGCGAGCTGGGCGGCCCCGACCAGTAGCGGCAGCCCTTCGGGCACGGCGGCCACGGCCAGGTTGATCCCGTCGGCGAGCACCCCGCGCAGCGGGTGGCCCCGGACCAGCCCCGACACCGCCACGCCGAGGGCGGCGCCGAACGCCACCGGCGTGGTGGCCTTGGTGATGCGGGCCAGCCGCGCCTCCACGCCGCTTTCGGGCGCCTTGCCCCACACGGCGGCCATGGCGCGGCCGATCTCGGTGGAGTCGCCGGTGGCCACCACCACGGCGACGGCCTCGCCCACGGCGATCGTGGTGCCTTCGTACAGCATCGACCGGCGCTCGCCGATGTCCTGGGCCAGCACCGGGTCGCTCGTCTTGCCCACCGGCAGCGACTCGCCGGTCAGCGCCGACTCGTCGGCCTCCAGGCCGTCGGCCGTGATGATGCGGCAGTCGGCCGGCACGACGTCTCCGGCGCGCAGCACGATGACGTCGCCCCGGACCAGGTCGACGGCGTCGGCGAGCCGTTCGGCGCCGTCGCGGCGTACCCGGACGATCAGGGCGGAGCGGGCCGACATCTCGGCGACGGTGCGGTCGGCCGAGAGGCGCTGCACCCCGCCGACCAGCGCCGACGCGGCCATGACCAGGGTGACGAGCGCGGCGTCCACCATGGAGCCGACGATGGCCGAGCCGATCGCGCCGACGGTCAGCGCCGGCGTCATCGGGTTCGCCAGCTCGTCGAGGATCGACCGGGGCAGGCTGGGGCTGACCGCGGCCCGCACGCTCTCTCCCGCGATCTCCCTGATCTCCCGCGCCCGGAGCCGGTGCTGCGCCTCCCGCTCGGTGAGCCCGGCCTCGCGGCTGTCGACGGCCGCCAGCACCTTCGGCACCGGCATGGCGTGCCAGGCGAACCGGGCGGGCGGAGGGGCGAGCGGGGTCCGCATGACGTGGCGGGCGCTCCACGCGCCGTAGCCGAGGGCCAGCACGCCGGCGGCGGTCACCGCCGACATGGCCTGCACGGCGGCCCGGCCGGGCGCGCCGGTCAGGGCCAGCAGCACGCCCACACCGCTCGCCGTCCTGGCCAGGGTCACGCCGCGCTCGCCCACGGCGCGCGCCGCCCCCGCCGCCTCGACGATCAGTACGGCCGTGGGCATGTCGTCGCCCACGAGCACGTGCGCGCCCCACGGGGGCGGGCCGTCGCCGAGCCCCACGCCGCAGTCGGCGGCGGCGAGCGCCGCGGCGTCCCCCGACAGCAGCAGCACGCCCGCGCCGTCGTGCTGCAGGGCCCGCACCGACTCGGCCAGCCGTTCGCCGCCGGGCACGAGATCGCCTCTCGGCAGCCAGGCCTCGGGGCGGGGGCCCTCGGCCCCGGCGAGCACCACCCGCAGCCCGGTGCGGCGGGCGGCGACGGCCAGGGCGTGCGCCTGGTCGGCGTGCCGCCGCACCACCGACACCACGGCGCGCAGCCGGCCCTTGTGGGCCAGGCCCAGGACGCGCAGGGTGAACCGCGGATCCAGCCGGGCCCGCTCCCGTGCGCCGCGGGCTCCGCGCAGCGTCAGCCCGTCGATCTCGCCGAGCACCCAGTCGCCGTGCTCCCAGTGCATGGGCTCGGTGCGGGGGTCGAACATGCCGTACACGTGGGTGGCGACCTCGGCGTGGCCGGCCCCGGGCAGCGGGATCACCTGGCCGATCGCGAGCTCGTCCGACAGCAGCACCGCCATGTCGATGACCAGCGTGTCGAGCCGGTCCAGGCGGCGCAGCGCGCCGGGGTCGGTCACGACGACGCCCCGGCGGGCGAGCAGTGTGGTCAGCTCGGCCGCGAACCCCGCCCGCGCCGCCGTCGCCGCCTTCGGCAGCGCGGTCAGCCCGGCGTCCAGACCGCGGCGGGCGCTCCTGGTGGCCAGCACCCCGCCGAGGCCGCCCAGCGCCGCCCCGCCCAGGGCCTGGTCGCCGTACCGCTCCACGGGGCCCGGCGGCAGGGGCGTGCCGCGGCCGTCGGCGAGGCGGGGCGCGCCGGCCCGGTCCGGGGTGCCGCACAGGTCCCTTTCGCGGGCCCGCCAGGCGGCGTCGAGCGCGCGGGCCTCGCGCCACTCGAACGCGCGTTGCGCGACGTCGGCCAGCAGCCCGGCGCCGCCGGGGCCGAGGGTCTGGGCGGTGGTGGTCAGCAGAGGCAGCCACGCCGTGGGCACCTTGCGTTCCACCAGGGCGCGCAGGCGCGGCGAGACGTCGACGAACGACAGCATCGCGGCGAACTCGACGGGCAGGAACGCCCTCCGCACGGCCCATTCGGCCACGGTCACCACCAGGCCGAGGCTGTCGGCGGCGAGCATCAGGGCGGCCGGCGGCCCGCCGGTGGGCTCGTCGCCTTCGGGCCGGTGCGGGTCGAGGCCGTCGAGGAGCGCCGTCAGCTCGCGCGGGTCGGGGGCCGGGGCCCGCACGGCGATGATCACCCTGCCGAGCGGCACGTTGACCCGCGCCCAGGCCACGCCGGGATGCGCGGCGAGCGCCTTCTCGATGGCCGCGGCGCGTTCGGGCGTGATGGAGTGCGGGTTGCGCAGGCCGACGTGGATCCTGCCGTCGTAGGCGCGGACGGGACGCGCGGTGCCGATCGTCTCGCCCACCAGCGCGGGCACCCGGGCCGCGAGCGCGGTGACACCGTGCACCGCCCCGGCGGGCGCGGCCACCAGTTTCGTGGTCGCCCACGCGGTCAGCCCGATCGACGCCGACAGCAGGCTCGCCGGTGACACCTCGCCGATGCCGAACAGCCTCATCGTCGGCGTGGGCGGGTCAAGGCGCGGCGTGGCCGGGTGCTATCGGTGCGCATGTCCCGGTCTGTTCCCGCACGGTGGGCGTCCTGTCCGAGCCCGCAGTGAAGTGTTGGTAAACACAGGAGTCGATTCGCATCACTCGATTCCCATGCGGGCACACCTCCGCCGTCCCCCCTGAGCCATCTCCGGGGAGGTACGCATGCGGGCCGGCACGACGGCGATCGCCGCCACCCTGGCGTTCGGGCCGGCCGCCCCGCCGGCCCTGGCCGGGCCGTCCCCGCGCCCGCAGGGGCCGCCGGCGCTGGTCGCGGACTGGCCGGCGCGGCGCATCGCCGACGGGCTCACCGTGTATCGGGGCGTGCTCGGCGACCCCTCCCGTGGCGGGCACTGGACGGTCACGGTGCGCCGGCCCGGGCGAGGGCACCCCTATCTGGGCGACGCCGAGCGCACGAGCGCGCTCGCCGACCGGCTGCGCGAGGCGGGGTACCGGCCCCGCATCGACGAGATCGACTGGGGCGCCACGGCGGGCGGCCCCGCCCTGCGGCTGGGCCGGCGCATCAGGGTCGGCTCGTACGATTCCCGGGCCGGCGCCGAGGCGGTCGTCGAGAAGCTCAAGGCGGCGGGGTTCACGGGCGTCGCCGACTGGACCGGCCGCGACACCTCCGGCACGGACGCCCGCACGCCGCCGAGCGCCCGCATCCGGGTCATCGTCCTCGACCCCGGGCGCTACCGGGGCAGGGTCGCCGCGACGTACGGCGCGAGCCTCGCCGGGCGGGAGACCACGACGGCCATGGCCCGCGCGGCGGGTGCGCCGCTCGCGGTGAACGGCGGCTACTTCGTCATGAAGGACAAGGACGGCATCCCCGGCGCGCCGGCGGGCATCGGCGTCTACGGCGGCAGGCTGCTCGGGGCGGCGACCAACGGCCGCGTCGCGCTCCTGCTCGACGACATGCGGATCGCCAGGCTGCGCACGACGGTGACCGTGCGGGCCGGCGGAGCGAGCCGGGAGATCGACGGGATCGACCGGTGGCCCGGGCGCATCCGCGACTGCGGCGGCGTGGGCGGCGACGAGCCGACCGAGCGACCCCGGCACGACGTGACCTGCACCGACCCGTCGGAGATCGTGCTGTTCACCCCGGAGCTCGGCAGGCGCACGCCGCACGTGCACGGCGTGGAGGTCGTCCTCGACCGGTCGGGCCGTGTCGTCGGGCGCAGACGGCCCGGCGGCGAGGTGCCCCGGCACGGGCGGGTGCTCTCGGGCATCGGCGCGGGCGCCCGATGGCTGACCGCGCACGCGCGGCGCGGCTCACGGGTGACCGTCGAGGAGCGGGTCCTCGACCAGGACGGCGCGCCCGTGGACGTCGGCGGCCCGGGCGGCGGCGATGTGATCAACGGCGGGCCCTGGCTGGTCCACGACGGCCGGATCTACCTGGACGTCGCCGCCGACGGCGTCTACTACCCGGAGAACCCCGGCTTCCTCTACGACTGGGGCATCAGGCGCAAGCCGCGGACCATGCTGGGCGTCGACGCGAGCGGCCGGGTGATCGTGGTCGTCGCCGACGGGCAGCGGCCCGGATACAGCGACGGGCTGAGCCTGCGCGAGGGCGCCCGGCTCATGCGCGATCTCGGCGCGGTGGAGGCCATCAACCTCGACAGCGGCGGCTCGGTCACGCTCGCCGTGCACGGCGAACTGGCCAACCGGCCCTCGGACGCCGCCGGGGAGCGCCCGATCGGCGAGGCGCTGCTCTTCCTTCCCGCCGCCGCCCGATAGCCGGGCCGAGCGGTCAGCCGGAGTCGCCCTCCCGGCCGGGGCGGGCCGCCCGCAGGCCGACGGTGACGGCGACGACCACCAGCAACGCGATCACGATCCACGCCCAGACGGGGATGCCGCCGCCGGACTCCTGGGTGTCGGCCGCCGCGGCCGGGGTCGGGTCCGCGCCGCCGTCCTGCGCCGCGGCGGCCGCACCCTGGTCCGCGCCGCCCGAGGACGCCGCGGACGCGGCGGGTGCGGGCGCGCCGGCGGCGGAGCCGGAGCCGCCCACCGTGAACGGGATCTCGCCCTCCACGGGGTGCCCGTCGGACGAGACGACGCGCCAGGCGATCACGTACGCGCCCGCGGGCAGCGGGCCGGCGACGTTCTCGTAGACCTTCGACCCCTCGGTGCGGGGCTCGCCCGAGTCGTACCGCTTGCCCGCCGAGTCGTGCACGACCACGGCCGGGAAGCTGACCCGGTCGTGGAACTCCAGCACGACCTGCTCGACCTCGCTCACCACCGCGCCGCTGGCGGGCGTGCTGCTCTTGAGGCTGTCGTGGGCGAGCGCCGGCGTGGCGAGCGGCCCCAGGGCCAGGGCCGCTGCGCACAGCGGCGCGAGCACCAGGGAGGTCGCGCGCGCGGCGACGCCGCGCACGGTGACGGCGCGGGCGGCGGCGAAACGGACGAGAGTGGAACGGGCAGAGGGGAAACGCTGGTGAAATGCCATGGTTGTCCCAACCTTGGTGGTCCGGCCCGCACGTGGAGCGCGGGCCGGACGATCATGTGGCCGGGTGCGCCCGGCTCCGCGAGGAGCCGGACACGACCCGCCCTGGACGAAAAGGGCAGCTGTGGCCCGGCGCGTCGTGCCGGGCGGGACGACATCGACCGCGGGCGGGTCCGGGCGCTAGGCGCGGCGACGGCGCAGCGACGCCGCGCCCACGCCGACCCCGGCCAGGCCCGCGAGCAGGCCGACCCCGCCGATGACCCGGGCGGTGGTGTCGGAGCCTCCCGAGCCGGCGGCGGCGCCGTCGCTCTGCGCCGCGACCGTGGGCCCGGACGAGCTCGGGGCCGAGGTGGCCGCCGCCGGCTGCGCGGCGGCGCCCTGCTCGCCGTCGCCCCCGGCGGCCACGAGTTCGAGCGTGGGCGCGGGGTGCTCGGGCTCCTCGCCGCCGGGGCTCGGCACGTCGGTCCACTTCACGACCTCGCCGCTGGAGTAGGTCTGGACCGCCGGGAACACCAGCCGGTCGACGCTCTTGGGCAGCGGGCCGACCGAGGCCTCGAACTCCTGGAACTCACCGGGCTTGATCTTCCCGCCCGACCACACGATCTTCAGGACCGACTCGGTGATCTCGTCGCCGTCGTCGTCGACGACCGGCTTGGGCAGCTTGCCGCGGACCACCTTGGCGTCCCAGCCCGGCACCGGCTTGACCGAGACGAACGGCAGCGGGTGGTCGGTCGGGAACGTCACCTCCAGCTTGGTGGTCGAGGCGTCTTCCCGCTCGGTCGGGACCCGGAATGCGATCTTGGTCCAGGAGCCTTTCTCGGCGGTGCCCGGCTGGACGGTGACGTGCGCGAGGGCGGGCGCGGCCAGGCCCAGCGTGAGCGCGAAGGCGCCGGCGGTGACGACGAGGGCACGCCGGCGTACCGCTGCGATGGTCATGGGGTCTCTCCACTTCGAATTGAGGAACGCTCGATGCGCGAGCCGCGGTGCGGGCTCGCGTCGGGGATGCCGGACGGCGAGGCGGTCAGTGAGCGTGGAGAGAAGGCGGGCCGCGCCTGATGATGCTGTGCCGGAGCACCGGCCGGACGCGGCCGGGGCCCGTGCGGCGCGGCCACGCGGCGAACGACCGGACCGGCGCGACCGGGCCGGGAGGCGGCGGGAGCAGCCTGGGCAGCCGGCGGTCCAGGAGCGCGCCGACGCCGCGCAGCACGGTCCACAGCGCCGCCTCGCCCCTGGCGAGCCACCACGCGGTCATCAGCGTGGCGGTCAGGTGGGCGACCATCATGCCGAGGCCGACGCCGAGACCCCGCCCGTGCATCACATGGTCCAGCGCGGGGCCCGGCATGGCGGACACGGCGAACAGCTCGTGCAGGAACACCTGCGCCGCGACCAGAAGCCCGCAGATCAGCAGCGGCGAGCGCTCGCGGCCGGCCAGGGCGAAGGTCGCCGAAAGGACGACCGCGCCGCCACCCAGCACGACCGGCGGATGCACGCCGGAGCCGTTGCCGAGCCAGTGCGCCACGGCCGCGAGCGTCACGCAGACGACCGCGAAAGCGGCGGTCCGCGCCAGACGGAGCGGTAAGCGGGCGTACATGACGTCCACATGCTCTCACCAGGAGTGGCCGGTCCGGACGGTGACCCGGAAAGTCCCCCGCTCTCCACCGGACGGCCGGCCCGCGGCCCCCGGAGGCGCCGCGCGTTCGCGCCGGTCAGCCGCGCCGGGAGGACGATCGCGGCTCGCCCGGCCCGGGCCGCCGTCTTCGCCCGGCCACCGAAGCCGGTGAACGTTACACCATCGCCCCGCGAAGCGCACCGCCCGCCGCGGGCCGCCCCGCCGCGGGATTCGTGGGGCTCCACCGTGGGGCTGCGTTGCAGAACCGCGTCGCCGGGCTGCGTCGTGGGGCTGCGTCGTGTCCGGCCGATCGCGGATCCCCCGTGCGGTTTCCCGCCGGGTCCGCCTCGATCGGGCCGGGCGGGTCGGGCGTGCCGGCTCGGGTGGCGCGGCGGCCCGGCGGGCGTGTGAGGATGGTGGCATGGGACGCAGGCCCCGGATCGATCGGGAGGAACTCAAACGGCTCGTGGCGGCGGGGCGCACCGTGGCCGAGCTGGCGGAACACTTCGGGGTGAGCGAGTCGGGGGTGCTGCAGGCCAAGCGCGCCGCGGGGCTGGCCAAGCCGATGCTCGACCACCGCGCCGCCCTGCCCTGGAAGCTGCGCCGGGAGCACACCCAGGCGGGCCCGGCCACCAACCTGCGCAACCTGTCCGCGATGGCGCAGGGCGCCGCCGTGCCCCAAGTGAAGGTCAACACCGCGGTCCGGTGGGCGCGCCGGCTCATCGACGCCGGGCTGGACATCGACTACAGCCCGGAGACCGGTTTCCGCGAGGTCCCCGCCCCGCCGGGGGGCGGCCACGTCGCGAAGGTCCTCGCCGACGCCCTGCCCGACGGCCCGGCGCCGAACTGAGCCCCGGCGGCCGTCCGCCCGGCCGCGCCGGGCGCGCCTGCGGCAGGTCTCAGACCTGGAAGCTCATCGTCACCGTCGTGCCGCGTGGACCGGTGTCGAACCTGATGTCGTCGCTGAGCATGCGGGAGACCCACAGGCCCATGCCGCTGGTGGCGTGCACGCGCGGCGGGACGATGCCGGGTGTGGTCCGCGGCACCCAGTGACCGGTGTCGTGGATCTCGACGACGAGGGACTCGTGGTGGTCCCAGAGCCGCATGCGCGCCCTTCCGCTGCCGTGGGTGACGGCGTTGGTGGCGACCTCGTTGACCGCGAGCAGCACGTTGCCCACGCAGTCTTCGGTCATGCCCCTGCGGCGGGCGCGGGCGGCGGCATGGTCGCGCACCGCCGGCAGGTCCGCCACGCGGAAGGTGAGCTCTTCGGCCCCCTCGCCATCGGCCGTACGATGCCGCGACGGCGCGTGTCCGTCGTCGTTCACACCGGAGCGCCTCCTAGCGGGCCGCCTCGCCGACCAGTTCCTGCCGGAGCTGGTCGAGCACCTTGCGCAGAATGCGCGATACGTGCATCTGGGATATGTCGAATTCCGCGGCTATCTCGGCCTGGGTCAGATTACCGAAGAACCGCAGCAGCAGGATGTTCTTCTCCCTGGCCGGCAGGTCGTCGATGAGCGGTTTGACCGACTCGCGATCGATGAGCGTCGACAGGGTGTCGTCGTCGTCGGGCAGGACGTCACCGAGCGCACCGGCGTCATCGTCGGCGCCCAGCGGCGCGTCCAGGGACAGCGTACTGTAGGCGGCCGACGCGTCGAGCGTCAGCAGCATGTCCTCTTCCGAGATGTTCATCCGCTCGGCCAGCTCGGCGATCGTCGGGAACCTGCCCAGCTCCTGGGTGAAGTCGGCGACGAGACGGTTGAGCTCCGAGCGCCGCTCCTGGTAGAGCCGGGGCACGCGCACCGCCCAGGTGCGGTCGCGGAAGTGCCGCTTGACCTCGCCGGTCATGGTGACCATGGCGTAGCCGCGGAAGCTGTGGCCGAGCTGCGGGTCGAAGCCGTTGATGGCCTTCATCAGGCCGACGTACGCGGCCTGCAGGAGGTCTTCCATGGGCTCGCCGCGATGCAGGTACCTGCGGGCGACGTCTCTGGCCATGGGCAGGTGCATCTCGACGACGCGCTCACGCAGCCGCGCGCGGCGTTCCTCGGTGATGTCCGGGCGGATCGACTCGGCCAGCATCTCCTCGGCCGTGGGGTCGGCGTTCAGGGTGGACGTTGAGTCGTGGGCGGTCATGCCCTCTCCCTCGTGGTTACCGATGGCGAGGCGCCGACCGGCCCGTGTCCCGGGCTGTCGCTGGCTTGCGCGGACTTTTCTGACACGCAGAGCACGGCGTCGCCTCGCACGAAGTGTCGAGACGAGGCCCTCTGCTGGACCCCCTTCACTTCCGATAGTCCCTCATTCCGTCCGGTATTTCCACCCCGGTCCGCGCCAGTAGTGTGGTGCTTTGGGCCCCGGCTGCGGAGCCCGGCGCATGCGCCAAGACACGTGGGCGGGAGGCGTATGGTGACAAAACCCGAAGGTGACGGCCCGTCGGAGGCGCTGCGGCTCACCTCGCGCCTGGCCGAGGGCGTCGTCGTGATCCACGTCGCCGGCATCCTCGACGCCACGACGCGGCAGCGGTTCACCGGCTATCTCGCCGAGGCCGGCGACGCGCACGGCCCCGACATGATCCTCGATCTGGCCGGCGTGACCTTCATGGACTCGCGGGCGCTGGGGCTCATCGTGCATCACTGGCAGCTGGCGACGATGGCGGGCGCGCGGTACGCGCTGGCCGGGGTGCGCTACCAGTCGGCGCAGGTGATGTGGGTGACCGGCCTGGCCCAGCGGCTGCCGCTGTACGACACGGTCGAGGACGCGCTGCGGGCCTTCGCGGGCACCTCGCCGGTTCAGGACGGCACGTCGCCCCCGTGACCGGGCCGGCGGCCCCCGCGGTGCTCGGCGATCAGGCGCCGGGCGAGGTCGGCCACCTTGACCTGGTGGCGCTGTGAGATGCGGCGCAGCTCGTCGAAGGCGGCCTCCGCGGAGCATCCGCTGGTCTGCATGATGATGCCCTTGGCCTGGTCGATGACCGACCGGCCGGCCAGGGCCTCCTGCATCTGCGCCTGGCCGGTGAGGACGTCCTCGTAGTCCCAGATGTTGGCCAGCGCCACGGTGACCTGCTCGGCGAGCACGGCGGCCAGCTCGTCGCGGCCCGCCCCGGCGAAGGCCCCGGCGCGCACGCCGTACAGGCCCAGCACGAGCGCCGCCTGCTCGACCTCGACGGGCAGGACGAGGACCGAGCGGACCCCGCAGCGCACGGCGGTGACGGCGTAGCGGGGCCACCGGCCGTCGTCGAGCGTGTCGGGCACCAGGACGGGCCTGCCGGAGGAGAACGCCTCGCGGCACGGGCCCTCGCGCAGCTCACGCTCGCGGTCGACCAGGGCGATGAGCTCGGTGTGGGAGGCGGCGAGCAGCATGGGGCCCTCGCGCCACAGCTCGGCGGTGCAGCCGGAGCAGCCGGGGACGTCGCGGGTGACGGCCCGGGTGATGCCGCGCAGCACGCTCTCGCAGGACGCGCCCTCGCTCACCCGGCCGAGCGCCGCGAGGTCACGGGCGAGGATCGGCATGAACATCCGGGGAGTATCCATGGCATCAGAGTCAATGCCCGGCGCGGACCCGTCGAACCGGGCCTGTCCCGGCCCGGTGGCGTACCGTCTGAATCGGGGCCGTCTCCGTGCCGCCGCCCGCGGGCGGCCGCCCTCGCCCCACCCACTCCGCACCCGGCCGGACAGGACGTGCATTGACCGACGCGATCGACCTCGAAGAGGCGCTGCGAGGGCTCGTCGCCCGCATCTCCTCGCTGCGGGACGCCAGGTCGGCCTATCCAGGCGATGCGGCGCCCACGCTCGACGCCGCCCTGGCCGAGCTCGAGACCGCCAAGGACCTGCTCGGCCTGGCGGTCGAGCGGTCGGCGAGCCGCCGCCCGACCGGCCGTGAGGGCGGCCCGCAGCGCGAGCACAAGCTGCTGCGGCAGGTCTTCCGCACGCTGCCGGTCGCCGTGGTCATCCTGGACGCCGGCGGCACGATCAGGCGGGTCAACGCCGAGACGTCGCGCCTGCTGGGCAGCCCGGCCGGCTACCTGACCGGGCGGGGCTTCGCGATGCTCGTCGACGGCTCGCGGCGCGCGGCCTTCCGGTCGCATCTCACCTCGGTGCTGCACGGCGACGAGACCGCGCCGGCCGTGTTCGTGACCAGGCTGGTCCATCAGGGCCGCACCCACACCGTGCGGCTGGTGCTCACCCGGCTGCAGCTGCCGGGCGAGCCGCAGGAGGCGATCGCGGCGGTGGCGCTGCCGGTCGAGGTGGAGCCGCCCGGCCCGGCGCCGGCGCCCGCCCCGGGCGACGATCCGCGCGTCCTCGACGCCGCCCGGCGCTACGAGCTGATGTCGCGGCTCACCCGCCTGCTGCAGGACGAGGAGAGCCTGCGGCTGCCCGTCGCGGTGCCCCGCACGGCGCACCTGCTGGCGGCCGGGTTCGCCGACTGGGTCATCGCCGACGTCGGATCCGAGCGCGCCGCCGTCGTCGGGCCGGCCGATCAGCCGGTCGCGGAGCTGCGGCGCGCCCTGGAGGTCATGGACCCCGGCGCCATGCCGCTCGCGGCGCAGGTGCGCGACCTCGCCGACGGCGCCGTGCACGAGATGGTCGAGGACGAGGACCTGCTCGGGGCGCTGCCCGACGGCACGCCCGCGGTGCGGGCGATGGCGGCCGGGTCGGCGCTGGCCGTGCCGATCAGGGCCGCCGGCGAGACGCTGGGCGTGCTGACCCTGGTGCGGCGCGACGACCACCCGCCGTTCTCGCTGGCCGACCTGGCGCTGGCCCTCGACGCCGGTGAGCATCTGGGGTTGGCCCTGCGGGCCAGGAGCAGCTTCGCGAGCCGCAGCCGGGCCGCCGACGCGCTGCGCACCGGGGTGCTCCCCCGCACGCTGCCCGACATCCCCGGCTTCGAGACGGCGGCGGCCTACCGCGCCGGGTCGGCGCCCGACTCGATCGGCGCCGAGTTCTACGACGTGTTCCCGGTGGCCGACGGGTGGGGGTTCGTGCTCGGCGGGGCGGCCGGCAAGGGCGAGGAGGCCGCGGCCGTGTCGGCGATGGTGCGCGGCGGCTTTCGCATGCTGAGCGTCGGGCGGCGCGACCCGGCCAAGCTCGCCGCCGACGTCAACGACGCGCTCGTCGCGCAGCGCACCGGCCTGTTCGTGATGACGGTGGCGGGGTTCGCGCGCCGGGCGTCGGGCCGCGTCCGGCTGGCCTCGGCCGGGCATCATCCCGCCGCGATCCTGCGCGCCGACGGCGACGTGCGCTTCACGTCGGGGGGCGGTGTCCCGCTCGGTTTCGAAGCGGGCGCGCAGGTCATGGCCGAGGACGTGACGCTGGCCGAGGGCGACTCGCTGGTGCTGTACTCCGACGGCCTGGTCAACGCGGCGGGCGGCCCCGGCGAGAGGTACGGCGACACGCGCCTGACCGAGGTGCTGGCCCGGTGCGCCGGCCTGCCCGCGGCCGGGGTCGTGCAGGCGATCGAGGAGGACCATCGCGGGTTTCGCGAGGGCCGCGCCATGGACGAGATGACCGTTCTGGTGTTGTGCCGGGGCCGCTGACCCGGCGCCGCCCACACACGACATCGCCGGAAATTTCCGGTGTGGGCGGTTTGGACCTACGCATTGCCAGGTACACATGATGAAGCGAACGTGCTTAGGACGCAGGCACACCCAGTTAGTGATGACCGTGAAAGCGGGCTTGTCAGCACTGAGGTGTGTCATGAACATAGCGATCGTCGCCACCGAGGCCATCGTCCATTCCGCCATCGCGCGCGAGCTCAGCCGCGGCCACCGTGTCACCGTCTACACCCGGCGCGAGTCGGCCGAGGGCCGCAGCCGCTCACGGCTCGCCCCGGGCGTGACCGTGGAGAGCCTGCCCGCCGGGCCGCCCACCCACTTGTCCGACAGCGGGCTGCTGCCGTTCATCTCCGATTTCAGCGCCGGGCTGCAGGCGCGCTGGCGCAAGGAACGTCCCGACGTGATCCACGCGCACTCGTGGACGGGCGGGCTGGCCGCGATAGCCGGATCCGAAGGGCTCGGGGTGCCGGTCACCCAGACCTTCCACACGCTGTCGAGAAGCACCCCCGAGGAGCGGTCGCGGACCAGGCTGGAGCGGGCGATCGCCCGGCGCGCCGACGCGGTGATCGCCACCTGCGCCGACGAGGAGTCCGAGCTGATCCGGCTCGGCGTGCCCCGGCGCAGCATCGCGGTCGTGCCGGGCGCGGTCGACATCGAGCGGTTCCACCGGCACGGGCCGGCGTTCGCCCGCGGTGAGCGGGCGCGCATGGTGCACGTCGGCCGGCTCGGGCCCGGCAGCGGGGTCTCCACCGCCATCCGCGCGCTCGACGGCGTGCCGGGCGCCGAGCTGCTCATCGCCGGGGGGCCCGCCGACTGCGACGCCGACGCCGACCCCGAGCTGCACCGCCTGCGCCGGCTGGCCAAGGAGGTCGGCGTGGAGGGCCGGGTGACGTTCCTCGGCCACGTCGCCCACACCAACATGCCGAAACTGATGCGCAGCGCCGACCTGGTCCTGTCGCTTCCGGCCGCGGCGCCGACCGGCACCGTGGCGCTGGAGGCCATGGCCTGCGGCGTACCCGTGATCGCCTCGGCGTCGGGCGCTCACCTGGACTCGGTGGTCGACGGCGTCACCGGCTACCTGATCAACCCCGACCGCCCCGCCGAGCTCGCCCGCCGGGCCCGTGAGCTGCTCGCCGACCCGACCCTGCGCACCGCCCTCGGGTACGCCGGCGCCGACCGCGCCCGGTCGCGCTACTCCCTGGAGCGCATCGGCCGCGAGCTGGTCCGCGTCTACGAGGACGCCCGGCTCGCCCGCTGCGCCGCCTGACCCGCACGCGCCGCGCCCCCGGAGCCGCCCCCAGGCATGCCGCCGGGCACGCCGCCGGAGCCGCGGCCGCGCACGCCCGCCGGCGCGTCGTCGCGGGTGTGCCTCGCCAGGGGCACCGCCTTCAGCGCCAGATGCAGCATGAGGCGGTCCTCGCCGTCGTCGAGCCGCAGCCCGGTCAGCCGCTCGGCCCGGCCCAGCCGGTAGTACAGGGTCTGCCGATGGATCGCCAGCTCGCGCGCCGTCCGGGTCGCGTGGCAGCCGTGGTCGAGGTACGTCTCCACGGTGCCGGCCAGCTCCTCAGGCAGGTCCCGCACCCGGCCCGCCAGGTCGGCGAGCTCCCGCCGGGGCAGCCGCACCAGCACCCGGTAGACGCCGAGCTCGGGCCAGGCCGCGACCGGGGCGTGCCGGTGCACCGCAGACGCCACCCGCAGCGCCAGCACCGCCTCCCGCCAGCTCTCCCAGGCCTCCCCCGGGTCCAGGCGCGGGCCGCCCACGCCCACCGGCGTGCCGTACATGCCCTGCACGTCACGCGCCACCTCGGCGGCGCGCCCCGCCGGGCACAGCAGGGCCGTCGGCGTCTCCCCCGGCTCGCCCGGGTCGGCCAGCACGCCCCGCGGCAGCGTCCACAGGGCCGCGACGTCGCCGGCCCTGGCCGCGATGGCCGTCACCGGCCCCTCGACGACGGCCGTCGAGCCGGCCCGGACATCCGGGTCGGGCGACAGCAGCTCCCGCAGCCCTTCACCGGCCTCGCGCCGGCCGTGCGCCTCCTGCGCGAGCGCCGCGGCGGCCCGGCCGATCAGCGGCGCGGCCGCCGCGAGCCGCTGGTCGCCGATCTCGCCGGAGTCGAGCAGCCACAGGTAGCCGTACGTCACGCCCCGATGGCGCAGCGGCACGCAGACCCGGCCGAGCACGCCGAGCCCGGCGTCGGGGGGCACCCGGACCGGGCCCTGGGCGGTGACGATGCCGAACCCCTCGAAGTACGCCCGCACGCGCGCGCTGGCGCGGCGGCGCAGGATCGACTCCTCGCGCACCCGGTCGATCGCGCCGCTCTGCGCGCAGTAGGCGAGGAGCTGGAAGGCGCGGTCCTCGATCGTCGCCGGCGCGCCGAGGACCCGGGCGATCTCGTCAACGAGCTGCTGAAGGTCCACACCCCCATTCTCATACAGCTGTATGAGACGCGGTGGCAAAGGACTCGCCGGATGTCCATAGGCCCGCGCGCGGCGGCGTCCTAGCCTGACGGCATGCAGGGTTCGGTGCTGCTCACCGCCTCGCGCAGCCCCCTGGCGCGGCGGCTGGTGACGGGATTCCCGGCCACCCGCCGGGTGGTCGAACGGTTCATCGCCGGGGAGACCACCGGCGACGCGCTCGCGGTCGTGCGCCGGCTGACCGCGTCGGGGCTCGCCGTGACGGTCGACCACCTCGGCGAGCAGACCCGCGACCTCGCGGCCGCGGGCGCCGCCGTCAAGGCGTACCTGGAGCTGCTCGGCGCGCTACGGCCGCTCGGCCTGGGCCGGCGGGCCGAGGTGTCGGTCAAGCTGTCGGCCATCGGGCAGAGCCTCGGCGCCGACGGCGAACGCATCGCCCTCGATCACGCGCAGCGCATCTGCGCCGCCGCACGCGACTGCGGCGCCACGGTCACCCTGGACATGGAGGGCCACGCCACCGCCGACTCCACCCTGTCGGTGCTGCGCGCCCTGCGCGCCGACTTTCCCGCCACCGGCGTGGCCGTCCAGGCGTACCTGTACCGCAGCGAGGCCGACTGCCGCGACCTGGCCGGCCCCGGCTCGCGCGTGCGGCTCGTCAAGGGCGCCTACGCCGAGCCGGCCTCGGTGGCGTGGCCGCGCAAACACGACGTGGACCGGGCGTACGTGCGGTGTTTGCGCATCCTGATGAGCGGTGAGGGGTACCCCATGGTGGCGACCCACGACGAGCGGCTCATCGCCATCGCGGGCGTCCTCGCCGCCAGGTACGGCCGCGGCCACGACGACTACGAGCACCAGATGCTCTACGGCGTGCGGCCGGGCCGCCAGGTCGAGCTCGCCCGCGACGGTGTCACGGTCCGCGTCTACGTGCCGTACGGCTCCGACTGGTACGGCTACTTCATGCGGCGGCTCGCCGAACGCCCGGCCAACGTCGCCTTCTTCCTGCGCTCGCTCGCCTCCTGAGCGGCGCGCCCCGGCGCGAGAACACCTCCGAGAGGAACGGTCGATATGGATGCCTTCAGCAACGTCCCCGGCCCGGTCAACGAGCCCGTCATCGGCTACCCGCCCGGCAGCGCCGAGCGGGCCGCCTTGGAGGGCCGCATCAAGGAGCTGGCGGGCGCCGGCGTCGAGCTGACGATGACGATCGGCGGCGAGCGGCGCATGGCCGGCGGGCGGCCGATCGACGTCGTGCAGCCGCACAACCGGGCCGCCGTGCTCGGCCGCACCGCCGAGGCGACCGAGGCCGACGTGCATGCGGCCATCGACGCGGCGCTGGCGGCGGCGCCGCAGTGGCGGGCGCTGCCGTTCGAGGAGCGGGCCGCGGTGTTCCTGCGCGCCGCCGAGCTGCTGTCGGGGCCGTGGCGGGCGACGCTCAACGGGGCGACCATTCTCGGCCAGTCGAAGTCGGCGCACCAGGCGGAGATCGACGCCGCGTGCGAGCTGATCGACTTCTTCCGGTTCAACGTGGCCTTCGCGGCTGAGCTGCTGGCCGAGCAGCCGATCTCGCCGGCCGGCGTGTGGAACCGCATGGAGTACCGGCCGCTCGAAGGGTTCGTGCTGGCCATCACGCCGTTCAACTTCACCTCCATCGCCGGAAACCTGCCGACCGCTCCGGCTCTGATGGGCAACGTCGTCGTCTGGAAGCCGTCGCCGACACAGCAGTTCGCCGCCCACTTCACCATGCGCCTGCTGGAGGCCGCCGGGCTGCCCCCGGGCGTGATCAACATGGTGACGGGGTACGGCCCCGCCGTCTCGGCGGCCGCGCTCCCCCACCCCGAGCTGGCCGGCATCCACTTCACCGGCTCGACCGCCACCTTCCGGCATCTGTGGTCGGCCGTCGGCGCCAACATCGCGACGTACCGCGGCTACCCCCGGCTCGTCGGGGAGACCGGCGGCAAGGACTTCGTGCTCGCGCACCCCTCGGCCGACCCCGGCGTGCTGTCGACCGCGCTGATCAGGGGCGCCTTCGAGTACCAGGGCCAGAAGTGCTCGGCGGCCTCCCGGGCGTACGTGCCGCGCTCCCTGTGGGCCCGCATGCGCGACGACTTCGTGGCCACCGCCGAGTCGCTGAGCGTCGGCGACGTGGCGGAGGACCCCTCGCTGTTCATGGGCGCCGTCATCGACGACCGGGCGTTCGCCAAGCACCGCGCCGCCCTCGACCGGGCCCGCGCCGTCGACTCCATCGACCTGCTCACCGGCTCGTGCGACGACACGACCGGCTACTTCGTGCGGCCCGCGGTGCTCGAATGCGCCGACCCCACCGACGAGGTCTTCGTCAAGGAGTACTTCGGCCCCATCCTCGCCGTGCACGTCTACGACGACGACCGCTTCGACGAGACCCTGACCCGGCTGGAGGCCGTCGCGCCGTACGCCCTGACCGGCTCGGTCATCGCCGAGGATCGGTACGCCATCGCCTCGGCCACCGAGCGCCTGCGCTTCGCCGCCGGCAACTTCTACATCAACGACAAGCCCACCGGGGCGGTGGTCGGGCAGCAGCCCTTCGGCGGCGCCCGCGCGTCGGGCACCAACGACAAGGCCGGGTCGATCCTCAACCTCACCCGCTGGGTCAACGCCCGCAGCATCAAGGAGACCTTCTGCCCGCCGATCACCACCGCGCCCTACCGGGGCGACACCGCCCAGCCGGGCCGCCCGCAGCCTCCGCTCACCTGACCCCGGCCGCCCGGCCGGGGCCGGGCCCGCCCGGTCAGTGGCCCCGGAAGGCCTCCTCCAGCCACCAGGACGGGCGATCGCCGGTCACCTTGGCGTGCACCAGGAGCGGGCGGTCACGCGGCCCGCCGAGCCAGGCGGCGACCGCGGCGAGGTCGGCCGGGTCGCGCACGGTCACCGCGTCGCAGCCGAAGCCGCGGCCGATGGCCGCGAGGTCGGCCGGGGGGAAGCGCACCTGGTCGAGGGGGTGCCCGCCCGGGCCGAAGTGATGCACCTCGGCGCCGTAGGCCTCGTCGTCGTAGACGACGATCACCATGGGCAGGCCGAGCCGCACCACGGTTTCGAGCTCGCTCACGCCCATCAGCGCCCCGCCGTCGCCGAGCGCGGCGACGGGCAGCCGGTCCGGGCGGGCGAGCGCGGCCCCGATCGCGGTGGCGAGGCCGAGGCCGATCGACTGGAACGCCTGGGTGAAGCAGAAGCCCTGTTCGTCCGGCACCGACAGGAACATCGACGGATATCCCATGAAGTTGCCGGAGTCGACGGCGACGACCCGCTCGGCCGGCAGCAGGTCGTCGAGCGCGATCGTCAGCGTCCTGGGGTCGATGCGGCCGTCGCCGCCCTCGTCGTCGTACGGCACGTCGCGCCAGCGGATCTGCCGGGCGATCCGCTCCGCCACCCGGGGCGTGCGGTACCGTTCGTGTCCGGCCGTGCCGCGCCGGTCGAGCGCGGCGCGGACGGCGGCGGCCGTGGCGGCGACGTCGCCGGCCACGCCGAGGGCGACGGGCCGATGGACCCCGATCGCGGCCGGGTCGTGGTCCACCTGCACCACCGTGGCCTCGGGCGCGATGAGCGTGCCGTGGCGGGTGGTCCACATGTTCAGCGCGCAGCCCCAGGCGACGATCACGTCGGCGTCCCTGATCAGCTCGGCCGCCAGCGGAGAGGCGAACCCGCCGCTCACGTCGAGGTCCCAGGGGTCGCCCCGGAACAGCCCTTTGGCGACGGCCGACGTCGCCAGCAGCGCCCCGGCCCGCTCGGCGCACTCCGCCACGGGCCCGCGCGCACCACGCGCGCCGCGCCCGGCGATGAACACCGGACGCCGCGCCGCCGTGAGGATCTCCGCCAGTTTCGCGACGGCGTCCCGCGCCGGCTCCCCCGCCCGCACCGGCTCGGCGGCGCCGGTCCCGTGAGCCGCGCCGGCGGCCCCGGCCGTGTCTTCCGGTCCGGGCGGGTCGATCGGGTCGATCGGCTCGACCGGCTCCGCTTGGACGTCGAGCGGCAGGTTGAGCACGACCGCGCGACCCTGCTGGGCCGTCCGGTACGCCCGCGTCACGTCGGCCACCGCCGTCGCCGCCGACGACACCCGCTCCGGCACGGCGCCCGCGGCGGCGGCCAGCCCGGCCTGGTCGACCCAGAAGTTGGAGTGCGGCGAGGTGGCCTGCGCGGCCAGCACGATCAGCGGGGTGCCGCTCTTGGCCGCCTCGGCGAGCCCGGTCAGCGCGTTGGTCAGCCCCGGGCCCTGATGGACCGACACCACCCCGACGGTGCGGCCGCGCGCCTCGCCGCCCGGGCCGGGCGGGCCGCTCAGCCGGGCGTACGCGTCGGCCATGGTGATGGCGCCGCCTTCGTGCCGGGCGGCCACGAACCGCACGCCGCCGGCGACGAGCGCGTTGGTCACATGGAAGTTGCCGCTGTCGACGACGCCGAACGCGCGGCTCGCGCCGAGCCGGGCCAGCGTGGCGCCCACGACCTCGGCGACTCGGGCCCGCCCGGCCGCCCGTCCCGCCATCTAGGCGTCGCCCCTCTCGACGAGGGCGAACACGCGCGCGGGGCTGCCCGATCCGCCCACGATCGGCAGCGGGCTCGCGATCAGCACCGCCCCGGTGACCGGCAGCCGGTCGAGCCCGCGCAGCTGGGTCAGGCCGTACTTGCCGGCCCCGAGCAGGTAGGAGTGGCAGGGGAACGCCGGGTCGAACGAGTGCGCCGCCCCCGCGTCGGTGCCGACGGTCTCCACCCCGACGCCGATGATGGCGGTCTCGGTGGCCAGCCATCTGGCGCATTCGACGGACATGCCCGGCGTGTGCGGCCCGGCCTCGTCGGCGTTGAGGAACTCGTCCTGGTCGTGCGCGCGGGAGTCCCAGCCGGTGCGATAGAGCAGCCAGCCGCCCTCGGGCAGCGGCCCGTGCTGCTTCTCCCAGGTCGTGACGTGATCGACCGTGAGCAGGAAGTCGGGGTCGGCGGCGGCCTGCGCCGAGAAGTCGAGCACCACGGCGGGGCCGATGAGCCGGGTCGGGGCGATCTGCGCCACGTCCTCGCCGTCGCGGCCGGTCACCCAGTGGATCGGCGCGTCGAGGTGGGTGCCGGTGTGCTCGCCGGTGACGATGTCGTTCCAGTACCAGCCGGGTCCCCTGTCGTCGTACCGGCTGATCTCGCGCGGGGAGAACCTGGAGGTGTTCCCGAACGGCTCCGGCAACATCAGGATCGGCGTCGTCTCGGTCAGGGGGGCGGTGAGGTCGATCACTTCGACGGCCCCGCTCCGGATGCTCTCCATGAGGCTGGTCAGCACCGACATGGACCCCTCCAACCGTCGTTATCGTCACTGCACCCGCCGGTGGGCGCAGAATGCCCAGATCCTCCTACATCACAGCTGGTAATACCAGATGTGGCCTGCCCGGGCACGCTTGCCTCCCGTGCGCAGCGGGGACAGGTTGATCCTGAGAGCGTCATCCGACAGGACGGGGAAGCCATCGTGAAGAAGCTCATCAACGACGCCGAGTCGGTCGTCGCCGACGCCCTGACCGGTCTGGCCGCCGCGCATCCCGGGCTCCGCGTCGACCTCGCCAACCGCATCGTCTTCCGCGCGTCGGCGCCCCGCCAGGGCAAGGTCGGACTGGTCTCGGGGGGCGGCTCCGGCCACGAGCCGCTGCACGCGGGATTCGTGGGGTACGGCATGCTCGACGCCGCGTGCCCCGGCGACATCTTCACCTCGCCCGTGCCCGACCAGGTGATCGAGGCGAGCAAGGGCGTCGACGGCGGCGCCGGGGTGCTGCACATCGTGAAGAACTACACCGGCGACGTGCTCAACTTCCAGATGGCCGCCGAGCTCGCCGACGACGAGGGCGTCCAGGTGGCCACCGTGCTCGTCAACGACGACGTCGCCGTGCGCGACTCGCTCTACACGGCCGGGCGGCGGGGCACCGGCGCCACGGTGTTCGTCGAGAAGATCGCCGGCGCGCTCGCCGAGACGGGGGCCCCGCTGGCCGAGGTGGCCCGGGTCGCCGAGCAGGTCAACGAGCGCAGCCGATCGTTCGGCATCGCGCTGACCGCCTGCACGACCCCCGGCTCGGGCGAGCCGACGTTCGACCTGGGCGACGACGAGATCGAGATCGGGGTGGGCATTCACGGCGAGCCCGGCCGGTCGCGCATCGCCGCCGCCCCGGCGCGCGACCTCGTGCGCGTCGCCCTGGACGCGATCGACGAGGATCTGCCCCTCGGCGGCGATACGCTGGTCATGGTGAACGGGATGGGCGGCACCCCGCTGATCGAGCTGTACATCGTGTTCGCCGAGGTCGACGCCTACCTGCGCGGTAAGGGCGCGACAGTGGCCCGTGCGCTGGTGGGCGACTACATCACCAGCCTCGACATGGCGGGCTTCTCCGTCACGGTCTGCCGCCTGACCGACGAACTGACGAGGCTCTGGGACGCACCCGTCGAGACCCCGGGTCTGCGGTGGGGCCGTTAGGAGGACGGCTGTGGACACGACGTTCTTCGCCGAGTGGATCCGGGGGGCCGCCAGGCTGATCCACGAGCAACGGGCGCACCTCACCCGGCTCGACGCGGTCATCGGCGACGCCGACCACGGCGCCAACCTCGACCGCGGGTTCACCGCCATCGTCCAGGCGTTCGCCGAGACCCCCGCCGACACCCCCGGCGAGCTGCTCACGATGGCGGGCACCACCCTGATCCGCAGGGTGGGCGGCGCGTCCGGCCCCCTGTACGGCACCTTTTTCCGCCAGGCCGGCAAGACGCTCGGAGACGCCGGCATGGTGTCGCCCGGCGACCTGGTGACGGCGCTGGAGACCGGCCTGGCCGGCGTGCAGAAGCTCGGCGGGGCGCAGCCCGGCGACAAGACGATGGTCGACGCCCTCACCCCCGCCATCGAGGCCCTGGCCCGGGTACGCGACGGCGTCCCGTGGCACGAGGCCGTGCGCGAGGCCGCCGACGCCGCCGAGCGGGGCGCCCGCGCCACGGTGCCGATGCAGGCCCGCAAGGGCAGGGCCAGCTATCTGGGCGAGCGCAGCATCGGTCACGAGGACCCCGGCGCGGCGTCCAGCGCGTTGCTCTTCCGCGCCCTGAACGGCGCGGGGGGCCACTGATGGTGGGCATCGTCCTGGTCTCGCACAGCCGGGCCCTCGCGCTCGAGGTGGCCCGGCTGTGCCACGCCCTGTCGCCCCGCAAGGCCCCCATCGCCGTCGCGGGCGGCACCGACGGCGACGGTGTCGGCACCAGCTCCGACCGCATCCGCGTCGGGATCGAGGTGGTGAATCAGGGCGACGGCGTGCTGCTGCTGACCGACATCGGCAGCTCCGTGCTCATCGCCAAGGCCACCGTGGAGGAGATCGGCGACACCACGATCGCCGTGGCCGACGCCCCCCTGGTCGAGGGCGCCGTGGCCGCCACGATCATCGCGGGCGCCGGCGCCCCCTTCGCCCAGGTGCTGGCCGCGGCCGAGGAGACCCGCGGCGCCCGCAAGCTCTGACCGCCGAGCTCTGACCAACCGGGGTCGCGGGGCGACGCGCGGCGCGACGCCGATCAGCTCCAGCGGAAGTACACGAACAGGCGGCCGTGATTGCGGGAGTCCTTGTCGATGCGGTGGTAGAGGCGCTTGATCTCTTTTTGGTCCAGGAAGCGCAGCACGCGCTTTTTGAGCTGGCCCGACCCCTTGCCGGGGATGATCTCGACCTGGGTGGCCTTCGTGCGGACGGCCTCGTCGATGATCTCGCGCAGCGCCCGATCGATCTGGTCGCCCTTGTTGAAGATGTCGTGCAGATCCAGTTTGAGCTTCAACCGGCCCTCCTACCGTCGCGACCCGCAAGTGTAGACGGCGGCGGCGCGCCGCGGGTCCGGCGGCCGGGCCCGCTCGGCACGCCGGTCGCGTGCGATGCCGCTCGGGCGGGGGCCCGCGCGGCGGGTCGTCAGCCGTGCAGGTATCCGACGAGGTGGGCCTTCTCGCTTTCGAGTTCTTCGATGGCGCACTTCACCACGTCGCCGATGCTCACGAGGCCGGCGAGCCGGCCGTCGCGCAGCACCGGGATGTGCCGGATGCGATGGTTGGTCATCGTGCGCCGCAGCTCCTCCACGTTGGAGTCCAGGCCGCAGGTGCGCACCTCGGTCGTCATGATGGCCGAGACGGGCGAGTCGAGCAGCTCCGCGCCCCGCTCGTTGAGCCGCCGCACGATGTCGCGTTCGGAGACGATGCCGTCGATCGTGATGCCGTCGTCGGACACCACGACCGCCCCGATGTTGAGCTCGGCCAGCACCGCCAGCAGTTCCTTCACGGACGCGGACGGCCGCACGGTGGCCACGCTTGTTCCCTTGTTCCGCAGGATCGTACCGATGAGCAATCGACACCACCCTCTCGATGGGGCCGGCCCTGCTGGGCTCGGCAGAGGACCGTGGTTACAGGCAACAGGCGTATTCGTGCCGAGTCAAGACTGAGAGTGACGACAGATGGGAATTAGCAGGTAAGAAGTACCATTTGTCAGAGTTAATACTTCAGAATGGATCCGCCGGGCACCGGGTTGCGGACCACCGATTCCTCCCCACCCGGCCGGCGGCACCTGGCCGGCGACGCTCTCGGGCCGTCACGGAGATAGATTCACTTGCATGACCTATGAGGCCGAAACCCGCTGGCTGTCACAGGCCGAGCAGCGGGCGTGGCGTGCCCACCTGGCCGCCCACAAGTTGCTGGCGCACCGGCTCGACCGTGAGCTCCAGGAGTTCGGGCTCTCCCTCAACGACTACGAGATCCTGGTCAACCTTTCGGAGAGCCCGGGACACCGGATGCGCATGAGCGATCTGGCGACCGCCACCATCCAGTCCCGCAGCCGCCTGTCGCACCAGATCTCCCGTATGGAGGCCAAGCACCTGGTGGCCCGCGAAACCTGCCCCGACGACCGGCGCGGCACCTTCGCCGTGCTCACCGAGACCGGCTGGGAGACCATACGCCGGGTCGCCCCCCACCACGTGGCCGGGGTGCGCAGGCACTTCATGGACCGCCTGTCGCCCGACCTGGTCAAGGCGATCGAGGAGGCGTACGCGCCGGTGGTCGAGCACCTGCAGCGCGAGCGCTTCGACGAAGGCGACAAGTGACGCGCCCCTCCGGGCCGGTCAGGAGCGCAGGTACGCCAGCACGGCGCGGACCCGGCGATGCTGGTCGCCGTCGTCGGCGTACAGGCCGAGCTTGGCGAAGATGCCGCGCACGTGCTTTTCGACGGCGCCATCGGTGATGACGAGCTGACGGCCGATGGCGGGGTTGGACCTGCCCTCGGCCATCAGCGCCAGCACCTCGCGCTCGCGGGGCGTCAGCGACGCCAGCGGGTCGTCCCGGCGGCGCCGCACCATGAGCTGCGAGACGACCTGCGGGTCGAACACCGTGCCCCCGGCCGCGACCCGCCGCAGCCCCTCCATGAACTCGTCGACGTCGACGACACGGTCCTTCAGCAGGTAGCCGACGGCGCCGCGCGCGTCGGCGAGCAGGTCGTCGGCGTAGGAGACCTCGACGTACTGGGACAGGATCAGCACCGGGGCGCCCGGCACCCGCTTGCGCGCCTCGACGGCCGCGCGCAGGCCCTCGTCGGTGAACGACGGCGGCATGCGCACGTCGACGACCGACACGTCGGGCCGCTCGGCCTCCACAACCGCCACCAGCTCGTCGCCGGTGCCGACCGCCGCGATCACCTCACAGCCGAACTCCTCCAGCAGCCTGACCAGGCCCGCCCTGATCAACGCCGCGTCGTCGGCCACGACTACCCGCACGGCACCTCCGCCACGATCATCGTCGGCCCGCCCACGGGCGACTGCACGGTCAGCTCGCCGTCCACCGCCCTCAGCCGGTCGGCGAGACCGGACAGGCCATGTCCCTTGGCGACGTGCGCGCCGCCGACCCCATCATCCCCGACGGTGAGCAGCAGCACGTCGCCGGTGCGGCTGAGCGTGATCGTGCACAGCTCGGCGCGGCTGTGCTTGGCGACGTTGGTGAGGCACTCGGCGGTGACGAAGTAGACGGCGTTCTCGATGGCGGCGGGGAACCGGCCGGTCACCTGGACGTCGAGGTCGACCTGCACGGTGCACCGGCCGGCGAGGGCGGCCAGCGCGGGGGCGAGCCCCCGGTCGGTCAGGATCGGCGGGGCGATGCCGCGCGACAGGGCCCGCAGCTCGTCCAGCGTCTCGCGGGTGGCGGTGATCGCCGCGCCGAGGGTCGCGCCGGCCGCCTCCGGGTCGCGGCGCATCTGCCGCTGCGCGCGCGACAACTCCATCGCCAGGTGCACCAGGCGCTGCTGCGGCCCGTCGTGGATGTCGCGCTCCAGCCTGCGCAGCGCGTCGGCCTCCGCCGACACGGCCGCCGCACGGCCCTCCGTGAGATCCTCGATGCGCTCCTGCAGCTCGGCCACCCCGGTGAGCAGCACCCGGCCGAGGGACGCCTGAGCGACGGCACAGGCCCGCGTGACCGGATACAGCACGAGCGCGGCGACGACCCCCATGCCGACGTAGAACACGCTGTCGATCAGATAGCCCTCGCCGATGCCGAGCAGCTCCGCCAGCGAGTGGTTGTCAGGGAAGCCGGACAGGATCCAGCCGTACAGCGGATAGGCGAGCCCGCTCAGCGTGACCGACCACAGGACCACGCCGATCGTGAACGTGATCACCGTCAGCGGGAGCAGCACGATGCCGTGGAGCAGGTCCAGCCAGGATTGGCCGCTGGTCATCGGGCTCAGCATCGTGCGGAACCAGCCCGATCCGGGCGGGGCCGGACGGTATCTCGGCCGCGACATCCGCCGGTCGAGCACGCCGCGGATCCGGGCCCGCTCGATGTCGGCGAAGCCCCGGGCCATGAGCAGGCAGAGCACGACGAGGCCCAGCCCCACCCAGATCACGGCCGTGCCCACGCCCACGAGGAAGAACGTCATGAGCAGGGTGAAGCTCACCAGCGCCAGGGGAAAACCCAGCATCAGGTAGAGGGTGTCGCTGCCGAGGCGGCGCAGGACTGATCGCATGCCCCACAACGTACAAGCCGGTCGCCGCCGCCCTCGACCCTGCGGGCCGCCCGACCGATGGTAGGGAATACCCCACCATCGGCGTCGCGGAAGCCGGGCCCGGGGGCCGGACGCGGCGACGCCGGGGCGGCCTAGCGGCGGGCCGCGCCGCGCTTCTCGCGGATGCGCATGGTCACCTCGATGGGCGAGCCGGCGAAACCGAACTCCTCGCGCAGCCGCCGCTCCACGAACCGGCGGTAGGTCTCCTCCAGAAAGCCCGAGGTGAACAGCACGAACTTCGGCGGCTCGATCGACACCTGCGTGGCGAACAGGATCTTCGGCTGCTTGCCTCCGCGCACCGGGGGCGGGGCGGCGGCCACGAGATCGGACAGGAAGGCGTTCAGCCGACCGGTCGGCACCCGGGTCGACCACGACTCCAGGGCCTGCTCGATCGCCGGGACCAGCTTGTCGACGTTGCGGCCCGTGCGGGCGGAGATGTTGACCCGCAGCGCCCACGGGGTGCGCACCAGCTGACGGTCGATCTCGCGCTCCAGGTAGTAGCGGCGCTCCTCGTCCACGAGGTCCCACTTGTTGAACGCCACCACCATGGCCCGGCCGGAGTCGATCACCATGCTCATGATGCGCAGGTCCTGCTCGGTGAGCGGCTGGGACGCGTCGATCAGCACGACCGCGACCTCCGAGCGCTCCAGCGCGGCCTTGGTGCGCATGCCGGCGTAGAAGTCGGCGCCCTTCAGCTCCCGCTCGCGGCGCCTGATGCCGGCCGTGTCGACGAACCGCCAGGTCTTGCCGCCGAGCTCGATCAGCTCGTCGACGGGGTCGCGGGTGGTGCCCGCCACCGCGTCGACCAGCACCCGCTCCTCCCCCGCCAGCTTGTTCAGCAGCGAGGACTTGCCCACGTTGGGCTTGCCGACCAGGGCGATGCGGCGCGGCCCGCGCTCGGCGTCGAAGTCCTCGGGCGGGGCCTCGGGCAGCGCGTCGAGGATGGCGTCGAGCAGGTCTCCGCTGGAGCGGCCGTGCAGCGCCGACACCGGATGGGGCTCGCCGAGGCCGAGCGACCACAGCGCCGCCGCCTCCATCTCCACGAGCCGGTTGTCGGCCTTGTTGGCCGCCAGCACGATCGGCTTGCCCGAGCGGCGCAGCACCGAGCCCACGGCCTCGTCGGCGTCGGTGACGCCCACAGTGGCGTCGACCACGAACACCACGACATCGGCCAGCTCGGCCGCGATGCGGGCCTGGGCGGCGATGCGCTGCGCCATGCCGTCCGCCCCGGGGTCCCAGCCGCCGGTGTCGACGAGGGTGAACCGCCGGCCCCGCCAGTTCGCGTCATAGGTGACCCGGTCGCGCGTCACGCCCGGCACGTCCTCGACGACCGCCTCACGGCGGCCGATGAACCGGTTGACCAGCGTCGACTTGCCGACGTTGGGCCGCCCGACGATCGCCACGACCGGTAGCAGGCCGGTCGTCGGGGCGTCCTGCGCAACACCGGTCACGCCGTGCGCTCCTTCGTGATGCGCAGCACCTCGGCGACCACTTCCTCCAGCGTGAGCTCGGTGGTGTCGAGCTCGATGGCGTCGGCCGCCTTGGCCAGCGGGCTGATCTTACGGGTGGAGTCGAGGCCGTCGCGGCGGGCCATGGCCTCGCGCTGCGCGGCCGCGGTCGTGCCGTCGAGCTCGGCCGCCCGCCGCCGGGCCCGCGCGTCGGCGCTCGCGGTGAGGAAGATCTTGACGGGTGCGGCCGGCGCGACCACCGAGCCGATGTCGCGCCCCTCGACCACGGCGCCGCCGGCCTCGGCGGACTCGGCGATGATGCGCCGCTGCTCGGCGACCATGCGGGCCCGCACCTCGGGCACCGCGCTGACGGCCGACACCGCGGCGGTGACCTCCGGGGTGCGGATCGGCCCGGAGACGTCGATGCCGTCGACGCTGACGGCGGGCGCGTCGGGATCGGTGCCCACCTCGATGACCGCCTCACCGCAGCGGGCGGCGACGGCCGCGGGATCATCGATGTCGACGCCCTGGCGGAGCATCCACCAGGTGATCGCGCGGTACATCGCCCCGGTGTCGAGGTAGCGCAGGCCCAGCGCCCGCGCGACCGCGCGCGACGCGCTCGACTTGCCCGACCCCGAAGGACCGTCCATGGCGACCACCAGCTCGGTCACGGCCTCTCCCTTGTGTTCAGGTTGTCGCCCCCGAGGGTACCGGGATTCCGGGCCGATACGCGCATCAGCAGATGTCGGGCACCCAGCTGCCGTGGAAGCCGAGCGGGATCCGCGCGGGCAGGTGCACCACGCCCACCGGGTCGCCGGTGAAGTCCACCGACGAGAGAATGACCAGGTCGGCGGCGCCGCGCGCCGGGTCGTTGACGAACGCCAGCACGTAGCCGTCGTCCTCCCCGCCGTCGTCCTCCCCGCCGCCCGCGGACCCGGAGGACACGGACCCGGAGGACGCGGCGGGCACGAAGACCGGCTCGCCCGCGTAGGCGTCGCGGCCCAGCGGGCGGGTCTGCCGGGTGCCGCGCAGCAGGTCGTGCTTGATCAACGCGTTGCCGAAGGCCTCGTCGCCGAGATCGCCGAGATCGTCCAGATCGTCGCGGCCGCCCGCCAGGATCTCCGACAGGTCGGCGGTGGCGGTGGCGTAGCCGTACCGGTAGGGCAGGGAGACGCGCCGCTCGTCGACCCGGGGGAACTCCTGGGGCCGGTCGTCGAGGCGGCTCTCGGTCACCGTGCCGGCGGGCACGTCGATCACCCACCGGTCCAGCGTGGGCAGGCTCCCGGTCAGCTCGCCCCGGTCGAACAGCCGGTCGTAGCGGACCAGGTCGATCACCACGGAGTCGCCGTCGTCGTAGGCGTTCAGCGTGTGGAACACCCAGCACGGGCCGACCTCGAACCAGCGCACGTCGTCGGCGCCGCCGTCGCGCGGCAGCAGCCCGACCCGGGCCGGGCGCGTGTCGCTCCACGAGTACGGCACGCCCGCGCCGGCCTCCACCAGCCCCATGTCCAACGCGACCGGCAGATCGTAGACGACCACGTACCTCTCGGTCAGCGCGCAGTCGTGGATCATGGGGCCGCCCTCGACCGGGATGTTCACGGTGCGGGTCACCAGGCCGGCGGCGCTCACCCGTGAGTACTGTACGTAGTCCCAGCCCCAGAAGTAGGACACGGCGTGCAGCTCGCCCGTGCGCGGATCGCGCTTGCTGTGCGCGGTGTAGCCGCCGGGCAGGGTCCCGCCGAAGTCGCACGGCCCCACCGTGTCGAGCTCGTACGTCAGCTCGTACGGCCGCGCCCCCGCCTCGACCAGCGCGAGCGTGCGCCCCGCGTGGCCGATCACGTGCGTGTTGGCCGAGAAGTCCATGTCGGCGTGCACGGGCCCCGCATGCGGCTCCTCGCCGAGCGCCGCGGCGACCGAGGCCGACCGCACCCAGCGGTTGCGGTACCACTCCGCCCTGCCGTCGCGCAGCCGCACCCCGTGCACCATGCCTTCGCCCAGAAACAGGTGCAGCTTGGGGTCGTCCAGCTTCATGGGGTTGGGGCCGATGCGCAGGTACCGGCCGTTCAGCTCCGCCGGCACGTGCCCGGTGACGGGGAGGTCGAACGCGGTCACCTCCTCGGCGACGGGGGCGAATCCGGCGCGGTACACGGAATGTTCTGCCACGTGAGAGATCATGCGCACCACCGATGGGTCTCGGGAACGGTCGGCATCATTAGATACCCGCACTACCCAATCGGTCAAGGAGGCCAAGGAGGCTCAGCTCGGCAGCTGCCACCCGCCTTCCCGCAGCGCCGCCGCCAGCGCGGCGGCCGCCTCCGGCCGCACCGACAGCTCGGCCACGCCCAGCGGCAGACCGGGCGCGTGCTCCAGCCGGATGTCCTCGATGTTGACCCCGGCCTCCTCGGCGATCTGGAACAGCCGGGCCAGCGCCCCCGGACGGTCGCCGACGACCACCTGCACCACGTCGTACGTGGGCGCCGGGCCACCGTGCTTGCCGGGGATGCGCCGCCTGCCGGCGACACCACGGCGCAGCAGCTCGACCACGTCGTCCATGGCCCCGGCGGCGCCCGCACCGCCGGCGGCGGCCTCGCGCAGCGCCGCCGCCGCCGCGCTCAGATCGCCGGCGACCTGCTCCAGCACCCGCGCCACCGGAAGGGCGTTGCCCGACAGGATGCCGGTCCACAGCGCCGGGTCGCTCGCCGCGATGCGCGTCACATCGCGCACCCCCGGCCCCGCCAGGCCGAGCGCGGTGCCCGGCGCGTCGGCGAGCCGGGCCGCGACCGCCGCCGCCGTCACATGCGGGGCGTGCGAGATCAGCGCCACGGCCTCGTCGTGTTCGGCCGGAGCGACCGGCACCGGCTCCCCGCCGCACAGCTTGATCAACGCGAGCAGCGTCTCGACGGCGTCGGTCGAGGTGTCGGACGTCGGGCAGTACGCCCAAGGGCGGCCCAGGAACAGGTCGGCCTGCGCCGCGAGCGGGCCGGACCGCTCCCGGCCCGCCAGCGGATGGCCGGGAACGTACGACGACAGGTCACAGCCCAGCCCGGCGGCCTCGCGCAGCGGCAGCGACTTGATGCTCGCCACATCGGTGTAGACGCGGGCCGCGCCCGCCCGCTGCAGCTCCAGCAGCTGCCCGGCGATGTGCTGCGGCGGCACCGCGATGACCGCCAGGTCGGCGGCCTGGGCGCCGGGACCCCGCCACTGCTCGCCGGCTCCGAGCTCGCAGGCGACCCGCAGCGCCGCCGGGTCGCGATCGGTGAGCTCGACCTCGACACCGTGCTCGCGCAGGGCCAGGGCGACCGACGTGCCGATCAGCCCCGTGCCGACGACCAGAACACGCGACACGTTCACCGGGACACCGTCCGTGACGTAGTCGCGGAGCGCCATGCCTGCCGCCCGTCCCCCGGCCCCCGGCTCACTGGGCGATGTCCTGCCGCAGCGCGACCGCGCCGTGCAGGTAGACGTGCTGGATCTCCGAGCGGGGCCGATCGGTCTCCACATGGGCCATCAGCCTGACCACCCGGGGCATCGCCCCCGGCACCGCGATCTCCGAGGCGCAGATGAGCGGCACATCGTGGAAGCCCACCTTGCGGGCGGCCAACGCCGGGAACTCCGCGGTGAGATCGGGGGTCGAGGTGAAGATCACACTGATCACGTCGTCGGTGGTGAGCCGGTTGCGCTCCATCACCTCGGTCACCAGCTCGATGACACCGGACAGAATCGTCTCCCGCTCGTCGGAATCCACCTGCGTGGCACCGCGAATCGCCCGCACCATGATGGTCCTTTCGTTACCATGCGTTCTGACAGACGGCCAGGTTACAGGCCCACCGCAGCGTACAGCTCGCCGACTTCGGTCACGGTGAGCGCGCGGATCGTGCCCGGCTTGAGCCGGCCGAGCCGCACCGGGCCGAACTCGATGCGGGCCAGATCGATCACGCGGTGCCCCACCTCGTCGAGCATCCGCCGCACGATGTGCTTGCGCCCCTCGTGCAGCACGATCTCGACCAGCGCCTGCTGCCCGTGCTCCTGCACCACCTTGAACTCGTCGGCCTTCGCGACGCCGTCCTCCAGCTCGATGCCCGTGGTCATGCGGCGCGGCAGATCGCGCGGGATCGGCCCGGGGACCTTCGCCCAGTACTTCTTGCGCACCCCGAAGCTCGGGTGGGTGAGCCGATGGGCCAGCTCGCCGTCGTTGGTGAGGATGATCAGCCCCTCGGTGTCGGTGTCGAGCCGGCCCACGTGGAACAGCCGCTCGGGGCGATCCAGCACATAGTCGCCGAGCGACGGACGGCCCTCGGGATCGGACATCGTGCTGACGACGCCGATCGGCTTGTTCACCGCGAAGTACACCAGGTCGGTCGACGTCGGGACACGCTTGCCGTCGACGTGAATGACCTGCTTCTCCGGGTCGACCCGCGCGCCGAACCGGCGCACCACCTGCCCGTCGACGGTGACGCGGCCCTCCCCGATCAGCTCCTCGCAGGCCCTGCGGCTCGCGACGCCAGCGGCCGCCAGCACCTTCTGCAGCCGGATGCCGTCGGGCACCTCGGTCGTGTCGCGCTCGTCGGTGTAGCCCTCGGGGTAGAAGTCGGGGTCCCGGATCGGCTGCCCGGCGCCCTTGAACGCCCGCCGGCCGTCGCCTCGCCCGGCGCCACGCGCGCCGTACCTGTCGCCGCCGGCCGAGCCCCATCGGGTGTCGCGGGCCGGTCCCCTGGCGCCCCGGCGGCCGTGCCGGCCGCGGGACCCGCCGCCCTCGCCGATCGTGGGCACCCGGGGAGCGCGGGGACGGTCGTGGTCCGCGCGGCCCCGGTCCCGGTCCCGGTCGCGCAGGTCACGGTCACGGTCCCGGTAGTCACGATCACGGAAGTCACGGTCACGGAAGTCACGGTCACGGCCGCCGGCGCGGGGGCCGTAGCCGTCGCGCCGCCCGCGGCCCTCGTCGTCACGCCGGAAGCCGGCGGTCCCGCCGTACCGGCCCCTGGACGTGCCGGGCCGATCGCGGTCCCGAGAGCCCCGATCGTCGCGGGGTCCGCGGTCGTCGCGGCCCCATCGGTCCGCACGCGGGCCGCGAGCGTCGCGCGGGCCGCGCTGCTCGCGGGCGGTCCTGTCGTCGCGGGACCGCCACTGCTCACGGCCGCCCCGGTCGTCGCGGGGGCGGCGCTCCTCACGCGGCCCCCTGTCGTCGCGGAACGACCGGCTCCGGCCGTCTCGCCTGTCGTCGTCACGGTAGCCGGCGTGCCGCCGGCCGCCCCGATCTTCGCGCGGGTCACGGCCGGTGCGGCCTCGACCGCGTCCATCACCGGACGGGGTACTACGCCTGAAGTTCACTACTTCGTCTCCTCTAGGCTTTCCAGATCATCTGGGAGGAAGGGGGCGAGCTCCGGCAGTTCGCTGAGATCTCGCAGGCCCAGCCTCTCCAGGAAGAACGCCGTGGTCCGATAGAGCACGGCCTGGCTCTCGGGGTCGGTGCCGGCCTCCTCGACGAGACCGCGCGCCGTGAGGGTGCGCATCACGCCATCGCTGTTGACCCCGCGGATCGCCGACACCCTGGCGCGGCTCACCGGCTGCCGGTAGGCCACCACGGCGAGGGTCTCCAACGCCGCCTGGGTGAGCCTGGACTGCCGGCCGTCGCGGACGAACCGCTCCACCACCGCCGCGCACTCGGGACGCGTGTAGAGCCGCCACCCACCGGCGACCTCTCTCAGGTCGAAACCCCTGCCGTCACGGGTGTATTCCGCCGACAGCCCGCGCAGCAGCGCGGCGATCTCGCCGGTGGGCCGCTCCAGCACCTGGGCGAGAGTGATCTCGGCGACCGGCTCGTCGGCGACGAGCAGGATCGCCTCCACCGCCGCCCGGGGCTCGATCGCGCCGAAGCCGTCGCCGCCCGCGACGTCGTGGCCGGTGACGTCGTGGCCGTCGGTGACGTCCAGGCCGTCGGTGAGGTCGTGGCCGTCGGGGCCCGGCCCCGGGTCGTCACTCATCGGCAGCCCTTTCGCCTCGCGTGTCATCTCGCGCGTCGTGGTCTCGCGAGCCGTGCTCTCGCGTGTCATAGTCGTCGCCCACCGCGATGTCGCCGTCGTCGGCGCCGGTCCAGATCACGTGCAGGTCGCCGAGCGGTTCGAGCTGCTCGAACGTGACGGCCGCCTCCCGGAACAGCTCCAGCACGGCGAGGAAACGCGCGACGATCTCGAAAGTGCCCTCGCAGTCGGCGACCAGGGCCCGGAAGGTGGCCCTGCGCACGCGCCTGAGCCGCCCCACCAGGATAGCGGCCTGCTCGCGCACGCTGGCCATCGGTTGATAGATGTGCGCGGTCGACACCGACGGCTGCTTCTTCGGCGTCAGCGCCCGTGCGGCGATGCGCGCCAGCCGCTCCGGCCCGACGCCCAGCACCAGTTCGGGCAGCAGATCGGCGAAGGGGGGTTCCATCGGCACCTGGCGGGGGAAGCGCAGCGCCTCCTCGGCCATGCGCCCGGCGAAGATCTTGGCGATCTCCTTGTACGCGCGGTACTGCAGCAGCCGCGCGAAGAGCAGGTCGCGGGCCTCCAGGAGGGCGAGGTCCTCTTCGTCCTCGACCTCACCGGTCGGCAGCAGCCGCGCGGCCTTCAGATCGAGCAGGGTGGCCGCGACGAGCAGGAAGTGGCTGGTCTGGTCGAGGTCCCACTCGGGGCCCCGGGCCCTGATGTAGGCGATGAACTCGTCGGTGACCCGCGACAGCGAGACCTCGGTGATGTCGAGCTTGTGCTTGGCGATCAGGTTGAGCAGCAGATCGAACGGCCCCTCGAAGACCTCGAGGTGCACCTGGAACCCGCCGGCCTCGGCTGCGGCCTCGGCCGGCGGCGGCGCGGATGCGGTCTGCTCGCTCACCGCCCCATTGTCTCAGCCCGGCGATCGGCTCGGCACGTTCATCGGCCCGGCCCGCACCTGACCCGGCCCGCATATGTCCTGGCCCGCACGCGGCCCGGCGCGACCGTTGCCGCGGCCAGGTCACCGCCTGATGCGGCACGGTCGTCACGGCGGCCGCCGGGTCGCCGCGGAGCGTCGCCCGGGCACGCGAAAACCCGCCGGAGCGCGGCCGGCGGGGGGCGGGCCGGCTCGGCTCAGTCGCGCTGGGGCCAGCGGGCCAGCAGCTCGCGCGACAGCTCACGGTAGGCGGTGGCGCCCATCGAGGCGGGGTCGAACTGGGTGATGGGCTCCCCCGCGAGGGTCGCGTCGGGGAAGCGCACGGTGCGGTTGATCACCGTGTGGAACACCTTGTCGCCGAAGCCCTGCATGATCGTCTGGAGCACCTCGCGGGCGTGCAGGGTGCGCGGGTCGTACATCGTGGCCAGCAGGCCGTCGATCTCGAGGTCCTTGTTGAGCCGCTCCTGCACCTTGCTGATCGACTCCATCAGCAGCGCCACGCCGCGCAGCGCGAAGAACTCGCACTCCAGCGGCACGATCACACTGTGGGCGCAGGTCAGCGCGTTGACCGTGAGCAGGCCCAGCGAGGGCTGGCAGTCGATCAGGCAGATGTCGTAGTGCGGCAGCAGCGGCTCCAGGGCGCGCCCCAGCGCGAACTCGCGGGCGACCTCGTTGACGAGCCTGATCTCGGCGCCCGACAGGAAGATGTTGCTGGGCAGCAGGTCCATGCCCTCGACGCTGGTCTCCAGCAGGACGTCGTCGGGCGTGACGTCGGGCTCCTCCATGAGCAGGTCGTAGACCGTGGCCTCCAGCGGCCGCGGGTCGATGCCGAGGCCCACCGACAGGGCGCCCTGCGGGTCGAAGTCGACCAGCAGCACCTTCTGCCCGCACTCGGCGAGCGCCGCGCCCAGGTTGATCGTGGTGGTCGTCTTGCCGACGCCGCCCTTCTGATTGACCATGGCGACGACTCGTGCCGGGCCGTGGGTCGCGGGCGGTTTCGGCTCGGGAAACACGGGACGCGGCCGTCCCGTGGGGCCGAGGGACGCCGCCCCGCCTCCGGCAGGGGCATCGCCCCACCCGGAGGTGATCCCCGGAGTGGCGTGAGTTGTCGTAGTCACCAGATGAACCTCCCTGACGCTCCCGAATCGGACCGTCCGGACGGACACTATGGGGTTAGCACGTATGCGGCAAGGCGACTCGCCCGGGTTCACCGAAGTTCGATGACCGGTCAAGTCCACGGGTCGGAATGCACGAATAGGGCGAGCCCTGTCACGTCCGGCCCGGGCGGATGTCTCGCGCGGGCCGCTCCCCCACAGACCCGAAGATGGCGGCATCGCCGACCTTATCACCGGTTGCGGCAATACCCGCACGGCGATCGTCCCGGGGGTTATCGACGGTGATATCCGCGGTGATTTCCGGCCGAATATCACCCGCAATACCACCGTGACCTGGCATTTCTCCCCCGAATTCGGCGCCGACGTCCTGGTAGACCTGCGTGGTGGCCGGCGAGGCGTGCCCCAGCAGCTCCTGCACGACGCGCAGATCGGCGCCGCCCTCCAGCAGGTGGGTCGCGAACGAGTGCCGCAGGGTGTTGGGCGAGACGCCGGGCAACCCGGCCCGCTCGGCCGCGGCCTGCAGCACCTCCCAGCCGCCCTGGCGCGTCAACCGGCCGCCCCTCGCGTTGAGGAACAGCGCCGTGGTGCCGCGTCCGTGCGCCGCGATGGCCGGCCGGCCCTTGAGCAGGTACGCCTCCAGCGCGTCGCGGCCGTGCCGCCCCAGCGGCACCCGGCGCACCCGGCCGCCCTTGCCGCGCAGCCGCACGACCGGCGCGGGCGCGGCCGTCTGCACGTCGTCGACGGCCAGCCCGACCGCCTCGGAGATCTGCGCCCCCGTGCCGTACAGCAGCTCGAGCAGGGCGTGGTTGCGCAGGGCGAGCGGCGTGTGCGGCGGCCCCGTGGCCGCCATCAGTCGCTCCACGTCGCCGATGCCGATCGCCTTGGGCAGCCTGCGCAGCCGCCTGGGCGGGTGCACGCCGTGGGTGGGGTCGTGCGCGGCCATGCCCTCGCGCAGGGCGAACCGGTGCAGCCCGCGCACCGCCGAGACCGCCCTGGCGGCCGAGCCGGCCACCAGGGCGGGATGCTCGTCGTCGCCGCGGCGCAGCGCGGCCAGGAAATCCGCCACGTCGCGTTCCGCCACCTCGGCCAGGGTGCGCCTGCCCCGCGCCTTCAGATGGTCGAGATAGCGCCGCAGATCACGCCGGTACGACGCGAGCGTGTTGGCGGCCAGGCCCCGCTCGCCGGCGAGATGCTCGAGGTAGCCCGCCAGCACGGCGTCGTTGTCGGCGTGGGCGCTCAGGGCGGCCACCTCCAGTGGGCTCCGTCACGACTCGGGCGCGTCGGCCGGCCGCAGACCCGCGAAACCATCTGCTGACGCGGCGTACGCCGCGAGAATACCCGTGACCGCCTGGGCATTGTGGATCTTTCCGGCGAGTGCCTTGCGGACCGCCTCGGCCAGCGGAACCCAGACCAGCGGCATGTCGATCTCCTCGTGGCGCGGCACGAAGCCGTTCTCGTCCTCGGGGATCTTCTCCAGGTCGCGGGCCAGGAAGATGCGCATGCGCTCGTCGGACATGCCGGGCGAGGAGTAGGTGTCGACCAGGCTGTGCCAGGTGGCGGCCCGGTAGCCGGCCTCCTCCGCCAGCTCGCGGGCGGCGTTGTCGAGCAGCGGCTCGCCCGGGACATCGCGCAGCCCGGCGGGCAGCTCCCACAGCAGGCGGCGGACGGCGTGGCGGTACTGGCGCAGCAGCAGCACCCTGCCCTCGGCGTCGAGCGCCACGACCGCCACGGAACCCGGATGCACCACGTAGTCGCGGTCGGCCGCGTCGTCGTGCGGCATGCGCACCCGGTCGGTGCGCACCGAGATCACCCGGGCCTGGAACCGGTCGGCGGATCGCAGCACCTCCCACGACTCCGGGACGTCGCCGACGTCGTCGGGTGTCAGGCGGACCCCCGTGGCGCCGCCGTCGCGACCGCCGTTCCCTGTGCTCATGCCCTGCCTTTCGTAGGGTGCCGATGCTCTGCCGTCGCTCGGCCGCCCCACGCGCGGGTCACTTGCCGTGGCCCGCCTTGGTGGCGGCCTCACGGGCCTCAGCGTAGACCAGGGCCGCCGCGACCAGGCCCTTGAACAGGGGGTGGGGCCGGGTCGGCCGGGAGCGGAACTCCGGGTGCGCCTGGGTGCCGATGAAGAACGGGTGGATGTCGGGGGTCAGCTCGGCGTACTCGACGAGGCGTTCGTCGGGCGACAGCCCGGAGAACACCATGCCGACCTTCTCCAGCCGCTCACGGTAGGCGTTGTTGACCTCGTAGCGGTGCCGGTGCCGTTCCTCCACCCACACCTTGCCGTAGAGCTGCCGGGCGAGCGACCCCTCGATCAGCTTCGCCGGGTAGAGGCCGAGCCGCATCGTGCCGCCCATGTCGCGCTCACCGGCCACGACGTCCTCCTGGTCGGCCATCGTGGAGATCACGGGGTTGGGGGTGGCGGGGTCGAACTCCGCGCTGTTGGCGTCGGGGACACCGGCCAGGTTGCGGGCCGCGTCGATGACCATGCACTGCATGCCGAGACAGATGCCGAGCAGCGGGATCTTGCTCTCCCTGGCGTGCCGGATGGCGCCGACCTTGCCCTCGATGCCGCGCACCCCGAAGCCGCCGGGGATGAGCACCCCGTCGACCCCGTCGAGCTCGCGCTCGGCGCCCTCGGGGGTCTCGCAGTCGTCGCTCTTCACCCACCGGATGTTGACCCGCACGTCGTTGGCGAACCCGCCGGCCCGCAGCGCCTCGGTGACCGACAGGTAGGCGTCGTGCAGGTCGATGTACTTGCCGACCAGCGCGACCGTCACCTCCTCGGCCGGACGGTGCACCCGGCGCAGCAGCTCGTCCCACTCCTTCCAGCCCACGTCGCGGAACGGCAGGCCGAGCCGCCGCACGACGTACGCGTCGAGCCCCTCGGCGTGCAGGACCTTCGGGATGTCGTAGATGCTCGCCGCGTCGATGGCCGACACCACGGCGTCCTCGTCCACGTCGCACATCAGGCTGATCTTGCGCTTCAGCGTGGAGTTGATCGGCCGGTCGGACCGGCACACGATGGCGTCGGGCTGGATGCCGATGCTGCGCAGGGCCGCCACCGAATGCTGGGTCGGCTTGGTCTTCAGCTCGCCGCTCGGCCCGATGTACGGCAGCAGCGAGACGTGCAGGAAGAACACGTTGTCGCGGCCCACCTCGTGGCGCACCTGGCGGACGGCCTCCAGGAACGGCAGCGACTCGATGTCGCCGACGGTGCCGCCCACCTCGGTGATCACCACGTCGACGTCGGGCCCGGCCATGGCCCGGATGCGGTCCTTGATCTCGTTGGTGATGTGCGGGATGACCTGCACGGTGTCGCCGAGGTACTCGCCGCGGCGCTCCCTGGCGATCACATGGGAGTAGACCTGGCCCGTGGTGACGTTCGCCGAGCCGTGCAGCTCGGTGTCGAGGAACCGCTCGTAGTGGCCGATGTCCAGATCGGTCTCCGCACCGTCGTCTGTGACGAACACCTCACCGTGCTGAAACGGGTTCATGGTGCCCGGATCGACGTTGAGGTAGGGGTCGAGCTTCTGCATCGTGACGCTCAGCCCGCGCAACTTGAGCAGGCGGCCGAGGCTGGATGCCGTGAGCCCCTTACCCAAACTGGAGGCGACGCCGCCCGTGACGAACAGATGCTTGGTGGTTGCGGCCCTGCGCACGTGGGGCTCCCCGTGGTCCGAAGTCTGGCTGCCGGCCGGGTTTGACTCGGCACCCTATCCACGGGCTCTCAGAATAACAAACTATCCCCATGAAGTGGGAGAACAGCCCCTCCAGGTATCAACCACCGGCGAGCGGGCGGCGCGGAGGCGCGTGCGACACCGTCCCCACCAGGAGGTAACTTATGCCGATATGTCCTTCCTGCGGCGCGTGACCGGCCGCTTGATCCACCGCGGCTGGGCCGCCGTCCGCGCCGCCGGCGCCCTCACCCCGGCCAGCCCCGCCGGCTACCGATTCCGCCGCCTCGGCGAGGGAGCGTGCCTCGCCTTCCCCATCGGCGCGATCTTCGGCGAACAGTGGATCGAGATCGGCGACCACACCCTCATCGGAGAACGCGTTTCACTTTCGGCCGGCATGGTGCCGGGCACCGACCTCGGCCCCGACCCCATCGTGCGGCTCGGCCGGGCCTGCTCCATCGGCCGCGGCACCCACATCGTCGGCCACCAGTCGATCACCATCGGCGACGACGTGTTCACCGGCCCGTACGTCTACATCACCGACCAGAACCACGGCTACGACGACCCCGACCAGCCCATCGGCCGGCAGTGGCCGCACAACAACCCGGTCAGCGTCGGCTCCGGCTCCTGGATCGGCGCAGGCGCCATCATCCTGCCCGGCACCCGCATCGGCCGCCAGTCGGTCGTGGCCGCCGGCGCGGTCGTGCGCGGCGAGTTCCCCGACCACAGCGTCCTCGCCGGAGTGCCCGCCAAGGTCGTGCGCTCCTTCACACCGGGCGAGGGCTGGCGACCCCCCACACCCGCCCCGCCCGTCCCCCTCCTGCCCCGCACCCCCACCTCGGCCTGAAGACCGCACACCGCCGGCCGCCGAGAGCGGCGAACCGGTGATGTCACGGTCAGCTGACGCCGGCCTCGCGCATGTCGCGCAGCTCGCGCTTGAGCTCCTTGACCTCGTCGCGGAGGCGGGCGGCGACCTCGAACTGGAGGTCGGCGGCGGCCTGGTGCATCTGGGCCGTGAGCGACTCGATCAGCGACTCCAGCTGGACCCTCGGCATCTCGCCGGCGATCTCCTTGGCGTGGCGGCCGGCGTCCTTGGAGGCCAGGCCCGGCACGGGGGCCTTGCCGCGGCTCTGCTGGCGGCCGGCGCCGCCGAGCAGGGTCTCGGTGTCGGCCTCCTCGCGGGCCAGCTGGTCGAGGATGTCGGCGATGCGCTTGCGCAGCGGCGTGGGGTCGATGCCGTTGGCCTCGTTGTAGGCGATCTGCTTGGCCCGGCGGCGGCTGGTCTCGTCGATCGCGCGCCGCATCGACGGGGTGACGGTGTCGGCGTACATGTGGACCTGGCCGGAGACGTTGCGGGCCGCGCGGCCGATCGTCTGGATCAGTGAGGTCTCCGAGCGCAGGAAGCCCTCCTTGTCGGCGTCGAGGATGCTGACCAGCGACACCTCGGGCAGGTCGAGGCCCTCGCGCAGCAGGTTGATGCCGACGAGCACGTCGAACTCGCCGAGCCGCAGCTCGCGCAGCAGCTCGATGCGCCGCAGCGTGTCGACCTCGCTGTGCAGGTAGCGCACCCGGATGCCGAGCTCCAGCAGGTAGTCGGTGAGGTCCTCGGCCATCTTCTTGGTGAGCGTGGTGACCAGCACCCGCTCGTCGCGCTCGGCCCGCACGCGGATCTCGTGCACCAGGTCGTCGATCTGCCCCTTCGTGGGCTTGACGACCACCTCGGGGTCGACCAGCCCGGTGGGCCGGATGACCTGCTCGACGACGTCGCCGCCGACCCTGCCCAGTTCGTACGGCCCCGGGGTCGCCGACAGGTAGATGGTCTGGCCGATGCGGTCGAGGAACTCCTCCCACTTCAGCGGCCGGTTGTCCATGGCGCTCGGCAGCCGGAACCCGTGCTCGACCAGGACCCGCTTGCGCGACGCGTCGCCTTCGTACATGGCCCCGATCTGCGGCACGGTCTGGTGGGACTCGTCGAGCACCAGCAGGAAGTCTTCGGGGAAGTAGTCGAGCAGGGTGTTGGGCGCGCTGCCCGGGCCGCGGCCGTCGATGTGCCGCGAGTAGTTCTCGATGCCGGAGCAGGTGCCGACCTGGCGCATCATCTCGATGTCGTAGGTGGTGCGCATGCGCAGCCGCTGCGCCTCCAGCATCTTGCCCTGCCGCTCCATTGCGGCGAGGGTCTCCTCCAGCTCGGCCTCGATGTCGCGGATCGCCCGCTCCATCCGCTCGGGCCCGGCGACGTAGTGCGAGGCGGGGAACACGTACAGCTCGTCGTCCTCGGTGATCAGCTCGCCGGTGAGGGGATGCAGGGTGGCGAGCTTCTCGATCTCGTCGCCGAACATCTCGATGCGGACGGCGAGCTCCTCGTACTGCGGAATGATCTCGATGGTGTCGCCGCGGACCCGGAACGTGCCGCGGGTGAACGCGAGGTCGTTGCGGGTGTACTGCATGCCGACGAGCTGCCGGAGCAGGTCGTCGCGGTCGATCTCCTGGCCGACGTGCAGCCGCACCATCCGGTCGACGTACTCCTGCGGCGTGCCGAGGCCGTAGATGCACGACACCGACGCGACGACGACGGTGTCGCGGCGGGTGAGCAGCGAGTTGGTCGCCGAGTGCCGCAGCCGGTCGACCTCGTCGTTGATCGAGGAGTCCTTCTCGATGTAGGTGTCGGTCTGCGGGACGTACGCCTCGGGCTGGTAGTAGTCGTAGTAGGACACGAAGTACTCGACGGCGTTGCCCGGCAGCATCTCGCGCAGCTCGTTGGCGAACTGCGCGGCCAGGGTCTTGTTGGGCTGCATGACGAGCACCGGCCGCTGCAGCCGCTCGACGAGCCAGGCGATGGTCGCGGTCTTGCCGGTGCCGGTGGCCCCCAGCAGCACGGAGTCCTTCTCCCCCGCGCGGACACGCCTTTCGAGCTCGGCGATCGCCGCCGGCTGGTCGCCGGACGGGGTCATGTCGGTGACGACCTTGAACGGCGCCACCTTACGCTGCAGATCAGTTACGGGCCTCACATCGGTATAACCTACGCGGCCGCTCCGACATTTCCCGCGCCCTCCGCCACCTCGCCGTACGTCCCGGCGGGCTCATGTCACGACTGTGGTCCCAATGCAAGCGATCTGTAATTGCCCCCCGATACGGTGCGAATCCGACAAATGAGGGGAGATGTGTGATGGCGGGACCGCGGCAGGGAGTCGCGCAGCGGGCCATGGCGGCGGCGCAGAGCGCCCAAGCGGTGCTCGGCACCGCCCAGCGGTTCGCGGAGGACCTATCGGGCGGCGGGGGCGGCGGCCCGGGCGGGGACAGGGCGGGACAGGAGCCGTCGTTCCGGCTCGACCCGGGCGACTTCCAGGCCGCCCGCACGCACGGCGCCTCGGTGGGCACCCAGATCGAGGCGAGGAGCGCGTCGCTCGGCGAGGCCGGAGAGATCATCAACCGCTCCTTCCAGGAGCAGGGCCCCGACGGCGAACCCGTCCACGTCATCTCGCCGGTCGTCATCCCCAAAGGCCGCACGGCCCGCATGGTGTTCCCGCTCATCGTGCTGGCCGTCCTCGGCATCGCCGGGCTGGTGGCGACCGGCCTGCCCGACGGCGCGCGCGTGCTGTTCGGCCCGCACTACTGGGCGATCCTGGTGGTGTCGCTGGCGTTCCTGTGGTGGCGCCGCAGCGTGGTCATGGTGCCCGACGGGTGCAAGGCCCTGGTCACCAAGTTCGGCAAGCTCGTGCAGGTGGCCGACCCGGGCCGGGTGACGCTGTTCAGCCCGTGGAAACGGGTCAGCTACATCGTCAACACCACCCGGGAGTTCCCGTTCAACGCGCCGATCCGGGAGGCGCCCACCCAGCAGGGCGTCAAGGCGTCGGTCGATCTGTTCCTGCAGTTCCGCATCGAGGACCCGGCGGAGTTCATCTTCGTGCTCGGCTCGGTCAGCGGCTTCCAGGCCAAGCTCACCAACGCCGTGAGCGAGGTGACCCGGAGCCTGATCTACGCCCAGCGCGCCGAGGACATCTACGACCTGGTGGGCGAGAGCACCCAGGGCATGCTGGACAGCCTCAACGAGCAGTTCCTGCCGGCCGTGCGGCTCACCAACGTCAACATCACGCACGCCGAGCCGTCCAGCCGGGAATACCGCATGGACCTGGCGGCGCCGGAGATGGTGCGGGTCGCCAAGGAGGCCTACACCTACGAGTACCAGCTGGAGCTGCGCAAGCAGCAGAACGAGGGCGACCTGACCAAGGAACTCGCGGGGCTGCGTGAGACGCTTTCGGCGATCCAGGCCGACATCGCGGGCTACCAGGCGCAGATGGACACCGCGCTGGAGCGCGAGTCGAACAAGGCCACGGCGCAGGCCAGGCAGCGCATGATCGAGGCCGAGAGCACCGCCAAGGCCAACTCGGCGCTGCTGGAGGCGCAGGCCCTGGACATCCGGGCGCTCAGCGCCGCCGAGGCGCCGGAGATCCTGGACTACCGGTTCCAGCAGGACCTGCTGGACCGGCTGGAGAAGGTGGCCGCCAGGCTGCCGCAGGTGGTGCAGGTGGGCCGGCACGACGCGGTCGATTTCCTGGCGATCGCGCGGGAGCTGGTCGGCGGCTCCGACACCGTGCTGTTCTCGGAGGCCGACATGGCGGCGATCCGGGGACGTCTGGACGAGATCGCCAAGCGCGTGGCGGCCAGGGAGGCCGAGGTGGCCCAGCTGCTGAGGACCGAGGACGCGCGGGACACGACGACCGGCGCCGCCGTCGCCGTGGACGCTATCGGGGACGAGGTGGTGGAGCCGTCATGACCGGGGAGTTCTCCAAGATCAAAGAATCGCTGGCCGGCTGGGCGGAGATCCGCGAGCTGCTGCGCGGCGGCGAGCACGGCCAGCTCGTCCCGGTGGTGATCCCCAAGGACCGCCGCGGCTTCGGCTGGCTGGCCCTGCTGCTGTTCGCCGTCTATCTCGCGGTGACGGCCGTCCTCGCCGGCGGGGTGTTCGGCGCGGCGGTGGGGGCCGTGGCGGTGGTCTGCCTGCTCGGCGCGGCCATCTGGCTGTGGCGGCGGGCCATCGTCGAGATCGAGCAGGGCACCACTGGCGTGCGCAGCCGCTGGGGCGCCATCAGCGGCACCCTCACGCCGGGCCGCCACTACCTGTGGCTGCCCTGGGACCGGGTGGACGCCGTCGTCGACACCTCCACCGAGATCCCCTACACCGCGCCCATCACGTCCTGCCCGACCGCCGAGGACGTGCCGCTGAAGTCGATCGAGTTCTTCCTGAAGTTCCGCATCGTTGACCCCGTGGCGTTCGTGCGGACCATCGGGGCGAGCAACTTCGACCTGGTGCTGTCCAGCGCCGTGCAGGACGCCATCAGGCAGCGCGGCCGGCAGGTCACCACCGAGCGGGCGTACGACCTGCGCGGCTCGGATGTGGGCGACATGCAGGAGATGCTGAGCCGCCAGCTCGGCCGGTACGGCGTGCGGATCACCGGCGCCAACATCCCCGACGTGCAGCTGCCCGACCAGTACCAGCAGCACCTGGCGACCCGGGAGAAGGTGGCCAAGGAGCTGGCGGCGTACGAGCGGGAGTGGGAGCTGACCCGCAAGCGGCGCACCGACTCGCTGCTGATGGAGATCGAGCGGGCCAAGAAGGACCGCGACGCCCGCATCGTCGAGGTCAAGGCGTCGCACAACACCGCCCGCAAGGACGTGGCGCGGATGCTGGAGGAGCAGGAGACCGAGGCGCAGCGAGTGCGCTGGGAGATCGAGGCGCGCGGCCGGGGCGAGCTGACCGCCGCCGAGAACGAGGCCAAGGCGCTGCGGCGGCTCGCCGAGTCGTACCGCGACAACCGGGCGGTGCTGCAGTACGAGCTGGCCCGCCGCCGCCTGGACGTGGGCGCGACCCTGGTGGAGAACGCGCCGCAGCCCATCCTGGTGCGCGCCGACGAGGGCGACACCTCCGCCCTGTCGACCCTGCTGCTCGCGCAGCTGCTGCCGGGCATCGCGCCGAAGACGCGCGCCAACGGCTCCTCCTGACGTCACGCCGGCGTCACGGCGCGGCCACGATCACGGAGGGTTCACCGGGATGCCCCGGTGAACCCTCCGGGGTTTTTTCTGGTTTGCCCATGATTGTCCCGGGCATCGGCCCGCCAGGGCCCTCCGTCACCGCCGTTGACCACGTGGTTTCACGGAAGTCACATGGATTGACACGCGTTTCACCGCTCACGAGCGGCGGCGTTCTGGAATGATCGCACGGATAGCGTGTCAGACATCGAAACTGACGGACAGTGACTGATGCCCCCAATTGATCAAATCACCGGCTGGACGTCCCAGCATCCGGTCGAGACGGTCGTCATCTGTGTCTTCGCCCTCGCCCTGCTCGGCCTGGCGGTGCTCGCGCTCCGCGTGGCCCTCCGCTCCGCCGCCAAGGTGGTCCGCGACTTCGCCAGATCCCGCCCCGCGGAGGACATCCTCACGATCATCGCCGCCAGCATCGCCACGGGCGTGTCCGCCCAGGGCATGTGGCGGTTCTCCGGCGACGTGCTGGGCTTCGACGGCCCGCTGCGGCTGCTGCTCTTCGCCTTCATCGAGGTCGCCGTCATCACCAGCGCGGTGCGCGCGCGGCGCAACATGCGCGAGAACTACTCCGCCGGCATCGACGGCGTCGCCGTATGGGCGCTCACCTCGCTCTCGGCGGTGCTGTCGAGCATGGACGCCCGCAGCCCGGCCGAGGCGCTGTTCCGGCTGGCCGCCCCGCTCGTGGCCGCGTGGCTGTGGGAGCGCGGCATGGCGATCGAACGGCACCGCATCACCGGACGGTCGCGCATCCACTGGCGCATCACTCCCGAGCGCATGCTCGTGCGCATGGGCCTGGCCGAGGTGAGCGACCGCACCGCGAGCGAGGTCGACGCCCACCGGCGCCTCACCCGCGTCGCCCTCGCGGCCAAGCGGGCCCGCGCGCTGCGCGCCTCGGGGGCCTCCGAGCGCAAGATGCGCAGCGCGCTCGCCAAGCTGGACAAGGCGATGGACCGGGCCGTCGAGCACACCGGCCTCGCCAACGACCCGGCCCGCCAGGAGGCGCTGCTGTCGCAGATCGGCGCCCTCTACAACACCTCCGCGCTGATCAACCTGACCCCCGCCGTGCCCTGGGACCCCGACGAGCGGCAGGAGGCGCCCGCCGCGATCGCGCCCGGCGCCGGCCGCCGAGTCGTGATCGACGACGATGACGACGACGAGGTGGAGATCGTCGAGGCCCCGGCCCCGGTCGTCGACACCGCCCGCCGCGCCGCCCTGATGCGGGCCGCGCGCAAGTACTGGGACCAGCAGATCGAGCGCAAGTACGTCCCCCGCGCCGCCGACATCGCGCGCGAGACCGGCGTGTCGCTGAGCACCGCCAGGGAGTACCGCGCGCTGTGGAAGCTGGAGCCCAAGGCCCACGCCCTGCTCGAGGCCGCCTACAACGAGCACGGTCTCATCGACACCGGCACCTTCCCGGCGATCGAGACACCCGAGCCCGTCCTGTCGGTGAACGGCTCGGCCGCGCACTGACCCGGCCGTCATCGGCCTCCCAGGCGGCCCCAGGGCCGCCTGGGGCCGGCGTCCGGCCTTCCGGCGCCCCCTGGTTTCCACCGTCGGCTCCCCGGGCCATCTCGACCGGCTGAGCGCCGCGTGCGAGCTAGGCCCGGTGCGCGCCCAGGCGGGCGACCAGGTCGGCCCAGACCTCGTCGACGCGGCGGCGCAGATCGTCGAGGGTGCCCTCGTTGGTGATCACGATGTCGGCGAGGCGCAGGCGGTCGTCGCGGCTCGCCTGGGCGGCGATGCGCGACCGGGCGTCGGCCTCGCTCATGCCCCGCAGCCGGGTCAGCCGGTCGATGCGGATGTCGTCGCAGGCGTCGACGACGATCACCACGTCGAACCCACCGGCCAGGTCGTTCTCGGCGAGCAGCGGCACGTCGTAGACCACGACGGCGTCGTCGGGGGCGGCGCGCTGCAACTCGGCGACGCGCTCGCCGACGAGGGGGTGCACGATGGCGTTGAGGGCGGCCAGGCGCTCCTTGTCGCGGAACACGATCGACCCGAGCCGCTCCCGGTCCAGCGATCCGTCGCCGCGCAGCACCTCACGGCCGAACGTCTCGACGACGGCGGCCAGCCCCGGAGTGCCCGGCTCGACGACCTCACGCGCGACACGGTCGGCGTCGATGACGATCGCGCCGTGCTCGGCGAGCCGCCGCGAGACCTCGCTCTTGCCCGAGCCGATGCCGCCGGTGAGGGCGACCCGCAGCGTCACGCCCGCTCCCTTCGCAGATGGACCAGCGTCAGATGCTCGTGGACGCGTTCGCGTGCGGTCTCGCGGTAGCCGTGCCGCCGGCACAGCCGCAGGCCGCCTTCGGACAGGTGGCCGGTGAACGCGTCGAACACGGCCGCCTCCGGCAGCGCGTCGTGCAGGGCCGTCAGCAGCGCGGCGCCGATGCCCCTGCCCTGCCGGTCGGGAGCCACCACCAGACGGCCGGCCACACAGGTGGCGCCGGTCATCCGGCCCCGCACGGCCCCCACGACACGGCCGTCCTCGACGGCCTTGAGCACCGTCGCGTCCTTGATCACCGCGCGGACGCGGTCGAGAGTGTCGACCAGAGGAGGCAGGAACGGGTCGCCGTACAGCTGGGCCTCGGTCACGTAGGCGGCGCGTTGCACGGTGAGGATCTCCCCCGCGTCCGCCGGCACGGCCCGCTCGATGCGCATCACGGGGTCACCCTATCGACAGCGGGTGAAACCGGACGGCGAAAGGGGCCCCACCTCACCGGTGGGGCCCCTCCGCTTCGCTTACCGCCGGATCAGCTCTGGCCGCCGCCCGCGAGCTTCTCGCGCAGGGCCGCGAGAGCCTCGTCGGAGGCCAGGGCACCGCCGCCCTGGTGGTGGCCATGCTGCTGGCCGCCCTGGTGGGACTCGCCGGAGTAGGACGACGGGGCCTCCGCCTCGGCCTCGGCCTTGCGGGCCTCCTCGACCTGGCGCTTGTGGGCCTCGAAGCGGGCCTGGGCCTCGGCGTACTGCCGCTCCCACTCCTCGCGCTGCTTCTCGAAGCCCTCGAGCCACTCGCCCGTGTCGGGGTCGAAGCCCTCGGGGTAGCGGTAGTTGCCCTGCTCGTCGTACTCGGCCGCCATGCCGTAGAGCGTGGGGTCGAACTCGACGTCGGAGCCGATGGCGCCCTCGTTGGCCTGCTTGAGCGACAGCGAGATGCGGCGCCGGTCGAGGTCGATGTCGATGATCTTGACGAAGATCTCGTCGCCGACCTGCACGACCTGCTCGGGGATCTCGACGTGGCGCTCGGCCAGCTCGGAGATGTGCACCAGGCCCTCGATGCCCTCCTCGACCCGGACGAACGCGCCGAACGGCACCAGCTTGGTGACCCGGCCGGGCACGACCTGGCCGATCTGGTGGGTGCGGGCGAACTGCTGCCAGGGGTCCTCCTGCGTCGCCTTCAGCGACAGCGAGACCCGCTCGCGCTCCATGTCGACGTCGAGCACCTCGACCGTGACCTCCTGGCCGACCTCGACGACCTCGGAGGGGTGATCGATGTGCTTCCAGGACAGCTCGGACACGTGCACCAGACCGTCGACGCCGCCGAGGTCGACGAACGCGCCGAAGTTGACGATCGACGACACGACGCCCTTGCGGACCTGGCCCTTCTGCAGGGTGTTGAGGAAGGTCTGACGCACCTCGGACTGGGTCTGCTCCAGCCAGGCGCGACGGGACAGGACCACGTTGTTGCGGTTCTTGTCCAGCTCGATGATCTTGGCTTCGAGCTCACGGCCGACGTACGGCTGCAGGTCGCGGACACGGCGCATCTCGACCAGCGACGCCGGCAGGAAGCCGCGCAGCCCGATGTCGAGGATGAGACCGCCCTTGACGACCTCGATGACCGTGCCGGTGACGATCCCGTCTTCGTCCTTGATCTTTTCGATCGTGCCCCAGGCGCGTTCGTACTGCGCGCGCTTCTTGGACAGGATCAGGCGGCCCTCCTTGTCCTCCTTCTGAAGGACCAGGGCCTCGACATGCTCGCCGACCTCGACGACTTCGGCCGGATCGACGTCGTGCTTGATGGACAGCTCGCGGGACGGGATGACGCCTTCGGTCTTGTAGCCGATGTCGAGCAAGACCTCGTCTCGATCGACCTTGACGACGGTCCCCTCAACGATGTCGCCGTCGTTGAAGTACTTGATGGTCTCGTCGATCGCGGCGAGGAAGGCCTCCTCGGAACCGATGTCGTTGACCGCTACCTGCGGGGTGTTCGAGGTGGCCTCGGTGCTGCTCGTCATGTGTGGAAGTGCTCCGAACGCGGACAGGGTGTAGATGTGGCGGATGCGCCGAAGGCCTTTTCGTTCAGCCGTTGAGGAGTGATCCCTATGGTCTGCGATGACCGAGCGCGAACCCGCTCCGTCTGAGGCACGCGCGAGCCAACAGCGCAGCGATCAGCTTATGAGACGTTTGGGGCACAGTCAATCCGAGGTCCCCGGCAGAACCCCCGGTGACGCTAGTAAGCCACAACCTTCTCGCCCCGCTTTGGAGAGATATTACCCCGAAGCTTCTTGGGGATGGAGATCCGGTGCGGATCTCCGTCGGCCGTATAGCGCCGAGCCGGATGCTTGTCCAGCCACCGCAGCCAGTACGTCGAGCACCATTTGCGGCACTCGCCCTTGGTGCCGTTGGACTGGATCCGCGGGATGCGCAGCGGGTCGAAGTCCTTGGCGTAGGGCGAGGCGGCCGGGGTGGCCCCCGCCAGGAAGACGCCGCGAAAATGATATCGCGTGCCGTCCCAGCTTCCCTCGCGCGCCACCTTCATGCTCCGCGGCTCGCTCCCGTAAGGCAGCGCGAAGGTCGTGGACGGCCCGGTGCCGATGGCGCGGAGCAGCCGCTCCTCGCGGACGATCTCCTCCTTGACCTGCTTTTTCTTCAGCCGGCGCAGGTCGGGGTGATGGTAGGTGTGGTTGGCGACCTCGAAGCCGCGCTCGACCAGCCAGCGCACCGCCCGCCGCTGCTCGGCGCGGTCGTGCAGCCCGAACGGGTCGTGGTTCACCCAGAACGTCGCGACCGGGCGGAACCCCGGATGCCTGGCGGCCACCTCCATCAGGACGGCGGCCGCGGTGCCCTTCTTCGGCGTGCCGTCGGCGCCGAGGGTGAACTGGTTGGCCCAGCCGTCGTCGAACGTCAGCACCACCGGGTGCGTGCCGGCCGGGATGTCGATGCGGCCGGTGACGTACTCCGCCGCGGTGACCGGCACGTAGTCCTGCTCGGCCAGCTTCTCCAGTTCGTCGCGCAGCTGCGCCGGGGTACGGTCGATCGACGCCCGGCGCTTCTTCATGACCCGGTGGTACATGATCACCGGCACCAGGCCGAGCTCGTTGGCCTTCACCTCGCGCGCCGAGGCGACGGTGGCCGCGACCGGCGGCGGCGAGGGCGTGGCCGACGGGAGCGGGGCGGCGCTCGGCGGCGCGGTGTGCGGCGCCTGGTCCGGGCGTGCCGCACGGGACCGCTCGTGCTGCCAGTGGGCGGGCGGGAGGAGCCACAGCACCGACATGGCCATGAGCACCACTGTCGCGTTGGCGAGTGCGACCGCTCGGGTCAGCGTCGCGGGTCTTCCCACCCGACTCCTTCGGTTCTACGGCGAGCCGGATTTCACCATAACCCGGGTAGATCTCCGTACGACCCGAAAAGCCGTCATCGTGGCGGCGATTCGTGGCCGGCGACCGTGGCGGGCGCGGGCACGCGGCCGCCCGCTAGTGACCGGCGTCCTCCCAGGTGCGGCCGACGCCCACCGAGACCGACAGCGGCACGCGCAGGTCGTAGGCCGCGCCCATCGTGTCCACCACCAGCGCGCGCAGCCGGTCGAGCTCGCCGGGCGCCACCTCGAAGACCAGTTCGTCGTGCACCTGCAGCAGCATGCGCGAACGCAGGCCGCCCTCGCGCAGCGCCCGGAAGACGTTGAGCATGGCCACCTTGATGATGTCGGCGGCCGAGCCCTGGATCGGGGCGTTGAGCGCCATGCGCTCGGCCATCTCGCGCCGCTGCCGGTTGTCGCTGGTCAGGTCGGGCAGGTAGCGGCGGCGGCCGAGGATGGTCTCGGTGTAGCCGTCGTGGCGGGCCCGCGCGACGACCTCCTGCAGGAAGTCGCGGACCCCGCCGAACTCCTCGAAGTATTCGTCCTTGAGCGCCCGGGCCTCGGCCACGGGGATGTTCAGCTGGCCCGCCAGCCCGAAGTCGGACAGCCCGTAGGCCAGGCCGTAGTTCATCGCCTTGATGCGGGCCCGCAGGTCGCCGTCGATGCGCTCGGGCGGCAGGTCGAACACCCGGGCCGCGGTGGCCTTGTGGAAGTCGTGCCCCGACTCGAACGACGCGATCAGCGACTCGTCGCCCGACAGGTGCGCCATGATGCGCAGCTCGATCTGGCTGTAGTCGGCGGTGAGCAGGGTTTCGTACCCCTCGCCGACCGTGAAGCCCTGGCGGATGCGCCGGCCCTCGGAGGTGCGGATCGGGATGTTCTGCAGGTTGGGCTTCTCCGAGCTCAGCCGGCCCGTGGCGGCGCGGGTCTGGTTGAACGTGGTGTGGATGCGCCGATCGTCGGCGATCTCCTTGATCAGCCCCTCGACGGTGACCCGCAGCTTGGTCTGGTCGCGGTGGCGCAGCAGGATCGCCGGGAGCTCGTTGTCGGTCTGGGTGGCCAGCCAGGCCAGCGCGTCGGCGTCGGTGGTGTAGCCGGTCTTGATGCGCTTGGTCTTGGGCAGCCCGAGCCGGTTGAACAGGATCTCCTGCAGCTGCTTGGGGGAGCCGAGGTTGAACTGCTCGCCGACGACCCGGTGCGCCTCCTCGACCGCCTGCTTGACCGCCGCGCCGAACTCGGCCTCCAGGCCGACGAAGTAGTCGCGATCGGCGGCGATGCCGTCACGCTCCATCTGGGCGAGCACATGCACCAGGGGCAGCTCGACGTCGCGCATCAGCCGGGTGCCGCCGCGCGGCTCCAGGTGCGCCTCGATGGCCTCGGCCAGCTCGCGCACCGCCTCGGCGCGCAGCGCGAGGTCCTCGCCCGCCCGGTCGGCGGGGTCGTCGAACAGGGCGGTCTGGCCGCCGGTGCTCTCCTCGGCGCGCAGCTCGCGATGGAGGTAGCGCAGCACGAGGTCGTCGAGCGGGAACGACGCCTGGCCGGGCAGCGCGAGATAGGCGCCCAGCGCGGTGTCGCAGGTGAGGCCGCGCAGGTCGAAGCCGTGGGCCCACAACGCCAGCAGCGGGCCCTTGGCGTCGTGGACGGCCTTGGGCCTGGCGTCGTCGGCGAGCCAGGCGGCGAGCGCGGCCTGGTCGGCCGGAGTGAGGGCGGTCATGTCGATGTAGGCGCCGGTGCCGCCGGCCGAGGCGATCGCGAGCGCGTCGACACGGCCGGTGCCGCTGCCGTAGACACACGTGAACGCCAGCCCGGCCCGGCCTTCGGGCATGGCCGCCAGCCAGCCGGCGACCTCGTCGGGACCGAGCTCGGTCACCTCGACCGTGAAGCCCTCGTCGGCCTCCGGCTCGGCCTGGCCGCCGCCGAGCACCTTGAACGCGCGGTCGCGCAGCTCGCCGCGGAACTGCAGCGAGTCGAACAGCTTGTGCACGCCTTCGCGGTCGAAGGGACCGCGCCGCAGATCGGCGAGGTCGACGTCGAGCGGCACGTCGCGGCGCAGCTCGGTGAGCTGCCGGTTGTGGATGACCTGGCCGAGGTGCTCGCGCAGCCGCTCGCCGGCCTTGCCCTTGACCTCGTCGACGCGGTCGACCAGCGCGGCGAGCGAGCCGAACTCGCGCACCCACTTGGCGGCGGTCTTCTCCCCCACGCCGGGGATGCTCGGCAGGTTGTCGCTGGGGTCGCCGCGCAGCGCGGCGAAGTCGGGATACTGCGCCGGGGTGAGACCGTACTTCTCCTGCACCGTCTCGGGGGTGAAGCGGGTCATGTCGCTGATGCCGCGGCGGGTCATCAGCACGGTCACCTTGTCGTTGACCAGCTGCAGGTTGTCGCGGTCGCCGCTGACGATGAGCACGTCCATGCCCTGCTCGGCGGCCCTGGTGGCGAGGGTGGCGATCAGGTCGTCGGCCTCGAAGCCCGCCAGCGACAGGCGCGGCACGCGCAGCACGTCGAGCAGCTCGAAGATGAGGCTCATCTGCCCGCGGAAGTCTTCGGGCGTCTCCTGCCGGTTCGCCTTGTACGCCTGGTAGGACTCGTGCCGGAACGTCGGCTCCGATCGATCGAAGCACACCACGACGTTGCTCGGCCGTTCGTCGCGCAGCAGGTTGACGAGCATCGAGGTGAACCCGTAGACCGCCTCGGTGTGCTGCCCGTCGGTGGTGACGAGGTTGGCCTCCTTGAGGGCGTAGAACGCCCGATAGGCCAGGGAATGCCCATCGAGCAACATCAGGCAGTCGCGCGTCGCTTCGGTCTCAGACACACTGGCAGCCTAGCCGCCGCCTCCGACGAAAAGTGCCGGTCACGGCATGATCGGCGACAGACTCCGGGACGGGCCCGCGGATCCGGCCGGGATGAGCCCGGGATGAGCTTCGTATAACAGTACGGATCGCCTTTGCCGCTCCTTTTGCGCACACCCCTCCCGGGTCGCTAGCGTGGTGACGCCAGAGCCCGCGGGACAACCGGCCGACCGAGTAGACAACGTGCCTCGCACGGACCCAAAGGTCGCCGCCCTGCGGGCTCGCAGCATGCTGCGGCCCCTGCGCCACGCGGTGTTCGCCGCGGCCGCGCCGCCTCCTTCGCCGAAGCGGCGTACGTGCGCGACCGGGGGTACAGCCGCGCCCGGGCGCGTGATCCGCGTCCCCGCCGCCGCCCGCGCTCGGCGCTGCCGGATGCGGTGATCACATCGGCCCATATGATGCCCGATTTCGATAGTGGCGTGCTCACACGAGAGAAACATCCTGGTCACCGATCGATGACGACTGGTTCGGATCGCCGTCCACGGATTAAGCTCCCGGCACGACATCGCGTACGAGGCGGTGTGGTGTCTCGGGTAGACGGGGCATGAACCCCGCCATGACCTATAACCAAGGGAGCACCATTGCGCAGAGCCGTGATCGCGTTCACGGCCTTTCTGAGTGGGCTCGTCTTCCTGCTCGCGATCGGCGCCGGCTCGGCGCTGGCCGACGGCGAGAAGCTGCGGGGAACGCTCGAAATTCAAAAAGGCCAGCCGGTGAACGGCGTGAAGATCAGTGCGGTGTCCGAGGACGGCGCACCGGTGGGAGAGGCCACATCGGGTGCCGACGGGAAGTGGGAGATCCCCGTTCCCAAGGCCGCCAACTACAAGGTCACACTCGACGTCAACACGCTGCCCGCCAACGTGCAGCTCAAATTCACCGATAGATCGACCCTGAACGTCCAGGTGTTCGAAGGCAACGCCCGCGTCGTGCTGTTCGCGCTGGTCACCAAGGCGGCCGCCGCGAAGGAGAAGTCCGGTCCGTCGCTTCTGGAGCGTGCCGCCCCCCTCGCCTTCGAAGGGCTCAACCTGGGTCTGATCATCGCGCTGGCGGCGGCCGGCCTGTCGCTCGTCTTCGGCACGACGGGGCTCACCAACTTCGCACACGGCGAACTGCTGACCTTCGGCGCCCTGGTCGCCTATCTGTTCAACGTGACGATCGGCATTCCGCTGGTGCTCGCGGCGGTCATCTCCGTCGTGTTCGCCGGCGCGTTCGGGTATCTGCAGGATCGCTACTTCTGGGGCGTGCTGAGACGGCGCGGCAGCAACCTGATCGCCATGATGATCATTTCGATCGGCCTGTCGCTGCTGCTGCGCTATATCTTCCTGTTCCTGTTCGGCGGCGAGTTCAAGCCGTACGCCGAGTACAACGCCCAGCAGGGCATTCAGCTCGGACCCATCAGCACCACTCCCAAGAGCCTGATCTCCATGGGCATCGAGCTCGTCGTGCTGCTGCTGGTGGCCTTCGCGCTGTTGCGCACCCGCACCGGCAAGGCCGCCCGCGCGGTGGCGGACAATCCCGCGCTCGCCGAATCGTCCGGCATCAACGTCGACCGGGTCGTGCGCATCATCTGGACCGCCGGCAGCGCGGTCGCGGCGCTCGCCGGGATCATGCTCGCCCTGTCGCAGGGCGTGAACTACATGATGGGCTTCAACGTCCTGCTGCTGGTGTTCGCCGGGGTGACCCTGGGCGGCCTCGGCACGGCGTTCGGCGCCATCGTCGGCTCGATCGTCGTGGGGCTGTTCATCCAGCTGTCGACGCTGGTGGTGCCCACAGAGCTGAAGACCGTCGGCGCCCTGCTGGTGCTCATCATCGTCATGCTCGTCCGGCCGCAGGGCATCCTGGGCCGCCGCGAACGGATCGGCTGATCATGGACTGGAACACCATCGTCGTCACCACGATCCGGGCCGCGATCGGCCTCGAGACCGTCGTCTACGCGCTCGCCGCCATCGGCATCAACGTGCAGTTCGGCTACGCGGGGCTGCTCAACTTCGGCCAGGCGGCCTTCCTCGGCGTCGCGGCGTACGGCATGGCCGTCACCGTCTCGACCTTCCACCTGTCGTTCTGGCTCGGCATCGCCATCGGGCTCGCCGGCACCGTCGTGCTCGCCTTCCTGCTCGGCATCCCGACCCTCCGGCTGCGCGCCGACTACCTGGCGATCGTCACGATCGCCGCCGCCGAGATCGTCCGGCTGATCTTCCGATCGGTGAAGTTCAAGGACATCTTCGGCGGGTCCGACGGCCGGCAGGGCTTCTCCGGCCAGTTCTTCGCCATCAACCCCTACCCCAACGGCCGCTACGGCGCCTTCGGCATCACGTTCGACGAGCGGGAGCTGTGGGTGATCACGGTCGGCTGGGTGCTGGCGATCCTGTCCTGCCTACTCGTCTACATGCTCATGAAGAGCCCGTGGGGCCGGGTGCTGAAGGCGATCAGGGAGGACGAGGACGCCGTGCGCAGCCTCGGCAAGAACGTCTTCTCGTACAAGATGCAGGCGCTGCTGCTCGGCGGTCTCATCGGCTGCCTCGGCGGATTCATCTTCGCCCTCGGCCAGGCGTCGGTGCAGCCCGACCTGTTCAGCACGGAGTTCACCTTCTACGCCTACACGATCGTCATCCTGGGCGGCGCGGCCCGCGTGTTCGGCCCGGTGCTGGGCGCCGCGATCTTCTGGGTGCTGCTGGTCTTCATCGGCAACACGCTGTCGGAGGCCGTCGGCTCGGGCATCATCCCGAACTCGATCATGACGGTGAACCAGGTGGGCGCCGTGCGGTTCATGCTCGTCGGCCTCGGGCTGATCCTGCTGCTCGTGTTCCGGCCTCAGGGAATCTACGGCGACAAGAGGGAGATCGCACTCGATGCACGCTGACGACAAGGGTGCCTCCGCGACCGCGCCGCCCGGTCCGGCGGACGACGGCGCGGTCCCGAGCCGCAGGGCGGCGGCCCTCGCCGCGTTCGCGCAGCTGCCCCACGAGCCCGGGGTGCCCAAGCCCGATCCCATCCTGATCGCCGACGGCGTCGTGCGCCGCTTCGGCGGCCTCACGGCCGTGAACGTCGAACACGTGGAGATCCAGCGGGGTTCGATCACCGCGCTGATCGGGCCGAACGGCGCCGGCAAGACCACCTTCTTCAACCAGCTCACCGGGTTCGACACCGCCGACGCCGGCACCTGGACGTTCAACGGCAGGTCGCTCAACGGGGTGCCGGCGCACCGGGTGGCCCGCGCGGGCATGGTGCGGACGTTCCAGCTCACCAAGGCGCTGTCGAAGCTGACCGTGCTGGAGAACATGCGGCTCGGCGCGCAGAACCAGCGCGGCGAGAACTTCTTCCGGTCGCTGATCCCCGGCCTGTGGCGCGCCCAGGAGGAGGAGATCACCGAGCGGGCCGAGGAGCTGCTCGAACGGTTCAAGCTGCACACCAAGCGCGAGGATTTCGCCGGGTCGCTGTCGGGCGGGCAGCGCAAGCTGCTGGAGATGGCGCGCGCCCTGATGGTGCGGCCGGAACTGGTGATGCTCGACGAGCCCATGGCGGGCGTGAACCCCGCGCTGACCCAGTCGCTGCTCAGCCACGTCAAGGACCTGCGCGAGCAGGGCATGACGGTGCTGTTCGTCGAGCACGACATGGACATGGTGCGCGACATCAGCGACTGGGTCATCGTCATGGCCCAGGGCGCCGTCATCGCCGAGGGACCGCCCGACGCCATCATGTCCGACGAGCGCGTCATCGACGCCTACCTGGGCGCCCACCACGACGCGCCGCTGTCGGTCGACGAGGAGGACCGGCAGCTGCACGAGGCCGAGACCGAGCTGGCGGTCCCGGGGGCCGGAGAGAAGGCCGCGGCCGGCGCGCCGGGCGCCGTGCCCGCCGCCGAGAGCGTCACCGGGTCCGTGGCCGAAGGGTCTGCCGCCGAAGGGCCCGGCGCCGGGGGATCGGGCGCCGAGGCCACGAAGGAAGGAGCCGAATGAGCGCGCCGAACGGCGAGCCCGCCGACAGGGCCATCGAGATGGAGGCGCCGGCGCCCGCCGAGGCGCCCGAGTCGTCCGCCGCCATCACCGACCGCTCCGAGCACCTGGCGGGCGCCGAGGGCGCCGTGCTGCGGTGCGACGAGCTGCACGCGGGGTACGTGCCGGGGGTCAACATCCTCAACGGCACCGACCTGTACGTCCGCGAGGGCGAGCTCATCGGCATCATCGGCCCCAACGGCGCGGGCAAGTCCACGCTGCTCAAGGCGATGTTCGGGCTGGTGAACATCCGCAGCGGCACGGTGCGCCTGAAGGGTGAGAACATCACCAACCTGAAGGCGCACACCCTGGTCGCGCGCGGCGTCGGCTATGTCCCGCAGACCAACAACGTGTTCCCGAGCCTCACCATCGAGGAGAACCTGGAGATGGGCGCCTTTCAGGTGCCCGGGAAGTTCCGGGAGCGGTTCGAGTTCGTCTGCGAGATCTTCCCGTCGCTGAAGGAGCGCCGCAAGCAGCGCGCCGGATCGCTGTCGGGCGGTGAGCGGCAGATGGTGGCGATGGGCCGGGCGCTCATGACCGAGCCGTCGGTGCTGCTGCTCGACGAGCCGTCGGCGGGGCTGTCGCCGAAGCTGCAGGACCTGGTGTTCATCCAGGCCCAGCAGATCAACCGCGCCGGCGTGACGGTCGTCATGGTGGAGCAGAACGCCCGGCGGTGCCTGCAGATCTGTCACCGGGGATATGTGCTCGACCAGGGCCGCAACGCCTACACCGCGAGCGGAAACGAGCTGATCAACGACCCCAAGGTGATCCAGCTCTACCTGGGCACCTTGGCCAAAGCCTAGAGCAAGCCCGAACGCAGCCCAGAGGAAGCGGGGTCCGCACGATGCAAAGGCCGCGTCGCGGCGTCCGGCGGTCGTATGGCGGCCGGACGCTCGCCCTGTCCGTGCTGGCGGTGGCGGTGTTCCCGGCGGTGGCCGCCTGCCAGGGCACGCCGCCGACGCCGGTCGCGTCGGCGACCGGTTCGGCCGCCGAGACGACGACCGTGTCGGGCGCGACGTACGTGACCGGTGCCAAGGTCAGCGACGACGCCTGCGCGAGGGTGGTCTCCGCCATCGGGTACCTGGACCCGCTGCTGCTGCCCCCCGGGCAGGAGGACCGGCAGAAGTACTCCGAGGCGGTGCGGGGGCGGTTCGGCTACCTGCGGGGCACCCTGGACATGTACGCCGCGCGCCTGCCGTCGTCGCTGGCCGGGCCGGCCGAGACGATGACCCGGATCTCGGGGACCCTCGCGAACTCCGCCACACGGTCTTCGTTGCGGCCGGGGCTGCTGCGAGAATACCGCGAGGCGGCCACGGCCACCGTGTCCGCCTGCGGCCGGACTCCGGCCACGGGCTGAGCCCGGGCGGGGGCCACGAGCCGGTGCGGCCCGGCGGCACCGGCACCCGGCCGCACCACGACGACGAACACCACCGGCGACGACGGCACAGACGACAGAACGACGACGAGCACGTGGGGCCCGGTCCGTGTGGACCGGGCCCCACTGCCGTGTGGCCGCGTGGCGTCAGCCGGAGATCTTGCCGCTGCGGTAGTCGATGTTCTTGTTGTTGTTGTCGTCGCCGTACTGGTAGATGCCGATCGTGGCCTCGGCCGGGTCACCGGCGTCGTTGAACTCGACCGGACCGCTGACGCCGTCGTAGTCGATGTCCTTGCCGGCCTTCAGCAGCTCGTTGCAGGACTTGAAGTCCGTGCACTTCTCGCCGCCCTCGCTGACCTCCTTCAGGTGGGCCGCGATGTCGGCGGGCGCGTCGCTGTTGGCCGCGACCGCGGCGAGCGCGGTGAGGTTGGCGGCGTCGTAGGACTCGGGGCCGTAGTTGAAGTCCTCGAGCTTGGGGTCGACCTTGAGCATCTTCTTGCGGAAGTCATCGGGTGCGGCCGCGCCCGGCTGGGTGCCCTTGGCGCCCTTCATCGTGCCCTTGGGGAAGCCGTCGCTGCCGGTGCCGTAGTTGTGCAGGTTGCCGTCGACGAAGTACCACTTGTACTTGTCGGCGGTGAGGCCCTGCTTCACCAGCTCAGGGATGATCTTCTTCGTCTCGTCGAAGCCGATGATCGCGATCGCCTCGGGGTCGGCCGCCTTGATCTTGGCGACGTCGGCGGAGTAGTCGGGGGCCTTGGGGTCGTAGATCACCTTCGCCGAGACCTCGCCACCACCGCTGGTCACGGTCTTCTCGACGTTGTCGGCGAGGCCCGTGCCGTAGGCGTCCTGGAGCGCCAGGATGCCCACCGTGGCGCTGCCGTCGGCCAGGATGAGGTTACCGAGCACGCGGCCCTGCAGGACGTCGGGCGGCGAGGTACGGAAGTACAGGCCGTGGTCCTTGTAGGTGGTGAACTGGTCGGAGGTGTTGGCCGGGGAGAACTGGACCACCCCGGCGCCCGTGATCTTGTCGATCACCGACAGCGACACCGACGAGGAGGCCGCGCCGATGATGACGTCGGCCTTCTGCTGGAGCAGCTTGTCCACCGACTGGGAGGCGATGTTGGTGGAGGTGTCACCGGAGTCGGTGTCGATCTCGACGACGTCCTTGCCCAGCACGCCTCCGGCTTCGTTGATCTCCTTCACCGCCAGCTGGACCCCGGCGAACTCGGGCGGGCCGAGGAAGGCGAGGGAACCTGTCTGGGGCAGCAGGGTGCCGATGGTCAACGTACCGTCGCCCGTGGCGACCGCCGGTGCCGACGACGCCGGCGCCGATGAGCTCGGGGCCGACGACGCAGGAGCGGCGGAGTCGTCGCCGCCACCGCCACAGGCCGTCAGGGCGAGGCTCGCGGCGGCCGCAAGCGCCAGCATCCGCCCGATGGGGGCAATGCGGATCATTAAAAGTCTCCTTCAGCCTGGCCGGGAGAGTCGGCACAACCGACGAGTCCCGATCGGATGCACGAAACGTATAAAACCGATCGAGGCCCGGCCAGGCGCGCATCAGAACTGGTGACACTTGGATGCGGAGTCGTAATAAGTCCTCAACTTAACGGACGATGGCTCTGACCTGGCCCCTCGCCTGGTGGGCGTGCCCGCGCCGCCGGAATCGGGCCGGGCGGCTACCCGCCGGAGGTCTCGTTGACCACGATCTGGGCGACCTGCCGCATGCTCATGCGGCGGTCCATGGAGGCCTTCTGGATCCAGCGGAACGCCTGCGGCTCGGTCCAGCCGTGCTGGGCCATGAGCAGCCCTTTCGCCCGCTCGACCAGCTTTCTGGTCTCCAGCCGTTCGCCGAGCGTCGAGACCTCCCGCTCCAGGGCGACGATCTCCTCGTGGCGGCTCACCGCCATCTCGATGGCGGGCACCAGGTCGGATTTCGTGAAGGGCTTCACGAGGTACGCCATGGCGCCGGCGTCTCTCGCCCGTTCGACCAGGTCGCGCTGCGAGAACGCGGTGAGGATCAGGCAGGGCGCGATGCGCTCGGACACGATGCGCTCGGCCGCCGATATGCCGTCGAGTATCGGCATCTTCACATCGAGGATCACCAGGTCGGGGCGCAGCTCGCCGGCGAGTTTGACCGCGGTCTCACCGTCACCCGCCTCGCCGACGACCTCATATCCGTCCTCCTCCAGCATCTCCTTCAGATCGAGGCGGATCAGGGCCTCGTCTTCCGCTATCACCACGCGCCGCTGAGTACTCACGAGCAGAAGAGTACCGACGTCCGCTACATTGGGAACACGGTCGGGTGGCGGCCCGGTCCATCGCGGCCGAACCGTATCCTGATCTTGGGTCTGATAAGGTAAAACCCAGATCCGACATCACTAAAGCCCCGGTATCCCAATTGGCATGAGGAAACGGATTCAAAACCCGTAAAGTGTGGGTTCGAGTCCCACCCGGGGCACAAGACGGCAAAGCGCCCGGCTCCTCGCCGGGCGCTTTCGTCCTGTCCGGGCCGTCACTCGGTGTTGGAGACCGCCTGGCCGATCACGTGCACGCGCAGGAAATTGGTGGAGCCCGCGCTGCCGCTGGGCGACCCGGCGGCGATGACCACCTTGTCGCCCTTCTCACAGTGGCCGAGCGACAGCAGGGCCGACTCCACCTGCCGCACCATGTCGTCGGTGTGGTGCACGAACGGCACCTGGAACGTCTCCACGCCCCAGCTGAGCGCGAGCTGGCCGCGCACCTCGGGTGCCGAGGTGAACGCCAGCAGCTGGATCGGGGAGCGGTAGCGGGCCAGCCGGCGGGCGGTGTCGCCCGACATGGTGAAGGCCACCAGGGCCTTGGCGCCGACGATGGCGCCCACCTCGGCCGCCGCGCGGGCGATGGCGCCGCCGGTGGTCTCGGGCATGCGCTCCAGATGGTGGCGGGCCTGCAGCGACGCCTCCTCGACGGCGCACGCGATGCGGGCCATGGTGGCGACCGCCTCGACCGGATGGCTGCCGACCGAGGTCTCGCCCGACAGCATCACCGCGTCGGCGCCGTCCATGACGGCATTGGCGACGTCGGAGACCTCGGCGCGGGTCGGCCGCGGGGAACTCATCATGGAGTCGAGCATCTGGGTGGCGACGATGACCGGGTGGGCCTTCTCGCGGCACAGCTCGATGGCGCGTTTCTGCACGAGCGGCACCTGCTCCAAGGGCAGCTCGACCCCGAGGTCGCCACGGGCGACCATGATGCCGTCGAAGGCGTCGACGATCTCCTCCAGCCGCTCCACCGCCTGCGGCTTTTCGATCTTGGCGAGCAGCGGCAGGCGCACGGCCTCTTCGTCCATGATGCGGCGCACCACGTCGGCGTCCTCGGGGCTGCGCACGAACGACAACGCGATCATGTCGAAGCCGGTGCGCAGCGCCCAGCGCAGATCCTCTTCGTCCTTCTCGGTGAGGGCGGGCGCGCTGACGGCGACGCCGGGGAGGTTCAGCCCTTTGTTGTCGGAGATCATGCCGCCGACGACGACCTTGGTGGTCACCCTGGGCCCCTCGACGGAGATGGCCTCGAGCACCACACGGCCGTCGTCGACCAGGATCGTGTCGCCCGGGGAGACGTCGCCGGGCAGCCCGGCGTACGTCGTGGACACCTGCTCGCGGTCGCCCGGGACGTTCTCGGTGGTGATGGTGAACACGTCGCCGAAGCCGAGCCGCACCGGACCCTCGGCGAAGCGCCCCACCCGGATCTTGGGCCCTTGCAGGTCGGCCAGCAGGCCGACGGCCCGGCCCTGCTCGGCGGCGGCGGCCCGGACGCGGTCGTATACCTCCTTGTGCAGCTCATGGCTGCCGTGGCTGAGGTTGAACCGGGCCACGTCCATGCCGGCGGCGATCAACTCGCTCAGCCGTTCGGATGAGGACGTCGCGGGGCCGAGGGTACAAACTATCTTGGCTCGACGATTCACGGGTCAAGCCTAATTGGTACAGACCACTTGTTGGGCGTGCTCCACACAGGCTTCGCCGAAATGTCAGCGATGTGATACAGATCGACACCGCCCGCGAGCCGCCCTTGACCTGCCGCGACATCGGCGCGGGCCGCTCCCGGCGGCCGGTTCGCGCGAACGCCGGATGACCGGCACCGGACGTGCGGCGAAGGCGATTTCTCCGGGCAGGCGCTCGCTCCGGGCAGGCGCTCGCCCCCGGTCAGCGGCCGGTGGCGGCGGCCGCTTCGGCGTTGACCAGGCCCCGGCCGTAGAAGCCGTTGCCCGCCTCGCCGTCTTCGCACACCTGGTCGCCGTCGGGATAGCGGTAGGTGTGCCGCGCCGGGCAGGGCAGCCGGGTGGCGGTGGAGTACAGCAGCCGCTCGACCGCCGCGGGGTCCATCCGCAGGCCGCCCTGGCCGGGCTCGCCGTTGCGGGCGATGAGCACGGCGGCGACCCCGGTGGCGTGGGGGGAGGCCATCGAGGTGCCCTCGAGGTACTGGTAGTAGGCGCAGGTGCCGCCGGCGCAGTCGCGTACCACGCCGGGGTCGGCGGGCGTGCCGTCGCCGCGGATGCGGTGCCGGGCGCGCAGCACGTGCTCCGGCGCGGCGGCGAGGATCTCCCGGGCGTGCCCGCGCAGCCCCGTGCCGTCGTCGCCCACGTCGCCGCCCGGCGCCGACACGTCGGTCTGCTCGACGCCGTAGTCGGAGTAGTAGGCCTTGCGGCCGCTCGGGCCGAGCGCCGAGACCCCGATGACGCCCTTGGACTCGGTGGGCACGGTGACGCACGAGTCGGCGAGGGTGCGGTCGTGCGCGGCGTTCTTCGGATAGTCGGGGCTGACGTCGTCCGCGTTCACCTTGCCGAGGTCGGCCGCCTCGTTGCCCATGGCCGTGATCAGCGTGACGTCGCGCGCCCGGGCGTAGTCGATGGCCCGTTGCACGCCGACGCGCACCCCGGCCTGTTCGAGCCGCTGGGCGGGCGTGTCGGCGGGGTTGTCGGCGCAGTTGTACAGCCAGGGGTCGACGTAGAAGCTCATGTTGACCACGTCGATGCCGGTGTCACCGGCGTAGGTGAGGGCGTCGAGGGTGGGTTTGAGGAAGAAGTAGCCGGAGTCCTGCCCGGCCCGCAGGTTCACCAGTGACACGCCGGGGGCGACGCCGGCCACGCCGAGCCCGTTGATGGGCGAGCCGATGATGCTCGCGACGTGGGTGCCGTGGCCGTCGTCGTCGACGTCGGGCGGGTCGACGCAGCCCTTGTGCTCGCACGGGCCGTCGATCGGCTTGCCGGCGGCGTCCTGGGGGATGTCCTGGACGAAGTTGCGGCTGAGCGCGCGGTTGAAGTTGGGCGCGATGTCGGGATGCCTGCCGTCGATCCCGGTGTCGATGACCCCGACGAGCACCCGGTGGGTGCCGGGGGCCGTGCCGTACGACCCGGTCGGGGTGGCCCCGATCATCCGCATGTTCCACTGCCGGTCGGCGAGCGGCTCGGCCTTGGGGACCCGGCCGGTCCGGCCGCCGCCCGCGGGGGAAGGCTCCCCCGGCGGGCCCTTGGGCGCGCCGGCCGGCGGGGTGCGGGACGCCGCGGGGGGCGGGGCGGCGATGGGCGCGTACAGGGGGACGTCGCCCGGCAGGGCGGCGGCGTCGCGGAGCGCGTCGGTGGCGCCCATGCGCCGGTTGGGGGCGATGCCCTCGATCGCGGAGGTGGCGGCGGCGGCCCTGGCGGGGAACGTCGCCGGGGCGCCGCGCACCATCAGGTAGCCGAGCTTGGGCTCGTCGCCGCCCACGGCCCCACCGGCCGCCTCGACGGCCCGCACGGCCTCGGCCTTTCTGCCCGGGGCGTAGAAGACCAGGTAGTCGAGCGGATGCCGGGAGCCCTTCGGGGCACCGCCGGAGCCCGGGGTGCCCCCGGCCGCCGGCCGGTCCGGCAGGGGACGGAGGGCCGGGGCCGAGCAGGCCGCCAGCCCGGCCACGACGGCCCCGGTCAGGGCCATCGCGACCCCGCTGCGCCCCCACATCCCGGCTCCCCCCTCGGCTCAGCCCGTAGGGAGAATCTTCCCCTTAGTCCTAGAAGGGAGCAACGTACTACTGTTAATCAGGACATCTGGCACTCTTTACGTCAGGGGCCGGGTGGTCGGCGCGATGGCCCTCGGCAGCGCCGTGTCGCCCGACAGGTAGGCGTCCACCCCGGCGGCCGCGGAACGGCCCTCGGCGATCGCCCACACGATCAGCGACTGGCCCCGGCCCATGTCCCCCGCCACGAACACGCCGGGGACGCGGGACATGAACGACCGGTCGCGGGCGACGTTGCCCCGCGCGTCGAAGAAGCCCTCGGGGTCGCCGGACAGCTCGGCCAGATCGGTGAGCAGCGGGCCCTTCTCCGGGCCGAGGAAACCCATCGCCAGCGTGACGAGCTCCGCCTTGATCTCGCGCTCGGTGCCCGGGATCGGCCGGAACCCCGTCTGCGGGCCCTCGACGTCGACCAGCTTCAGCCCGGTGACGTTGCCCTCCTCGTCGCCGGTGAACTCCACCGTGCTCGCCGCGTAGACCCGCGCGCCGCCCTGGTCGGCGAGCTCCTCATGGGCGCTCTCCATCTTGAACAGCATGGGGTACGTCGGCCACGGCTGCCCCGGCGGCCGGCGCTCCGGCGGCCGCGGCATGATCTCCAGCTGGGTGATGGACGCGGCGCCCTGCCGTATGGCGGTGCCGATGCAGTCGGCGCCGGTGTCGCCGCCGCCGATGACGACCACGTTCTTGCCCTCGGCGGAGATCGGCGAGACCGGGAAGTCGCCCTCCTGGACCCGGTTGGCCGGCGGCAGGTACTCCATGGCCTGGTAGATGCCGCGCAGCTCGCGCCCGGGCACGCGCAGGTCGCGCCAGGCGGTGGCGCCGCCGGCGAGCACCACGGCGTCGAACTGCTCGCGCAGCTGGGCCGCCGTGATGTCGACCCCCACGTTGACGCCGGGCCGGAAGTCCGTGCCCTCGGCCCGCATCTGCGCGAGCCGCCGGTCGACGTGCCGCTTCTCCATCTTGAACTCGGGGATGCCGTAGCGCAGCAGCCCGCCGAGGCGGTCGGCCCGTTCGAACACGACGACGTCGTGCCCGGCCCGGGTCAGCTGCTGGGCGGCGGCGAGCCCGGAGGGGCCGGATCCGACGACCGCGACCCGCCGGCCGGTCTTGACCGCCGGCGGGCGCGGGACGACCCAGCCCTCCGCGAAGGCCCGGTCGATGATCTCGACCTCGACCCGCTTGATGGTCACCGGCTCGGCGTTGATGCCGAGCACGCACGCCGACTCGCACGGCGCAGGGCACAGCCGCCCGGTGAACTCCGGGAAATTGTTCGTCGCGTGCAGCCGCTCGATGGCCTCGCGCCAGTCGTCGCGGTAGACCAGGTCGTTCCACTCGGGGATGAGGTTCCCGAGCGGGCAGCCGTTGTGGCAGAACGGGATGCCGCAGTCCATGCAGCGGGACGCCTGCTTGGTGAGCGAGGCGCGCGGAAAGTCCTCGTAGACCTCGTGCCAGTCCCGGATCCGCACATCGATCGGGCGCCGCGGCGGAAGCTCACGCCCGTGCGCGAGGAACCCCTTGGGGTCGGCCATATCGTTACTCCCCCTTCCGATCAGGTCACCCGTGCGAGGCGGCCATGACCGCCTCGTCGATGTCACGGCCCTCGGCCTCGGCGGCGGCCCGCGCCGCGAGGACCCTCTTGTAGTCACTCGGCATGATCTTGCTGAACCTGGGCAGAGCGGCGTCCCAGTCGGCCAGCAGCGCCTTGGCGACGGTCGAGCCGGTCTCGGCCAGGTGCCGCTCGACCACCTCGCGGAGGAACTCCGTGTCGGCCTCGGTGAGGGGCTCCAGCTCGACCATCTCGCGGTTGACCCGCTCGGGCCGCAGGTCCAGCACGTACGCCACGCCACCGGACATGCCGGCGGCGAAGTTGCGGCCGGTGCCGCCGAGCACGACCGCCCGGCCGCCGGTCATGTACTCGCAGCCGTGGTCGCCGACGCCCTCGACGACGGCGGTCGCGCCGGAGTTGCGGACGCAGAACCGCTCGCCGACGATGCCGCGCACGAACACCTCGCCGGAGGTGGCGCCGTACAGGCCGACGTTCCCGGAGATCACCTGGGTCTCGGCCTCGAACGGCGCGTCCGGGTGCGGCCGGACGATCAGCCGCCCGCCCGACAGCCCCTTGCCCAGGTAGTCGTTGGCGTCGCCGGTGAGCCGCAGCGTCACGCCCTTCGGCACGAACGCGCCGAAGGAGTTGCCGGCCGAACCGGTGAAGCTCACGTCGATCGTGTCGTCCGGCAGCCCGGCCTCGCCGTACCGCTTGGTCACCTCGTGGCCGAGCATGGTGCCGACCGTGCGGTTGACGTTGCGGATCGGCAGCTCCAGGGTCACCGGGTCGCCGTACTCCAGGGCGCCCTCGGCCAGTTGGATGAGCGTGTTGTCGAGCGCCTTGTCCAGGCCGTGGTCCTGGGCGGTCGTGCGGCGCAGCGGCGTGCCCTCCGGCAGCTCCGGCCGGTACAGGATGGGCGACAGGTCGAGGCCGTGGGCCTTCCAGTGCTCCTTGGCGGCCTCGGTGTCGATGAACTCCACGTGCCCGATCGCCTCGTCGAGGCTGCGGAAGCCCAGCGCGGCCAGGTGCTCGCGCACCTCCTCGGCGATGAACTCGAAGAAGTTCACCACGAACTCCGGCTTGCCGCTGAAGCGCCGGCGCAGCACGGGGTTCTGCGTGGCGACGCCGACCGGGCAGGTGTCGAGGTGGCAGACCCGCATCATGACGCAGCCCGACACCACCAGCGGCGCGGTCGCGAAGCCGAACTCCTCGGCGCCGAGCAGCGCCGCGATGACGACGTCGCGGCCGGTCTTGAGCTGCCCGTCGACCTGCACGACGATGCGGTCGCGCAGCCCGTTGAGCAGCAGCGTCTGCTGGGTCTCGGCGAGGCCGAGCTCCCACGGCACGCCGGCGTGCTTGATCGAGGTGAGCGGCGAGGCGCCCGTGCCGCCGTCGTGGCCGGAGATCAGCACGACGTCGGCGTGCGCCTTGGACACTCCCGCCGCGACCGTGCCGACGCCCACCTCGGCGACCAGCTTCACGTGCACCCGGGCGGCCGGGTTGGCGTTCTTCAGGTCGTGGATGAGCTGCGCCAGGTCCTCGATCGAGT
>JBIQJI010000024.1:0-70060 GCA_044507605.1 Actinomycetales bacterium | reverse complement strand
CGTCCACATAACCGCGATAGACGACTGGCTCACCAGGCTTTGAAACAGGCCCTAGTCGCGGACGGACGCCGGCGCGGCGCCGCGCACCTCGCGTGCCGTCCGCCGGCGGGTGCCGGCCGAGAGCAGGAGCAGCGCGGCCGCCGTCAGTACCACGCCGTACCAGACGATGCTCGTGACGCCCAGACGGTCGACGAACAGGCCGCCGAACAGCGCCCCGAGCGCGATCGACGTGTTGTACGCCATGGTGTTGAGCGACATCGCGGCCTCGAACGTCTCCGGCGCGGCCTGCTGCGTCAGATTGACCTGCGACAACTGGACGACCCCGAAGGAAATCCCCCACAGGAGCAGCGCGACGATCGCCCCGGCCGTCCCCCGCCCGAGCACGAGCAGCGACAGCATCGACACCACGAGCCCTGCACAGCCCACGATGAAACTGCCCCGCAGATTCCTGGTCACCGTGTACCCGGCGATGAAATTGCCGACCGCGCCGCCGACTCCGTAGACCATCAGCACCGCGGTGATGAACAGGGGCCGCGCGGACGCGTGCTGCTCCAGGAAAGGCCGCACGAACGTGTACGCGCCGAAATGACCCAGCACGAACAGCACGATGGTGCACAGCACCAGACGCAGCGGCGCGTTCCGCAACGGCAGCCCGAACACCTCCCGCACCGAGACCGCGTTGTCCGAAGGCAGCGACGGCACCATGGCGACGACCGCGGCGAACACCAGCGCCCCGAGCCCCGCCCAGATGAGAAACGTGGTGCGCCACCCGGTCAGGTTCTCCACGACCGTTCCCAGCGGCACGCCCACCACCGCGGCGACCGAAATGCCGGACATGACGACCGCGGCCGCCTTGCTCGCGTGCCGTTCCGGAACCAGCCGCATCGCCATGCTCACGCCGATGGCCCAGAACACGCCGTTGGCGAACCCCATGACCAGCCGCGTCGCCAGGAGCAGCGGATAGCTCGGCGAGACGCCGGTCACCACGTTCCCCAACGTCAACACGGCCAGCAGCGTGGCCAGCAGGAGACGCCGGTCCACCCGCCGGGTCCAGGCCACGATGAACGGTACGCCCAGGCCGGCGGACACGCCGTACAAGGTGACCATCAGCCCGGCGACACCCACCGATATGCCCAGGCTCAGACTCACCGGAGTGAGCAGCCCGACGGGCATCAACTCGGTGGTGAGGAACACGAACAGACTCGCCGTGATCGCCGCGACACCCAGCCAGGACCGCAGGGCCGAGCGCGGATGTGTATCAGGTATCGCCATCGTCTTCTTTCTGATCTTCCCGGCTTCCCCCGCCTCCCGCCGGTCGTGCGAGCGGCGGAGCTATGCGCTTCCAGCCTGCACGAGCACCGATCAATGAGTCCAACACATCGTTTTCATCGAGATCGATCGTGATGCACGATGGTGGAATGGAACTGCAGCAGCTGAGATACGTCATCGCGGTCGCCGAGACCAGCAACTTCACCCGCGCGGCCGAACGCTGCCGGGTCGTGCAATCCGCGCTCAGCCACCAGATCGCCGCCCTCGAACGAGAACTCGGCGCCCGGCTGTTCGAACGCACCAGCCGCCGCGTACGGCTCACACCCGCCGGAGAAGCCTTCCTGCCCGTGGCCCGGGACTGCCTGGAAGCCGCCGACCGGGCACGGGCCGTGGTCGCGGCGGCCGCCGGCGAAGTCCTCGGCCGGCTCGCCATCGGCGCCATCCCCACCGTGACCGCCGTCGACCTGCCCGCCGCTCTCAAGCACTACCGCCGGCGCCACCCCCGGGTCCGCATCACCCTCACCTCGGCCGGCAGCAAAGACCTCATCGACCGGGTCCGGCAAGGCACCGTCGACGTCGCGTTCCTCGGCCTGCCGCCCCGCGCCGAACCCAAAGGCGTCCAGACCCGCCCCCTCGGCGGAGGCGAACTCGTCGCCGTCGTCGCCCCCGACCACCACCGCACCGAAACCGAAGTCGACCTGCGCAGCCTCGCCGACGAACCCTTCATCGACTTCCGCCCCGGCCACGGCGGGCGAGCCCAATCCGACGAGGCCTTCGCCGCGGCGGGAGTACACCGCGAAGTGCCCTTCGAAGTGTCGTCCGCCGACTTCATGGTCGACCTGGTGCGTCAAGGCCTCGGCGTGGGCATGCTGCCCGCGGCGTACGCGCCACGCTTCCCCGACCTGCGCGTCATCCGGCTACGCGACGCCCCCACCCGCGTCGAACACCTGATCTGGGACAACCGGCCGTCCCCGGCCGCCACCGCCTTTTTGGACCTGCTCGCCACCGATCATCCGGCGAGCACCCGGCCCGCGTGACCCGAGCCGAAGGCGAACGCCGGATCAGGAACTCCAGAGCATGTTGATGAGCTCCTCGTCCAGGTCCATGAAGTCGGTCTCGCGCCCGGCCGGCACCAGCTCGTACGTGCGGTGCAGAAACTCGGTCAGCGGCGCGAGCGGCACCTCGAACAGCGCCTGCCCGAACGGGGAGGTGAGGCTGATGTTCAAAGTCCGCTCCCCGTCGGACCGCGCCGGCCACACCTGCACGTCACCGTCGCCCACCTGGCGCACGATCCCCACGGTCAGCAGCTCCCGCGCGAAGATCCACTCAACCGGCTCGTCGTTGCCCACGTGGAACGCCATGCGGATGGCGTACGGATCGACGGCGTTGTAACTCAGCCCGGCCATCAGGGGCACGGTCGTACGGTCGGGGACCACGAGCCGAAGGCCCAGCTCGGCAGAGACGGTGGTGCTGTTCATCGTCAGCCAAACCTTTTCGTCGTCGGGTCCCCATGCGGGGCTTGCTCTGCTCTAACGGACTTCGCCCGGAGCCGTGACGTCAGAACGAAGAAGCCTGCTGGAAAGATTCCGCTCCCACGCCCTCCTGTAACGCACTTCACAGCGCGACATTCGGGCATCTACCTGCACAAACACGCCCAAGACGCCCGTGTTTGCCAGGTCTTTGCGTCTCGTTCTGTCGATCATGATCGGTGATCTCGGTCGGTGGGTCCTTTAGTGCGTAGCAGGTGAGTGTGGAACATCATGATGCTATGACACGGAGGCCCTCAACTGTGGCTCTCCCGCCAACCTTTCGCACCCGAGTCTCCCAGAGATGCTCACACACACCCCAGAACCCCCCAGACCCTCCCGAAGCGCCAGACCAGGCCCGCCCTGACACCTGAGCCCGCCCACCACCCCAACGCCTTCGCCATCACCCTCCCGGGTGCGGTATGGTTTCTCCCGTCGGCACCACGACCGACGTCCCGGGCGATTAGCTCAGCGGGAGAGCGCTTCGTTCACACCGAAGAGGTCACTGGTTCGATCCCAGTATCGCCCACCGCGTTTACCCAGGTCAACGCCGGGCTGCAAAGCAGCGGACCCGGCTTTTCGCCTCCTGGACCGCAGGACAAGACGTCACCTGCCGCCCCGGACCGTCACAGCCCCCCACCCGGCCCCCCTCTCCGGCAGCCCATCCCGCGCCTGACAGCCCGGCCCTGTTCAACCGGTTCGCCCTTCTCGCGACGAGATTGATCACTTTGGCGGCATGAACCCGAAGGGTGACAAGGGCGATCTCCCGCCCCCCCGCCGGCGAGATCTGGGCGATTCTGTGATCTACACCGTAAAGGCCGCGGGTCGGGTCATCTCTCCTACCACCAGCGCTCCACCCGGTACCGGACAAAGACCCGATACCGGACCACAACCGGCAAGACGAGGAGACCGATGCCCGGCAACGAGGAGAGGGCGGCGGCATCCGCCGCGGGGATGCCGGCGTCCACCAGCGGCGCCAGAATCGGCTGGCGGGCCGTCCCTGCGGATGTGCGGGCACGGATCGGACGTCTCCTCGGCGGCACGGTGGTACGCGCCGTCGGTCAGCCGGGCGGGTTCTCCGAGGGCCTGGCCGCCCGCGTGGTGCTGGCCGATGGCAGGCGGGCGTTCGTCAAGGCGGCGAGCACGGCGGCGGCACCGGCGGCGGCCGCCTTCCACCGTCGTGAGATCCAGATCGCCTCACGGCTTCCCGCAGGAGTGCCGGCTCCCCGGTTCCTGGATGCCTGCGACGATGGCGTGTGGGTGGCGCTGGCGTTCGAGGAGATCGACGGCCGCCTCCCGGCCCAGCCATGGCGCCGTGATGAGCTGGACCGTGTCCTGGCGGCCCTCGGCGATCTGGCCGCTCTGCTGACCCCCTCCCCGCTTCCCCCGCACGTCCTGGCCGCGCCCCGCCTGGGCGGCTGGCGAGCCCTGACCGGCGACCCCACAGCCGCCGCACGCCTTGCCGGCATCGCGCCCTGGGCCGCCGGACGCCTGGAGGAGCTGGCGGCCCTGGAACAGGACGCCTGGCCGCACGTGGCCGGCACGACGCTGCAGCACGGCGATCTGTACCCGTTCAACATCATGCTGGCCGGCGAGCGGGTGGTCGTGATCGATTGGCCGCACGCCTGGATCGGCGCCCCCCACTGCGACGCCCTGACCCTGATGTCGAACGCCGCACTCAGCGGCCTGTCCCCACAGGAGCTGGCCGACACCCACCCCCTGACCCGCGACCTGCCCAGCGACCGGTTGAACGCGTTCTTGACCCTTCACTCCGGCTTCCTGCTCCGCATGGCCGCAACGGCCGGACGGTCGGCCGACCCCGCCCTGGTCCGCATGCTGACCGCCTTAGGCAGAGCATCCCTGGACTGGCTGTGCGACCGGTGGTGAAAGGATCATGAGCGGCCTGTCGATGTCGATCGGAGGACCCTCTACCGCGCCCTCGCCGCAGCTCGGAGTACGGCCGGAGAGGGCAAGACAGCGGCAGCCACCTCAAAACCCGCCTCGACGCTCTCGGTGTCTCCCCCTCTGGTCTCCTGTTGCGGGGTCGGCCAGAATGGATGACTTGGAATCGCGAGACGTGATAGGAGTACGCCGTTGCCGTCGACCGGTACCTGGACATGCTCCGGCTCGGCCCGGCGTCCCGGCGTGTCTACCGCATCGCGCTCGCCACCTGGGCCTGGCCGCTCGTGGACCGGACACCGCCGCCGGGGCGGGCCCGGCGTGGCGCCACGCCGCCCATCGTGCCGCTGGCCCTGCTCGACGCCGACGACGCCCGCGACCGGCTGGAGGCCGCGCTACGGGAGCGCGCCGCGTGCGTCGACGCGCGCACTCTGGTACGGGAGCTGTCCATCCTGCGCGGGGCGGTCACGTGGTGGCGTGCGCGCGGCTGGATCCGTCACGACCCGACCGCCTCGTTGCGTCCCCCCGCCATGACGCACGACGCCTCCATGGCCCTGACCAGGGACCAGGTGGCCGCCGTCTTCGCCCTGCCCGTCGGCCTGCGCGAGCAGACCTTCTGGCACCTGCTCTACGAAAGCGCCGCCCCGGTCGAGCGCATCCTCGCCCTCGACGTGGACGACCTGGACCTGCCCCGGCGACGCGTACGGACCCACACGACGCGGGCGCATCCGCCGATCCGCTGGCGGGCCGGCACCGCCAGGCTCCTGCCCCTGCTCCTGGTCGGCCGCACCGCAGGGCCCCTCCTGACCACCGAACGCCGTGCGGCACGCTCGGTCCCGGCCGCCGACGTCTGCCCGGTGACCGGGAAAGGCCGCCTGTCCTACCGGCGCGCGGCCGAACTGTTCACCACCGCCACCCGGCCCCTCGACCCCACCGGCCACGGCTGGACACTACGCCACCTCCGCGCCGCGGGACGGTCCACGACCGGCTAGCAGGCCGCCCGGTGCCGCCGCTCGTCATCGCCGGCCGCCCGCTCCCGGCAAGGGGCGCCACCGGCCTGTAAGGATGTCGCGGCGCCGACCGATCATGCTCGGAAAAACATGACCCGGCCCGTCGAGCGGACGGTTGGACAGGGTGGAAGAAGAGGGCGCGGCCGGCCACGCCTCCGTGCGCGAATGAGAGGGCTTTGTCCACTCCTCGACGATCCGCGGACCACCGCACTCTCACCGGCCGAGTGGGCAGTGAGGACATGTGACCCGCTGGGTGCTGCACGTCGATCTCGACCAGTTCGTCGCCGCCGTCGAACTGCTTCGCCGTCCAGAGCTGCGCGGACGCCCGGTGGTCGTCGGCGGCACGGGTGACCCGACCAGGCGCGGCGTGGTCAGCACGGCCTCCTACGAGGCCCGCGCGTACGGCGTACACTCCGGGCTCCCGCTGCGCACGGCGGCCCGGCGGTGCCCGGACGCGGTGTTCCTGCCCGTCGACCGGGACGCCTACGAAACGGTTTCCGCAGAGGTCATGGCGACGCTGCGGGAATTCGACGCCGTGGTCGAAGTCCTCGGCTGGGACGAGGCGTTTCTCGCGATCGAAACCGATGACCCGGAGCGGACGGCCCGCCTGATCCAACGGCGCGTACGCGAGTCGACCGACCTGGATTGCACCGTCGGCATCGGGCAGAACAAACTGCAGGCCAAGCTGGCCACCGGCTTCGGCAAGCCCGCCGGGGTCTTCCGGCTGACCCACCAGTCGTGGCCGGAACTGCTCGGCGACCGCCCGACCGACGCGTTGTGGGGCATCGGGCCCAAGACCGCCAAACGGCTCACCGGGCTCGGCATCAGCACCGTCGCGGAACTTTCGGCCGCCGATCCGCACGCCCTCGCCGCACAGTTCGGCCCCACGATCGGGCCGTGGCTCGTCCGGCTCGCCCAAGGCCATGATCCCTCACCCGTGGTCGGTACGCCCTGCCTCGCCCGCTCGCGCGGCCGGGAGATCACCTACCAGGACGACATCGGCGACTGGGAAGAGGTACGACGCGAGATCATCCATCTTGCTCACGAGGTGGCGAACCACATCGCCGGCGAGCAGCGGCCTGTCGTCCGCGTCATGGTGAAGGTCCGCTACGCGCCCTTCATCACCCGAACCCACGGCCGCCCGCTCGCCGAGCCGACCACCCAGGTGACCGCGATCGAGCAGGCCGCACTCGCGGCCCTCGACCTGTTCACCGAACGGCGGCCGGTGCGACTGCTGGGCGTACGGGCCGAGTTCGCCCGGTAGCCGCGCGGCGAAGACACACTCGCCGAGGAGAGCCCGAGGCCGGAAGCCCGACAAGGTCGATGAGTCCCGTGACGTCTACCGGCGCTCGACCTCCGGCTCCATCGCCTGCGCGTCGTCGATTCCGCGCTCACCGTAGAAGGCCTCGTACTGGTAGTGCGAGCGAAACGGCCGCCGGCGGGGGTTTCCCCGGCGGGGTCCGGCCGCCGAACAAGACCTTGGTGTCACAGTCGAGGTCAGGTTGTCATAGCGGATCTGCCGGGTCGGAGCGCCGCCAGAACGGGTGACGCATCGCATTTGGTGGTGATACCGTCATATTCGGTTCGCAGGGTTTGGAACCGGTTCGGGGGCGAAGAGGTGCGGCAATCTCTGTGGCAGAGTGACGCATCCGGGCCGGTCGTATATCCGCTCGGGCTCCTGGTCCGGCGAGCCGGTCAGGTCTGGTGCCGGCGCGGGTCGAAGCTCCGTCGGTTATCACTATTGTGGGGAGACACAGGTTCGAGTCCTGTCCGGGGCCCAGGTTCCGGTAGCTCAACCGGCAGAGCACCAAAACACCGGTGGGCATACCCATATCCGCGCCGGTTCCAGACCTGATCGCAGGGGAGAGCGGGTCGAAGTCGTCATCGGTTATCGGGCGCGCCGGCGCGGGTTCGAGCCCTGCTGAGCCGGCGCAGCGGCCCATCGTCCGGTGGCTCAGGACAGCGGATTGAACCGGTCGGCACCCTCACGTCTGCTCTCCCCTTTTTCGCATTCCACATCCGCCCACGGGCGGGTCGAACCGGAGGAGTACGGCATGACGCGCGACCCTCTGGCCGCGGTCTCGACGGTCGCGACCCCGCAGACACAGCGCATCCCGGGCCGCACCGACCAGGTGCGGAACGCCGCCGGCGGCTACGTGTTCGCCAAGGACACGTGGACCAAGGTGGAGGACTTCATCCTGCTGGGCACGACGGGCGGCACCTACTACGTGGGTGAAACCGAACTCACCGAGCAGAACGTGGACGTCCTGTTCGCCGCGATCGCTGAGGACGGGCCGCGCGTGGTCGACCTGATCACCGAGATCTCGACGGCGCGCCCACCGCGCGCACCGAAGCAGCGTGCGGCGCTGTTCGCCCTGGCCGCGTGCTACGCGAAGGGCGACGCCGGCACCCGGCAGGCCGCGAAGGTGGCGCTGCCGCGGGTGGCCCGCACCACCGACCACCTGGCCCAGTTCTTCGGCTACTACAAGAACCTGGGCGGCAAGGCCACCGCGCGGGGCACGGCGCCGGTCGTCGGGAGGTCGCTGCGTACCGCGCTCGGGTCGTGGTTCCTGTCGGGCGAGCCCGATGCGGTGGCGTTCCGGGCGTGCAAGGCCCGGCAGCGCAAGACGCCGGCGGGTGAGCGGTTCGACCTTCGGGACGTGCTGCGTATCGCCCACCCCGTGGCCGACTCCGAGCAGCGGAAGACCTTGTTCGGGTGGATCGCGGGGAACGTCGATGACGACCAGGCCCGCGCCGTGCTGCCCGCCGTGGACCGGTTCCTGACCGCCAAAGCCGTCACCTCGGCCAAGGAGGCGATCCGGGTGGTCACGGAGCTGCGGGTGCCGTGGGAGTTTCTGCCCGACTCGGTGCTCGGGGAGGCGTCCGTGTGGGAGGCGCTGGTCGACACGGTCGGGATGACCGCCCTCATCCGCAACCTCGCCCGCATGACCCGCCTCGGTGCGCTGACGCCCATGGGCGACGCCACCCGGCGGGCCGTGGCCCGGCTGACCGACGCCGACGCGTTGTCGAAGGCGCGCATCCACCCGATGGACGCCTGGCTCGCCCTGCGGGTCTACGCGTCCGGGTGGGCCCAGCCGAACCCGCGCGTCACCGCCCACGTCTGGGTACCGGTACCGGCCATCTTGGACGCGCTGGAGGAGACGTATGAGCTGTCGTTCGGCGGCGTCGAGCCGTCGGGGAAGCGGCTGCTGATCGCGGTCGACTCGTCGGCGTCGATGTGCCAGCAGGTGCACGCCGGCGGTTCGCCACTGGGCAGCGCCTACGAGGTGGGCTGCGCGATGGCCGTCATGCTGGCCCGTATCGAGCGGGGCAACGTGCATGTGATCGACGTGGACACGGCGGTGCGCAAATCCAAGGTGACGCGACGCACCAACCTTCGTGAGATCGCCTCGTGGCAGCCGTCGGGCGGCGGCACGGACCTGTCCCTGCCGTTCACCTGGGCGGCCGAGAAGCGGTTGGATGTCGACGGCATCATCTGCTTCACCGACAATGAGACGTGGGCCGGGTCCAGCCATCCGACGCAGGCCCTCGACGCGTACCGGAGGGCCGTCAACGGCAACGTCCGGGTCATGATCGCATCGATGCTCCCCGCCGGCTACACGATCGGCGACCCCGGTGATGACGCGGTGCTGAACGTGGCGGGGCTGGACGCGTCGCTGCCGATGCTCGTCAACGGGTTCATCCGCTGACCGGCGCCACTGGTTGCTCGAAAGCGGTGCGGCGGGGAGAACCACGCATGCCGCCTCAAGGTTCAGGCGTCGGCCGGCCGCACCGCTCGGAGAGCCCTCAGGAGAGCCGATCACGGGACAGTATCGGGAGTCGGTGAGAGTCCAGAATGCGACGCCGGCGTGCCCGGGAATGCGCCGCCTGTGGCTCCTGCCAGGAGAGGCCATGCTGAATTCCGCAACCGAGTTCTTGTCGCTTCGCTAGCGCAGACCCTGCCGGTTATCGGCGTGCGGCACATGAACCCGCGCCACCCGAAGTTTGGTGGGAGCTGGTAGCGGGCCATCCTGAGGTGCATTTCTGGGTGGCCCAGAACAAAACCGTGCCGGTCGCTGTGCTGTGCGCACTCGTGCGGAGTCCTGATTCGCGCGCCCGCTTCATGGTCGCCTTGAGGAATAAATCGACACCGCAAATATTGCGAATCCTTGCTCGGGATCGTGACGATGCCGTTCGTCGGGCTGTCGCCGCCCATCGCAATACGCCTTCTGATGTGCTTGTGGTGATGTGCGAGGGCGAGTGGGAGGAGGTAAGAAAGGATGCCGAGGCAAACTTACGGCGGCGCGGTTCAGATAGCGCCGAAGGCAATGCGCCTATCTCACCGCGGGAATGAGATGTGATGTCGGAAGAAGGGGTGGATGGGCGTAAACGTATCCTGGTGACATAATCGAGTTGCGGGGTCCGCTACCTGGTCTCTTGGCCGAGCTCCGCAGTCATCCTTGGGTCGATGAGCCGCTGGTCTCGGTAACCTCTACAGCCGTTGTGCGGGTGCTCAAGTCGTATCTGGCCAATGAAATATCGGCGGACTTGATCTCGATGTGGGCGGACGCTCTGGAATTGAGAGACGATGTCCAGATGGACGAACACCTTCTCGAATTCTTTTTCGAAGCCTCCACTCCGGAGATATGCGAACCGATCTCTCGCACCTTTGCCGAGCGCTGGATCGACCTTCTGGAATAGCCTCCATATAGGGCCTTCAGTGCCTCCGGATAGCAGGAGTGCAGGCCTTTTCGTGCGCCCGGCCGGTCGGCCTCGGGGCCGGGGGCGGGTCACGTGTCGTCGTCGCGGGGCGTGTCCATGTGGGTGACGAGGTTGATGCCGCCGTCGACGTTGATCACCTCACCGGTGACGAAGGGGGCGTTGACGAGCGCCAGGACCATGGCTGCGACGTCGGATGGTCGCCCGAGCCGGCCCAGCGGTGTCATCGCCTCGGTGCGCGCCGCCCGCGTGGCGAGGGCGGCCGAGGTCAGCCGGGTCTTGAGCGGCCCGGGGGCGATCGCGTTCACCCGGAGGTCCGGGCCGACGGCCTTGGCCAGCAGCCGCGTCAGGTGGTCGAGCGCGGCCTTGCTGACGGAGTAGGGGATCGAGCTGCCGAGGGGGCGCGAGCCGCCCACCGAGCTGATGTTGATGATCTGGCCGCCGGGTTTCATGACTTTGACGGCGGCGACGGAGACCTGCCACGTCCCGATGACGTTGACGCCGAGGATCCGGTGCCAGTCGTCAGCGGTGATCGCGTCCAGGTCGGCGTGGGGGACGGGGCGCGACACCCCGGCGTTGTTCACCAGCAGGTCGAGACGGCCGTGCCGCTCCACGGCCGTCTCGACCAGGCGCACGGCGTCGAAGGGGTCGGCGATGTCGGCCTGGACGTAGCTCGCCCCGGGGAGCTGGTCCGCGAGCCGCTCACCGGCGTCGACCGAGGTGGCCGAGTTCACCACGACGGTGAAGCCGTCGGCCGCGAGCGCGCGGGCGATCCCTTCTCCGATGCCGGAGCCGGAGCCCGTCACGATGGCGACACGTGGCGCGCTCATCGGGCGGCCCGCTCGGCGACGGGCGTTTTCGGCGCGGTCACGATCGCCCGGCCTCCGCCGGCGGGCGTCGAGGTGCCGTTGCCGGCGACCGCGAAGGCGCCGGCCAACCCGAAGCCGAAGCCCGCGTGGGCCGTGATCTCGGCGCTCTCGGGGCCGGAGAGCTTGATCCGGGTCCCGGGCGTGCCGCCCTCGATCCCGTCGCGTACCCGTGTCATGGCTCAGACCTCGCCGGCGGTGTTGGTGGGGGTGGCGGCCCAGAAGACCAGCCACTTGCCGAGCTGCACGATGACCGCGTGCAGTGCGATGCCGACGGCCGACAGCACGACGATCACCGCGAAGGTCCTGGCCACGTCCAGGGTGAAGTTGGTCGCCTGGATCAGGTAGCCCAGACCCGCGGAGCTGCCCACGAACTCCGCGACCACGGCGCCGGTCACGGACAGGATGACGGCGACCTCCAGGCCCGCGAAGATGTGCGGAAGCGCCGACGGGATCCGCAGGTGCCGCATGACCTGCATGCGGGACGCGCCGAAGGACTGGAGCATCTCGACCTGCTCGTAGGCGGCGGACCGGAATCCCAAGATGGCGTTGATGAGGAGGGGGAAGAACGCGATCAGGGCCACGGTCAGCACCTTCGAGCTGATCCCGACGCCGAACCAGACGATCAGCAGGGGCGCCATGGCGACCTTCGGGATGGTCTGGGTCAGGATGAGCAGCGGGAAGAGTACGCGCTCCACCGTCCGGAACTGGGTGATGAGCACCGCGGAGACCAGTGCCGAGCCGACCGCGATGCCGAACCCGATGAGGATCTCCTTCAGGGTGACGATCGATTGGGTGATCAGGGTGCCGTCCTGGAAGCCGTCGATCAGGGAGCCGACGACGGCGGTGGGCGCGGGGACGAGGATGTTGGAGACGTCGAACATGTCCACGACGACCTGCCAGACCACCAGCAGCCCGATGAACGCCAGCACGCTGTAGGTGATCTCCGGTACTCGGCGGCGCCGGGACCGGACCGGCCCGCCGGGGCTCGTGGGCGCCTCCACCGGCACGGTCTCGCCGTCCGCGACGGCGAGTGCCTCTCTACCGGCTCCGTGGCGCTCGGTGTTGGTGGACATCAGGTCTCCTAGTGGGCGCTGTGCTCGGAGTCGAGCAGCTTGCGGATCTTCAGGACGATCTCGCCGAACTCGGGCGTGTTGATGTTTTCGAGACGCCGCGGTCGAGGGAGCGGGACCTCGACGACGTCCGCCAACCGGCCGGGTCGCGGCGTCATGACGACGACGCGGTCGGCGAGAAGCACCGCCTCGGGGATGCTGTGCGTCACGAACAGCACGGTCTTGCGGTCCTGGTCCCAGATCTTCAGCAGGTCCAGTCCCATCTGGTCGCGGGTCATCGCGTCGAGGGCGCCGAACGGCTCGTCCATGAGCAGGATGCGCGGGTCGTGCATCAGGGCGCGGCCGATCCCGACCCGCTGCTGCATCCCGCCGGACAGCTCGTTGGGGTACCGGTCGCCGAATTCCTCCAGGCCGAGCATCACCAGCAGCTCGTCGGCCTTCGCTCGGGTCGCGGCGTCCCGGGCGTGGTGCAGGTCAGGCGACGTCAGCAGGTTCTTCCGCACGGTGCGCCATGGCAGCAGCAGCGGCTGCTGGAAGACCATCCCGAGCTGGTTGCGGTGGGTGTCCTCCATCGGGCCGAAGGTGACCTGTCCGGAGGTCTGGCGGGACAGGCCCATGATGATCCGCAGCAGGGTGCTCTTGCCGCAGCCGCTGGGGCCGACGATGGAGATGAACTCGCCGGCGCGGACGCTGAGGGAGACGTCGTCGAGGGCCTGGACGGTTCCGCCGGACTTCGTCGGGTAGATCATGGACACCGAGTCCAGGCGGATCACGTAGTCGGTGTCGGTGCCGGTCGGCATGTCTGTCACTCCTCACCTGGTTCGAGCGCAGGCTGCCCGCGCCTCGATCGTCGGGCCGGCAGCGATCAGTCGGTCGCCACGGGCCACGTGCCGCCCATCTCCTTGGTCAGTCGCATGCAGACGGACTTCACCGCCCGGGCCTCTCGGGAGTCCAGTGCCTCCGGCAGCATCCGCTCGGTGCCGATGGCCGCGATCGTGGCGCAGATCCCGTTCGCCGCGAACACCGGCGCCGCGATGATGCAGATGCCGCGGTGGTTGACGTGGCTGTTGATGCCGACCTGCCGGATCGTCTCGATACGACGGCGGGTCTCGGTGCGCTGGGGCTCGGGGAGGGTGCCCGTGAGCCGGTCGGCGTGGAACTGGTCGGGGAGGAAGGCCAGGAAGACCTTGGCCTGCGAGGAGTCGAGGGCGAGCTGGGAGCCCACGCGCACCGTCACCAGGGTGGGATGGTCGGCCTCCTCCACCAGCGAGACCACCGGGCCGGAGGTGCCCCACAGCGACAGCACGGTGCTGACCTTGATTTCGAGTACGAGCTCGCGCATGTAGGGCGGCGCCATCTGCATGATGCGCTGCTGTCCCAGCATGAAGCTGCCGAGCTGCAGGATCGACCGTCCGGGGCGGACGAGTGGGGAGTCCTCCACGCGTTCGAGCAGGCCGGAGCCGATCATCGAGTTGAAGTAGCGGTGCACCGTGGTCCGGTTCAGACCGAGCCGGCGGGTGGTCTCCGCGATGGAGAGCTCCGGGGTCTCCGGGCCGAACAGTCCGAGGATCTGCGCGGTCCGGATCACCGCCTTGATGTCCTGCTCGCGAGCAGTGTCCGGCTTGTCGGCCTGGCGCTCCGTCATCGGCCCTCACTGTCCACAAAGAGTGCGTGTAGTTCGCATTACGGACAGAGGGTAAGCGTCCTTATGTCGCGCTGCAAGGTTTTCCTGGGGATTCGCGGAAGCGTTCCCGAATGCCCCCTATTGACAGACCGGATGGTGAACTCCCAGTCTGTGATGCGAACACCGTCGGCGCCTGGAGAGTTCATGACCGACACGCCCGCCATCATCAAGCTGCTGCACGGCTGCGTTGACCTGCACTGCCATTCCGGCCCCAACCCGTTCCCCCGACGCATCGACCACGCCGAGGCCGGCAAGGACGGCGAGCGGCTCGGCATGCGGGGCGTGCTGGTGAAGTCCCACCACCACAACACCGTCATGGACCTGCTCGCGATGCGCGACCGGCTGGCGAAGATCAGCACCCCGGTCTTCGGCGGCATCACCCTGAACAGCATCGTCGGCGGCATCAACCCGCACGCGGTGGCCATGTCACTGCGCATGGGGGGCAGGGCCGTGTGGTTTCCGACGTTCTCGGCCGGACGGCACATCGACTGCCATCCGGAAGGCGTCGGCTTCCCCACGGCGAGCGTCGAGGTGCCGTCGTCCCGGGTCGACATCCACCGGGAGGACGGTGAGCTCATCCCTCAGGTCTACGAGGTGCTCGACCTGGTGAAGGAGAGCAACGCGATGGTGACCGGCGGTCACATGGCGATCGAGTCGATCACGCAGCTGTTCGCCGCGGCCAAGGACAGGGGCGTCACCCGGATGGTGCTCAACCATCCCGACTACGTCATCGGCGCGGACGAGGCGAAGTGCCGTGAACTCGTCGGCTACGGAGCGTTCATCGAGCACGAGACCGGCTTCTACGACCCCGAGGGCACCAAGAAGTGGGACCCGAAGATCCTCCTGGACTGGATCGAGAAGATCGGCCCGGAGCACACCGTGATCGCCTCCGACCTCGGTCAGCAGGGTCGGCCGCTGCCGGTGGACTCCTACATCCGCGTCGCGACCGCGCTGCTGGACCTCGGCCTGGACGAGAGGTCGCTGCGGCAGATCTTCTGCGACAACCCGGCCTTTCTGCTCGGCCTGGACGACTGAACCGGCATCGTGCCGCCGACCCACCCCCCAACCGGTAAGAAGAAAAAGGTTCCATCGTGAAGACCAGACGAGCGGTGAAAATCCTGAGTGGTGCGGTCGCCGTCCTGTGCGCGGCCGCAACGCTGAGTGCGTGCGGTTCCGGCAGCGGATCCGGCGACTCGGCCGAGTCCGGCGAACTGACGCCGGTGACGTTCGCGATGGCGTCCCCGAGCTGGAACGCCGGCTACGCGGTCATGGCCGTCGTGGAGGCCGAAGGCTTCTACGAGCAGGAGGGTCTGAAGGTCACGACCAACCTGTTCCCGTCGGCCACCCAGGCGGCGCAGCAGGTCGCCGGCGGCGGGGCCGACCTCGGCCTCATGACGGTCGAGCCCCTGGCCATCGGGCACGACAAAGATCTGGACCTGGCCTACTTCGGCTCCTACTGGGCGAAGTGGATCTACAGCCTGCAGGTGCCGGACGGCTCGGACGTGAAGAGCATCGCCGACCTGAAGGGCAAGAAGATCGGCGTCTCCTCGGTCGCGAGCTCCGGCGCGACGTTCGCCCGGACCGCGATGGAGCTCAACGGACTGAGCCAGAACGCCGCCAGCCTGGTGCCGATCGGTGCCGGCGCCCAGCAGATCAACGCCATCAAGACCGGCCAGGTCGACGCGTTGGCGCTCTGGGACATCCAGTACCAGATCGTCAAGAACGCCGGCGTCACCCTGACACCGCTTCCCGTCAAGGAGACCGAGGACGCGTGGGGCGGCGGCTTCGCGACGACCCGGAAGAACCTCGAAACCAAGAAGGACGTCCTCGAACGGTTCGGTCGTGCGGTGGCGAAGGCGTTCGTCTTCGCCAAGGCCAACCCTGAGGCCGCGATCCGCGACCTGTGGAAGCTCCACCCGGAGACCCGCGGGTCCGACCCGGAGGAGAAGGCGCTGGCCGACGGGATCAAGGTCCTCGAGGTCCGCCTGGACGGACAGGGCTTCGACGACAAGACCCTGGGCCGCATCGACGACGCCGCGTTCAACCGTTCGCTCGACTTCATGGCCTCCGCCGGGCTGATCAAGAAGTTCCCGGCGAAGGAGATCTACACCGACGAGATGTTCGAGGCGTTCAACGACTTCTCCTACGACGACGTCGTCAAGCAAGCGGAAAGCGCCGGCTGACATGCGGCTGGGGGTCGCGCTCGACCTGAGCTCCCTGGAGCCGGTCCGCCCACAGGTGGATCGCGCGGTCACGATGCTCGCCCGCGCGGAGCAGCACGGCTTCGCCTCCGCGTGGGTGGGCGAGAGCTATCACGCGGCCGCCCAGCCGTTCCACCTCCCGTCCGCCCTGATGGTCCTGGGACATCTGGCCGGCCGGACGTCCCTGGCGCTGGGATCGGCGGTGCTGCTCGTGCGCGCGTACAGTCCGCAGAAGCTGGCCTACGAGGCCGCGCTGCTCGACCAGCTGTGCGGCGGGAAGCTCACCCTCGGCCTCGGGCTCGGCGGCCCGGAGGTCGCCCAACGGGTCGGGCTGCCCGCGTCAGGCCCGGCCGGCGCGGCCTTCGACGCCACACTGAAGCTGCTGCGCGACGCCTGGTCCGCCGACGCGGGCACCGATGCGCCGGTGGCGATCCCACCCCCGGTGCGGCGCGGCGGGCCGCGCATCCTGGTGGGCGGCAAGGCGGCCGCCTCGGCCCGCCGGGCCGCGACGCTCGCCGACGGATTCTACGGCGCGACGAACTACTGCGACGACCTGCTGTTCAAGCAGGCGGCCGCCTACTGGTCGTGTCGCGGCGGACGGCCGGGCGGGGCGAGGGGAGTGGTCGCCACCACCAGGTTCTGCGTCGTCCACGAGGACGCCGCCACCGCCCGCGAGCTCGCCGCGCGCCACCTGAAGGCCGCGATCGGCTACTACACCGGGCGGGGCTTGTGGATGGGCGCGGACGGCCCCGCCGAGCTCGAGCTCCCCATGGTGGGCACGCCCAACGAGATCGACGCCACGATCGCCCGGTACGTCCGGGCGGGGGTCACGTCCGTCCAGCTGCGGGTCGCCCCGTTCGGCACGCCGCCGGAGGTCGCCCGCCACACGCTCGACCTCGTCGGGCGGCACGTCCTCCCGCACTGGCACGACACGACCGCTTCCGACGCGATCACGGGCTCTGATGGGGAATGACCGGCGATCACGAGACGACCCAACAGCGTGACCGGGCTGCTCGCAGGCGTCCTCGTGGCGGCCGCGCCGGGCGGGTTCCCGGCGTGACCGGCCTGCGGCGCGTGGACCGGGTCCCTACCGACGCCGCCACATTCGAGATCACCGGAGGGGATCAGGTCCTCGTGCGGGAGACCTGGGACATCTCGTTCCGCGGGCTCCGCTCGCGCCTCGACGTCCCGCTCACCGCGTCGGCACCGTGACCACGCTCGTCAGGAGGTTGCAGAGCGACATGTCCACCAGACACCAGTTCTACATCGGGGGTGCGTGGGTCGATCCGGCCACGCCGCGGACCTTGGGCGTCGTCGACCCCGCGACCGAGGAGACGTTCGCGGAGATCGGCCTCGGGACCGCCGAGGACGTCGACCGGGCGGTGGCGGCGGCCCGCGCGGCCTTCCCCGCGTACTCGCAGGTCGGCGTGGAGCAACGGCTGGACTACCTTGAGCGGATCATCACCGGCTTCCGGGCTCGGCTGCCCGAGATCGCCCGGACGATGACGCGCGAGATGGGGGCGCCCATCACGTTCTCGACCCAACGCCAGGCCACGGTGGCGCTGTTCCACTTCGAGGAGGCGGCCCGCGTACTCGCGGACTACCGCTTCGAGGAGAAGATGGGGGCCGGGATCGTGCGGCGCGAGCCGATCGGCGTCTGCGGTCTCATCACGCCGTGGAACTGGCCGCTCAACCAGGTCGCGTCGAAGGTGGCCCCGGCCCTCGCCACGGGATGCACCGTGGTGCTCAAACCGAGCGAGATCGCGCCGCTCAGCGCCATGGTGCTCGCCGAGATCATCGACGACGCCGGGCTGCCGCCCGGCGTGTTCAACCTCGTCAACGGTGACGGTCCCACGGTCGGTGAGGCCATCGCGGCGCACCCCGGCATCGACATGGTCTCGCTCACCGGCTCGACCGGTGCCGGCATCAGAGTCTCCAAGCTCGCGGCCGACACGGTGAAACGCGTCGCGCTCGAACTCGGCGGCAAGTCGGCCAACATCATCCTGCCCGACGCGGACCTCGAGTCCGCGGTCGTCGCCGGGGTGCACTCGTGCTACACCAACGGCGGCCAGAACTGTCAGTCGCCCACGCGGATGCTCGTGCACCGCTCGCAGCGCGACGAGGCGTACGCCGCCGCCCGACGGGCGGCCGAGGAGGTCCGTCTCGGCGACCCGTTCGACCCGTCGACCACCATGGGGCCCGTGGTGAGCCGGGGCCAGCTGGAGAAGATCACCGCGCTCGTGCAGTCGGGGATCGACGAGGGCGCGACGCTCCTGATCGGCGGCCCGGGCCGCCCCGACGGGCTCGACAAGGGGTTCTACGTCCGCCCGACCGTGTTCGGCGACGTCACGCCGCAGATGCGGATCGCGCGCGAGGAGATCTTCGGCCCCGTGCTCTCGATCCTGCTCTACGACACCGAGGACGAGGCCGTCGACATCGCGAACGACACGCCGTTCGGGCTGGCGGGCTTCGTGCAGTCGAAAGACCCCGACCACGCCCGCAGGGTCGCCGATCGCATCCGTGCGGGCCGCGTCTACCTCAACGGCGCCCCGTTCGACCGCAGCCTGCCGTTCGGCGGCTACAAGCAGTCCGGGAACGGACGAGAGTTCGGGCGGTTCGGCTTCGAGGAGTACCTCGAGGTGAAGGCCCTGCTCGGCTATCCGCAGTGACCGAAAGGACGACCTGGTGAACCCCGACCACAGCGAACGGCTGGCGGCCCTCCTGGACCGTGAAGAGCTCTTCGACCTGGTGCGGCGGGAACGCTTCGCCCGCGACCAGCGGCTCTTCGACGTGATGCGCGACTGCTTCCACGACGACGCCTACGTCCGGACCACCTGGTACGAGGGACACGGCGGCGACGCCTACGTCGAGGCGACGAAGACGTGGATGGCACGGACCGGGAACGGCAAGCACTGGGTCTTCCCCGCCTACGCGCGGGTCGAAGGCGACCGGGCGACCGTCGAAAGCCCGGCGAAGATCTTCAACCGGACCACGGTGAAGGGAGTGGAGGTCGACTTCCACGCCTACTGCCGGTTCTTCTCACGCGCCGTCCGGGACGAAGGACGGTGGAAGCTGATGAGCTTCGAAGTCCTGCTGGAACGCGACGAACTGCACCCCGTCCACGCGGGCGAGGCGCTCCCCGTGGACGTGGCCCGGCTCGCCGCGTTTCGGCCGTCCTACCGGTTCCTCACCTGGATCCAGTCGACCCGCGGCGTGACGGTGAGCCAGGACCTGCTCGGCGACGACCGACCGGCCGAACTGGCCGCGTTCCACCGGCGCGAGACCGCCTGGCTCACCGGCACGGGATAACGCCCGGCGCCGCAGGCCCTGGCCCAGCCGCTCGGCGTCCGCTGCGCGTCCACGCCCCCAGGGCGCACGGCGGGGCAAGAAGATCCGCACCACCGCGAGCGGGGCAGGGAAAGCCCCGCCGGGTCGGCGAGTCGGCGGGTCCGGTGGCCGGTGCGGCCGGCGGTCTTCCGTGAATGGCCGGAGGGCCCGCGGCGCGAACCCGGCCGCGTGGCCCTGACCGGCGATGTGGAGAGCGACCGGCCAGGCGAGGCGCTCGCCCGTCGCGGGAGGTGTCAGACGATCGTCTGCGTGAGGTGCCTGTGCGGTGCCGTCGGGTCCACCTGCTCGTCCTCCATCGCTTCGTTGACGAGTCGCGCGAACCGTTCTGGGCTGTCGACATTGGGGTTCTTGCCGATCACCTTGGTGATGATCCTGGCCCGGAGATCGCTGAAGCTGATTCCACGCCCCATCGGCAGATGGGCCTCCGATTCCTCCGCCCAGGCGATGCCCGAGGTGACTTTGGAGTAGAAGGGCGCGAACGTCGTCTCCCGCTCGTTGGTCGGCACCGCCGCGTCGAGAGCGGCGACAATGCGGTCGCCCACCTCGTCGTTGGCCGCGTCTTCATCCCCCTTGTAAGCGTAGTAGACGACCAGCTTGTCGTACTTGGCCTTGTCCTGCACACGGGGCTTGGTGGACAGGTAGACCTTGTACGACTTGATGTAGGGCGAGATCTTCTGGTCGGTGTAGAGAGGGTTCAGGCCGGCGGCGGCCTTGAGCGCGGCCTGCTGTGTCGTCACGTTGACGATGATGCGTCGGCCACGGCCCGGCATGTTCTGCTCGTCGTAATGCACGTTGCGCACAAAGAAATAGTCGCCGTTCTTGAGCGCGTCCACGAGCGACGTGACCCTTTTCGGCGGCTTATCCACTTTCTTCCCTGCCCGTATGGCTTGCCGGTATTCCTCATACACGATCATGAGCTGGCTCTGCACCGTGTGGTGACTGTCGCGGGCGGTGAAGGCTTTGAACGCTTGTGCGTCGATCGGAGTGCGCAGGTACTGCGAGTCGCCGTAGGTCAGAATTCGGTACACCTTATCTTTATTGACGGACGTGTTCACCTTTCCGTCTTTGTAGACCGCGGCGTAAATCTTCTTGAGCGCGGCCTCGTTCGAGGCGGCATTGTCCAAGTAGCGTAGTCTGTCAGAATCGCTTATAGTTTCTAACTTCTGTCGCTTGTTCGGACGCGACCCGGTGCCGGTCTCCTTGCTCTCGACCGCCTCGCCCTCGGAATCCGACCGCGCCGTCTGCTTGCCCTCGGGAACCTGGCCGTCGGAATCGGAGTCGACGGTGCTCCGCCGCCGTTTCATCCCCGCCCCCGTCTCGTTCCCCGAATCGATGCCCATCCTTCTGGGCGACCGCGCGCGCGACCTACGCTTTTTGCCTTTGTGCACGGATGCGCTTCCTTGTCAGCTGGGAACCGGGCAATGTACGCCCCAATACTTCTCTATTCGGTTATATCCCAACAGTGGCCGGCGAGATAGCAATTCCTCGCCCGCCCAGGGTTCGTCCTCGTGGGGTGCCTCCGCTGTGCAGAAGGCATTGCGGGTCGGTGATCAGGTCAGGTCGGGCCGCCGCAGCCGGGTGGAACGGGACACGGGAGGCCGACGGGACCGGATTCGGGCCGAATGGTGGCTGCACCGGTGGGTCTGCCGTTGTGAGGCCTTCTCGGCACCCGTGACCAGTGGTGTCATCGAGAGCGTGCGGGCTTGACAGGGTCGGACGGGTAAGATAACTGTATGCGCATGCAGCAAGATTCGCCGACGTTCGCCGACGGTGAGCTCAGTGCTTCGTGGGCGAGGGTTGCGGCCTTCGCGTCGGCGGTGGATGCCACCCTGGACAAGTGGCTTGCCGACAACTATCGGATCGGGCTGACCGACTATCGTGCTCTGAGTCTCGTGAGCCGGGCGCCCGATAAGGAGCTCCGAGTCAACGATCTCGCGCAGCGGGTGGGGCTGAACCAGAGCTCCGCGACACGACTGGTCAGCCGCTTGGAGGCGAAAGGGGTCGCCCGGCGCGACCTGTGCGAGCAAGACGGCCGCGGCGTCTACGCCGTCATCACCCCCGAGGGTGAAGCCCTTCTGCGCGACGTGCGCGGCCCGTACGAGGAGCGGGTGCGCGAACTGCTCGAACGGGCGCCGGCACACTTTCCCCACCTGGACGTAAGGCGACTCGTGCAAGCTCTGCGTGAGGTCGAGGCCCGCATCGTCCCCTGATCCCCGCGTGGCGCACCAGGGCCACACCCGCCTCAAAATCTGCATGTACATGCAACTACACTCGGCAAGGCAAAGACGCGGCGGCGCCGTCGCGAACCGAATCGAAAGGAACCCTCCGCATCATGAGCTGGCTCTACCTCGGCATCGCCGTCATCTTCGAAATCACCGTCGGCATCGCCGCGGGCAAGGCACAAGGGTTCACCCGACCGTGGTGGACGATCGCCACGCTCGCCGGCGGCGCCATCGGCACGTTCTTCCTCAGCCTTGCGCTGCTGACCTTCGACGTCGGTGTCGGGTACGCCCTGTGGACCTCCCTCGCCGGCGTCGGGATCGTCATCATCGGCGCCCTCCTGCTCTCCCAGCGGCTGACCTGGAAGAAGCTCCTCGGGATCGCCATCGTCATCGTCGGCGTGGTCGGCCTCAACCTCGCCGGAATGGCCTGAACACATCCCGCCCACCGTCGAAAGGAAACACCGGCCATGACCGCCACGAACAACCCCGCCGGCGCGAACGCCCCGGGCGACAAGGGAGGGGCCTGGCTCGCCCTGCTGCTCGCCGGAGGATTCGAAGTCGGCTACGCGCTCAGCGTCAACGGAAGCAGCGGGTTCACCGACCTCGCCTGGTCGCTCGTAGCGATCGTGTTCTTCCTGTTCACGCTGTTCTTCCTCAGCGTCGCACTGAAAAGGATCGACGTAGGGATCGGCTATGCCGTCTGGGCAGGCATCGGAGCCATCGGCGCCGCGGTTCTCGGCCCGGTCTTCTTCGATGAGACCCTCACCGTCCAGAAGGGATTCTGGCTCACCGTCATCATCGCCGGCGTGGTCTGGCTCAAGCTCGCGGACAGCCCCAAGCTCACCACCGGACACGACACCGGCGCCCGGCGCTAAGCGCCGGGCCGAATCGCACGCCCGGCCACGCCCGTTCGCGACGGCCGGCCATCTGGGGACGCGCCGGCCGACGACACCGGCCGGCGCGCCCGCCGGTGGACGCACCTGCCGGCCCCACTTCGGTTCGGGGCACGTGGTCGGCGTGATTCGGTCGCGGCGCTCGATGACGCGGGAAGGGCGTCGTTACAACTGGGCCTGTGCCTCCTGGACTTGGCGCAGTATGTCGTGGACGTGCGTGGTTGTGGCGATCGTCCCCCTGCGGCTTTCGGTCGGCCCATCGGAGCCTAGAAGATCGGAAGGGCGGTCGTGGAGTGCGCGATCGGACCGGTCTGTGCGCCGGGCCGTCGCGGCCCGATACAAGCCCCGTTCACGTCGCCACCGGCAACGCGTGGCCGTGTGCTCTATCCCAGAAGGTTGGGCTGGTCGATCACCCACAGCCACGTCCCGTCATCTTGGCGGCGGGCCACTTCGACGGTGACACCGCCGTCGGGCAGACGCACCGAGGTCAGCGCCAGGTCGCCGCTGCGCAGCGTGGGCTGCTGGTGCCCGGGGGTGAACTCCGGTGCGGAGGCGACGAGACGCGCGTACGCCTGACGGATCTGTTCGGTCCCTCGGGCGACCCGGCCGTCCGGCAATGCCAGCACCGCGTCCGGTTCGTAGAGCTCCACCAGTCCTTGGACGTCGCCCGCGTTGAGCCGTTGGACGACGTACCGGCTGAGATCTTCGGGACGGACTGCGCGCCGGCGGGCGTTCTCGTTGGTCATGGCTGCGACTCCCCTCGGTTCAGAGCGGCCTGCCCGGGACGGGAAGCAATCATGTCAGAGGACTGCGACAAACCGGTCCGTCCCGGCGAGGGGAAAAGGACTCGTCGATCGGCCGATTGGGGATCGGCGTGGGCCGGCCTTGACCTTGTCCTTGGGGGAAGCCGCAGCATCGTGGTGCCCGGGGGATGGGCCCGGGTCGAGGGAGGGTGGCCGTGGGGTTGTGGACCATCGGTGTGTTCGCGCGGGCGTGCCGGCTGTCGCCGAAGGCGTTGCGGTTGTACGACGAGCTGGGGTTGTTGCGGCCGGCGCGGGTGGACCCGGATTCGGGGTACCGGTTCTACGATCCGGCGCAGCTGGAGCGGGCCCGGCTGGTGGCGTGGCTGCGCCGGTTGGGTATGCCGCTGGCCCGTATCCAGGTGGTGTGCGCGCTGGAGCCTGCCGCGGCCGCCGAGGAGGTGTGGGCGTACTGGACGCAGGTTCAGGCCGATACCGCCCGCCGCGCCGAGCTGGCCGCCTCTCTCGTCGAGCATCTGTCCGGAAGGGGCGCTGTCATGTCCGATGCCGTGAAGACCCTGGAGGTCCGCTCTGCCGCGCGCTGCGCGATCGGGCGGGTGCGGGAGCGCAACGAGGACGCGGTGTACGCGGGCGGGGGCCTGCTGGCGGTGGCCGACGGGTACGGCCGCGAGGGGGGTGGTGATCGGGTGAGCGCGGCGGCCATCGAGGCGTTGCGGCCGCTGGAGGAGGGTGCGGGGGCCGCTCTGGCGGGTGATCCGTTGCGGGCGCTGCGGGAGGCGGTCGGCGAGGCCAACGCGGCGGTGCGTGCCCTGGCCGGGTCGGGCGAGGTGCCGGAGGGGGCGGGGACGACGCTGACGGCGATGCTGGTGGCGGGTTCGCGGCTGGCGTTGGCGCACATCGGCGACTCGCGTGCGTACCTGGTGCGCGGCGGGGAGATGGTGCAGCTCACCAAGGATCACACGTTCGTGCAGCCGCTGGTCGACGAAGGGCGCCTGAGCCTGCGGGAGGCGGCCGCGCATCCGCAGGCGACGCTGCTGCTGCACTCGCTGGACGGCGGCGAGATCGAGGTCGATCTGCAATTGCGGGCGATCCGGCCGGGCGACCGGTATCTGGTGTGCTCGGACGGGCTGCACCGGGTCGTCCCGGCCGAGACCCTGCGCGAGACCGTGCGCGCGATCGCCGGCCCCGAGCGGCTGGCCGACGAGCTGATCGAGCTGGCCGACCGGCACGGCGGCCCGGACAACATCGCCTGCGCGATCGCCGACATCGCCGGCATCGCCGATACCGCCGGACCGGCGGAGGGGTGAGCCCTCGCACCGCCCGGCACGGGCGCCGCCGGCAGGACACGACCCGGGGCGACGGCACGTGCGCGCATGTCACGCGCCGTCTCCCTCGGGAGCGTCGGCGAACGGTGGAAGCGCCGGTTCTCGCTCCGGCCTTGCCGAGACGAGGCCAGGTGTCGGGGCGGCGCTGCCGGCTGGTACGGCGGGGACGCGGGTCGGGTCGGCGACCCGGCGGCCCTCGGACCGTGATCCTTCGCTGATCTACAATGTAAAGGGTGCGCATCTGGGTGTCCCGACCGACACAAGCCCCGGGAGCAGGGCGGACGAGGGGCCGAGATGGACGGCGGGGTGACACCTGTCGAAGGGTGCCGGCGTCCGTCTGTGCCGCCCTGGGCCGATTAATCCCGTTGCGGTGAGGCGGGCGGCAGTCTGCTGCGGCGTGGGCCGATGCCTCCGAAGTACGGGCCCGAGCAGGGCAATGCCATCGCGGTTGTCAGGAGGAACGATGTCAAGCGCCCACGTCAGGTGTGCTCCGACCAGCGCCCGTTGCGACATAGGGGAGGCGTGAACGCGGTCACGAGCCGGCGGCCGTCCGCGGCCCGGCGATGGGCGATGCCCGCCCTGATCGGGTACGCCTTCGCGCGGGCGCCGTTCACGGCCGGTGTGACCGCGGTCCTGGCCGTGTTCGCCGGTGCGGCGCCGGTCGGGATCACCGTCGGGATCGGTGAGCTGGTGGGCGGGCTCACGTCCGCGATCGGCCAGGGCGTGGACACGCCGGAGGCACCGTCTGCGCGCCGTCCTTGGATCGCGGCACCGGCCGGCGGGGGACGGATCCCGTCACGGCCGGACCCGCGCCCTCCTGGACGTGGCCCCGCCGGGCGTTCGCGCGCAGGGTCCGGGCGGCTAGCCGGTGGCGGCCATGTCGTCGAAGACCAGCGACTTGATCGTCACCGGTACGGTGCCGGAGGGCTGCCGCACGCGTCCGAGGTCGATGTAGTCGAAGTCGCGCAGGAACAGGCCGTCGAGGATGACGAGGTCGTTGCCGACGCCGAGTTCGTCGCGCAGGATGCGGCCGAGGGTGCGGGCGATGTCGCCGTCCACCACGAGGTAGAGGCGCGCCCCGGAGGCGAGCCGGGACGACAGCCCTTGGACGATGCCTTCGCCGAAGGCGCGCAGGCGGCGGTATTCGGGGTCGCCGCTCCAGGAGAGGGCGACGGCGAGGTCGGTGTCGCCGTGCGCGAACCGGCCGAGGTGTTCGGTGAGGGCCTTGGCCACGGTGCCGGGGTCGACGTCGTCGCCGAGGAGGTACGCGGGCCGGGCCACCGGCAGGTTGCGCCGGGGCAGGGCCCGGTCGGCGCCGTCGAGGTGGCTGGTGATGCCGCTGAGCTGCACGGTGTATTGGGAGGCGCCGAGCACGGTGGCGCGGATGCGTTCGGCCGCCGGCAGCACGGGGGCGGGGAGCAGCCCGGCTTCGGCGTGGCGGCGCAGTTCGGCGCCCAGCGGGCGGCCGAGGTCGCCGAAGTCCGCGGTCTGCGTGCCGTAGATGTACTCGGCCACGCCGCCCGAGAAGACGATGCCGTCGAGCCGGCCGGTGATGGCGAGCGGCTCGGTGAGCCACAGCTTTTCCGTCGCGTCGGTGCTTCGCCCGGTGAGGGCGGCCAGCAGTTCGCCGGCCATGAGCGCCGCCACGTCGGCGAGCTGGCCGCCGGTCACGGGCGAGCCGGGCGACAGGTCGTGCCCGGCCCGCAGGGCGTGGCGGCGGCCGCCGGGCTCGATGCGGGCGACGGTGCCGCCGGCGGCCGCGATGAGGCGGCCGCCGACGTGGAACGCCGCCGTGCCGGTGATGCGGCCGTCGTCCACCAGGGTCAGTTTGGTGGTGCCGCCGCCGATGTCGACGTTGAGCAGGCGGTTGTGGCGCCGGCTCGACGTCCTGACGGCGCCCGAGCCGTATGCGGCGAGCATGGCCTCCATGTGGTGACCGGCCGTCGCGCACACCAGGTCGCCCGCGCGTTCGCTGATCACCTGGGCGATGGCCTCGGCGTTGCGGCGGCGGAGCGCCTCGCCGGTGAGGATGACGGCACCGGTGTCGATCATCTCGGGGGTGACCCGGGCCGCGGCGTACGCCGTGTCGAGGAGCACGCCGAGGCGTTCGGCGTCGATGAGCAGGTCCGCGCCGTACGGTGTCAGGTGGATCGGCGACCGGTAGAGGGATTCGCGGCGGACCACGACGTATCGGCTGGTGAGGTCTTCGCTCAGCCGCCGCAGAAGCAGGCGGGAGAACGCGAGCTGGGTGCCCGAGGAGCCGATGTCGACGCCGACGCTGTGCAGCGTGACGTTGTCCTGCTGCCAGATCGGGTTGTCGTGGAGCGCCACGTCGGGCTCGTCGTCGTGGTCGTGCCCGTGGTCGTGCCCTGGGTCGTCGTGGGTGTGGTGCGCGTGATCGCGGGGTCCGCGGCCGGTCATGCGGTCGCGGTGCTCTCGCCGGGCCGCGGCGGCAGGTCCGCCAGCTCCGCTTCGTAGGCGGCGTCCATGCGCGAGGTCAGGCCTTTGGCGGCGAGTTCCTTGGCGAAGGTTTCGCGGATCATGGGGGATTCGTCCGCGTAGTCGATCTGGTCGCCGCCGATGCGCCGGCTGATCCAGGCCTTCGGCACGCCCTGGGCGTTGCGGATGGAGACGGTCTCGTGCTTGAACGCCAGGTAGCGGGCGGGGCCTGCGCCGGTGTTGAAGTGCTGGTGGAACCACATGTTGGGCGGGACGATGAGCGTGCCGGGCCGCCAGTCGTAGCGTCTGGGCTCCTCGCCTTCGGGCCACATGAGGCTGAACCCCTCACCGGTCAGGATGATCAAGTGGGCGCCGGGGCCGTGGCGGTGGCCCTTCTTGTAGGTCCCGACGGGGAATTGCGAGATGTGGCTGTTCATGGAGCCTTTGGCCATCATGAAGCGGATGTGTCCGCCGCCCGCGCCGCGCTCTTTGGCGTGGATGAGGGGGAGGTGGACCGCGTCGGCGACGAAGTTCGTCTTGAGCAGCAGGCCCTCGACCTCGTCCTTGTCGCTGAAGTAGTCGGGCTCGCCGTTGAAGCGGCCGGTGAAGTCGTGTGCGGTGCCGAAGACGAACTCCGGCTCGCCGTAGAGGTTCAGCACTTGCGGCAGGTTCGTCGAGGCGACGAAGCGGGCGGCGGTGGTGCCGGAGCCGTTGAAGTGCTGGTGCCAGGTGTTGAGCGGTATCGCGAAGATCGAGCCCGGTCCCCACTCGAAGGTGACCTTCTGGCCGGCGTCGTTCCACACGCTCGTGGAGCCGTTGCCCGACAGCACCATGATCATCTCTTCGAAGAGCTGGCGCTGGGGGGCCAGCTTGCCTCCGGCCGGGATCTCGCACACGTAGCAGTCGTTGGTCGTGCGGGAGGCCTCGTGGTTGATGAAGACCCCGTGTCCGCCCCGGCGCGCCCAGGGCTTCAGCTCGACCGTGTTGAGGTCGGGGACGTAGTGGGCCGAGATGATGTCCAGACCCTCGTCTCGGACCCACGAGACGTACGGGGTGTTCTTCTCGCGGGCGAAGTTTTTCGCCATGCTGTCCGAAACGAGTACTTCTGCTACCACCGAAACCTCCCCTTGCGTATGGTACAACGGTAAGACCAATACGGAAATCTCGTCAACATCGACGGCCGTCCGCCGTCTCGGCCGGGTGCACCCCTCGCCGCCCCGTGGGTGGCCCGGCCGGTCCGGCGCCGCACTCAAATGACTAAGGGTTAGACCTTAACACCCTTGGCTGTTACTGTGACCGAGGGTTACCAGAACCAGGGAAAGGGCCGGTTGAGATGACCGCTGTCGACACGATCCTCGTGAACGGCCGGGTGAGGACGCTCGACGAGGAGGGCCGGATCGCCTCGGCCCTCGCGATCTCCGGCAACGACATCGTGGCGGTCGGCGACGACGCGCAGATCGAGGATCTCGCGTCGGCCGCGACCGAACGGATCGACGTCGGCGGGCGGACCGTCCTGCCCGCCTTCATCGACAGCCACACGCACCTGCGCCGTGCGGCGATCGTCATGGCGATGTACATCGACTTCCTGGAGGACCAGCCCGCCTCGCTCCGCGAGGTGCTCGACCGCGTCCGGGAGCGCGTCGAGAAGGCCGCCCCGGGCTCGTGGATCCAGGGCGACTCCCTCGACCCGCGGCGCCTCGACATCGGCCGCTTCCCGAACCGCTGGGAGCTGGACTCCGTGGCCCCCGACCATCCGGTGCTCATCCGGGGCATCGGCCGGCACGTCGCCGCGGCGAACTCGCTGGCGCTCAAGCTCGGCGGCATCGACCGGACCACCCCGGACCCCCCGGGCGGGCGGCTCGAACGGGACGAGTCCGGCGAGGTCACCGGCATCCTGCACGAGCACGGCAAGCTGCGGCTCGACGCGACGCGGGCCGACACGGTCGTTCCCCTGCCCACCGACGCCGAACGGGTGCGGGCGATGCGGCAGGCGATGGACGTGCTGCATTCGCGCGGCATCGCCTGCGTGCACGAGATGGCGCGGGAGCCGAACGACATCGGCGACTACCTGCGCCTCCGCGAGGAGGGCGGCCTGACCACCCGGGTGCGGTTCTACATCCGGGGCCTGGAGGCGCAGACGAAGCTGGAGTACGTCCTCGGCCTGGGGTTGCGGACCGGGCTCGGCGACGACTGGATGCGTCTGGGCGGCGTGAAGTTCAGCATCGACGGGGCCGAGTCGGCCCACAACGCGGCGCTCTACGAGGAATATCCGGGGGAGCCGGGCAACAAGGGCCTGCTGCGGATCCAGCCCGAGGCGCTGAACGAGGCCGTGCTGGCCGCGCACCGCGGCGGCCTGCAGGTCGCCGTCCACGCCATCGGCCAGCGTGCCGTCGACATCGCCCTGGACGCCTTCGACAACGCCGGGCGGGCCGAGCCGGGGCGACGGCTGCGGCACCGGCTGGAGCACGCCTACGTTCCGCTCAATCCGGGGCAGCTGGAGCGGATGGCCGGACTCGGCCTGATCTGGTCCACGCAGCCGTCGTTCATGTACACCGGCGGCGAGGAATGGGCCGAGGTCTTCGGCGAGGAGCGGTGCCGGCGCGTGCTGCCGCTGCGCACGGCGGCGGCGCTGGGCATGCGGGTCCAGATCAACAGCGACTTCCCGTGCTCGTCGATGAACCCGTTCGTCGGCATCCGGATGGCGGTGTCCCGCCGTACCCAGCGGGGATCCGTCTTCGGCCCGGACGAGGCGATCTCGGTCGACGCGGCCCTGCGTCTGATGACCGACGCCGTGGCGCACAGCACGTCGGTGGAGGGCCGGCAGGGCAGCCTGGCCGAGGGCCGCCTCGCCGATGTGATCGTGGTCGACCAGGACCCCTACGAGGTGCCGCCCGAGGAGCTCGACGGCATCAAGGTGCTGCTGACCATGGTGGACGGCGTCCCCCGATTCCGACAGATCTGACCCTCTGAGAGCGAGGAGACGCACCATGTGGATGGAGAACGACGAGCCGGTCATCCAGCAGGTCCGGTGGCCGGACGGCGCGAAGGTCGCCGTGATGTTCGACCTGATCCTGGAGGCCTGGCAGGAGCTGCCGCCGGTGAGCACGGCCATGACGCCGATGTTCCCGCAGAAGGCCAAAGATCTCGGGCTCAAGGACCACGCGACGTACTCGTGGCAGATGTACGGCGGCCGGACGGGTTTTCGCCGCCTGGTCGACGTTCTCGCGAAGTACGAGGTGCCGGCGGCCGTGACCTGTAGTGCGCTGGCCGCCGAGCGCTGGCCGGTCCAGGTGAAGGCGTTCTCCGACGCCGGCAACGAGATCCTCGGCCACGCCTACAGCCAGGACCATCGGATGTACTTCATGAGCGAGGAGGAGGAGCGCGCCGAGATCCGCAAGTGCCGCGAGGTGTTCGAGCAGGTCACCGGTCAGCGCATCGTGGGCTGGTCGAGCCCGGGCGGCCAGCGCGGCGACCACACGCTGAAGAACCTGCTGCGCGAGGGCTTCAGCTACACGCGCGACACCCGTGACAGCGACGTCCCCTATGTCGTCTACGAGGAGGACGGCAAGCGGCTCGTCGCGGTCGGCGGCAGCTCGGCGCACGACGTGACGGTGCTGCGGGGCGGCAACGGCGTCGGCCCCTTCGTGGACCAGTTCTGCCGGATGCTGGACCAGCTGCGCGAGGAGGGGGAGACCCGCCCGCAGATGATGACCGCCATCTGTCACTCGACGCACCTCGGCCGCCCCGAGGGCGGCTGGGCGCTCGACCAGTGCCTGAAGTACGCCACCGGTTTCGACGACGTATGGATCTGCCGCCCGCGCGACGTCGCCGACGCGTTCCTCGGACAGATCTGATCAGTGGGCGTTGGCCGGCGTGCGGGCCGGCCGAGTAGATGGGACGACAATGAGCAGCAGTGCTATCGAAGGTATCGACGACCTCGAACCGTACGTGGAGCCTGTGGGCGGCGCGTTCGGCGCCAAGAAGCAGTACGCCCGGCCGAAGGCGCCGTACGACCTGTTCATGGAGAGTGAGGGCCTGCCGATCGTCCGCGAGGTCGGTATTCGCGACGTCAGGGAGATGGAGCTCGCGCCCTGGGCGCGCACGGGGGGCAACGGCGCCTACGTGCAGTTGCTCGGCACCGAGGAGCTCTGGGGGATGTACGTCATCGAGATCCCGCCCGGCGGCGCCCTCAACCCCGAGCATCATCTCTACGAGGAAGTCTTCTACGTGGTCGAGGGCCGCGGCTCCACCGAGGTCTGGGTCGGTGACGACGACGCGAACCGGGCCTCGTTCGAGTGGGGGGCGGGCGCCTTGTTCTCGATCCCGCTGAACTCGACGCACCGTCTCGTCAACGCGACCGGCAGGCGGGCCCGTCTGATCGTGGCGACGACGGCCCCGTCGCTGATGAACCACTTCCGCGACAACGACTTCATCTTCGGCTGCGACTACCGGTTCACCGACCGGTACGACGGCAGCGCGGACTTCTTCGAGTACAACGACGCGCTCTACAAGGGCGGCATGGGCGGCCGGGCGATGATGGTCACCAGCATCATCCCCGACCTGGTCGGCGCGAAGCTGCCGCTGGACAACCAGCGCTCGCCGGGCTACCGCCGCATCGAGCCGTACATGGCGAACAACAGCTTCTACATCTTCGTCGGCGAGCACTCGGTCGGGAAGTACGCCAAGGGCCACTACCATCCGCCGTCCCCGGTGCTCATCTGCATCAAGGGCGAGGGCTACACCTACACCTGGCCCCGCGAGCTGGGCCCGACGCCGTGGGCGGACGGGAACGGCGACAAGGTCATTCGCCAGGACTACGTCGCGGGCGGCATGGTGGCGGCGGCGCCCGGCGGCGGCGACTGGTACCACCAGCATTTCGGCATCAGCGCCGAGCCCCTCCGGTTCCTGGTCTACGGCGGTCTGATCCGGTGGGGGGCGTTCAACGCGGGCACGCGCCCGGGGGAGGTCCGGACCAGCCTCAACGTCGACATCGACAAGGGCGGCAGCAGCATCGCCTACTACCAGGAGGATCCGCACATCCGCCGGGAGTTCGAGGAGAGCCTGGCCCGCAATGGGGTCTCCTCGCTCATGCCGGAGGAGTTCTACCAGCGGCCCGACGGCCGATGAGCGTCGTCTCGCGTCCCGGCGGCGGGCGGCCCGAGGTCGTGCTCGGCGAGGACGACACGTTGCGGTTGACGTCGGTGGGCGTCGACATCGGTTCGGCGACGACGCAGATCGTGTTCTCGCGGATCGTGCTGGAACCGTCGGGCGGCCGCTACGTCGTGACGTCGCGCGAGGTGGTGTACGAGTCCGCCGTCCTGCTGACGCCGTTCCGGGACGACGCCACGATCGACGTGGAGGTCCTGCGGGACTTCTTCGACGCGCAGTACCGCTCGGCCGGGTTCGGCCGTGAGGAGGTCGACACCGGGGCGCTGCTCCTGACCGGTGTGGCCCTGCTGCGGCGCAACGCCAAGGCGATCGCCGAGCTGTTCGCCGAGGATTCGGGCAGGTTCGTGTCGGTGGCCGCCGGCGACGAGCTGGAGGCGCTGCTGGCCGCGCACGGCTCGGGCGCGGTGCGGGCGTCACGTGCGGGCGGACCCGTGCTCAACGTCGACGTCGGCGGCGGGACCACGAAGCTGTCGCTGTGCGTCGACGGGCGCGTGGCGTCGGTGGCGGCCATCGACGTTGGCAGCCGGCTCGCGGCGTGGGACGACGATGGCGTGCTGATCCGGGTCGAGCCGGCCGTGCGCACCATCGCCGCGCGCCTGCCGGTCGAGCCGGCCCTGGGGCGGCGGCTGCCGCCGGAGGACCGGGAGCGGCTCGCCCGCGCGATGGCCGGCGTCATCGCCGGCGCGGTCGCGGGCGACTGGGACGAGCCGGCCGCCGCCGAGCTGATGCGCACCGACCGCATCCCCGTGGCGGGTGTGCGGACCGTCCGCCTGTCGGGCGGGATGTCGCGGTACGTCACCGGGGCGGAGAGCCGGGGCTTCGGTGATCTGGGCCCGCTCATCGCCCGGGAGCTGCCACGCGTGTTCGCCGAGCGCGGCATCACGCTCGACGTGGCCGAGTCGACGATCCGGGCGACGGTGGTCGGCAGCTCGCAGTTCACCGTTCAGGTGAGCGGCACCACCATCCACGTCTCGGATCCCGCCGCGCTGCCGCTCCGCAACGTGCCGGTCGCGATGGTCGCGCCGCCTCCCGACGGGGAGGCGGGCTGGGCGGGCCTGCCGGAACGCGTCCGCGCGGCGGTGGCGCTGGCGCCCGGGGACGAGCGCGCGTTGACGATCGCGGTGCCGTGGCGGGGGTCGGCCGATTTCGCGTCGCTGACCGCGTTCTCGCGGGGGATCCTCGAAGGCGGCCGGGAGGCGCTCGCGCGGGCCGAGGCGCTGGTGCTGGTGGTGGACCGCGACGTGGCGGGGCTGATCGGGGCGAACCTCGTGGAGGAGTTCGGGATCGAGCGTCCGCTGGTCGTCGTGGACGGGGTCGAGCTGGAGAGCTTCGATTTCGTCGACATCGGAGAGTATCTGGACGGCACCGCCAGCGTGCCCATCACGATCAAGTCTCTCGCCTTCTGAGTGCCCGGATCGTTATTGGACAGACCATTCTATGGACAGACCATTCTGGCTACACTGCTCAGCACCGAACGTCGGATGCTCGATGCCAGGCCGTGAGCGGTCGAGCGCCAGGGGCGGAAGGAAGCAGGAGGATGCGGATCAGGACAAAACTCGGAATTGGCGCGTTGACCCTTTCCATGGTGCTGCTAGCCGCGGGCTGCGGTTCCGGCGAGGAGTCTTCGTCCGCCTCCGCCCGAGTCGACCTCAACACGATGTCCGCGGCGCAGCTCTACGAGGAGGCGAAAAAAGAGGGTGAGCTGACCTGGTACACCTCGATGCCGGAGTCGACCCTCCCGGTGATCGTCAAGGCGTTCAACGAGAAGTACCCCGGCATCGACGTCCACGCCGTCTACCTCAGCGGTCAGACGCCGATCACGCGCGTGCAGACCGAGGCGCGTGCCAACAACATCGTCGCCGACCTGGTCTCGGGCAGCGGCGACGCCGCGCTGCTCCAGCAGGCCGGCCTGATCGACGAGTCGTTCGTGCCCGCCGACGCGCCCAAGCTGCCGGACGGCATCAAGGTGCCGCCGGGCAGCGCCATCGACCGGGTCATCACCAACGTCATCATGTTCAATCCGACCACGCTGAAGAAGCTCGGGCTGGACCCCCCGCAGAGCTTCGACGACCTGACGAAGCCGGAGTGGAAGGGCAAGTTCGCGATCAGCCCGACCACCGCCGACATCTACAACGGCCTGAAGACGACTCAGGGGGCGGACAAGGCCCTCGACCTGATCAAGCGGCTCGGCGCCAACGACCCCGTCTTCGTGACGAGTCACTCGCTCGCCGCCAGCCAGGTCACCTCCGGGGCGATCCCGGTCTCGCTGGCCTACGGTCAGACCGCGGTCCAGGCGAAGGAGAAGGACCCGTCGACCGGGGACTTCGTCAACCCGAACCCGCTGCCGGTCGACGTGAGCGAGATCGCGGTCGTCAAGGGCAACCCGCATCCGGCGGCGGCCCGCCTGTTCATCATCTGGATGGTCGGCCGCGACGGGCAGCAGGTCGTGTCGGACCTCGGCATGACATCGATGCGCGACGACGTCAAGGGCAACCCGCTCACCTGGGATCCCGGTAAGTGGACTCCCAGCTACGAGGATCCGTCGCTTCCGGTGGAAGAGCACAACAAGGACCTGAAGGACTATCAGGATGCGCTCGGCTACCATGGGTGAGCCCGGCCAGGGGATCTGATCGACGTGTCCGCTCATCAGCCCACACCGGTCCCGCGCGAGGCCGGCAGCGCCTCGCGCGGGTTCCTCCGGCGCGTCCCCCAGGGGGTGCGCGGCCGGGTCCGCGAGTTCCTGTCCGATCCGCGAGCGCCGCTGCTGATCGTGATGATCGTGGTCGTCGCCTACATGACGCTCATCCCGGTCGGGACCCTGCTGGTCTCGGGATTCAGGTCGGACTTTCTCGGCTTCGGGGAGAGCCACTGGACGCTGCAGAACTTCGTCGACACGTTCACCTCGGAGGACTTCCTGTCGACGATGTGGGAGTCCGTGGAGTACTCGGTGCTGGTCACGATCGTCGCGACGGCCGTCGGTTTCGCGCTGGCGTGGCTCTACTGCCGCACCAACACCCCGGCCAAGTGGTTCGCGCTGCTCGTCTCGCTCGTGCCGCTGGTCCTGCCGGGGCTGATGTCCGCCGCGGCGTGGATCCTCCTGCTGGCCCCCCACACGGGGCCGGTGAACGTCGCGCTCGCGCACCTCGGCCTCCCGCAGGTGCCCGTGTACTCCATGGGGTCGATGGTCTTCGTGCAGGCGATGCACTCGGTGCCGATCTCCTTCCTGATGGGCATGGCCCTGATGACGGGCATGGACCGCTCGCTGGAGGAGGCGGCCTCGGCGTCGGGGGCCGGGCCCGCCCGGGTCTTCTGGTCGGTCGCCCTGCCGATGATGCGGCCCGGCGTCCTCGGCGCCGCCCTGCTGATCTTCGTGCTGACGATCTCGTCGTTCGAGGTGCCGCAGCTGATCGGCGTGCCCGGGCACCACTGGGTGCTGACCACCAAGATCTTCAACGCCACGAACCAGCAGCCCGCCGACTACGGCACCGTCGGCGTGCTGGGCACCGTGGTGCTCGTCATCGCCTTGCTCGGCCTCTACCTGAGCCGCCGGGCAGGCGGCGATGCCCGCGCCCGCGAGACCATCACGGGGAAGGGGTTCCGGCCCACCACGGTGGACCTCGGCCGGTGGAAGTGGGCCGGTCTGTTCGCGATCGTCGTCTACGGGGTGATCGGCGTGATCCTCCCGGTCCTCACCATGGTGTGGGCGTCGTTCCTGCCGACGTACGAGAACCCGTCGGCCCGCGCCTTCCGGCGCCTCGACCTGGGGAACTACCGGGAGATCTTCAGCAATCCCGACCTGCTGCGGTCGCTGGAGCACACGTTCGTGGTGGCGGCGGTGACCGCGGTCGTGACCACGCTCCTGTGCGCCGTGATCGGCTATCTGCTGATCAAGACCAGGCTGCCTGGGCGCGGCGTGCTGGAGTCGCTGGCGACCGCCCCCGTGGCCCTGCCGAGCGTGATCCTCGGCGTCTCCCTGCTGTACTGGTACCTCTCGGCGCCGCTCCCGGTCCATCTGTACGGGACGCTGACCCTGCTGATCATCGCCTTCGTCACCAGCGCGATGCCCTTCGGGCTGCGGTTCCTGGAGCCGGGTGTGGCGCAGATCAGCACCGAGCTGGACGAAGCGGCGCGCAACTCGGGGGCGTCGGGCGTGCAGACGTTCTTCCGCATCTACCTGCCGCTGCTGCGGCCCGCGCTGACGGCGTCGCTGCTGTTCTGCTTCGTCATCGCGTGCAAGGAGCTCACCGCGGCCCTGTTCCTCTACTCGCCGCAGAGCCAGGTGGTCATGGTGTCGATGTACTCGCTGTGGCTCTACGGCTCCTACACCACCGTCTGCGCCATCGGGGTGGTGATGCTCGTCGTTCTGACGCTGGCCGTCGTCCTCGTGCGCGTCGTGAGCAGCCGCGGCGGCATCAGACAGCAGGTCGGCGGGGTCGCGATCGCGGTGCCGGACCCGGGTGGCGCGCTGGGGGGAGGCCCGCCGAGGTGAACGGCGAACGGCGGCACGACCGCGCGGACCAGGACGGGAGACCGCGATGATCAAGGTGACGGGACTCTACAAAAGGTTCGAGACGGGAAAGCGGGCCGGCCTCACGGCGGTCGACGGAATCTCGTTCGAGGTGGCGAAGGGCGAGCTGGTCACGCTTCTCGGGCCCAGCGGCTGCGGCAAGACCACGACGCTGCGGCTGCTGGCCGGGCTGGAGAAGGCGCAGGGCGGGTCGATCCACATCGACGGCGAGTGCATGTTCGCGGCGGACACGCAACAGTTCCGGCCGACCCACCGGCGCCCCATCGGCATGGTGTTCCAGTCGTACGCCATCTGGCCGCACATGACGGTCGCCGGCAACGTGGCGTTCCCGCTGAAGGTCGGCAAGGACAAGCTGCCCAAGCGGGAGATCGGCGATCGGGTGCGCGAGGCGCTGGACCTGGTCGGGCTCGGCGACCTGGGGGAGCGGATGGCCACGAGTCTTTCGGGCGGTCAGCAGCAGCGTGTCGCCCTCGCCCGGGCCCTGGTGCGCGAGCCCAAGGTGCTGCTGCTCGACGAGCCGCTGTCCAACCTCGACGCCGAGCTGCGCGAGCGCATGCGCGACGAGATCCGTGAGGTGCAGCAGCGTCTCGGCATCACGACCGTGTTCGTCACCCACGACCAGTCGGAGGCGCTGGCGATGTCGGACAAGGTCATCGTGATGAACGCCGGCCGGGTCGTGGAGAGCGGCGCCCCGCAGGAGATCTACGCGCAGCCGCGGCACAGCTTCACGGCCAGGTTCCTGGGCGTGTCCAACACCATCACGGGCGTGGTGCGCCAGGTGGACGGCGACATCGGCACGGTGGAGACCGGCCTCGGCGTCCTGCGCTGCCGCGGCTCGGCCGACACCTCACCCGGAGACTCGGTGCTGCTGGCGGTGCGTCCCGACAGCATCGGGCTGTCGCGGCAGCCGCCCGCCGGAGGGCTCACGCTCAAGGGGACGGTCCGCCTGGCGACGTACCACGGCGACTCCTGGATGTACGGGGTCGACATGGCGGGGTGGTCCGTCAGGGTGAAGGCGGGCCAGGAGAAGCCCGCCTTCCGCTTCGGCGACGAGGTGTTCGTGAACGTGCCGGACGGTGCCGCCTTCATCACCCGGGACGCCTTCGAGCGCCCCGCGGCGGGCGGGCGGGCGGCGGCCGATCCCGCCGCGGCCGGATGAGGCCCGCCCGGGGCGACGGCTTCGTCGAGGGCGTCGATGGCGTGGAGTCGTTCGACGTCCTGTCGCTGGGCCTGGACATCGGCTCGTCGACGAGCCACCTCGCCGTGTCACGGCTGGTGTTCCGCCGGCAGGGCTCTCGGCTGTCCGCCCGGTTCGAGGTGGCCGGGCGCGAGGTGCGCTACCGCTCGCCGGTCGTGCTGACGCCCTACTCCTCCAGGACGGAGATCGACGTCGGCGCGCTGGCGGCGACCGTGGCGGGCTTCCTCGCGGAGGCGCGGATCGACCCGGGTGAGATCGGCACCGGGCTGGTCGTGATCACGGGCGAGGCGCTCAAGAAGCGCAACGCGGCCGCGATCTCGCGCTGGCTGGCGGACCTGCTCGGGGACTTCACCTGCGTCTCGGCGGGCGCGCACCACGAGGCCGTGCTGGCCGCCCACGGCAGCGGCGCCGTCGAGCTGTCCCGGAGCACCGGAACGCGGGGCATGTGCGTCGACATCGGAGGAGGCACGACGAAGCTGGCGGTGGTGGCGGGCGGCACGGTCACCTCGACGTTCGCCTTCGGCGTCGGGGGGCGGCTGCTGGCCTTCGACGACCGGGGCGTCGTGGTGCGCAGGGAGTCGGCGGCCGATCCGATCCTCGCGGCCGCCGGGGTGGCGGCCGACATCGGTGAACGGCTCGACCGGGACCAGCGGCGCCGGGTGGCCGAGGTGATGGCCGAGGCGGTCAGGGGCTTCGTGACCGGGGACATCGGGCCGGGGCCGGCCGCCGAGCTGGCGGTCACCGAGCCGGCCGCGTTCCCGCGGGCCCGCGACTTGGACTGGCTCGTCTTCTCCGGCGGCGTGAGCGAGTACGTGTACGCCCCCTCGGGGGCCCCGACCGAGGACGCGGCAGGGGTCGCCGACGACCTGGGCCGGGACCTCGGGGCCTGCGTGCGCGCCGCCTTCACCGCGCACGGGCTCTGGCCGATGGTGCGCGAGCCGGTCGAGCGGATCCGGGCCACGGTCGTCGGCGCGGGAGAGTACAGCCTGCAGGTCAGCGGCATGACCTGCTACGTGTCGTCCCTTGCCGCCCTGCCCTCCCTCGGGCTCGAAGTGATCAAGGCGACGGCGTCGAGCGGGTCCCTGCCGAGCCTGGGCGCGGACCTGCGGGCGGCGCTGCGGCGGCGGGACCGCGGCGGGTACGACGGCGGGGTGGCGATCGCCCTGCGGTTCGCCGGCCGCTTCCGGTACGCCGAGCTGCGCGCCGTCGCCCAGACCCTCGTCGCCCTGGCCGGCGAGGGCGGCGGCCACCCGCCGATCACCGTCGTCGTCGAGGACGACGTGGCCCGCTCGCTGGGCACGCTGATCGCCGAGGAGCTCGGGTGGCCGGGCCCGGTGACGGTCCTCGACGGCATCACGGTCGGCGAGCTCGACTACCTGGACATCGGCCGTCCGGTCGGTGCCGTGGGCTCGATCCCCGTGACGGTCACCTCCCTGCTGTTCCCCTCACCGGCGGACGCGCAGGCCGGTCCAGGCGCCGGCGCGAGGGCGGGGTGACCGGCGAAGACGACGACATTCCCGAGGTGGGCTGTGAAGGAGAGCGAGATGACCTCCCCGAGCGAGGCCGGTCGCGAGTCGGCGACGGCCGCGACGTACGCCTACGACGAGTGGCTGGAGGGGGTGGCGGCCACCGGCGTCCCGGTGTACGGGGGCCATGGGGTGACCGATGTCGACGCCCTGGACGTGGCGCCGTGGGCCGAGCGCGGCACCAGGGCGGCGTTCATTCGGCTGGAGGGGCAGCAGGGCATCAGCGAGGCCAGGGTCACGCACATCGAGCCGGGCGAGAGCCAGGCGCCGTACCGCATGGCCATCGACGAGATCGTGTACGTCTCCTCGGGCAACGGCATGACCACCGTCCGGGACGACGCGGGGGGCGTCACCGGCTTCGAGTGGGCGCAGTCGTCGCTGTTCGTCGTGCCGCGCAACACGGTTCGCGAGTTCGCCAACCTGCGCGGCGACCGCCCCGCGCGGCTGCTGCACTACAACTTCCTGCCGCTGGCCATGTCGGTCGTGCCCGAGGCCGGGTTCTTCCTCGGCGATGCCGTCGCCCGCGTGCCCGCGGGCCTGAACCTGGACACGGCGTACGACGAGGCGCGCCGCGTCGAGGCCGGCAGCGGCCTCAAGTGGGTCGGCTCGGGCAAGGACACCTACTGGCTCGGCAACTTCTTTCCCGACCTGCGCGCGTGGGACAAGCTCGAGGACCACCGGAGGCGGGGCGCCGGCGGCGGGCTGCTCAGCATCCAGTTCGCCGGTTCGGAGATGGGCTGTCACATGTCGGTCTTCCCGCCGCGCACGTACAAGAAGGCCCATCGGCACGGACCGGGCCGCGTCATCGTCATTCCCGAGGGGACCGGCTACACGCTGATGTGGCGTGAGGGCGGCGACGACAGGGTGATCGTCCCGTGGGGGAGGGGGTCGCTCATCGTGCCGCCCGACCACTGGTTCCACCAGCACTTCAACACGGGCGCCGAGCCGGCGCGCTATCTGGCGTTCCATCCGCCGCTGCAGTTCCACGGGTATGCGCCGACGGAGGCGGAGCGCAGGCGCGACCAGATCGAGTACGTGGACGAGGACCCGTGGGTGCGCGAGTACTTCGAGCAGCGGCTGGCCGAGCGGGGCTCGACTTCGCTCATGCCGGCCGAGGCGTACACCGATCCGGGTTACGTCTGGCGGCCGACGGTATGATTCACTGACCAAATAAGGGTTAGACCATAAGACCAAATCCTGTTATCGTGCCTCGCATCGACCCCGGCCGGTCTCCGACCCGCCGCGCGAGATGACGTTCCTGAGGCAAGGACCGAAGTGCACATGAAACGAACGATCGCCGGAATCATCGCAACGGTCATCGCGTCGGCTGCTCTGGGCGCCTGCGGCGCGTCCGACCACAAGGACACCGGTGGCGGTGTCACCACGATCCGCCTGGCGGCCGCCACGGCGTCGACGACGAGCTGGGGCGGCTACGCCGCCGAAGAGCTCGGCCTGTTCAAGAAGGCCGGGCTCGTGGTCCGGCCCACCTACGTCGGCAGCGTGCAGAACGCCGCCCAGCAGGTCATCGGAGGCTCGTACGACATCGGCATCGTCAACCTCGACGCCACGATCGCGGCGATCGACGCCGGCGCCCCGCTGGTGGCGATCGGCAGTCCGATGATCAAGGCGCCGTTCCGGCTGATGGTGAACAAGGACGTCACCGGACCGAAGGACTTCGTCGGCAAGACGGTCTCGATGGCGTCGAGCAAGGATCCCGACACCTACCTGTTCCGCCAGTGGCTGCGCGACGGCGGCGTCGACGACAGCAAGGTCACATTCGTCTACTCCGGCACGTCGACCGCCCGCTACGCCGCCCTCTCCGGCGGCCAGGCCGTCGGCGCCCTGTTGATCGCGCCCTACGACACCCAGGCCATCAGGGACGGGTACAAGCCGCTGCTCAGCATGGCGGAGGTCCACGCCGGGCAGAACTTCGGCTTCCTGGGGTTCGTGGTCCGCAAGGACTGGCTCGAGGCCAACGGCGACGTGGCCAGGAAGTTCCTCAAGGCCTTCGCCGACGGCAACGACTGGATCCAGGACCCCGCGAACAAGGACCGGGCGATCTCGATCCTCGCCAAGAACGTCAAGGTCGACGAGGAGACCGCGGCGGCGATCTACGACTACTACATGAACGAGCTCAAGCCGTACTCCGAGAACGTGGAGCTGCCGCCGGCCTGGGTGGAAGGCGCCATGAAGATCATCAGTAAGACCGAAGGGACCGACTTCACCGGTGTCACACCCGACAAGTACCTCGCCCCGGGCTACACCCCGCAGTCATGACCGCCGGCCATGGGCCACGACCCGATGGAGAGGGCACGATGAGCTCCTCTGAAGCGCTGCCCCAGACCGGCGAGGCGGGCGCGCGACCGGCGCAGCCCCGGCGCCCGCGGGGCGGGTTCCTCGTGCGTGACCGGCACTGGGTCACCGCCCTGTCCCTGGTCCTCGCGATCGGCATCTGGGAGATCGTCGCCCGGGTGATCGTCCACAACCCGCTGTTCTTCCCCACGCTCCCGCAGGTGCTCGGTTCGAGCGTCGAATCGGCGGAGTCGGGCCAGCTGTGGGACGACATCGCGATCAGTGCCCAGGAGTTCCTCCTGGGGTACGCGATCGGCTCGATCGCCGCCATCCTGCTCGGCGGCATCGTGTCGTCGAGCATGTTCCTGCGGCGGCTCACCGATCCGTGGGTCTACCTGCTCTACAGCACACCGATCATCGCACTGGCGCCGCTGTTCATCCTGTGGTTCGGCATCGGCATCCTGTCGAAGGTCTCGATCGTCGTCCTGATGGTCTTCTTCCCGGTCTTCCTCAACACGCGGCAGGGACTGGAGACGACCGAGCAGGCGTACATCGACGTCGCCCGCTCCTACGGCGCCACCCAGGTTCAGCTGTTCACCAAGGTCCGCCTGCTCTCGGCGGTCCCCTACGTCCTGGTCGGGCTGCGGCTGTCGGTCGCACGGGGCGTCATCGCGGTGGTCGTCGGCGAGTTCTTCGGCGCCGCGGCCGGTCTGGGTTTCCGGATCACCGAGGCGGGCCAGACGTTCGACAGCGCGGGGCTGTTCGTGGCGGTCATCGTGCTCGCCGTCGTCGGGATGGTGGGGACGAGTCTTCTCTCGCTGCTGGAAAGGAGGATCGCCCCATGGCGGTTCCAGGCCTGAGCGGCTCCGGAGCGGCGCCGGCGCTGTCGCTCGACGGGGTGAGCAAGATCTTCTGGCGCGGCGACACCCCGACGCACGCGCTGCACGACGTCGGCTTCGACATCCAGGACGGCGAGTTCGTCTCGATCGTCGGCGCCTCCGGCTGCGGCAAGACCACCCTGCTGCGGATCATGGACGGTCTCACGCAGGCCGATGAGGGGACCGTCCGGCTCGGCGACCAGATCGTGCGGGGACCGATGGAGGGCCTCGCGGTCGTGTTCCAGCAGGACAGCCTGCTGCCCTGGCGGACCGTGCTGCAGAACACCGTCATCGGCCCCGAGATGCGGCGCGAGAAGAAGTCCGTCTACCTCGAACGGGCCCGCGAGTACCTCAACCTGGTCGGTCTCAGCGGCTTCGAGAGTCACTACCCGCACCAGCTGTCCGGCGGCATGCGGCAGCGCGTGAACCTCGCCCGGGCGCTGACGAGCGCGCCCCGCGTGATGCTGATGGACGAGCCGTTCGCGGCGCTCGACGCCCAGACCCGCGAGGTCATGCAGGCCGAGCTGATCCGGATCTGGCGGGAGACCCGCAAGACCATCGTCTTCGTCACGCACCAGATCGACGAGGCCGTCTTCCTGTCGGATCGCGTGATCGTGCTGACGGCGCGGCCGGGCCGGGTGCGGGCGGAGGTGCCGATCGACCTGCCGCGCCCGCGCGAGTTGGCGGTGAAGCGGCTCCCCGAGTTCGCGGAGCACAACTACGAGATCTGGCGCATGATCGAGGACGAGGTCATGCGCGCCATCGTTCAGGACGGCGTGACGCGCTCGCGGTGATCGGCCTGTCGTTCGAGGCTCTGGACCCGCTTGGCGGTGCGGCCGATGTGGGTGCGCATCACCGACGCCGCGCCTTCGAGGTCGCGCCTGGCGATCGCCTGGGCCAGCTTGCGATGCTCCTCGGTGCCGCGGTGCCCCATCAGGGGCGCCGCGGCGTGGGCCTGTTCCAGCGACATGAGCATGGGGCCGTGGAAGCTCTGCACGAGCATCTCGATGGCCGGGTTGTGGGTGCAGGCGGCGACGCGGATATGGAAATCGGCGGACATCTCCATCGTGTACCGGTCCTCCTTGAGGGCCTGCGTGCCCTTCTCGACGATCTCCAGCAGCTCGGCGACGTCCTCCTCGGTCGCGCGCTCCACGACGAGGGGCAGGATGCCCAGCTCGACGATCATGCGGGCCTCGGTGACGTTCGCGGCGGTCAGCGGGGCGAGCCGCAGCAGGTCCGCGAGCCCCACACCGAGCAGCTCGGCGGACGGTTTGGTGAGGAACGCGCCGCCGTGCGCGCCGACCCGGATCGTCACCAGGCCGCCGGCCTCCAGCACCCGGAGCGCCTCGCGCACCGTCACGCGGCTGACGCCGAACTGCTCGCACAGCTCGCGCTCGCTGGGCAGGCGGTCGCCCGGCTGGAGCCGGCCTTGGCGAATGAGGAGTTTGATCTGGTCGACGATGACCTGTGAGGCGCGGTCGACGTTCACCCGGCTGAACAGCTCCTTGCCGCCGGATTTCGTCTTCATCTCGACCATGACGTTTCCTACCCCTCGTATCGCGTGTGCTCGCGCGGTCGGGGCGGGACGCCGTCGTCCCGTCGGTGGAAAGCCGCCCCCGTGCCGCGCGCGTGTTTCCCGAACGTCCGCGCCGGATCGCTTCCTGCCGGAACCACCTAATGGTATGACGAACAGCACCCTGCTGGAGACCATCCGCCCCGTCCCGCCCCGTCCTGTGTCGTCCTGCGCGGCCGCGTCCGGCGGTTGAGCGAAGTTCGCCGGGTAGGATAAGGTATGAATGTTAGACCTTTAGGGGAGGTGCGGTGAACTCCAGCGACCCGGAACGCGTTGGCACGCTGATCGTGGGTGCCGGTCAAGCCGGTCTGCAGCTGGCGGCGAGTCTTCGGGAGCTGGGCGCGACGGAGCCGATCACCCTGCTCGGCGGCGAGGCGCGCCCGCCGTACCAGCGGCCGCCGCTGTCCAAGGAGTTCCTCCAAGGCGATCTCCCCGAGGAGCGGCTCGCGCTGCGCGGCAGAGACTTCTATGCGGCGAACGCGATCCGGCTGATCTGCGGTGAATGGGTGGAGACCATCCGGCTCGCCGACCCCGCCGCCGGTGCGGGCGAGGCCGTGACGCGCGGCGGCCGGCGGCTCGCCTTCAGCAGGCTCGCCCTGACCCTCGGCGGCGCCCCCCGGCGGATGCGCGTGCCCGGGCACGACCTGGCCGGCATCCACTACCTGCGGGACGTCGACGACGCGCTCGGGCTGCGCCGCGAGCTGGCCACCGCCGAGCGCGTCGTGGTCGTCGGCGGCGGCTTCGTCGGCCTCGAAGCCGCCGCCGTGGCGCGCGCCGCCGGCAAGGACGTCACCGTCGTGGAGGCCGCCGACCGGTTGATGGCGCGTTCGGTCGCACCGGCCGTCTCCGCCTTCTACGCCGAGGCGCACCGGCGCCGCGGCACGGCGGTGCGCCTCGGCACCCTCGTGACGGCGTTCACCGGCGGCGGGCGCGTCCGGGCCGTGGAGCTGAGCGACGGCGCGACCCTGCCGGCCGACGTGGTGGTCGTGGGCATCGGCCTCGAACCGCGCACCGGGCTCGCCGAGCAGCTGGGGCTGCGGGTGGATCACGGCATCGTCGTCGACGCCCACGCGCGCACCAGCAACCCGGCGATCGTCGCCGGCGGCGACTGCACCGTTCTGCCCCATCCGCTGACCCGGCAGGGCCGGGTGCGGATCGAATCGGTGCACAACGCCGTGTCGCAGGCGCAGATCGCCGCCGCGTCGCTGCTCGGGTACCGCACCGAGAGCCGTTCCGCGCCGTGGTTCTGGTCCGATCAGGCCGACCTGAAACTGCAGATCGCCGGCCTGTCCGCGGGCTACGACCATTACGTCGTGCGGGGCGACCCGGCGAGCGAGCGGTTCTCGGTGCTCTACTACCGGGCCGGCCGGCTCATCGCGGCCGACTCGATCAACTCGCCCCGCGACCACATGGTCGTGCGCAGGGTGCTCGGCGACGGGGGCACCCTGCCGCCCGACCGGGTCGGCGACGTCTCCGTGCCCCTCAAGGACCTCGTGAGCGCCCCCACGGCGGCCGTCTGAGCCCGGCGGGCGTCGTCCGGGGTCCGTCCGGGGTCCGTCCGGGGTCAGACGGCCGGCCGGGGTCGTCACCCGACGTCGGCGAGGCCCCGCAGCTCCAGGAGCCCCACGTGGTGGCGCCACAGGGCCCGTTCGGTGAACTCCGCGCCGAGGTCGGGCAGGTGCGCGCGGTCGGGTTCCGGCACCTCGGGCGGCACGGCGCCCGACAGGGCCAGCTCGACGCAGACCCGCAGCAGCTCGTCGAGCGCGAGCAGCCGGCCCAGCGCCTGCGGCACGTCCGCGCCCACCGTCGCGACCCCGTGGCCGCGGAGCAGCACGACGGCGGACCCGCCGAGAGCGCGGGCGAGCTCCCGTCCCGCCGCGGCGGTGCGGACCAGGCCCGCGTGAGGGTAGCCGGGCACTCCGTCGGCGGCCAGCCGGAACGCCGGGATGTCGTAGGCGCCGAACACCGGGCGGATCGGCACCCCGGCGAGCCCGGCGAGCAGGGCGGAGCGGGGATGGGCGTGCAGCACCGAGGCGACGTCGGGCCGCGCGCGCAGGATCTCGGCGTGGATCGGGTACTCGTTGGGCAGGCGGTAGCCGTCGCCGATGTCGCCCTGGTCGTCGAGGCCGGCGAGCCGGACGTCCGACACGGTGGTGAAGAGCAGGCCGCGCTCCTGCGGGCCGCGGCAGCGCACCAGGACCCGGCCGGGGCCGGCGCGCAGGCTGATGTGCCCCAGCAGCGGCGTGGTCAGCCCGGCCGCGGCCACGATGCGGCAGCCCAGGGCCACGGTCCTGCGCAGCTCGTCGAGGTCGCCGGCGCTCATATGACGAACGACTCCAGGCTTTCGGGGGCGAAGATCTCGGCGGGCGTGCGCATCCGGCGAGACAGCCCCTGTTCATGGTGGTAGCGCAGGAACGTCGCCAGCACGTGCGCGTTCGCCTGGACGCCGTAGGACCAGTAGTCGGTGCCGAGCAGCTCACGGGCCTGCTCGATCTCCTGGATCAGCCACGGCGTCATGAAGCGCAGCGCCGAGGAGTCGTAGATGCGCTCGTAGGCGTCGTCGCGCGCGGCCACGAACGCCTTGCACAGCGACTGCGCGACCCAGCGATGCCGCTCGTAGACGTCGCGGCGGACGACCACGACATGCATGATCGGGAAGATGCCCGTCGTCGCGTAGTAGGCGCGCTCGGCCGCGGCGACGTCGGGGAAGAGCCGCTTGACGCGAGGGTCCCGCCGCTGGAAAGGGCTCGGCACGCGGGGCGTGTAGAGGGCGTCGATCTCGCCGTCCGCGAGCATGCCGGACAGGGTCCGGTCAGGCGGCGCGGACTCGATCGTGAGCGGCGTCTCGATGCGGCCCTTCTCGACGCGCCCGGGCGACTCCAGGCCGCCGGACACGTACGTCACCGAGTCGAGGGGGACGCCGTGATGCTCGGCGAGAATGCCCCGGATCCACACCCCCGCGGTCAGCTGGAACTCGGGGTTGCCGACGCGTCTGCCGCGCAGGTCGGACGGCCGCTCGATGCCGGCGTCGGCGTTGACGTAGATGCCGCCGTGCCGGAACATCCGTGACGTGAAGACGGGCAGCGCCACGAACGGCGGGGTCCGCGCGTCGAGGGTGGCGACGTACGTCGACAGCGACATCTCCGCCACGTCGAACTCGCGGTGCCGCAGCATCCGGAAGAAGGTCTCCTCGACCGGCAGCCGCAGGTAGATCAGGTCGATGCCGTCGGGGCGGACACTGCCGTCCTCAAGGGCACGGGTGCGGTCGTAGTCGCCGCAGGCGAGCGTCAGGGTCAGCCGGCCCATCTCAGCCCTCCGCCCCGGCGCGCGCGAGCCGGGCCGCGAGACGCGGGTAGACCCGTAGCGCGTTCGCCTCGGTGACGGCCGCCAGGTCGGCGGGGGACAGGCCGGCGGCCTCGACGTACCGCAGCGTGTCGTCCCAGGCGATGCCGGTCTCGGGGTCCGCGCCGCGCACCGCGCCGAGCATCTCCGACGCGAACAGCAGGTTCGGCACCGGTATCACGCGGGTCAGCAGGTCGATCCCGGCCTGATGGTAGACGGCGGTGTCGAAGAAGACGTTGCCGAGCAGCTCGGCGGGGTCCTGCCAGCCGTAGCGCGCCGACAGGCCCCGGTAGCGGCCCCAGTGGTAGGGCACGGCGCCCCCGCCGTGCGGGATGACGAACCGCAGGCCGGGGAACCGCTGGAACAGGTCGCCGCGCAGCAGCTGGACGAAGACGGTCGTGTCGGCGTTGAGGTAGTGCGCGCCGAGGGTGTGGAAATTCGGATTGCAGGCGGTCGAGACGTGCACCATGGCCGGCACGTCCAGCTCCTGGAGCACCTCGTAGACCGGAAACCACGACTCGTCGGTCAGCGGCGGTCCCGCCCAGGTGCCGGACGGGTCGGGGTTGAGGTTGCAGCCGACGAAACCCAGCTCCCCGACGACGCGGCGCAGCTCCGCGATCACGCCGTCGAGGTTGCCGCCGGGTGTCTGCGGCAACTGCGCGACCGGGGCGAAGTGCCGCGGATACAGCTCGCAGACCCGGTGGACCAGGTCGTTGCACACGCGTGCCCAGGCGTCGGCCACGGCGGCGTCGGGGACGTGATGCTCCATGCCGGACGCTTTGGGAGACAGCAGCATCAGGTCGCCGCCGCGCTCGGCCAGGACGCGCAGCCGGTCGCCCTCGACGCTCTCCCGCAGCAGGTCGTCGCCGATCGCGGGCGGCGCCGGGTTCCCGCCGGCGAGCTGGGCGTCGCGGAAGGCCCGCAGCGCGGGCGGTGCGGTGGTGTAGTGGCCGTGCACGTCGATGATCACGCCTGCTCCCTCCGGTAGGTCTCGTGGCCGGCGCGGCGCGGCCCTTCGCGCGCCGGCCGGGGCGCGTGGCGGATCGGTGACGGCGATGCCGTTCACCGGGTCACGGCTCCGCCGGGCCGGCCGATCAGCTCGGGCATGAGCGAGATGTGGATGGCGTCCTCCTCGGTCTCGCCGGCCAGCACGCGGATGGCGTGGTCGACCTGGTCGATGCCGTAGCGGTGGGTGGCCAGCCGTTCCAGCGGGAAGCGGCGGGAGGCGAGCTGGTCGAGGGCGAGCTCGCAGGACCGGAACGAGTGGCCGCGGGCGCTCTTGATGGTGATCGCCTTCTCGGTCAGCCGCTTGACCGGAAAGTCGGGGAAGGCGGCCAGTTCGCCCTGGATGAGGAGGGTGCCCTCGCGCCGCACCAGCGCGTCGATGCCCAGCAGGACGGGTGCGGTGCCGGCACGGGAGGTGCAGTCGAGCACGAAGCCGACCCCGCGCCCGCCGGTGAGGTCCATCACCTTCTCCAGCGGGTCCTCCCGCAGGACGTCGATGACGTGGTCGGCGCCGAGCTCGCGGGCCAGGTCGAGCCGCGCCCGGTCGCGGGTGGTGCCGCTGACGATGATCTGCGCGGCGCCGGCCTGCTTGCAGGCCACCACCTGGGAGAGGCCCTGCTGGCCGGGGCCCTGGATCAGCACGGTGTCGCCGTAGCCGACGCCGGCCGCCCGCAGCGCCCACTCGATGCCGTTCGACAGCGGGGTGACCAGGCCGGCGAGCTCGGCGGTGACGTCGCGCGGCACGCGATGGAGCACGGCGTTCCAGGGCAGGTACATGTACTCGCCGAAGCCGCCCCACAGGGTGCCGGGGTTGTCGGCCGAGGTGTAGCCGAAGCGGCGCGCGTCGGGGTTGGTGCGCCAGTCGGTGGCCTCGCAGTGGCGGTACTCGCCGATGCGGCACCACTCGCAGGTGTAGCAGCCGACGTAGTGCTCGACGAAGACCCGGTCGCCCTCGGTCAGCCCGTGCCGCTTTCGGAACCGCGCGCCGGCCTGGGCGATCACGCCGACGTTCTCGTGCCCCATGATCACCCGGCCGCGGATCACGCTCGGCGGGTGGGCGTACATCTTCACGTCGGTGCCGCAGATGCCCGCGACCTCGACGCGCAGCAGTGCCGAATCCTCGTCGATCGGCGGGAGCGGGAACTCCTGCATCTCGGTCGTGCCGGGCGCGACCCGCACCGCCGCGAGCACCGTTTCGGTCATGCCTCACCTCATTGGCAAAATGGTAATGCCATTAGTACCATAGCCCGGTGAGTTACGTCATGCTGACCCGAGCGCAGGGCAACAACCGCGCCCTCATCGACGGCGACGTCGTCCCGCGCGGCTTCGCCTTCGAGTTCGCCCGAGAGGCGGTCCTGGTCCAGGGCTTCCGCAAGATGGTCCGCGACCTGGCCTACGACGTCAGCGAGATGGCGTTGACCACCTACCTGTGCGCCCGCGAGCACGGCGTCCGCTTCACCGCGCTGCCGGTCTTCCTGGTCCGCGGCTTCCACCACGGCACGATCCTCGTGCGCCGCGACGGCTCGATCACCGACGCCCGGCAGCTGCGGCGCGTCGGCGTCAACCGCGGCTACACGGTCACCACCGGCGTCTGGGGCCGGGCGATCCTGGCCACCGAGGGCGGGCTCGACCTCGACTCGGTCACCTGGGTGCGCTCCGGTGACGAGCACGTCGCGACCTACCGGCCCCCCGCCAACGTCGTCTCGGCGCCCCCAGGCCGCACGCTGATCGACCTGCTGAAGGCGGGCGAGCTGGACGCCGTGGTCGGCGTCGCCACCGACGACCCCGACGTCGCGCCGCTCATCCCCGACCCCGAAGAGGCCGGTTTCGCCGCCCTGCGCGCACGCGGCCTCTACCCGATCAACCATCTCGTCGTCGTCAGAGACGACGTCCTCGCCGCCCAACCCGAGATCGCCACCGCCGTCTTCGCGGCCTTCGCCGAGGCCAAGCGGCGGTACGTCGAGCGACTCGGCTCCGCGACGCCGCAGAACGCCACCGACCGGATGTACGCACGGGTGCTCGCCGAGACCGGGGCGGACCCCCTGCCGTACGGGCTGGAGCCCAACCGGGCGGTCCTGGAGGAGCTCATGGACCACGCGGTGCGCCAGCACATCCTCACCAGGCCGGCCCCGCTCGACGACCTTTTCGCCCCCTCCACCCTGGACCTGGTGGGCTGAGCCGTGCGGATCGTCATCGCGGCCGACCACAACGGCGTCGCCCTCAAAAGCCGGCTGACCGGCTGGCTCACCGCCCGCGGCCACCAGGTCGACGACGTCGGCGCCCACACGGGCGACGTCGTCGACTATCCGCCGCTGTGCGCCGAGGTGGGGCGGCGGGTGGCCGCAGGGCTCGGCGACTTCGGCGTCGTCATCGGCGGCAGCGGCCAGGGCGAGGTGATCGCCTGCAACAAGGTGCGCGGCGTGCGCGCCGGCCTGGCCTACAGCCGCTTCGCCGTCGAGATCTCCCGTGGCAACAACGACGCCAACGTGATGGTGCTCGGCACCAAGGTCGTCGGCGCCGACGAGGCCGAGGACCTGCTCGCGCTGTGGCTCGGCACGCCGTTCAAGGGCGGCGTGCACGCGGCCCGCGTGGCGCAGATCGGCGCCCTGGAACGCCAGGCCTGACCACGCCGGGACCACGCCATGACCACCCGGCATCACGCCGGGACCGCTCCGGGGCCACTCCGGGACCGCACCGGCGGTCCGTCAGCCGTCGTGGGACCGGAGGAACGTCAGGATCCGGGCCGGTGCCGTCCGCGCCGTCTGCTCGGCCACCGGGACGTCCCAGTACTCGTGGACGGGCAGGCACTCCTGCAGGTACCGCGCGGCGGAGGGTGCGTGCGAGGCGTCCTGGCCGGGCACGATCAGTGCCGGCACGTCGAGCGTCATCAGCTCCTCCGGCTCCGCGCCCGGGACGGTGTCGCGGTCGAAGAGCCCGCGCACGCCGCTGGTGACGATCAGCGCGTAGCGGGCGGGGTCCAAGGCGGCGTAGGACGCGGCGAACGCGTCGTCGGTGCGCAGCGGAGGCGCCCACGGACCGACCCGGGGATCCGTGCTGAAGCCGTCCGTCGTGGCGCGGGCCAGGTCGGCGACCGCGCCCAGGCCCTGCTCGGCGACGAACGCCAGATGCCGGACGAAGCGGCGGTGCTGGGCCATGCGGTAGCGGGGACCGCCGGCGGGGGAGAAGAGCACCAGGCTGCGGACCCGTTCCGGGGCCGCGACGGCCAGCGCGGCGGCCGTCGAGCAGCCTACGCAGCCGCCCATCACGTGGGCCGAGCCGATGCCGAGATGGTCGAGCAGCCCGAGGGCCTGGCCGGCGTACTTCCCCCAGGTGAGCCGCTCGACCCTGCCGCCCGACCGGCCGGCCTCGCGCCGGTCGAAGATCACGCAGGTGTAGTGCGGCGCGAACGCGTCGAGGAAGCGCAGGTCCCGGTAGCGGCCGAAGCCGGTCCAGTTGTCCAGGCCCGAGTCGAAACCGCCCGGGCTGAACATCAGCAGCGGCGGGCCCTCGCCCACCGTCTCGTAGCGGGTACGGATGCCGTCCAGGTCGGCGTAGGGCATGCTGACTCCTAGGGTGCGACGTCGCCGCGGATCCGCCGGCCAGCGCGGATGTCGTCGGCGCACCGGCTGAGCGCGTCGTGGACGAGCCGGGCGGCGTTGAGGTAGGCGTCCGGCTCCCGGTCGAGGTTGGCGGCCGAGTAGCCGAGCGCCGCGGCGGCCATCTTCACGCGGCCGTCGAGCCACGGCCCGCCGCCGAAACCGCCCAGCACCGGGATCGACACGGCCGCCACGACGGCCGGCCCGACGACGGGGCCGGAGTTGGTGAAGTCGAGCGCGACCGCGCCGGCCGACTCCAGCCGCCTCGCGTCGCCGACCAGCTCGTCCAGCATCTCGTCGGGCACCCGCACCGAAGCGGCCGCGGAGTACTCGATGCCGTACTTGAGCGCGGTCTGCGGGGTGATCCCGAACTGCGCGAAGACCGGCACGCCGGCGCGGGTCACCGCTTCCACCGCCTCGGGGAAGGCCGCCGCGCCGTCGAGCTTGACCAGGTCGACGCCGGCCTCCTTCACCAGCCGGATGGCGGCGCGGACGGCGGCGGCCGGGCCCTCCTGGAGCGGCCCGAACGGGAAGTCGCAGCTGAGCAGGGCGCGCCGCACGCCTTGCCGCACCGCCTTCGCGACCACGAGGATCTCCTCCATCGTGATGTCCAGGGGGTGCGGCCGGCCCCACAGGTTCACGCCGACGGTGTCGCCCACCGAGACGATCTCCACGCCGACCCGGTCGGCGATGCGCGCCATGTGGCAGTCCCAGGCGACCAGGCACACGCTCTTGTCACCGGCGGCCTTCATCGCCCGCAGCCGCGGGACGGTCACCTTGCCGGACTCCGCCTCGGCGCTCATGCGCGGGTCGCCCGGAGCAGCTCGAACAGGTCGTCGTCCTCGGCGGGGACCAGCAGGATGCGGGTGTGCGGCCGCAGCGCGAACAGCGCCTCGCTCGTCAGCCGCCCCGGCGTCACGGCCAGGCCCGCCGTCATGATGCCGCGCGCCCGGCACGCCTCGCCGATCGTCGCCGCCGCCCGCGCGTTCTCCCCGCTGGCGGAGACGAGCACGAGGGTGTTGCTGTCGGTGAGTTCCCCGGCCAGCGGCACCATCTCACCGGACATGGTGACGAGGTCGTGTCCCGGGTCGGCGGCCGAGTAGAACGTCGCCTGCGCCCATGTCATCTCCGCCGCCCGGCGGACGATCTCCTCGGCCACGGCGTCCAGGGCCACCACCCGGGTGTTCCGGGCCGCGGCCAGGGGATAGTCGATGCGGTAGGCCGCCTCCTCGACGGTCGAGGCGTAGGCGCAGCCGCTGACCGGGTGGGACTGTGTCAAGGTCTGCTCCTCGCTCAGACGGTGGTCTGTGGGACACCTGGCTTGGCGATCATGGCCTCGCCGAGGCCGTCGATGAACGACTGGTCGGCCGGCAACACGATGGCGGCGGACCGGACCTTCTGGTCCTGCGGGCGGTTGCCGACCGGCTCGATGCCCTCCGCGAGCGCCAGCGCGGCCCGGCGGAGCTTCTGGCGGGCCTTGATGATGCCGGCGTCGGTGGCGACCAGGCGCTCCTTGGTGCGATCGACGATCGGGCCCATCGACTCCTGCAGCGAGGCGTCCTGCATGGCGATGCCCTTGACCCCGGAGTACGTCTCGCCGCGGCGCTGCGCCTCCCGGTCGATCAGGTAGTCGTTGTCCTTGTTGGCGAGCGGCCGGTAGTTCTCGTCGTTCGCGCTGTGCACGCCCAGGCCGGCGCGCATGGCGGCGACCTCGGCCTCGGTGAGCGGCCTGGTCGGGTGGTAGTCGAAGCTCCAGGTCCAGCAGTTGTAGTCGTCGATGGGCACCCAGAAGTGGCCGTGCATCGGGTGGTCGGCGCGCGGCGGCACCATCGTGAAGTTGGGCAGGACCCACGGCGTCACGCGCCAGTAGTAGTGGCCTTTCTCGGCGTTGCGCCGGGCCCCGATGAGCAGGCCGCCCTCGTAGTCGACGACCTCGAAGAACGGCTTGAGGTCGCCCTTGTTGTAGGCGTTGCCCCGCGACCCTTTGAACAGCGGGTCGCTGTCGAGGTTGCCGGAGTGCAGGAAGGTGACGTGACTGGAGTCGATGCCGCCTTCGAGGGCCTGCAGCCAGTTGCACTCCTGGAGCCTCTTGGAGGTGTAGGCATGCCCCTCCGGCACGGTGATGAACTCCCACTCCGGCAGCGGCGGCCGCTTGTCCGGATCGCCGAGGTAGGCCCACAGCACGTCGCCGCGCTTGACCATGGGGTAGGACTTCAGCTTCACGTTCGCGCAGAAGTTGCTGTTCTCGGGTTCGCTGGGCACCTCGATCGCCTGGCCGGTGTAGTCGTACTTCCAGCCGTGGTAGGGGCAGCGCAGGCCGCCCTCCTCGTTGCGGCCGAACCACAGTGAGACGCCGCGGTGAGCGCAGAACTCGTCCATCAGGCCGTAGCGGCCCTCGGAGTCGCGGAACGCGATCAGCCGCTCCGAGAGGACCTTGACCCGGACCGGCGGGCAGTCGTTTTCCGGCAGCTCCTCCGCGAGCAACACCGGCTGCCAGTAGCGGCGGAACAGGTTGCCCATGGGGGTGCCCGGCCCGGTCCGGGTCAGCAGTTCGTTGATGTCGGCGCGCAGCATCTTATGGTCCTTTCACTGTAAGGGAATAACTATCAGACCATTAGTCGGCTGGCAATGGCCGGTTCGGGGCCGATGGCGTGCTAGGGCCGGGCCGGGGGCACCTCGACGACGAGGCCGTCGAGATCCGCGGTGAGCCGGATCTGGCAGCCGAGCCGGCTGGTGGCGCGCCGGTCCTCGACGCCGAGATCGAGCAGATCGTCCTCCAGGTCGCCCGGACCTCCGACGCGCTCGGTGAAGTCGTCGCGCACCCAGACATGGCACGTGGCACAGGAGGTGTTGCCCCCGCACTCGCCGATGATCCCCGGCACGCCGTTGCGCACCGCGGCGGACATCACCGTGTCCCCGGCTGCGGCTTCGACCACGCGCTGCTCGCCCTTGGCGATGACGTAGACCACTTTCGGCACGTACGACTCCTTCCCGGTAATGGCCTAACCAATATACCGAACAGGAGTGCTCGGGAGAGGGCTTCCCCCATGAGCGGACAGACCCATGGCGCGGCAGGGGCCTCGGGGCCGCCGGGTTCGCCTTAATAGGTTAGACCATTATTCCTTGGTACCATGGGGCGAGCGATGACCGAGATCGCGTGACGAGACCACGAAGGGGGCGCCGGAATGGCCGATGGCTCAGCGGGGCCGGCGGAAGGGACGCCGGGAATGAGGAGCACGGCCGACCTGTTCCGCCCGGTGAGCGTCGATCGCATCTCCGAGGTCATCGTGGAGCAGATGAGGCTGCTGATCAGAGAGGGCAAGCTCGTCCCCGGCGATCGGCTGCCCAGCGAGCGAAGCCTGTGCGAGCGGTTCGCGGTCAGCAGGGTGACCGTACGCGAGGCCCTCCGCGTGCTGGAGACCAGCGGGCTGGTGGAGATCCGTGTCGGGGCCCGGGGCGGGGCCTTCGTCACCCGCCCGTCGAGCGAGCGCGTCGGCAAAGGGCTGGCCGAGTTCCTGACCCTGGCCCCCGCGACCGCCATCGACGTCACCGAGACCCGCATGGTCATCGAGCTCGGCGTTCTCCCGCTGGCCGTGGAGCGGGCCACCGAAACGGACATCGCGGAGCTGCGCGACCTCGTCGAGCAAGGGCTCGACGCACTGGAGAACGGCTCCTACACCATGGCCATGTCGGCGGAGTTCCACGTGCGGGTCGCCTCCTGCGCCCACAATCCGGCGATCGAGATGCTGGTGAAGACCTTCCACGGTCCCATGCTCATGTCGCTCCAGCAGGCCCGGGACGCCGCGCCGCTGATGGGCGTGCGGGGCGCGCACGAGCACGTTGAACTGGTGGAGGCCATCGAGCGGCGAGACGTCGCCCGGGCGCACGACGTCATGTCGCGGCACCTCCAGCGCACCGCCGACCGCCTGGCGAACCCCGAGGGCGACGAGTAGCGGACACGTTCGGCCGGGCCGGTGGGCGACGCCTAGGCGGCCAGGCCGGCGAAGATGACGGCGAGTGTCCGTTCCCGCAGCTCGGCGTCCCAGCCGCCCTGCAGGGCGCCTTGGCAGACGCTCACCAGCAGCGCCATCACCTCGGGCGGGCGGACGTCACGGCGCACGGTGCCCGCGTCCTGCGCCTGGCGCAGCAGTTCGCCCACGGCTTCGCCCAGCCGGCCCAGCGCCGCCGGGACGCTGACTCCGGCCAGGTCGACCACCGTGCGCTGGGCCGCCGCCTGGTCGACCAGCCGGCGGAAGAAGACGTGCAGGCCGTCGGCCCCACCGAGCGTGGCCGCGTCGTGAGTCAACCGTGTCAGCAGGCGTTTCAGGATCGCCGCCAGCAGGTCGTCCTTGGTGGGGAAGTGCCGGAAGACCGTGCCGATCGCCACGCCGGCCAGCCGGGCCACCTCTTCGGTGGACGCCGATGGGCCACGGCGCGCGAACACCTCCTCGGCCGCGTCGAGGATACGTTCCCGGTTGCGCTGCGCGTCCGCCCGCACGCCGACCCCCTTGGAAAATGAGTCTCGACTCATTATTGTAAGTCGAGTCACCACTCATCTTATCCCGGAGGAAGGCATGACCCCACGCGAGATCTTCGACCGCATGCGCGAGCGCTGGATCGCCAACGAGACCGTCTTCGACGACGACACGCTCACCGAGGACGTCGTCCTGGAAATGCCGTTCGCCGCACCCGGGCGGCCGAGCCGCATCGAGGGCCGGGCCGGGGTCCTGGCCTTCGTCCGCGCCGGGCACAGCGGCCTGCCCTTTCGCTTCGACGACTGCCATGTGCTGGCCGTGCACGACACCGCCGACCCCGGCACCATCGTCGTCGAGTACGAGCTGGCCGCGACGATGATCGCGACGGGCGTGTCGGCCGCGGCCCCGTTCGTCGGCGTGCTCACCGTACGTGAGGGACGGATCGCCCGCTGGCGGGAGTACCAGAATCCGCTCGCGGTCGCCGCCACGATGGAGGGCGCGGCACCCTGAGCGCCGGTGACCTATAGTTTTGCGACCATTTGCCATATGCGGCTGAGCGCAGGGGCACGTTCACAGCCGTGGAAGCGCCTTCAGCCTGTGCGCCCCCGGCCGTAACGCGACGCGGGCCGAGCCATGCCGACCGGCCCGTTGAGGGCGTACGTGACAGATGCTAGAGGTGCTGGCCGCCATCATGCCGATCGCGGTCGGTGTGATCATCAGCCCGGTTCCGGCCATCGGCATCATCCTCATCGTCAGTTCGCGGCGGGGCGCCTCGAACGGTCCCGCCTTCACGCTCGGCTGGTTCGTGGGCATGCTGCTCATCGTGCTCATGCTCACCCTGCTGGAAATCGGTGCGGGCGGGCTGCCGGTCGCCTTCCACTGGGTGAATCTGTTCCTGGGGCTGTTCCTGTGGTGGCTCGCCCGGCGGGAGTATCACATCCGGGAAAAGCGGGAGCTGCCCGCGTGGCTGAAGGCCGTGGACGACATCAAGCCGCGCAACGCCGTCCTTTTGGGGCTGGTGGCCACGATCGCCAATCCCAAGAACCTGCCGCTGGGGGCCGCGGCGGGCGTGATCTTGGTGAACGCCGACCTCAGCACGGAGCAAGCGCTGATCGCCTGCGTCGTCTTCGCGGCCGTTTCCTCGGTGGGGATGGTGCTGGCGGTCGTTCTCCGGTTCACCGGCTCCGGCACTGCGGCGCTCGACCGTCTCAAAGACTGGCTGGTCGAAGAGAACCCCGGGATCACCATCGCGCTGTTCCTGGTGGTCGGCACCCTACTGATCAACAACTCGATCCAAGCCATCAGAGGCTCCTGAACCGCCGCACGACCCGGCGACGGCGATGGCATTCGGCAGCACGCGTGAAGGGAGCAGGCCATGCCCGAGCGGTTTCGTGGCATCGTCCGTCTCGACGTCCGTGATTCGCGGCAGGACTGGGCGCCCTATCTGCCGCCCCAGGCCAGAGCTGACGCGCCCAACGTCCTGTACATCCTGTGGGACGACACCGGGATCGCGACCTGGGACGCCTTCGGCGGGCTCGTCGAGACGCCCACCCTCACCCGGATCGCCCGGCTGGGGCTGCGCTACACGCAGTGGCACACCACCGCGATGTGCTCACCGACCCGCGCCGCGCTGTTGACGGGGCGCAACCACCACATGAACGGCGTGGCCACCGTCGTGGACTTCGCGATGGGCTACCCCGGCGCCAACGCGGTGCTGCCGCCGGAGAACGGCACCATCGCCGAAGTCCTGGCCGAGAACGGCTACAACACCTACTGCCTCGGCAAATGGCACCTGACGCCGCCGTGGGAGCTGAGCATGGGCTCATCGCGCCGCACCTGGCCGCTGGCGCGCGGCTTCGAACGCTACTACGGCTTCCACGGCGGGGAGACCAACCAGTTCTTCCCCCACCTCACCTACGACAACCACTTCGTGGACCAGCCGTACGGCCCCGACGAGGGCTACCACCTCAGCCGCGACCTCGTGGACAAGACCATCGAGTTCATCCGCGATGGCAAGCAGGTGGCGCCGGACAAGCCCTGGTTCGCCTACCTGGCCCTGGGCGCCGCCCACGCACCGCATCACGCGCCCACGGAGTGGATCGAGAAGTATCGCGGCAGGTTCGACATGGGCTACGACCGCTACCGCGAGATCGTTCTGGAGAACCAGAAACGGCTGGGCGTGGTCCCGCCCGAGACCGAGGCGTCGCCGATGAACCCCTGGCCGAGCCCCGATGTGATCACCGAACGCGACGAGGTCGCGCCCTGGGAGTCCCTGAGCGACGGCCAGAAGCGGGTGTTCGCGCGGATGGCCGAGGCGTTCGCCGGCTTTTGCAGCTACACCGATCACGAACTCGGGCGGCTCATCGACTATCTGGAAGAATCAGGGCAGCTCGACAACACCATCATCGTGGTGCTGTCCGACAACGGCGCCAGCGGCGAGGGAACCCCGCACGGCTCGATCAACGAGAACAAGGGCTTCAACGGATACCCGGAAGACCCCGCCGAGAACCTGGAGAAAATCGACAAGATCGGCACTCCGGAGGCCTACAACCAGTATCCGACCGGGTGGGCGTGGGCGTTCAGCACGCCGTACAAGCTGTTCAAGCGCTTCTCCACCAACGGCGGCACGGTCGCCCCGGCGATCATCGCATGGCCGAGGGACATGCGCGGGGTCGCGGGGCAGCTGCGCGACCAGTACCACCACGTCATCGACATCACCCCGACCATCTACGACTGCCTGGGCATCACCGTGCCGCGCTTCGTCAAGGGATACGAGCAAAGCCCGCTGCAAGGAGTGAGCATGCGCTACAGCTTCGCCTCCGCCACCGTAGAGTCCACCAGGAGGACCCAGTACTACTGCATGCTGGGCACCCGGTCCATTTATCACGACGGCTGGAAGGCCGTGGCCCGGCACGGCACGGGCATCGGCCGCGGCGATTTCGGCAACGACGAGTGGGAGCTCTACCACGTGCGCACCGACCGGTCGGAGACCCGCGAAATCGGCCGCCGGCACCCCGAGAAACTCCGCGAGCTGATCGCGCTGTGGTACGTGGAGGCCGGGCGCAACGACGTGCTCCCGCTGGACGACCGCGTGCCGCGCGAAATCATGACCATGGACCGGCCGAGCCTGTCGCCGGCGCGTGACCTCTACGTCTACCATCCCGGGACCGCGGAGGTCCCCGAAGAGGCGGCCGTCGACATCCGCAACCGGTCCTTCGTCCTCACGGCCGAATTCGAGACCACCACCGACGACGCCGGAGGCGTCATCTTCGCGCACGGCTCACGTTTCGGCGGCCACGCCCTCTACCTGAAGGAACGCCGCCTCCACTACGTCTACAACTTCCTCGGCATCGAGGAGCACCGGTTCAGCGCCGACGCGCCGCTCGGCGCCGGCCGGCACGTCGCGGTCGCCCGCTTCGAAAAGGAACACGAGGATCCGCGCTACGTGGCCAACGGCACGCTGACCCTGACCCTGGACGACGCGGCCGTGGCGTCCGGCCGGATGAGAACCCAGCCGGGCAGGTTCTCCGTGGCCGGCGAGGGGCTGGTCGTCGGCCGCGACAGCGGCGACGCGGTCACCGGCGACTACGCCGCGCCTTTCCCCTTCCGCGGCGGCACCATCGCCCGGGTGAGCATCCGGGTGCCCATGACCGCGGAAGTCGACACCGACACCGAGGCCGAGGCCGCCCTGGCCCGCGAGTAAAACGGGCGACGGCCGGATCAGGGCGGGACCGGATGACGGGGAGGCGCCGGATGAAGGCGATCGTGGTGACGGATCAGGCCGCGGGAACGGCCGGGATGCGGCTTGCCGAGCGCCCCGAGCCGGCGGCCGCGGTGAACGACGTGGTCGTCGAGGTGCGCGCGTCGGGATTCACCCGGGGCGAGTTGTCGTGGCCCTCGACCTGGGTCGATCGCGCCGGCCGTGAGCGGACGCCGTCGATTCCGGGGCACGAGGTGGCCGGTGTGGTCAGCGCCCTCGGCTACGGGACGACGGGGCTGTCGGTGGGACAGCGGGTGTTCGGCCTCACCGACTGGACGCGCGACGGCACTCTGGCGGAGCGCGTGGCGGTCGAGGCGCGCAACCTCGCGCCGCTGCCCGGCGATGTCGGCTTCGCCGTGGGCGCGAGCCTGCCGATCTCGGGGCTGACGGCGTGGCAGGGGCTGTTCGAGCACGGCCGGCTTCAGCCGGGTCACAGCGTGCTCGTGCACGGCGCGGCAGGCGGCGTCGGGTCGATGGTCACCCAGCTCGCGCGGGAAGCCGGCGCCTACGTCATCGGCACCGGACGCGCCGGCGACCGTGAGACGGCACTCGGCTTCGGCGCGAAGGAGTTCGTCGACCTCGCCGGAGACTCACTGGAAGACGCCGGCCCGGTGCACATGGTGTTCGACGTGATCGGCGGTGACATCCAGCGGCGGTCGGCAGGGCTGGTTCGAGCCGGAGGAACCCTGGTGACGATCGCCGGCCCGCCGGAGGCGAGACCGGCGGACGGCCCGGCGATCGACTTCGTCGTCGTGCCCGATCGCGCGCAACTGGGCGAGATCGCCCAGCGGATCCGGGACGGACGGCTCCGGACGAACATCGGCCACGTGGCGACCCTCGACGATGCCGTCGCCGCCTTCAACCCGGCCGAGCGCATCAGCGGAAAAACGATCATCCGCGTCGGTCCGTGAAACACCGCCCGGGTTCGTGCGCGCACGAAGTGGCGAGGTGGCCTGCGAGAGAGGCCGACCATGACGGGGGCCGACCATGACGGGGGGCCGGCCGGGCGGGGCTCGCCGGGCGGGGTCAGGCGGCGTCGTTGGCGTAGATGTCGCGGTAGAGGCGCAGGGCGTTTTCGCGCAGGGCGGTGGGGTCGGCGCCGGCGAATCTCGTCGGGTCGAGTTCGCGGGGGAGGTCGCCGCCGTCGAGCATGGCGTCGGCGAGCATGCGGGTGGCGCCCGCGGCGTGGGTGATCCAGAGGGCCTGCGCGATCCGGACGTTTTCCATCTCGGGGTGGCGGCCGAGGAAGGGAAGGTTGTCGGGGGTCATCGCGAAGATGCCGTTGATGTGCCGTTCGGGGGTGAATCGGGCTTCGGGGCGCAGGAGTCGCCGAGCCGATGCGATGACCGGGTCGAAGTCCTCGCGCCAGGCCAGCCTCGCGCCGTCGGCCAGTTCGTCCTGTCCGACGGGAATCGGGCGGTGGTCGTAGCTGCCGATGCCCAGGCGGTCGCCGTGGACACGCGCGTAGACGTGGTGCTCGGGCCACCGCACGAACGGGCCGGCGTGCCAGGTCGCGGCCGGGCCGCCGTAGACGTAGGGGTGCGCGACGGGGAACAGCGGCAGGTCCAGGCCCGTGGGCGCGGTCAGGGACGGGCCCCACACGCCGCCGGCGAGGACGACGTCGTCGGCGGTGAGACGCTCCCCGGACGCCGTGCGCACGGTCGCCCTCCGCCCGTGCTGTTCGATGCCCGTGACCTCCCGATCGGCCAGCAGCCGGGCGCCTCGTGCGGTCGCCTCCGCCCGCAGGGCACGGATCAGGGGCCCGACGTCGGCCGATCCGTCGTCGAGGAAGTGACCGGCGAGCGTCACCCGCTCGGTGTCCGCGAACGAGGCGACCGCGGCGGGAATGTCCGCCGGGGCCAGCAGCTTCGCCGGGAGTCCTGCCGCGCGGGCGGCGCCGACGCGGCGTTCGACCTCGGCGGCCCCGGCGTCGGACGTTGCCAGCTCCAGCCCGCCGGAGCGGCGGAAGCCACCGCCGGCCGCGTCGTAGATCGCCGCCGAGTCGCGCGCCAACCGGGTCAGGATCGGCGCATCGTTGTACAGGCCGACGAAGCCGGGGGCGTACGCGGTCGATCCCCGCGGCTCGCCCAGGTCACGGTCGAGGATCGTGACCTCGACGCCACGGGCCGCCAGGGCGTGGGCGAGTGAGACGCCGACGATGCCCGCACCGACGATGATGACCTCACGTGCCACGACCATGTCCTTCGCACTCTCCGACGATCCGGCCTACATCGTAGGAGATCTACCGTTCGGGGACGGGCCGGGTACCCGGGGCATGGCGGGTGGCCGCCTCGACCCCCGCGGGGGCCGCCCGGCGGATCCTCGGGCTCGTCTTCGACGGCGCGGCGCCACGGGCCGGACCTCATGACCCGGGAACACGTCCCGGAAACGCCGAGCGCCGGCGGCAGGGGTCGTCCCACCAGACCTGGCCGGCCTGGCCCCGCTCCCTGATCCGCCGGCGCCGGCCGTTCGTGGAGATCCACCCGGTGGAGCCGGTTCGGGTTCGGTGCGCCGTCTCCTGGTGTCCGGACGTCCCCCGTGGGTCACCCGAGCACCCTTACGCGCCGAACCGGATCGCCGTGATCAGATCGTCGGCATCATCGCCATCAACTGTGCAGGGCCCACTGCTGGTTGGCTTGGCCGTTGCAGGACCACAGAATGAGTTCGGTGCCGTTGGCCGTGCCCTGCTCGTAGGCATCCAGGCACAGCCCGGACTGCACGCCGGTGATGGTGCCGTCTGAGTTGATGTTCCACTGCTGGTTGGCTTGGCCGTTGCAGTCCCAGATGATCACCTGGGTGCCGTTGGAGGTGCCTTGTCCGTAGGCGTCGAGGCACTTGTCGCCGTAGACCTTGAGCTCCTTGCCGGAGGTGTAGGTCCAGCTCTGGTTGTCCTGGCCGTTGCAGTCCCACAGCTCCACCGCGGTGCCGTTGGTGTGCGAGACGCCCGTGACGTCGACGCATCGGCCCGACTGGGCGCCCACGATCTGGACGCCCTCCTGCGAGCCGCCGCCGTCCGCCGGGGCGTAGCCGGCGGCGGTGATGTTGGCCTGTACGGCGTCCTCGGTGGCGGCGCTCGGATAGCCGGAGGTCAGCACGCCCTCGAAGAAGGTGCCGCGACCGGAGACGCTGTTGTCACCGCCGATGCCGAGCAGGATGGCGCCTTCCTTCTTCATCGGGTTGTAGCCGTCGGGGCGCCGTCCGTCGAAGTAGTTCGTCAGACCGCCCGACTGGGCGTCCCCGCCTCGGATCGCCCAGTGGTTCGGCTCGCCCTTGACCATGGCGGTGACGAACCGGTGGTGGATCGGCGCGAGGTCGTTGTAGCCCGCGTTCACGCCGGAGAAGAGCCCCCACTCCAGGTCGGCCATGATCCAGGGGCCGGAGCCGGATCCGTAGCCCCACTGCCTGTCGGCGCCGAAGTAGACGGTCTCCATGATGGCGGGGGAGTCGGCCTGGCCGTCGGTCTGCGCGTTGCCGTAGTCGAAGCAGCACCACTCGTTGTAGTGCGTGCCGTCGACGACGGCGTAGATGCCTTCGGGCTGGTCGCCGGTCGCCACGCCGTTGGTGTTGTTGTTCCGGTAGCCGGTTCCGGGCTCGATGCGGACCCCGTACGCCTTGTGGCCGCCGATGGTGATCGGGGCCGCCTTCGCGTCGGCGAGGTTGTCCCATCCGCCGGGGGCGGGGCCTTTCCAGTAGCCGGGCGGTGCCTGGGTGAGGCGGTTGTCGCGACCCGACTGGTCATAGATGATCGTGATGACGCAGGAGGTGCCGGCGCAGAACGAGTCCTGCGCGGCCGCGTCGACGACCCCGCCGGGGCTCAGCACGCCGATGTCGCGGGTGGCGTTGTCCGAGGAGCGCCTGACCTGGTAGAGCGGGCCGTCGTAGGCGCCGTACAGCGCACGGGTCGTGCTGTGCGCCGCGACGCACGGCGTCCCGCCCGCGGCGTAGATGTCACACGGCTGCGAGGTCGCGGCCCGGGCCGTGCCGCCCCCGGTCAGGCAGGCGGCGGCGATCACCGTGCTCGCCCCGGCCGCGAGCGCCCTTTTCAGGCTCCCGTTAAATTTCATGGTCTTCTTCTCTCGATCAGTGAGTCGTGTGCGTGCGACGCCGACACGTCGGGCCTGGCCAGGCTTGTGTTAGCGTTAACATCCGACGCCGTTTCTCGAACCGATTCGATGTTGGCGGTAGTGTGCAGTCAACGCAATGCGGGCCCCGCCGTCAAGAACGCCGATCGAATCTTCCGGACGTTCGGGCGCCGTCTACGCGCCGCCTGGGCTCTTACCGGGCCACGATCGCCCCGATGCGATGAGCCGTCATGAAACTTTCACGGGGCCCGCCGGGGTCCGCGGAGCCCGCGAGGTCCGGCGGTGCCTTCCTTCGCCACCTGCCGGACCTTGCGCGGACGCACGGCGGATCCGTCACCTCGCCGTGCTCGACGCCGACGCGGCGGCGAGCGCCGCGTCGGTGTCGGCGGTGGCCAGCTCGGCGTTGATGTGGGCGCCGGCGAGGGCGCCGGCCGCGGCGGAGGCGCCGACCTGGGCGGTGGGGTCGGTGGCGTTGCCGGCCACCCAGACCCCCGGTACGCCGGTGCTGCCGGCCGTGCCGGAGACGAAGCGGCTCCCCAGGCCGTTGGGCAGGTCCTCCATCGGCAGCTTCAGGCCGTCCAGGCCCTCGGCGCGTGCCTCCATGCGCGTGGCGACGGCGAGCACGCGGCGGGCCACGACGGTGCCGTCGGTCAGGCGCACGCCCGCGAGGCGGTCGTCGTCGGTGACGACCTCCCGCACGGGGGTGTCGACGACGCGGATGTCACGGGCGGCGAAGCGCGCGCGGGTGGCGTCGTCCACCTGCGTCTCGTGGGCGAAGTAGATCAGGTCGCCGGTGAGCTGGCGGAACAGCAGGGCCTGGTGGAGGGAGGCGGGGCCGGTGGCGATGACGCCGATGGGCTCGTCGCGCACCTCCCAGCCGTGGCAGTACGGGCAGTGCACCACGGTGTGTCCCCAGTGCCGGGCGAGCCCGGGAATCTCGGGCAGCACGTCCCGCACGCCGGTGGCGACCAGCACCCGGCGGGCCGTCACGGCGCGGCCGTCGGCCAGGGCGACGGTGAAACGCGGGTCGCCGCCGGCCGGCGCGGGCGCGGGCTCCGCCGAGGTGACCTGGCCGTGGACGATGCGGCCGCCGTAGTGGCGCACCTGCTCCCGGGCCCGCTGGAGGATCTCGGCGGGCGGGGTGCCGTCCAGGACGATGAAGCCGTGCATGGCGGCCGCCGGTGCGTTGCGGGGGGCGCCGCCGTCGATCACGATCACCGAGCGGCGGGAGCGGGCGAGCATCAGCGCGCCGTTCAGCCCCGCCGCGCCTCCGCCGATCACCACCGTGTCGACGGTTTCGCGAGTCAGCGTGTCGCCGGGGCCGGTGGACGTCGTCGCGGCCATGTGCGCTCATCCTTTCCTCGTGTCCTCGTGTCCTCGTGTTCTCGTGTCCTCGTGTCCTCGTGTTCTCGTGTCCTCGTGTCCGCGTGTCCGCGTGGCCTCGAGCGAGGTCCGGACCCTCCGGACCGGTCGTCTCCGACGCTAACCGCGACATTGCCGGTAACGCATAGAATGTTGCCTATGACGCAAGAAGATGGCGATTTGGAGGGCCTCATACGCAAGCGGATCCGCGCACTGCGGGTCGCCCAGGGCTGGTCGCTGGAGGAGCTGGCCGCCCGCGCGCGGCTCAGCCAGTCGTCGCTCAGCCGCATCGAGAACGGCCGGCGACGCCTCGCCCTGGACCAGCTGGTCGCCATCGCCCGCGCACTGGGCACCACGCTGGATCAGCTCGTGGAGTCCGCCGCCGACGACGTGATCATCACCCCGGTGGTCGACGCCGCGCGCGGCATGCTGCGCTGGCCGGTGCGGAGCGACCCGGGCATGACCGTCGTGCGGCAGCGGCTGACCGGGCCGCCGCCGGACGACCCCGCCCGCATGCGGGCCCATCAGGGCCGCGAATGGCTCGTCGTGCTTTCGGGAACGGCGCTGCTCCTGCTCGGCCACCGCCGGCTGCGCGTCGAGACCGACCAGGCCGCCGAGTTCCCCACGATGATGCCGCACGCGATCGGCGCCGTGGGCGGGCCGTGCGAGATCCTGGGCATCTTCGACCGCGACGCCCGCCGGGGCCACCAGCGCGAAGGCGGTGACGGCGCCGCGTCCTCGGCACCCCGCCCGGGCGGCCCCGCTTCGTAGAATCGCGCTGTGACCGCTACCCCCCAGGACCCCTACGAGGAGCCGCGGCCCCGCCCGGTGGTCACGCTGGCGCACATCGCGAAGCTGGCCGGCGTGTCCGCCCCCACCGTCTCCAAGGTGATCAACGGTCATCCCGGTGTGGCGGCCGGCACCCGCCGCAGGGTCGAGGAGCTGGTCCGGGAGCACGGCTGGCGGCGCCGCCCCGACACCGTCGAGTCCAGCGCGGTGGTGGAGGTCGTCTTCGAGTCCCTGGACAGCCTGTGGGCGCTGGAGCTGATCAGGGGCATGGACGAGGTCGTCCAGGACTGCGGCATGGTGCTCGGGCTGACCGACATGCGCGGCCGGCACTCCCCGCACGCGGGCTGGATCGACCAGGTGCTGGCCCGCCGCCCGGCCGGGGTGATCGCGGTCTCGGCCGACCTCGGCGAACGCCAGCGGGCCCGGCTGGCCAGCCGGGCCATCCCGCTGGTGGCCCTGGACCCGCGCGGCGAGCCCGGCCACGACGTCCCCTCGGTGGGGGCCACGAACTGGACCGGCGGCCTGGCCGCGACCCGCCACCTGCTGGAGCTGGGCCACCGCAGGATCGCCGTGATCACCGGGCCGGTCACGCTGATGTGCTGCCGGGCCCGCCTCGACGGCTATCGGGCCGCCCTCGACTCGGCCGGAGTCCCGGTGGATCCCGGCCTGGTGCGCACCGGCCCGCTGTACGTGGAGGGCGGCCGCACCCACGCCCAGGAGCTGCTGGCGCTGCCCGATCCGCCGACCGCGATCTTCGCCGCCAACGATCTGCAGGCCCTCGGCGTCTACCAGGCCGCCCACCGGGCCGGGCTGCGCGTGCCCGAGGACCTGAGCGTCGTCGGGTTCGACGACCTGCCGCTCGCGCAGTGGGCGGACCCGCCGATGACCACCGTGCGCCAGCCCTTGCGGAAGATGGGCACCGTCGCCGCCGAGATGGTGCTGGCCCTGGCCTCCCGCCGGGCCCCGGTGGAGGACCGGGTGGAGCTGGCGACGCGCCTGGAGGTGCGCTCCAGCACCGCCCCGCTCGGCTGAGCCCTCCGGCACCCGCCCGCCCGACGGGCCACCGCGGACCCGCTCCCGGCCGTCACCACGGGCCCGTTCGCTGGATCTCGACCAGGGGCGCGGCCGGCGCGCCGCCCCCCGCCTTTGTGCATCCGCCAGGGCGGGCCGGCGAGAAATGTCCCTTGTCCGGTGCCGGCAAGCGACCCGGACGGCGCCGCGAAAAACCGTGAGGCGACGACCGGCGACGATTACGAGTATTTCGTGAATCTTTCAGAAGCATTCATTTCGATATCCGTATTGACCTGCGGAAACACGCATAAACATCGGCCAGAGGTGTGCGCCGTTGAGAACCCGTTTCACCATGTGGCACGTAACTCGCCCCGAGCGGCCCAAGGGTCGATGGCGAACAACCGACGAGCGCCGACGCGAGCGGCGCCGGCCCATGGACCCGGTCGCCCGGATCTCCACGTGACCCGATCGGATCGCGGCAACCTATGGAGGGCATATGCACCAACGGATCGGGTTCGGGCGCCTCCGAACCGCCGTCATCGTCGTCGCAGGTCTGTTGATCTGCGCGGCGCTCACCATTCCCACCCGGTCCGCCGCCGCGGACGCCTCGACCAAGTACCTCGGGGTGTTCCGCGAGGCGAGCCCCACCCAGATCCTGTCCGGGACCGTCAGCCGGTACGGCGTCACCCCGGCCGGTGTCGAATGGTTCGACAACTGGGCCTCCGGCAACGCCTTCAACGTGTCGGCGGCCCAGGCCCTGTGGAACCAGGGCGTCATGGCCCACTACACGTGGGAGCCCTGGGACCCGTCTCTCGGCGTGAACGACTCCGGCCAGATCCACCTGCAGGACATCGTCGACGGCAGGTGGGACTCCTACATCAGGGCCCGCGGCGCGGAGTTCGCATCGGTCGGTGCGCCGATCATGGTCCGCTGGGGGCACGAGTTCAACGGCAACTGGTACCCCTGGGGCATCGCCAACAACGGCAGCGACCCCAGCCTGTACGTCAGGGCGTACCGGCACGTGCACGACCTGGTCGTCGCCGCCGGCGGCACGAACGTCCAGTGGGTGTGGTGCTTCAACAACGGCTCCACCCCCGACTCCTCCTTCAACGACCCCGCGCGGTCCTACCCCGGCGACGACTACGTCGACTGGGTCGGCATCGACGGCTACAACTGGGGGTACGGCCCGTCCTGGGACCCGAGCGGGAACTACTGGACGAGCTTCGACTCGATGTTCGCCAGCTCCTACGCCAAGGCACGCTCCATCGCCCCGAAGCGCCCGGTGATGATCGGCGAGACCGCCTCCAGCGAGGACGGCGGCAACAAGGCCCAGTGGATCAACGACATGTCGGCCACCCTGCGGTCGGGCCGCTACCCGGACCTGAAGCACATCGTGTACTTCGACCAGGACAAGGAGGAGCGGTGGTCGGGCACCTCGTCGTCGGCCGTGCAGTCCGCTTTCACGTCGTGGGTCAACGAGACCTACATGAGGGGGACGGGGACGGACCTGGCGAAGGTGGCCGATGAGTACAAGGGAACGGCGTCGGCCACGCCGACCGTGACCCCGACGGTCACGCCGACGGTCACGCCGACGGTGACCCCGACCGTGACGCCGACGGTCACGCCCACCGTGACCCCGACGCAGGGCGGCGGCGCGTGCTCGGCCACGTACCAGACGATCAACTCCTGGCCCGGCGGGTTCCAGGGCGAGGTGACCGTGCGCGCCGGCGACGCCGCCATCAACGGCTGGACGGCACGCTGGACCCTGGCGAGCGGGCAGACGATCAGTCAGCTGTGGAACGGCGTCCTGAGCGTCAGCGGCTCCGAGGTGACGGTGCGGAACATGAGCTGGAACGGCTCGCTGGGCGCGAACGCCTCCGTCACGTTCGGGTTCCTCGGCAGCGGATCGCCGGCGTCGCCCACGATCACCTGCAGCAGCCCGTGACGTCTCGGCGGTTCTGATCCGAACCATCTCGTCCGCCTCGTCCCCCTCGGCCATCGTGGGGGGCGAGGTCCGGCCCGCCCGCCCCCGCCAGGTCGATGAACCGTGCGGCCCAAGTGACATCGGGCCCCCTTCGTCGGCGTGGTCGGCGGGGCGGGCGGGACGGGTTCGGTTCCCGGCGGTTTCGCGCCGGGAACCGAACCGGACGGCAGAGCCGGTTATCCGTGTCCGGCCGTCAGCGTTGCAGGGTGAGCAGGCCCGGCCGGTAGGGCAGCTGGCCGTAGTCGCCGCCGGAGT
>JBIQJI010000002.1:0-216262 GCA_044507605.1 Actinomycetales bacterium | reverse complement strand
GAAGAATAGCCACGGTGGCCTGGCCGCTGAAGCACGGCCGAGGTGAAGACTCGCGCGCACGGCGGGCGCATACCTGGGCGACTCTTGCCGCGTCTGGTGGAGGTGCGATGAGGCTAGGTGCCCTGTCGGGATGGGGGAAGCGGGCCGAGGGGGACGGGCCGCTTCTTGCCGAGATGTAGATAGGGGAGCTTCGGATCCACGTTGGCCTTTTCAAGCGCCTCCTTCACCAGGCCGATGAAGGTGGACGAGTCGGAGATCTCGTCGTTTCGGCTGATCACGTCGGCGAGGATTTTCGCGCGTGTGGTGCTGTAGCTGCCTTGCAGTTCGGCGTGGTACTTCGGCTCCTCGGCCCAGTAGATGCCCGGCGCGACGTAGCAGAAGAAGGGCGCCGCGTGCGAATCGAAGGACTCCGCCTTCGCCGCCGACATGATCTTTTGGACGATTTGGTCACCGACCGTGTCGTGGCCGTTGTCCGTGCAGTTGCCGAGAGTGTAGTAGACGACGATCTTGTCGTACTTTGTGCTTTGCTCGGCGGCGCCCCCTGCGGTGCTGAGCCTGATCTTGAACTTTCGGAAGAACGGCGCGAACTTTTCGTCCGTGAACAGCGGTGTCAGGTTCTTGGCGATGTCCAGGCCCGGCTGCTGCTCTGTCAGGTTCACCATGATGCGGCGGGCGATGCCCTTCCGCGACTCGGTGTCCTGATCCTCCAACGGGTAGCCGGTGTTGTCGAACGTGACGTAGTCGCCTTTCGGCTTCTTCAGCGAGTCCAGTGCGCCTTTCAGGTCCTTGCCGATATAGCCCTGCACGCCCATGGCGTAGCCGCCCTTTTCGGCGTTCTCGGAGAGAGCGTGCAGGTCCTCGATCTTGCAGCCCGACCGCAGGTACTCGGTCGTGCCCTCGGCAATGGCGTCGTACACTTCATCGGCCAGTAATCGCTTCTGCGCTGTTCGGGAGATCCTTTTTCCGGCCTTGTCGTAGTACTTCTCGTAGAGGTCTTTAAGCGCCTCGGTGTCGGCCTTCACGTTGATCGGGCCGACGGCCTCTGTCCGTTCCCGGTCGTGCCTGGAGATGAGGAACTCCCCGACTTCCCAGCTCTTGGCGGCGGCCTGCAGGAGGTTCCGGGTACGCTCCACCTTTGCGGCCGACGGAGTGGTCTCTTTCTTCGGGGTGGCGAACAGGTCGCCTGCGTTGCGCCGATTGAAGGAGATGTCGCCGAAGTCGGCGGTCGTGCGCTTGCCCTTGCCGGATGGCGTGCCCGTGCTGCCCCGGCGTATGTGCCTGGATTTCTTGCCGGATCCGTTCATGTGGGCTCCCTCTCCCATCGGCCGCCTCGCCTGGTGGCGGCGTGAGCGAGCACATCATGGCGTACCGGGCACGGTCCCGACACTGACGGTGGGGATACGGATCGGTGTTGGAGGGCCGCTCATGGGACGGGCCTCAGGCGTTCTCCAGCACGATCATGCCGGCGCCGGTCATGGAGGCGGGGGCGAAGTAGTGGCGGTGCCGGGTCACCACCGTGGGGTCGAGGGCGCCGCGCATGACCAGCCACATGATCACCTCGGCGCCTTCCTGGCCGAAGGTCTCGACGTACCGCTGCCGGCTCCAGCCGGCCAGCTCGTCGGGGTTCTCGGCGATGTCGATGAGGAACCGGCGGTCGGCTTCGCGGTTCAGGAACCCGGCCCGGGCCCCCTGCAGCTGGTGCGACAGGCCGCCCGTGCCCAGCACGACGAACCGCTCGTCGCCGGGGTAGCTCTCGATGGCCTCGCGGAGCACCTTGCCGAGCGCGTAGAGCCGGCTGGGCAGCGGAATGGGGTACTGCAGCACGTTGACGAAGATGGGCACGACCCGCACCGGCCACGCCTCGGCCGGTCGGCCCCAGAACAGCTCCAGGGGCACCTGCAGGCCGTGGTCGACCTTGATCTCCTGGATGATCTCCGGGTCGAAGTGGCGCTCCACCAGCGTGTCGACCAGATGCCAGCCGAAGTGGCTCGCGCCTTCGAACGGCGGGATGGGGCGCGGCCCCCAGCCCTCGTCGACGGGCTGGTACTCGGTGGCACAGCCGACCGCGAACGTGGGCACGCGGTCGAGGAACATCGCGTTGAAGTGGTCGTTGAAGACCACGACCGCGACGTCGGGCCGCTGCTCGCGCACCCACTCCTGGGCGGGCAGGTAGCCGTCGAAGAACGGCTTCCATTCGGGGGTGTCACGCAGACCCTTGTCGAGGGCCGCGCCGATCGAGGGGACGTGCGAGGTCCCCAGCCCGCCGACGATCGTCGCCACGTCTCACACCTTCTTCCCGAGCCGGTCCCGCAGGAAGGCCTCGTGCTCCATGCCCACCTGGTGCGCGCCGATCTCGGTGATGCGCACCGGATCGACCGCGGAGATCTTCAGGATGAAGAACAGGTTGCCGCCGAGGCGCACCATCTCCCGCCAGTCGCGGGCCAGCACGGCCGCCTTCTCCTCCTCGCTCAGGCCGAACCGGTCCAGGTAGGCGTTCTCGTCGGCCTTGAACGCCGCGCGGTTGGCCGGGTCGCCGAGCCCCATGGCCATCTTGTTGATGCGGTAGCCGCGCAGCTGACGCTCCCGGTCGAGCAGGGGAACGTCGGGGATGCGATCCGGTTCGTTGATCTGGGTCTCCCGCTCGCCCATGTGCTCCTCCCTCGTCCGCTCCCGCGGTCGTCAGGCCTTGGTCCGCCAGCCGCCGTCCGCGTAGATCTTGCGGGCGACCTCGGCGTACGGGACAGGGCTCACCGTAGCCCCGATCTCGATCTGCGCGTGCCGCTCGACCGTGAGCTTGCGCGTGCCGCCGTTCTCCTCGCCCCACACCAGCGTCACCTGGGCGCCGGGCTCCGCGTGGGCGGCGTCGACCATGGCCAGGGTCAGCATCTTGCGTTCGTTCCAGCTGTAGCCGATCCAGGTGGAGATGCCGGCCGGCTCACCGTGCACCTTCACCAGGTCGTAGGGGTGCATCGAGTAGACGGCGGAGGGGTATTCGAACCACTTGGCCGGCTCGCCGCGCTCCAGCTGGGTGCGGATGGCGTTGAGGAAGTCGTCCTCGTGCAGCGCGAGCGTGACCTTCTTGCGGTGCGGGCCGGCGGCCTTGGCCTCCAGCGCCTCGCGGCCGATGAAGTCGTGGTCGAATTTGATGAAGGACCCGTAGCCGAGGTCCCAGGGGGTCAGGTAGTAGTCCTCGATGTTGTCGGACACGAAGCTGCCGCCGATGGACGCCGTCGCCTCGTAGCAGTCGGCGGGCAGCCACTGGCGGTAGCTCTTGAGCGCCTCGCCCGTGTAGATCGCCGGCAGCGGCGACGGGATCCAGCCCGACTCCAGGGTGTTCGACGAGTACGCCCGCCCGCCGACGAGCCGCATCCCGAACTCCTTGCCGGCCGTCACCAGCGCCTCGTGCACCGCCTCGCCGTCGGCCCACGGCCCGAACAGCTCGTACCCCGGCTGCCCGGCCATGCCGTGGCGCAGGGCGCGCACCTGCTTGCCGGCGATGGTGACGGTGGTCATGTGGAAGAACTTCAGCTGGGGGGCCGGCCCGCCGAGCGCCTTCTCCATCACCTTGACGGCGTTCGGCCCCTGGATCTGGTAGCGGTACGACTTACGGTTGAAGGGGTCGGGCCGGGCCGCCGAACGCTCGTCGAGCGACGTGACCACGTCGTAGCCGCTGGTCTCGGCGTGGTAGCGCACCCAGTTGAGGGCGGGCGCCCGCCCCACCAGGTTGAAGCTGTTCTCGGCCAGGTGGAACAGGATCCCGTCGCCGATCACGTACCCGTCGGGGGTGCACGGCACGAACTGCTTGGCGGTGTCGACGGGGAACTTCGCGAAGCTGTTGAAGCCGAGGTGGGCCAGCAGTTTCAGGGCGTCCGGGCCTTCGATCGACAAATCCGCCATGTGGTACGACTGGTTGAACAGCACACACGTGTGCTGCCAGGCCCACTGCTCGTCGCGCCACGTGGTGTACTCCGGCTTGACGCCGGGGTAGACGTTCGGGCCGATGGGCAGGTTGCGCAGGTAGTCCACCGTGTTGGTCGTCATCCGGTTGAGAACGTCCTGCAGGCTCTGACCGGTCATACTCTCTCCTCGTTATCGTGGGGCGGTTCGCGAGGCGTCGCCGTCGGGGCGCACCGGACCCGTGTGTTGACGCTAATCAGCGGGGAAACTCGTGGTAACTCGCGAATGACTGGACCACAAGCGGCGTGATGTCGCAGGTGCCCTACGTCATTCGACGTAACCGGGCCGGGCCCGTGGTCGTGGCGGCGTTCGGCGCGGCGCCCGCTCAGTGGAGCACCACGGTCTTGTGGCCGTTCAGCGCCACCCGGTTCTCGGTGTGCCAGCGTACGGCGCGGGCCAGCGCCTGGCATTCCACCTCCCGGCCGAGCGCGACGAACTCCTCGACGCCGACGGAGTGATCGACCCGTTCGATCTGCTGCTCGATGATCGGGCCTTCGTCCAGGTCGGCCGTGACGTAGTGCGCGGTGGCGCCGATGACCTTGACGCCGCGGTTGTACGCCTGCTGGTAGGGCCGCGCGCCTTTGAAGCTCGGCAGCATCGAATGGTGGATGTTGATCGCGCGGCCCTCCAGGTGTTCGCACAGGTCGGCCGAGAGGATCTGCATGTAGCGGGCGAGGACCACCAGGTCGACCCGCTCCGCGGTCACGATCTCCAGCAGCCTGGCCTCCGCCTCCGGCTTGGTGTCGCGGGTGACCGGAATGTGGTGGAACGGCACGTCGTAGTTGTCGGCCATCCACCGCAGGTCGGGATGGTTGGACACGACGGCCACGATGTCGAGGTTGAGCTCCCCGACGGAGTTGCGGTAGAGCAGGTCGTTGAGGCAGTGCCCGTGCTTGCTCACCATGATCAGCACACGCTGTCGTTCGTCGGCGTCGACGAGCCGCCAGGTCATCTGGAACCGGCCCGCCACCTGCTCGAACTCGCGCCGCAGGTCGGCCACCGGCAGCGCCCGCCCCTCGGCGTGCGCGAACTGGACGCGCATGAAGAAGGTGGCGCTGTCGGGGTCGTCGAACTGCTGGCTCTGCACGATGGTGCACTGCCGCTCGTACAGGAACCCGGCGACCGCGTAGACGATGCCGGGGGTGTCCGGGCAGGACAGCATGAGGACGCATTGGCCGGCGGACTGGGCCGCCGCGGCGGTCGCGGTCATGAGTGCTCCTGACTGCTGGTGGCGTACGCCTCCCCGACCCTGGCCAGCAGGGCGCGCCGCCAGGACTCGGTCTTCGCCAGCTCGTTGAACGTGAAGAGGTGAAAGCCGGCGAGGTGCGCGCCGGGCTCGAAGAGGTGCGGGGTGAGGCGCCGGACCAGCCGGTCGGGGCGGTAGCCGCCGGGCAGGAAGAAACGCCACAGCAGGTTCTGCTGCTTTTTCAGGAACCGGGCCGACTGGCCGAGGCCCAGGCCGGCGGAGATGCGGATCAGTTTCTGCCGGCCGACGGCCCCGGGCAGGCCGACCCGCACCGGCAGCGTGACGCCGCGCTCCTTGAGGCGCCGCGCCCAGGCGACCGTCGTGGCCGCGTCGAAGCACAGCTGGGTGACGATGTGCGTGGCGTGTTTCGCCTTGAGCTCGATCGCCCGGTCGATGAGCTCCTGGGCGATGCTGCCGTGGCCTTCGGGGTAGCCGCCGATGCCGATGCGCCGGAAGTGGTGCCCGGTCGCCTCCAGCACCTCCAGCAGCGAGATCGCGTCGGGGAAGCAGCCGATGGGCTCGGCGGCGTCACCGGCGATCACGAAGACGCCGTCGACGCCGGCGTCGCGCAGGCGGGCCACGATGTCGGCCAGGTGCTGCTTGTCCCGCACCAGCCGCGCCGCGACGTGCGGGGCCACCGAGTAGCCGGCGCCGGCGAGACGCGTGGCGAGGCCGATGGTGGGTTCGAGCCCTTTCGCCTCGGTCGTGGTGACCGTCAGCCCGATGCCACGGGGAACATGGGTGAGCACCGACTCCTCGGTGCTCCTGAACGGGAGGATTTCGTAGCTGATGTCGTTCAGCGCCTGGGCGAGCGCCTGCCGGCCAGAGGGCATGGCGGAACGGACCTTTCGTCGAGGCGGGCACGGCCCGGACGAAAAGCCGGGCCTGGCTCTCCTCGACTCACGGTAGGCAGCGGCATGGCCCGGGAAACGCCGCGGATGACGGCATTCGCCGCGAACGCCGGTCGCGGGTGGCCTGCGACAAGTGACGTAGAACACCTGCCGGGGCCGGTGGGGTGGGGGTCAGGTCGGGGGGTCGACCAGGCCCTCGCGCATGGCGACGAGGACCGCCTGGGTGCGGGAGCGCAGGCCGAGCTTGCCCAGCAGGTTGCTCACGTGGGTGCGGGCCGTGCGCTCACTGATCACCAGCTCGGCGGCGATCTCGCGGTTGGACCGGCCCTGGGCGATCAGCACGAGGACGTCGCGCTCGCGCTTGGTCAGCCCGGCGACTCCGCTGCGCGGCGCGCGCATCTTCTGGGTGAGGCGCCGCGCCACCGCCGTGTCGAGGAACACGTCGTCGTTGGCGGCGGCGTAGATGGCGGCGGCGACCTCGGACGGGCCGGCGTCCTTGAGCAGGTACCCCGCGGCGCCGCTCTCCAGGGCGGCGTGGATGCGTTCGACCTCGCCGAAACTGGTCAAGATGACCACGCGGACCGTCGGGAACCGTTTGGTGATCTCGGCCGTCGCCTCGACCCCGTCCATCTTCGGCATGAGCAGGTCCATCAGCGCCACCCGGGGCAGCGGCTGGCGCCGCACCTTCAGCGACTCGATGCAGTCGATGGCCTCGCGTCCGTTGGCCGCCTCACCGACGACCTCGACGTTGTCGAGCGCCTCCAGGTAGGCGACGACGCCGCGCCGGACCACCGCGTGGTCGTCCACCACCAGGACTCCGATGGTGCCGGTCTCGGGCTGGCTGGTCATGCTGATCCTCGGGCTTTCGGTGATCGTTCGTGCCGGGCCGGCACGCCGTGCAGCCCCACCGTCAGCGACGCCGGCAGGGGCAGGACGAGGCGGACGACGGTGCCCTGGCCGGGGCTGGAGCGGGTGGTGAGCACGCCCCGCCACCGGTCGGCGCGTTCCTTCATGGCCGTCATGCCGAAGCCGCCCTCCTCGGCGGGCAGGTCGGTCTGCGCCGCCGGCAGGCCCTGCCCGTCGTCGGCGACCTCGCAGATCAGCCGCCGCTGCGTGCCCCGCCCGGTCAGCTCCACGCTGATGGTGACGACCGAGCCGTGGGAGTGTTTGACGCTGTTGTGCAGCGCCTCCGCGATGACGCGGTAGGCGTCCTCGCGGATCTCCCCTTCGAGGTCGTCGAGCTCGTCGTGGGGGTCGTCGATCGACAGCCGCACGTCGAACCCGGTGCGGCCGATCGTCGACTCGGCCAGGGTGTCGAGGGCCGCGACGAGCCCCTGGCCGGCGAGGGCCGTGGGGTGCAGGTCGGCCACCATGGCCCGCAGGTCGGTCAGCACCGCCTTGGAGATCTGGCCGAGCTCCTTGGCGACCCGCGTGACGTACGCCGAGTCGACGACCGTGTCGCGGCCCGACTGCATGCCGAGCGACTCGGCCTGCATGCTCATCGAGAAGACCTGCTGCACCACCGAGTCGTGCAGGTCGCGGGCCAGCCGCTGGCGCTCCTCCCGCCGCGCGACGCCCCGCTCGCGTTCGAGCAGCGCGGCGTAGTCGACGGCCTGCGCGGCCTGCTCGGCCATCGCCAGCAGGAAGTCGAGGGTGGTGCCGCCGATTTCCTGGCCGGGCGCGAAGAAGGCGTTGAGGATGCCGACGGGCTCGCCGCGCACCATCAGCGGCACGCTCGCGAACCAGTCCCACTTGGGGTGGCGCATGTAGTCCTGCAGCGGCTCCCACGCGGGATCCGACATGATCACGTCGTACCGGTGGGGGACCACGACCGGTTTGCGCGACGTGAACGCGTCGATCATGCACAGGTTGGCGCCGCGCTCGGCGCAGTCGATGAGCAGGTCGAAGAAGTCGGCCTCGTGGCCGAAGCCGGAGGTGCCCATGACCTGGAAGCGCTCGTTGGTGGCGTTGACGGTGAGGATCTGCACGCTGGCGAGGGCGTCGGCCTCCAGCACCTCGTTCGCGAGGGCGTCCAGGGTGCTGCTCAGCGACCGTTTGGCCGCGACGCGGCTGGCCGTCCTGGCGATGGCGGTGAGCCGGCGCTGATGCAGGCGGCTTTCGGTGACGTCGCGGAACGCCACGAGACGGTCGCCGCTGCCGGTCAGCCGGCTGATGCGGTACGCCAGCTCGCGCCGGGGCCCCGTAGGGGGTTCCCACACGGTGACGGCCTCGCCGTCGGCCAGGTCGCGGGTCTCGCCCGGCCGGTCGGCCGGGAACGGCGACAGGGTGCCTGCGATGTCATCGGCGCCGAGCCCGCACAGCGACAGCGCCGCGGGGTTGGCCTGGACGAAGCGCCCGTCGGCGTCGATCACCGCGAGACCGTCGGGCATGCGCTCCAGGAGCGTGCCGGCGTCGAAGACCGGCGGGCCGTCCGCCCGGTCTTCCGCCTGGGTCGCCGGGGCCGCGGGATCGTCGCGTCGCCCGGGCGCGCGGTCGTCCACTGCCGACGTCCTCCTCGCTTGGTCCGCAGCCCGCCCGGGTCCGCTCGCGCGGGCTCGCCGGATGCGGCGTCGTCGCACGTCATCGACATCCATCATGCCGCCGTTCGCCGCCGAAGGCACCAGTCCGGCCCACGTCCGCGGGCAGGATAGGACAATTGACGTAGCCGGTGGCTCCGCAGGTCACGCGGTGGCGTGGCCGGTCGTCGCATCACGCCGGGGCGGCGGGCCCTTTAGAGTCGAAGCCGGTGACGGTGACCGGTCGGAGGCCGTGATGGAGTTCCTTGTCCGCTTCGAGACCCGCCTGCCCGACAGCATGGACGACGCCGAGCGCGAGCGGCTGAAGGCGGCGGAGCGGGCACGGGCCATGCAGTTGCGCCACGACGGCCTGCTGAAGCGGCTCTGGCGGGTGCCGGGCCGGCGCGCGGTCGTCGGCCTGTGGGAGGCGCCCGACGCCACGGCCCTGCACGAGGCGCTGTCGTCGCTGCCGCAGTTCCCGTGGATGGACGTGACGGTCGAGCCGCTGGCCACCCACCCGCAGGAGGCCTGACCCGTTCAGGGCCGATCACCGATGGGCCGATCACCGTGCGTGGCGTATTACCGCAGTGTGGTGATCTTCGCGTTCGGCCCATCGCGCAGCGTGATGCTTACCTGACGTTTCAAGTGATCAGTCAGGGTGCGTGTGGATAACGATTGGAGCGGTCCATCTGTTTTTGATCCACACAGTCCCCTATTTTCCCTTCTGCTGCTGTGGTGCGACATGCCCCGGATCGCGTGGGCAGATGGGGAAGCCCAGGAGGGTTCGTGGGGGATGTTTCGAACTGGCTCGACGCTGCCTACGAATGGGCGGTCAAGGCGGGCGCCAACGGATCGTGGCGGCAGATCATCCCCCTGGGCCTGGCCGGCCTGCTGGTCTGGGGGCTGTGGCTCTACCGGGTGGTGCTGTCGAGGCTGGCCAAGCCGATCGTGAACGGCTACCGCACCACGACCTCGGTGGTGATCCCCTCCTACCGCGAGGACCCCGAGATCCTGGTGCGCTGCCTGGGGAGCTGGCTGTCGCAGAACCCCAACGAAGTGATCATCGTCGTCGACGTCGCCGACACCGAGTGCCACGCGAAGCTGCGGGAGATCGACGACCCGCGGCTGCGCGTGCTGGTGTACGAGCACGCGGGCAAACGCTCGGCGCTGGGGGTCGGCATCCGGGCGGCCCGCTACGAGATCGTGGTCTTCGCCGACTCCGACACCTGGTGGCAGCCCGGCCTGCTGGAAGCCGTGCAGATGCCCTTCGAGGACCCGACGGTGGGCGGTGTCGGCACCCAGCAGAACGTTTACCAGCGCACCACCAGCGTCTGGCGGCGCATCGCCGACTGGCTGGTCAACCTCCGCTACTACGACTACGTGCCGGCCATGGGCAGCAGGGGCGGCGTGGCCTGCCTGTCCGGGCGGACCGCCGCCTACCGGCGCTCGGCCATCCTGCCGGTCGTCACCCACCTGGAGAACGAGTTCTTCCTCGGCCGCCGGTGCATCGCCGGCGACGACGGGCGGCTCACCTGGCTCGTGCTCGCCTCGGGGTACAAGACCGTGCACCAGTCGTCGGCCCGCGCGATCTCGATGTTCCCCGACTCCTTCCGCGCCTTCGTCAAGCAGCGGGTCCGGTGGAGCCGCAACTCCTACCGCTGCTACCTGACGGCGTTATGGAAGGGGTGGCTGTGGAAGACGCCGCTGGTCACCAAGGTGACCGTGCTGCAGATCCTGCTCACCCCGGTGACCATGGGCATCACGCTCGCCTACCTGTTCTTCAGCCGGCTGGAGCTCACCCCCGCGGGCATCGGGCTGGCGGTCGGCTGGCTGATCGTCGGCCGGGGCCTGCGCGGCTGGTCGCACCTGCGGCGGCACCCCTCGGAGATCGTGCTGCTGCCGCTGGTGTGCCTCGTGGTCATCATGATCGCGCTGCCGATCAAGCTGTGGGCGTTCCTGACCATGAACAAGCAGGGCTGGCTGACCCGCACCGCGGACCAGATGGGCGGCGCCGGGCAGAGCGCCGCCACCCTCAAGGGGATGGTCTGAGGATGAGGCGCGCGCTGTCCGCCCTCCAGGTGTCCGCCCTCCTGACGGCCGTGGCTCTGCTCGGTCTGTGGAACGATCCCGCGGCGGCCGCGGCGCCCAGCCCGCCGCCCGACGGCTCCGGCGTGGTCTCGGTGATCGGCTCGCCCGCGCCCGGCACGGTCGAACCGTCACCCTCGGCCGGCGAGGAGCCGGAGCGGGAGCAGCAGGCCGAGCCGGCGCAGCAGGAGAGCGCCGAGCCCACTCCGGCGGCGGACCGGCCCGACGAGGAGGCCACCGAGGAGGCGTCCGCCACCCCCACGACCGGCCCGGCCCGCAAAGACGACCGCGGCTCGGCGGACACCCCCGATCCCCGGCCCACCTCGGGCCCCGCGCACGACTCCCCGTCCGATGCCGACGCCGCGACCGACACCGGGCCGCTGGAGGACGCGGTGATGGCCGACGACGACGTGCTGAAGGCCGGCACGCTCTCGGCCGGCGACGCCGAAGCGCAGGCGATGCTCGTGGACGTCGAGGACCAGCGCATCGTCGAGGTCCGCGCCGCGCTCACCGCCCTGCTGCAGGTCGGCGGCATCGCCGCCGCGCAGCGCAAGCAGCCGCAGGTCTTCGCGTCGGCGCACGGCAGGACCCTGGTGCTGCCGGCCAGGGCCACCGAGGCGCCGTACACCATCAAGGACCTGATGGCCGTCGAGCGGGGCCGCTACCTGCGGCGGCTCAAGGACGGCTCCTATCTGCTCGGCGTGCACGTCTTCGTGGCCGACGGGGCGACGCTGCTGCTGCGCGGCCCGCTGACGCTGCGCATGGGCAGCCTGCCCGGGTCGTTCAGCTCGATCGTGGCGTTCGGCGGCACCATCGAGATCAAGGGCACCGCCAAGAAGCCGGTGCGGATCACCAGCTGGGACGTCCGCACCCACAAGCCGGACAAGAAGGTCACCGACGGCCGCGCCTACATCCGGGCCGTCGGCGGCACCTTCGCGATGACGTACGCCCACGTCTCCTATCTGGGCTTCTGGAGCGGCCGCACCGGCGGCATCGCGCTCACCGGCACCGACCGGCCGGCCAGCGTCTACCGGCACCGCGACAAGGCGCAGCGCCACCAGGACAAGCGTGACCGGCTGGCCAACGCGGGGTCGGAGCGGGGCGGCAGCAACTTCGGCGACGTCGAGACCAGCCCGATCGGTCCCGGCACCGCCTCGCACGTGCGCGCCGACGAGCTGGTCTCCGGGTCGATCCGGCACAGCGTCATCACCGGCGACGCCTACGGGCTGTTCGTGTCGGGCTCGAACCAGACGCAGATCATCAGCAACAAGATCGTCGACAGCCTGGTGCACGGCGTGTTCATGCACCGGTTCGCGAAGAACGCCACGATCGAGAACACCAAGGTGATCGGCAGCGGCGGCGACGGGTTCGTGCTGTCACGGGCGACCGAGAAGGTGCGCATCACCGACTGCCTCGCGCAGGACAACGGCCGCAACGGCTACACGCTCAACGGGCGGGCGCTCGCCCACGGCCCGTCGGCGAGCGGCGAATCGCTCGCCGTCTACGGCGACAGCTCCGTCAGCAACAGCGTCGCCCGAGACAACACCAGGTACGGCATCGAGGTGCTCGGCGGCAGCCGGCTGGCCGTGCAGACCAGCGAGGTCGTCGGCGGCGACATGGGCATCGTGGTGCGCGACGGCGCCAGCGGGGTGCAGATCTCCGGCAACCGGCTCACCGGCCAGGCCCGCCAGGCCATCGCGCTGCGCGACGGCGCGACCGGTGCCCGGGTCGCCGGCAACACCATCACCAAGACCGTCACCGGGATCTACCTGCGCGACTCCGACGGCGTGATCATCGGCAACCGGGTCACGACCCTGGTCAGGCCCAAGGCCCACGGCATCACCCTGGTCGGCGACACCGGGGCCACCGAGGTCACCCGCAACACCGTCGCCGGCTCCGGCACCAGCGCGATCAGCGTCGCCCGCGCCCACGGCGACCTCTACGTCCACAACAACGACACCGAACGGTGGCACGACACCTCGTCGTTCTGGGTCAAGGCCAAGCGCTTCGTCAAGCCGATGAACCTGATCTGGGCGGGGGTCATCCTGCTGGTGATCGTCTCGGCGCTGCGGTCGCGCGGCGTCGAGCGCCGCCGGCGGGCGAGCGGCATCCGCGACCCCTACGAGCTGCAGCGGCCGCTGGAGGAGCGGCCCGTCAGGCTGCTGCGCCACGGCGCGCCACCCGGACCGGGCCGAACGCCGGAGCCCGCCCGCAACCGGCGGCGCCGCCGCCAGCCCCCGGCGATGCCGCTGCACACCGGCCCCACCCCCGAGGCCGGGATATGAGCGGCGCCAGGCGGCGCGGGAGCCGCGCCCCCCTCGTGATCGTCGTGCTGTGCCTGGTCGCGGCCGGCACCTGGGGATACCTGTCGTACATCGACCGGCCGCCCCCGCCGCCGGGCGTCAACGACGTGTCGATGGCCGACGCGCAGCAGCAGTCCACCCTGGTCGACCAGGAGGACCTGCGCATCATGCAGACCCGGGCCAACCTGCTGTCCGCGCTCGCGCGGGGCGGCCCGGCCGCCCAGCAGGCCCGCGTGCCGCACATCTCCAGCTCGGCCAACGGGCGCACCCTGGTGCTGCCGCAGCGCCGCGAGCCGTACCGGGTCGCCGACCTGGAACGGCTCGGCCGGGAGGACTTCCAGCGGCAGTCCGACGGGTCGTACGTGCTCGGCATCAACGTGTTCGTCGGCCCCGGCGCCAAGCTGGTGCTGCAGAACGCCACCGGCCCGCTCGTCATCCGCATGCGCAGCGAGCCCGGCTCCTTCGTGTCGATCGTCGGGTTCGGCGCGAGCGTGCGGGTCAACGGCTCGGCGCAGAACCCCGTGCGTTTCACCAGCTGGGACGTGCGCGCCCGCAGGCCCGACACCACGGTCGCCGACGGGCGCGCCTACCTGCGGGTCGTCGGCGGGGAGCTGCGGATGAGCCACGCCGTGGTGGAGCATCTGGGGTTCTGGAGCGGCGCCACCGGCGGCCTCGCGCTGACCGGCAGCGACCGGCCCACCAGGAGCGCCGAGCGGCTCGCGCCGCCCACGGCGGTGCCGCAGGCGACGGCCGCCTCCCGCAAGCGGGTGCTGCTGCCCAACGGGCTGCTCGTGCCCGACCGGGGCGGCGAGGACGAGATCGAGATCACCAACGGCATGGGCGGCGGCAAGGTCGCCTACAAGCTGCCCGAGGCCAACCTCGTCACCGGCTTCATCACCGACACGAAGATCATCGGCAACGCGTACGGGATCTTCATCACGGCGTCCGACCAGACCCGGATCACCGACGTCACGGTCAGCGACAGCCTCGTGCACGGCGTGCTGCTGCACCGCTTCGCCCGCAACGCCGCCATCGAGAACACCACGGTCACCGGCAGCCGCGGCGACGGGTTCGTGCTGTCGCGCGGCACCCAGAACGTCACGATCACCGGCTCCACGGCCATGCGCAACACCGGCAACGGCTTCACCATCAGCGGGCTGCCGCTCGCCCGGGGACCGTCGGCGTCGGGCGAGTCGCTGCGCAGCTTCGGCGGCATCTCGCTGCTCAGCAGCTCGGCCCGCGACAACGGCCGCTACGGTGTGGAGATCCGGGGCGGCGTCAAACCCGTCGTGCAGACCACCGAGGTGATCGGCGGCCAGATGGGCATCGTGGTGAGCAAGGACGCCACCTCGCCCCAGGTGTCCGGCAACCGGCTGAGCGGCCAGAGCCTCCAGGGCATCGTGCTGCGCGACGGCGTGCGCGCGGCCCGCGTCAGCGGCAACATCGTCCGCGACACCCAGACCGCGATCTACCTGCGCGGCTCCACCGCCACCATCACCGCCAACACCGTCGAATCGGCCTCGCTGCACGCGATCTCCGTGCTCGGCGCGGCCGGCGGCACCACGATCACCCGCAACACCCTGGGCGGCGCCGGCCGCAGCGCCCTCGACACCGGCCGGGCCACCGGCGAACTCACCGTCACGCGCAACAACACCGACGGCTGGCAGGACACCGCGGGATTCTGGACCACGGTCCGGCGCGTCGCCAAGCCGATGAACCTGATCTGGTTCGGCGTGTTCCTGCTGATCGTGATCTCGGCCCTGCGGGCGCTGCGCAGCGACGGGCCGCGGGTCGGCCGCCGCATCGTCGACCCGTACGAGAAGCAGCGGGTGCTGGAGGAACGACCGGTCTTCCAGCTGCGGACGGCCGCCACCCGGACCCGCGCCGGAAGGAGCTGAGCGATGCGCCTGGACATCGACCGCAAGACCCTGCTGGGCATGCTCGCCGGATCGGCGATCACGGTGATCGTCGTGGTGCTGCTGCGCGGGCTGGTCGCCGGCGGCGACTCCGGCGCGCCGATCGAGGACATCCGGCCGACCGGGTGGGCCGAGCCGCCGAGGGCGTCCGACCAGCTGTCCGACCAGCTGTCCGACGAGCGATCCGACGAGCGGTCCGACGTCGGCGACGAAGACGACGGCGAGCCGTTCACGCCGGCGCAGGAGCCGCCGGCCATCGCGGTGCCCGTCGGCAAGGAACAGATCTCCTGCCCCGACGCCACGGTGACCGTCGGCGACGCCACCGAGCTCGCGGAGGCGCTGGCCTCGGCCGAGCCGGGCACCGTGATCGAGCTGCGGCCCGGCGTGTACACCGGCAGGTTCGTGGCGACGACCCCGGGCACCAAGAGCGACCCGATCTTCGTGTGCGGCCCCGCCGACGCCATCATCGACGGGGGCGGCATCAAGAAGGGCTACGCGTTCCACCTGACCGGTGTGCACCACTGGCGGCTCATCGGCTTCACCGTGCGCAACGGTCAGAAAGGCGTGATGGCCGACCGCACCGGCGACACCGTCATCCAAGGGCTCACCGTCCACGACATAGGCGACGAAGCGATCCACCTGCGCGACTTCAGCAGCGGCAACGTGGTCCAGTACTGCACGATCTACGCGACCGGGCTGCGCCGGGAGAAGTTCGGCGAAGGCGTCTACCTCGGCACCGCCGAGAGCAACTGGGCGACCGTCTCCGGCGGGCGGATGGACCGCAGCGACCACAACACCGTGCGCGGAAACGTCATCAGGGCCACCGCCGAGGCGATCGACATCAAAGAGGGCACCACCGGCGGCCACATCGTCGGCAACGTCTTCGACGGCTCCCGCCTCGGCGGCTCCAGGCACAACGACTCCTGGGTCGACGTGAAAGGCAACGGCTACGTCATCGAGCGCAACACCGGCAGCGGCACCAACGGGGACGGCTTCCAGACCCACGAGATCGTGGCCGGCTGGGGCACCGGCAACGTGTTCCGGGCCAACATCATCGACCTCGGCGGTTCGGGCGGTTTCGGCATCAACGACACCGCCGGCGGCAACACGATCTCCTGCGACAACAAGGTCACCGGCGGCCTGCTCACCAAGAAGGGCGACTGTTCCTGAGCGGGACCACGACAGGCGAAAGGACGAACATATGAGCGACGCCGCGACCCCCCGGCTCACCGTCATCGGCACCGGCTACCTCGGCGCCACGCACGCCATCTGCATGGCGTCCCTGGGCTTCGACGTGGTCGGCCTCGACGTCGACCCCGGCAAAATCGAGAAACTGGCGGCCGGGCGGCTGCCGTTCTTCGAACCGGGCCTGCCCGAGCTGCTGGCCAAGACCCTCGAGTCGGGCCTGCTCCGGTTCACCACCTCGTACGAAGAGGCCGCCGAGCACGGCGACATCCACTTCATCTGCGTCGGCACCCCCCAGCAGCCCGGCCTGGACGCCTGCGACCTGAGCTACGTCGACGCCGCCGTGCGCGGGCTGGCCCCGCACCTGACCCGCCGCTGCCTGGTCGTCGGCAAGTCGACCGTGCCCGTCGGCACCGCCCCCCGGCTCACCGGGCTGCTGCACGACCTGGCCCCCGCGGGCCGGCAGGTGGAGCTGGCCTGGAACCCCGAGTTCCTGCGCGAGGGCTACGCGGTCGACGACACGCTGCGCCCCGACCGGCTCGTCTTCGGCGTCGCCTCCGACTGGGCCCGCGACCGGCTCACCGCGGCGTTCCGGCCCATCATCGACCGCGGCACCCCGACCGTGGTCACCGACCTGGCCACCGCCGAACTCGTCAAAATGGCCGCCAACTCCTTCCTCGCCACCAAGATCTCCTACATCAACGCGATGGCCGAGATCTGCGAGGCCACCGGCGCCGACGTCCGCGACCTGGCCCAGGCGCTGGCCTACGACGACCGCATCGGCGGCCGGTTCCTCCAGCCCGGGCTCGGCTTCGGCGGCGGCTGCCTGCCCAAGGACATCCGCGCCTTCGCGCACCGCGCCGAGGAGATCGGCGTCGGCCAGGCCGTGTCGTTCCTGCGCCAGGTCGACGCCATCAACCGGCGCCGCCGCTCCCGCACCGTCGACCTGGTCCGGGAACTGCTCGGCGGCGACTTCAACGGCAAGACCGTCGCCTGCCTCGGCGCCGCCTTCAAACCCAACTCCGACGACATCAGGGACGCCCCCGCCCTCGACGTGGCCCGCACCATGCACGGCCTCGGCGCCAACGTCCGCGTCTACGACCCCGCCGCCCTCGACAACGCCCGCCACGCCTACCCCGAGCTCAGATACGGCGACAGCGCCATGGACGTGGCCCGCGGCGCCGACATCGTGGTCCTGCTCACCGAGTGGGCGGAGTTCCGCGAAATCCAGCCCGAGGCCCTGGCCCAGGCCGTCGCCCACCGCCGCATCGTCGACGGCCGCCACGCCCTCACCCCCGAGGCCTGGCGCCGAGCCGGCTGGGAATACCGCGCCCTCGGCCGCCCTTGACCCCGCCCCCATACCTCACCCCAGAGCCAGGGTCAGCGGCTCGATCCGCTTGACGATGTGCGTCCAGATCCGAGGGCGGCCGAGCCGCGAATGCCATGCCAGGTTCCTCTCTTTCGAAGCAGCGTGATACCCGTCATGGTGCCAACGGCGGTTCGCGCCTGCGGTGGCCCGTGCGCGCTCGGTCGCTTTCGGTGTGGCGGGTCGGCTAGCGTCGGCGGCATGATTCGTGTGTTCCTCGTCGACGACCACGAGGTGGTGCGCCGGGGCGTGGCCGCGCTGCTGGAGGCCGAGCCCGATATCGAGGTGGCCGGTGAGGCCGGCACCGCCGAGCAGGCCGTGGCTCGCATCCTGGCCGTGCGGCCCGACGTGGCGGTGCTCGACGTGCGGCTGCCCGATGGCAGCGGGGTCGCCGTGTGCCGCGAGGTGCGGTCCCAGGCGCCCGAGATCGCCTGCCTGATGCTGACCTCGTACGCCGACGACGACGCGCTGTTCGACGCCGTCATGGCCGGGGCGGCGGGGTATGTGCTCAAGCAGATCCACGGCAGCGATCTGGTCGGCGCGGTGCGCACCGTCGCCGGGGGCGGGTCGCTGCTCGACCCGCAGACCACCGCAGCGATGCTGCAGCGGCTCCGCGACCAGGCGGCGCGCAAGGATCCGCTGGCGGCGCTGTCGGAGCAGGAGCGGCACATCCTGGAGCTCATCGGCGAAGGGCTGACCAACCGGCAGATCGGCGAGCGGCTGTTCCTGGCCGAGAAGACCGTCAAGAACTACGTGTCGAACCTGCTCACCAAGCTGGACATGCAGCGCCGCACCCAGGCCGCCGCGCTGGCCGCGCGCCTGAAGGCGGAGCGGCGCGGTCACGGGGAGTGAGTGGCGGTCGGCGGCAACGAGGGGACTTTCGCCCCTAAGCGTGGCTCTCGGCACACGGGCAGGCTGGAGATATGAAACTCGACTCGGCCGGCCTGCGGGTGCTGTCCCGCACCGAGTGCGTCGAACGGCTCGGCAGTGTCCCGATCGGGCGCATCGTGTTCACCGATCGCGCCCTTCCCGCGGTCCAGCCGGTCAACTTCGTGCTCGACGGCGACACCATCGTGATCCGCACCAGTGTGGGCTCCAAGCTCGCCGCCGCCACGCGCAACGCGGTGGTGGCGTTCGAGACCGACGAGTTCGACGTGGAGGGCCGCACCGGATGGTCGGTCACCACGGTCGGCCACGCCCGTGCCGTCACCGATCCCGCCGAGATCGAGCGGCTGTCGCGGCTTCCCCTGGTGCCGTGGGCCCCGGGCGACCGCGAGCATTTCATCGTCGTGGCCATCGAGCAGATCTCAGGCAGGGACATCACCCGCTGATTCTTCGCGCCGGTGCAGGGGGACGCGCCACTCCAGGCGGGTGCCGCCTTCGGCGGGGCGGCCGAGGGCGAACGTGCCGCCGAGGGTTTCGGCGCGGTCGGCGAGGTTGCGCAGGCCGCTGCGGTGGGCGTTGCCGGGGATCCCCACGCCGTTGTCGGTCACGGTGAGCACGAGGTGGCCGCCGGTGGCCTCCACGGCGACGTCGGCCCTGGTGGCCTTGGCGTGGCGGACGATGTTCGACAGGGCCTCCCGCAGCACGGCGAGCAGCTGCCCGCCTGTGTCGTCGGGGACCACCGTGTCGAGGGCGCCCGCCATGCGGATGCCGGGCATGAAGCCGAGGTGGCCGCGGGCGTCCTCCAGGAGTTCCATGATCTGGCCGCGCAGGCCGGGCCGGGCCGTCGTCTCGGGCGGGGTCTGCAACGCGAAGATCGTGGAGCGGATCTGGCGGATCGTCTCGTCGAGCTCGTCCACGGCGTGCCGCATCCGGTCGGCGGCCTCGGGGCGGTCGACCAGGGGCAGGGTGCTCATCAGGGTCATGGCGACGGCGAACAGGCGCTGGATCACGACGTCGTGCAGGTCCTTGGCGATGCGGTCGCGGTCCTCCAGCAGGCCCAGCCGCTCGGCGTCGGCCCGCGCCTCGGCGAGTTCGAGGGCGATCGCGGCCTGCCCGGCGAGCGATTCGACCATGCGCAGGTCGGCGCGGCTGAACGGCAGCCGGCCGTCGCGTTTGGCCAGGGCGAGGACCCCGCGCGTCTTGCCGTAGGCGCCGAGCGGCACCGCGATGACCGGGCCGATCGAAAGGTGCCGGAACCGGTCCGGCATGTCGGGCCGCTCGCGGACGTCGGTGACGAGGCACGGCTCGGCGGTGCGCAGCACGAGCCCGGCCATGGTGCCCTCGATGGGCAGTTCGTGCCCGAGCAGCTGCTCGGCGCCGTGGCCTTCGGCGACGGCGGGGCGGATCGTGTCGGGGCCGGCCGGCAGCACGACGGTGACCAGGTCGGCGCCGGTCATGCGCCGGGCCCGCCCGGCCATGGTGGCGAGCACCTGGTGGGGGTCGTCCCCCGACAGCAGGCCGGTGGTGACCTCGGCGGAGATCTCCAGCCACTGCTCGCGCCTGCGCGTCTCTTCGTACAGGCGGGCGTTCTCGATGGCGACGCCGGCGGCGGCGGCCAGGGCCACGAGGATGGCTTCGTCCTCTTCGTCGAACTCCCCGCTGCGCTTCTCGGACAGGTACAGGTTGCCGAACACCTCGTCGCGCACCCGGATCGGCACGCCCAGGAACGACCGCATCGGCGGATGCCCCGCCGGGAACCCGTACGACTCGGGATGCTCGGTGATGTCGGCGATGCGCAGCGGCCGCGGCTCTTTGATCAGTTTGCCCAGCAGGCCGAGACCGTGCGGCCAGTGCTCGATGCGGGCGATCTCGTCCTCGGTCAGGCCCACCGGCACGAACTGCACCAGCCGGTTGTCGTCGCCGATCACGCCCAGCGCGCCGTAGCAGGCGTCGACGAGCGTGGTGGCCGCCGCCACGATGCGATGCAGCACGGTCTCCAGGTCCAGGTCGCTGCCGACCGACACGACGGCCTCCAGCAGCGCGTGCACCCGATCGCGGGTCGACAGCACCGCCTCCAGCCGGTTCTGCAATTCGGCCAGCAGCTCGTCCAGCCGCATGTGCGGCACGAGCGACCGTGTCCGGCCGCCAGCACCCGTGGACCCCTCGGTCATACCGGCCTCCCGCCGTGACCCGCGCCGGCTCCGTCTCCCACCAGTCTCCACGCTGCCCCCGGAGGGCGGCAAAACGGGTCGCTCCGCCGGGCCGGCGGGGTCTGCCGGGCCCGGTCAGTCGCGGTGGAGCACCACTTTCAGGGCGCCGCTCGTGGCGGGGTCGGCGAACACGTCGTACGCCTCCTCGAAGCCGTCGAGGGACATGCGGTGCGTCACCATGCCGTTGAGGTTGAGGCGCCGGGCCTCCAGCATGCGCAGCAGGGTCGGCGTGGAGGAGGTGTCGACGAGGCCGGTGGTGATCGTGACGTTACGGATCCACAGGTCCTCCAGGTGCAGGGTGGCCGGTTCGCCGTGGACGCCTACGTTGGCCACCCGGCCCCCGGGGCGGATCAGCCTGGCGCACAGCTCGAACGTCCCCGGTATGCCGACCGCTTCGATCGCCACGTCGGCGCCCAGGCCGTCCGTCACCGTGCGGATCACCTCCAGGGGGTCCTCCCTCGGATGCAGGGCCATGTCGGCGCCGAACCGCCTGGCGGCGTGGAGCCGGCTCTCGGCCTTGTCGATCACGATCACGCGCTGGGGCGTGAACAGCCGGGCCGCCACGACCGCGGCCAGGCCGATGGGCCCCGCGCCGACGATCACCACGGTGTCGCCGGGCCGTACCCGGCCGTTGAGCACGCCCACCTCGTAGGCGGTGGGCAGAATGTCGGCCAGCAGCACGGCCGCCTCGTCGCCGACGTTCCGGGGCAGCCGGTGGGTCGACAGGTCGGCGAACGGGATGCGGGCGTACTCCGCCTGGACGCCGTCGATCAGGTGGCCGAGGATCCAGCCGCCGCCCCGCAGGCACTGTCCGTACGCCCCCTCGCGGCAGTAGGCGCAGACGCCGCAGGCCGAGATGCACGACGCCAGCACCCGGTCGCCTTCGGCGACGCGGGTGACCCCCGAGCCCACCTCGACGACGGTGCCGACGGCCTCGTGGCCGAGGATCCGGCCCGGCTGCACCGCCGGCACGTCGCCCCCGAGGATGTGCAGGTCGGTGCCGCAGATCGTCACGGTGTCCACCTGGATGATCACGTCGCGGGGGTCGCCGATCTTCGGATCGGGCACCTTGGTCCACGACCGGCGCCCCTGCCCTTCGTACACCAGAGCCTTCATCTCTCCTCCTCGCGCAGGTCGTCCGGGGCCGGCCCGGGCCCACCAGGTCGCCGTCGGCGGTCACCGGACGACGGCGATGGGGCAGCGCGTGTGGTGCAGCATGGCGCGGCCGACCGAGCCGAGCACGACCGCCTCCAAGGTGCCCCGGCCCCGGGAGCCGACCACGATCAGGTCCGCCGCCTCCGAGGCCTGCCTCAGCGCGGTGACCGGGTGCGCGTACGGCGTGTCCAGCGTCATCTCCACGCCGGGGAACCTGGCCTGCCAGCTGTCCAGCCGCTGGGCGATCAGCTCGCGCCTCGCCTTGATCAGCTCGTCCTCCTCGTAGGGGATGCCGATCGTGTAGGCGTACGTGGGCAGCTGCCAGGCGTGCACCGCGCGCAGCGCGGCGTGCCGGAGCCGGGCCTGCTCGAACGCGTAGGCCAGGGCGGGCTCGCACTCGTCGGAGTCGTCGACGCCGACGACGATGCGGCCGTGCGCGTCGAAGGCGGAGCCGGCCGTGCCCTCGCGGCGGGGGCGGACGACGACCACCGGGCCGTGGCCCTGCCCGGCGACGTGCGCGCTGACCGAGCCGAGCAGCGCGCCGGCGAACCCGCCGAGCCCGCGGCTGCCGAGCACCATCTCCACGCCCGGCCCGGTCAGGCCGCGCAGCACGCCCCCCGGGTGCCCGTCGAGCAGTTCGACGGTGACCGTGAGGCCCGGGTGCCGTTCCCCGGCGAGCCGCTGCGCCGCGCCGAGCACCTGCCCGGCGCCCTGGGTCGCCTCGTCGGTCCGCTCGGGCGGCGGGAAGCGGCCGAGGTCGTACGGCCACGGCTCGTAGACGTGGACGACACGCAGCGGCACCTGCCTGCGGGCCGCGTCGTCGGCGGCCCACTTCACGGCCTCCGTCGCGCCGTCGGACCCGTCGACGGCGACGATGACCTCGTTGATCCCGGCGAACTCCCTGGTCTCCTCCGGCCGCGTGGCCATGGCGCTCCTCCTCCTCGTGGGCGGTATCGGTCCTCTGCCCACCTGAACGGCGGGGTCACGTCGCTGGTCTGCCCGCCGCGGGCCCGGTGTGACGGGGTCTTCGGTCCCTGACCGGCGGGCACAAGGACCCTGGATGGACACCGATGATCGGGTCGACGCTGGGGGCATGATGAAGGGCGCGTACGACGAACAGGGTTCAGGTCAGGTCCTCGAGCAGTGCGACGTGCTGCTGCGCGACGGCGGCATCGCCCACCTGCGGGCGCTGGTGCCGGGCGATCGGGCCGCGCTGCACGAGCTGGTCGACGCCACGTCGGAGCGGTCGGCCTTCCTGCGCTTCCTCACCGGCGGGCGGGGCACCGCGCACGCGTACGTGGAACGCATCTGCGCGCCCGGTCATCCGGCGCGCGCGCTGGTCGCGCTCGTCGGCGGGCGGCTGGTGGCGGTCGCCGAGTACGTGCCCTGCGGCGACGGCGCGAGCGCCGAGGTGGGGGTGCTGCTCGACGACGTCGTGCACGGGCGCGGGCTCGGCACGCTGCTGCTGGAGCATCTGGCCGTGTGGGCCGCGGAGTCGGGGGTCGGCGAGCTGGTCGCCGACGTGCGGGCCGACAACCGGCCCATGCTCCAGGTGCTGGCCGACCTCGGGCTGGAGGCCACCCGCGAGAACGTCGACGACCTGATCCGGGTGCGCATCGCGCTGCACCCGACGTCCGCCCTGCTGGCCCGGATCGAGCGGCGCGAGCACGAGGCCGAGGTGGCGTCGCTGACCCGGCTGCTGTCGCCGCGCTCGGTCGCGGTGATCGGGGCCGGCCGCGACCCCTCGGGCATCGGCCACCAGGTGCTGGCCAACCTGGTCGAGGGCGGCTTTCCCGGGCCCATCTACCCGGTCAACCCGCACGCCACGCAGGTGGCGGGGCTGCGGGCGTACGCCGACCTGCGGGAGGTCCCCGGGCCGGTGGACCTGGCGGTGGTGGCGACCCCGGCCCCGGCCGTGCTGGGCGTGGCGCGGCACTGTGCCGCGCACGGGGTGCGGGGCCTGGTGGTGGTGAGCGCGGGGTTCGCCGAGGCGGGCGGCAAGGGCGACGAGCGCACGCTGCTGGCGATCTGCCGCGAGGCCGGCATGCGGCTGGTCGGGCCCAACTGCCTGGGCATCGTCAACACCGCCGCGCACCTCAACGCCAGTTTCCTGCCCGGCTCGCCGCCGCCCGGACGCATGGGCCTGATGTCGCAGTCGGGCGCGGTGGCGGCGGCCCTGATCGATCGGGCGGCGTCGCTGGGGCTGGGGGTGTCGTCGTTCGTGTCGGTCGGCAACAAGGCCGACGTGTCCGGCAACGACCTGCTGGAGTACTGGGAGGACGACCCGGGCACCGACGTGATCGTGATGTACCTGGAGTCGTTCGGCAACCCGCTGCGGTTCGGCCGCATCACCCGCAGGCTGGGCCGCCGCAAGCCGATCCTGGTGGTCAAGAGCGGGCGCAGCGCGGCCGGGGACCGGGCGGTGCGTTCGCACACCGCCGCGGCGGCGACCCCCGATGTCGCGGTCGACGCGCTGCTGTCGGCGTCGGGCGTGATCAGGCTGGAGTCGGTGCGGGACCTGCTCGACACCGCGCGGCTGCTGACCGAGCAGCCGCTGCCGGCGGGGCCGAGGGTGGCCATCGTCGGCAACTCGGGCGGGCCCGAGGCGCTCACCGCCGACGCCTGCGAACAGGCGGGGCTGCAGGTGCCGGCGCTGTCGCCGGCCACCCAGGCCAGGCTGCGGACCAGGGCCCCGGCGGCGTCGGCCCTCGGCAACCCGGTCGACCTCACCGCCGGGGCGACGGCCGAACAGGTCGGGTTCGCCGTCGAGGCCGTGCTGGCCGACCCCGGCATCGACAGTGTGCTGGTCGTCTACACGCCGCCGTTCGGCTCCGGCCTGGAGCCGACCCGCCAGGCGATCGCCGTGGCCGCCGCCGGTGCCGCCAAGCCGGTGCTCGTCTGCGTGATGGGTCACGACGGCGTCACCGGCGGGGTGCCGGAGTACGCGTTTCCGGAGCAGGCCGTGCAGGCGCTGCGGCGGGTCGCGGAGTACGTCCGCTGGAAGGCCAGGCCGCCGGCGGCGGCCGACCTGACCTTCGCGCCCGACCCGGAGGTGGCCGCGATCGTGCGGGGGGTGCTGCGCGAGCGGCCCGAGGGCGGCTGGCTCGGCCAGGCGGCCATCGCCCGGCTGCTCGGCCACTACGGCGTCGACCTGGCCACCACGGTCGCCGTCGGCTCGCCCGAGGCCGCCGCCGAGGCCACGGCGCGCACCGGGCTGCCGGCCGTGCTGAAGGCCACCGGGCCGGACCTGGTGCACAAGAGCGACGTGGGCGCGGTCGCGCTGGACCTGCGTACGCCCGAGGAGGTGGCGGGAGCCTACCGCCGCATGGCCCACGACATCGGGCGGGCGATGACGGGCGCGGTCGTCCAGCCCATGGCGCGCGACGGCGTCGAGATCATCATCGGCGGTGTGCGGCACCCGTCGTTCGGGCCGCTGCTCATGGTGGGCATGGGCGGCGTGACGGCGGAGCTGCTCGCCGACCGGTCCTTCCGCGTGCCCCCGGTGACCCTCCAGGACGCCGCCGACATGATCGGTGAGCTGCGCGGCGCCCCGCTGCTGTCGGGCTATCGAGGCCGTCCCAAGACGGACGTCGCCGCCCTGGAACGGCAGATCGTGGCGGTCGGCCGGTTCCTCGACCAGGTGCCCGAGGCGGCCGAGCTCGACCTCAACCCGGTCATCGTCACGCCCGAGGGCGCGCTCACCGTGGACGCCCGGGTGCGGCTGGCTCCCGCCACCCCGTCGCCGTCGCCCTTCCGCCGCCGCCTGCGCTGACCTGCGGGCCCGCGTGGGGAGGATCCGTCCGGAATACTGAGGGCCGACGTAGTGGACTGGACGCGTGGAGAGGCGGGCTCGCATGGAGAGCCGGGTGTTGGGGCGGACCGGGCGGCAGGTCGGGGTCGTGGGGCTCGGGGCCTGGCAGTTCGGGGCCGACTGGGGTGACGTGAGCGAGGCCGACGCCGTGGCCACGATCGAGGCCGCCGTGGCGGGCGGGGTGACGTTCATCGACACCGCCGACATCTACGGCGACGGCCGCAGCGAGCGGATCGTCGGCCGCGTCGCCAAGGAGCATCCCGGGCTCACCGTGGCGACGAAGATGGGCCGCCGGGTGGAGCAGGTACCCGAGAACTACGTGGCGGCCAACTTCCGGGCCTGGGTCGAGCGGTCCCGCGAGAATCTGGGCGTCGACACGCTCGACCTGGTCCAGCTGCACTGCCCGCCGACTCCGGTGTACTCCACCGACGCGGTCTTCGACGCCCTCGACGCCCTGGTCGCCGAAGGGCTGATCGCGGCGTACGGCGTGAGCGTGGAGACCTGCGAGGAGGCGCTGACCGCGATCGCGCGGCCCGGCGTCGCCACCGTGCAGATCATCCTCAACGCGTTCCGGCACAAGCCGCTGGAGCGGGTGCTGCCGGCGGCCCGCGAGGCCGGGGTGGGCATCATCGCCCGGGTGCCGCTGGCCAGCGGCCTGCTGTCGGGCCGGTACGACGAGCACACGGTGTTCGCCCCCGACGACCACCGCACCTACAACCGGCACGGCGAGGCGTTCGACGTGGGCGAGACGTTCTCGGGCGTCGACTTCGCCACCGGCCTGGAGGCGGTGCGCCGCCTGGCCCCGCTGGTGCCCGAGGGGGTCGCCATGGCCCAGTTCGCGCTGCGCTGGATCACGCAGCAGCCCGGCGTCTCGGTCGTCATCCCCGGCGCCCGCACCCCCGCCCAGGCCGCGGCCAACGCCGCCGCGGGCGCGCTGCCGCCGCTGCCGCCCGACGCTCTGGCGACGGTGGCGCAGGTCTACGACGACCTGATCCGCCCCCAGGTCCACCATCGCTGGTGACCGGTAACAGGTAAGCGGTGGGTGGGGTGTTCGCCTTGCTGCTACGGGGGTAGCACGACGATACACGGTGCGTAACGTGGCAAACGGGACAGCCGGGGCGAACAGGGGAAATATGATGCGTACGCTGCTGGTCCATCCCAGTGGTCTGATGTACTCCGAGATCTTCCTCCGGCTGGAGCCCCTTGGGCTCGAACGGGTCGCCGGCGCCCTGCGCGCCGCCGGGCACGAGGTGCGCCTGCTGGACCTGCAGATCTTCACGCATCGCGACCTGCACCGCGAGCTGGCCGACTTCATGCCCGAGGCCGTGGGCTTCGGCCTGAACTACCTGCCGAACATCCCCGAGGTGCTGGACCTCGCGCAGTACATCAAGATGGTGTTCCCGACCTGCTTCGTCTTCGCCGGCGGCCACAGCGTCTCGTTCATCGCCCGGCACGTCATCGAGCAGGCCGGGGGCGCCATCGACGCGATCCTGCGGGGGGAGGGCGAGGTCGCGGCGCCGCTGCTGCTGGCGGCCGCCCGCGACGGCGGGCTCACCGAAGTGCCGGGGGCCGTGACGCTCGACGGGGTCTGCACCAAGCCGCCCCTGCTGCTCGACAGCCTCGACGAGCCCTGCCCGGCCCGCGACCTGACCCGGTCGCGCCACAAGTACTTCATCGGGGTGCTCGACCCGGCCGCCTCGGTCGAGTTCACCCGCGGCTGCCCGTGGGACTGCTCGTTCTGCAGCGCCTGGACCTTCTACGGCCGCAGCTACCGCAAGGTCTCACCGGAGGCGGCCGCGGAGGAGGTGGCGTCCATCGAGGAGCGCGGCATCTTCATCGTCGACGACGTCGCCTTCATCCGCCCCGAGCACGGCGACGCGATCGCGGCCGAGCTCGAAAAGCGCAAGGTCCGCAAGGAGTACTACCTGGAGACGCGGGCCGACGTGCTGCTGCGGCATCCCGAGGTCTTCCGGCGCTGGCGGCGCCTCGGCCTGAACTACATGTTCCTCGGCATGGAGGCGCTCGACGAGGAAGGGCTCGACCTGTACCGCAAACGGACCAGCCCCGACGAGAACGTCAAGGCGCTGGAGCTGGCCCGCGCCATGGGGCTCACCGTGGCGATCAACCTGATCGTCGACCCGAGCTGGGACGCCGACAGGTTCCGGCTCGTGCGGCAGTGGGCGCTGTCGGTGCCCGAGATCGTCAACCTCACGGTCATGACCCCCTATCCGGGCACGGAGATCTGGCACACCGAGTCGCGCAGGCTCACCTCGCGCGACTACCGGCTCTTCGACATCCAGCACGCGGTCGTGCCGACGACGCTGCCGCTCCAGGACTTCTACCGGGAGCTGGTGAAGACCCAGGCCGTGATGAACCGCAAGCACCTCGGCGTCGCCGCCGCGGCCAAGACCCTGGGCATCATCGGCCGCCAGCTGGTGCGCGGCCAGAGCAACTTCGCCAGGTCGATCTGGAAGTTCCGCTCGGTCTACAACGCCGGCCGCCAGTTCGGCGACCACCACCGGCAGGTCCGCTACGAGCTTCCGCTGCCCGACCACCGCACCGTGGCCCAGGCCGACCGGCGCGACCTCTACATCCACCAGCGGCCCCGCTGACGGAAAAACGGGAGGAAAAGGCGATGTGCGCCCGGTTAGCCTTTTGTGCGTCGAGGGCATGGGCGGCGGGATGGGCGGGGCGAGATGAGCGGGACGGTCGTGGCGGTCAGCCGCAACGAGGAGTACTCCTTCACCAAGCCGAACCGGGAGAGCGTCACGCTGCTCGCCGGGCTCGGCGTGGCAGGCGACGTGCACGCCGGTACGACGGTCAAGCACCGCTCGCGGGTCGCCAGGGACCCCACGGCGCCGAACCTGCGCCAGGTGCACCTCATCCACGAGGAGCTCTTCGCCGAGGTGGCCGAGGCGGGTTTCCGGGTGCTCCCCGGCGAGCTCGGCGAGAACATCACCACCAGGGGCGTCGACCTGCTCGGCCTGTCGGCCGGCACGCTGCTACGCCTCGGCGACGAGGCCGTGGTGGAGGTGACCGGGCTGCGCAACCCCTGCGGGCAGATCGACGGCCTCCACGACGGCCTGCTCAAGCAGGTCGTCGGCCGTGACGCCGCCGGGAACGTGGTGCGCAAGGCCGGCATCATGAGCGTCGTGCTGATCGGGGGTGTCGTGCGCCCCGGCGACTCGATCAAGGTGGAGCCGCCGGTCGGCCCGCACCGCCCCCTCGACGTGGTCTGAGCGGCCCCCGGAGTGCAGGGGGCCGGCGTCTCTGACGCACCTGCCCCTGCCCCACCTGCCCTGAGACGACCTGGTTATCGTGGTCGCGTGACTTCGTGCGAATCGGATGTGACACGCATCGGCTGGGTCGGAACGGGCGTGATGGGGGCGTCCATGTGCGGGCACCTGCTGTCCGGCGGCCACCCCGTGACCCTCTACACGCGCACGCGGCGCCGCGCCGAGCCGCTCATCGAGCGCGGCGCCACGTGGGCCGGCACCCCCGCGGCCGTCGCGGCGGAGTCCGACGTCATCTTCACGATGGTCGGCCACCCCTCCGACGTCCGTGAGGTCGTGCTCGAGGACGGGGGAATCCTGTCGGCGGCCCGCCCCGGCAGTGTGATCGTCGACATGACGACCAGCGAGCCGTCGCTGGCCCGGGAGATCTACGCGGCCGCAGCCGAGCGGGGCGTCGGCAGCGTCGACGCCCCCGTGTCGGGCGGCGACATCGGGGCGCGCGACGCCACATTGTCGATCATGGTCGGCGGCGACGCCGACACCGTCGAGCGCGTGCGCCCGCTGCTGGAGCTGATGGGCCGCACGATCGTCCACCAGGGCCCCGCCGGCGCCGGCCAGCACACCAAGATGGTCAACCAGACCCTGATCGCCACCGGCCTGATCGGCGTGTGCGAGGCGCTGCTGTACGCCCACAAGGCGGGCCTCGACCCCGAGAGCGTGCTGCGGTCGGTCGGCGGCGGTGCGGCCGGATCCTGGTCGCTCACCAACTATGCCCCCCGCATGCTCAAGGGCGATTTCGCGCCCGGCTTCATGGTCGAGCACTTCATCAAGGACATGGAGATCACCTTGCTGGAGGCCCGGCGGATGAACCTCGCCCTGCCGGGGCTCGCGCTGGCCCACGAGCTGTACCTCGCGCTCCGCGCCCAGGGCGGCGGCCGCGACGGCGTCCACGCGCTGATCCGCGCCCTCGCGCGCCTGTCCGACATCGACTGGGGGGCGTGACACGGCGCGGGTGGCCGCCCGCCCGCGCACGGGCGGGCGGCCGGAGCCGGCTCAGCCGGCCGGTGGGAAGACGCCGTTCTTCGCGACCGGCACGGCGAGCTGCTGCGCTTCGACGAGCTGCGCCGACTCGAGCGGCAGCCAGGAGAGCACCGGGTTGAGGTGCCGCAGCCTCAGCTGCACCTCGTGCATGGACGGCATCTTGAGGTCGTACTTCTCCAGGTCGACCCACCGCAGGATGTTCATCGCCTCCTGCGGGATCTTGTCACCGTCCTTGGCCACGGGCACGCACAGGTGACGGGCGTAGCGGACCGATCCCTCGATCGGGGGGATGTAGCCGCGGACCACGGGGTTGAGCTGAGTGAGCAGCAGGTCCCAGTTCATCGGCTCGTTGGGGACGATCCCGTAGCAGAGCAGGTCGATGTGGCTGACGAGGTTCAGCACCTCGGGCGGCGGGATCACTTCGTTCTTCGCGACCGGCACGCAGAAGTGCTCGGGCTTGATCATCTGCACCTTCTGCCGCGGCACGTTCCGCAGCACCGGGTTGAGCTGGTCGAGCGTGAGCACCGCTCCGGCCTCCCGCCCGCTGACCTGGTAGCACGACAGGTCGACCCACTGAACGTACCGCAGTACGTCATCGGGTGGGATGACGCCGTTCTTGGCGACCGGCATGCACAGCTGTTCGCGGGCGCCGAGGGTGACCGGTTCGATGGGCATGCCCTCCAGCACCGGGTTGAGGTGCTTGAGCTTGACCGTGACGGACGGCGGGGTGTACGGCGAGGTCTTGAAGCACTCCAGGTCCAGGTTGGACACGAAGGCACGAGGTGACGGCAGCGACTGCGCGACCGCGGGCGATCCGGCGAGGAACGCCACGGTGAGCAGGGCGACGGCTGCGGCGAGCAGCCGGCGGACGAACCGGCTGATGGACCTGGTAGCGGATCTGGACACTGCTCCTCCATTTCGCCAAAGTTTCCCGGCGCATTCGACGGTCGGTGGGCGAAACGGTGGAGGCAAGTCGTCCGGTCGTTTCTTTTCCGGGCGCGGGGGCCGCGCCGCCGGATAACCCGACTTCAGCGCATTGCCGATCGGGCGACCGGCCGGAATTAGCGCTTGTTCAATCCTGAAACAGTGAGTGAATCGGTCGCCCGCATTCCGGGGGCGGGCCGCGTGCCCACCGGCATCGGCGCGGCGGACAGAATGGCGTGCTGGATCTCCTGGACCCGGGCGCACGGCTCGATGCCCAGCTCGGTCGTGAGGGTGTGGCGCAGCCGCTGATACACCGAGAGGGCCTGCACCTGACGGCCCGAGTGGCACAGTGCGATCATGTAGGCGGCGTGCAGGTTCTCGTTCAGCGGCTGCTGGGCGGTGAGCAGGGCGAGCTCGCTCAGCAGCGACTGGTGGCGGCCGAGCCGCAGATCGGCCTCGATGCGCAGCTCCAGGGCGTACATCCGCTGGCTGTGCAGCCGCATCACCTCGAGTTCCAGACGCGGGCCCACCGGCACGTCGATCAGGGCCGGGCCCCGCCACAGCCGCAGCGCCTCGGCCAGGAGCCGGGCCGCCGCCGCGTCGTCGCCGGCGGCGACGCACCGCTGGCCGGCGGCGAGCAGCTCCTCGTGCGCGAAGGCGTCCACGTTGTGCGGCAGCACCTGGAGCAGATATCCCGTGGGGTGGGTGACCAGCACGTCCTTGGCGGTGCGGCGTGGCTCCGTCGCCAGCGCCGAACGCAGCTTCCGGCGCAGCTGCATGATGTAGGTCTGCAACGTGGTGCTGGCGCTCCGCGGAATGTCGTCTCCCCAGAGTTCCTCCATCAACGCCCCCACCGTTACGATCTTTCCCGGATTGAGGGCGAGCAGGGCCAGCACCTGCCGCGGCTTGCTCGCCGTGGGTAGCACCGAGACACCACATTCGGTCGCTTCGAACTGGCCGAGCAGGCGTACCTCCATCATCGTCATCAATTCCTTCCGGGTTCGGAATGGCAGATCATGCCTGCTTTACAGGGTGGGCCAACCGGCCGCTCCGGGGGTAGAGCAGGGATCACGACTGTTGTGTGTATCCGGCGATGCGGTTCATGTGAAATCTTCACAGCGGTGTCATGAAGACTCGCCTGGCGTTTTCCCGCGGTCTCGGCCGAGAATCAATGGGCAGGCCGGCCACTGCACAAACCCCGAGGCACAAAGCCACCGAGGAGAAACACCATGAACGGGATCCACGGAAATGACCTGGAGATCTTCGAGCTCGACGGTCTCGCGCGGCTCGAGTTCGAAATGATCAAGTTCACCCAGTTCTGCTACACCGAGCGTCCCGCCCGCGCCGAGAGCGAATGAGTAAGTGATCATGGCTCCGTCGCTCAGGTTCAAGCGTTACCTGCGCCCCGTGGTGGTCGAAGGCCACGGCGCCTACCTGTTCTCCGAAGCGGGAGTGACGGCCCTGCGAGGCTCGCACGTAGAGGCCCTCGTCCCGCTGCTCGACGGCTCGCGTGACCTGGAGGCGCTGCTGCGCGACGCCTCCGCCGAGGCGTCCCCGGCCCAGCTGGCCGGCCTGGTCTCCAGGCTGATCGCCGCCGGCCTGGTGGAGGAGAGCGTGCCCGTCGAGGCGGCCGACGAACAGGAGATGGCGTACTGGGAGATGGCGGGGCTGGACGCGAACCTGGCGGCGGAGCGCACCGCCGCGGGGCGGGCGAACCTGATCGTGCTGGGCGGCATCGACGAGGGCGACGCCGAACGCGCCCTCCGGATGTGCGGCCTGCGCCGCGCCACCCCGCCCACCGCGGGCGAGACGGGGAAGACGGGGAAGAAGTGGTGCGACCTGTCGATCGTGCTGTGCGACGACTATCTCGACCCCGCGCTGGCCCACGTCGACGCGGAGCATCGCGCCGCGGGGCGGCCCTGGCTGCTGGCCAAGCCGACCGGTGCCACCCTGTACATCGGCCCGGTGTTCCAGCCCGGCGACGGCCCGTGCTGGACGTGCATGGTGCACCGGCTGTGGGCCAACCGGGGGGCCGAGGCCCAGGTGCAGCGGGCGCTGAAAAAGGCCGGACCGGCCCCCCGGCCGGCCGTCGGCATCGGCTCCAGCAGGGCGTCCGGCATGTGCCTGACCATGCTGGAGGCGGCCAAGTGGATCGCCGGGCACCGGCACGAGAGCCAGCACGACATCCTCACCCTGGACGCCGTCACCCTGCGGACCGAACGCCATCAGCTGCGCCGCCGGCCCCAGTGTGAGACGTGCGGGGATCCCGGCCTGGTCGCCAGACAGGCCTGGCGGGCGATCAGCCCGCAGTCGCGGATCAAGACCTCGTGCGAGGGGGGCGGCCATCGCGCGCTGTCGCCCGAACGGGTGCTGCGGCGGTACGAGCACCTGATCAGCCCGCTCACCGGGCTGGTCGCGGAGATCCGGCGCGACCCGCGCGGCCCGGAGTTCCTCAACGCCTACGTGGCGGGGGAGAACCCGGTGCACGCGCGGGCGTCGCACGGCCCCGCCGGCATCCGCGCGGGCATGCGCGCGCTGACCGGCGGCAAGGGCGTCACCCCGCTGCACGCCCGGGCCAGCGCCCTGTGCGAGGCCCTGGAGCGGCGTTCCGGCAGCTACCACGGCGACGAGCTGCGGCTGCGGGCGTCGTACGAGGAGCTGGGCGGCCGCGCCGTCCACCCGGACTCCTGTCAGCTCTACCACGAGCGGCAGTTCCGGGACCGTGCCGAGTGGAACCGGACGCACGCGCCCGCTCAGCACGTCTGCGAGCCGTTCGACCCGTCGGTGCCGATCGACTGGACGCCGATGTGGTCGCTCACCCACCACAGGCACCGCCTGGTGCCCTCCGGCATGCTCTACTACGGGACACCGCCGGAGTGCGGCCGCGGATTCGTCCGGGCCGACTCCAACGGCAACGCCGCCGGCGGCACCCTGGAGGACGCCCTGGTGCAGGGCTTCCTGGAGCTCGTCGAGCGCGACTCGGTCGCCCTGTGGTGGTACAACCGCACCCGGCAGCCGGGCATCGACATCGAAGCCTTCGACGACCCGTGGACGAGCAGGGTGCGCCAGGGCTACGCCGCGGCGGGGCGTGAGCTCTGGGCGCTGGACCTCACCGCCGATCTCGGCATTCCGGCGATGGTCGCGCTGTCGAGGAGGGTGGACAAGCCGGCGGAGGACATCGTGTTCGGGTTCGGGGCGCACTTCGACCCGCGTGTCGCGCTGCGCCGCGCGCTGACCGAGATGAACCAGTTCATGCCGGCGGTCTGCGACGCCCGCCCCGACGGCACCGGCTACGGCACCACCGACCGGGAGGCGCTCGACTGGTGGCGGCGGGCGACGGTGGCCGAGCACCCTTATCTGCTGCCCGACCCCGGGCAGGCGGCGCGCACGCCGGACTGCTACGGCTTCACGCCGCGGCCCGACCTGCTCGACGACGTGAAGGCCATCACCGATCTGGTCGCGTCGAACGGCATGGAGCTGCTGGTGCTCGACCAGACCAGGCCCGACATCGAACTGCCGGTGGTCAAGGTCATGGTGCCCGGACTGCGGCACTTCTGGGCGCGGTTCGCGCCGGGCCGGCTGTACGACGTGCCGGTGCGGCTCGGTCGCCTGGCCGCGCCGACGCCGTACGCCGACCTGAATCCCATTCCACTATTCGTCTGACTACCGGTTTATTGTCACTTGATCGTATGTGGGCGGATCGTGCTAACATCTGCCTAATCACGGCACTATCAGTGATTACGGTGGAGGGCTGGCCAGGTGCTGCACTCGGGTGGGCACGAAGGGTCGGGCCCCGCCGCCGTACCAGGATCTTCGCATCGCGAGATTCAGCTGGCCCCCGCTTTGGCCAGGGCGGTAGTGCTGACGGTCTTCATTGGCTTCTTCGTCGTCGACTGCGTGCGGTTCTTCTCCGCTCCGGCGCAGAGTGTCGTTGAAATTTGCAGCTTTTCCGTCGTTCTCGCCGCGCTGCTGATCCTGCAGATATTCCATTTCAGCCGCGCGTCGTCCAGACGCAATCCGCGCAGGCGGCTGCCGCTGCTGTATCTGCAGGCCGCCCTCATCTACGGGCCGATGCTGGTGTGGGGCACCGACTGGATCGCCCTGCCGGGCTTCGTGGCCAGCAACGCGCTGCTCGTCCTGTCGCCCTGGCCGGCCTGGGTGGTCTTCGGCCTGGTCGTCGTCAGCAACGTCGCCATCGAGGCCACGGCGGACCTGTCGCCGTTCAGCCTCAGCTACATCGCAGCCTCGACGGTCATCACCGGGCTGGTGCTGTACGGCCTGACCCGCATGTCGGAACTCGTGACCGAGGTCTACCGCTCCCGGATGGCGCTGGCGCAGATGGCGGTGGAGAAAGAACGCATCCGCTTCGCCCGCGACCTGCACGACCTGCTCGGCTACAGCCTGTCCACGATCACCCTCAAGACCGAGCTGGCCCGCCGCCTCGGCGGGGAGGACTGGGACCGCGCCGTGCAGGAGCTCGCCGACATCCTGCAGATCTCGCGGCGGGCGCTGGTCGACGTGCGGACGGTGTCGAGCGGCTACCGGCAGATGTCCCTGGAGGCCGAGCTGCGGTCGGCCCGGTCGGTGCTCGCCGCCGCCGAGATCAACGCCCGCATGCGGGCCGACGTGGATCTGTCGGACCTGTCGAAGTCCGCGAGCACCGTGCTGGCGACCGTGCTGCGCGAAGGCATCACCAACATGCTGCGGCACAGCGCCGCGCGCAACTGTGAGATCGCCGTCGAACGGCAGGACGGGTCGGTCCGCCTGACGATCTCCAACGACGGCGCCGCGAAGCCCGCGAAGAAGCGCCGCGGAGCGGGCGCGGGGAACTGCGCCGAAGACACCACCGACAACGGCTCGGGCAGCGGCATCGGCAACCTCACCCAGCGGGTCGAGGCGCTGGGCGGCAAGCTGGTGGCGCGCGGCTCGGACGACGGCTGGTTCCACCTGACGGCCGAAGTGGACTGCCGCCTGCCGACCGTGCGCGCCTAGTTCCCCGCGCGCGGTGTGCTCCGCCGCTACAGCCAGCCCATCTCCTCGGCGATCCGGATCGCGTCGATCTTGTTGCGGGCGTTGAGCTTGGCCACGCTGGTGGTCAGGTAGTTGCGGACCGTGCCCGGAGACAGGAACAGCTCCCGCGCGATCTCGTCGGGGTTGGCGCCCTGGGCGGTCAGCTGCAGCACCTTGGCCTCGCGGGGGTGCAGCGGGTTCTCCCCACTGTCCCACGCCATGAGCGCCAGCTCCGAGTCGATCACCCGCAGGCCCTGCGAGATGTCCCGGATCGCCGCCACCAGTTGTTCGGGCGGGCCGTCCTTGAGCAGGAAGCCCGACACGTGCGCGGTGAGCGCCCGGCGCAGGTTGCCGGGCTTGCCGAGGCTGGTCAGGATCAACACGCGCACGTCGGGGAGTTTCTCGCGGAGTTCCGCCGCCGCGCTGAGCCCGTCCAGGGCAGGCATATCGATATCGATCACCGCGACGTCCGGACGGTGCGCCCGGGCCTCGGCCACGATCCTGTCTCCCGACTCGACCTCGGCGACGACGTCGATATCCGGTTCCAGGTTCAGCAGCGAGACCAGGGCGTGCCGCAACATCGCCAAGTCCTCGGCTATCAGGACGCTGATGACTCGGCCATCCGGTTCCCGAACTGGATGATTCATAATGCCGTGAATATCATGAGAATATCGCTCGCCGCCATTGGCCGATCAGCACAGTGCGCGACGTGCGGCGCGGCTCACCCGTCGGCCCGCAGCCGTTTCCACCACGAGGGATTGTCCCGATACCACTGCACCGTGCCGGCGAGTCCGGTGTCCAGCGAGATCAGCGGCTGCCAGCCCAGCTCGGTGCGTATTTTGGTGTCGTCCAGCGAATAACGCAGGTCGTGGCCCGGCCGGTCGCTGACCCGCTTCACCCGGTCCCAGTCCGCGTCGCACAGCTCCAGCAGCGCGGCGGTCAGTTCCAGGTTGGTGAGCTCGTCGCCGCTGCCGATGTTATAGATTTCGCCGGCCCGGCCCGCCTCCAGCACCCGCTGGATGGCCCGGCAGTGGTCGTCGACGTGCAGCCATTCCCGCACGTTCCAGCCGTCGCCGTACAGCGGGACCTGCTCGCCGCTCAGCAGGTTCGTGACGAAGCGCGGAATCAGCTTCTCCACGTGCTGGTACGGTCCGTAGTTGTTGCAGCAGCGCGTGGTGACCACGTCCATGCCGTACGTCCGGGCGTACGCGCGGGCGATCAGGTCGGCGCCGGCCTTGGCCGCCGCGTAGGGCGAGTTCGGCAGCAGCGGGCACTCCTCGTTCCACGAGCCCTGCCGGATCGAGCCGTACACCTCGTCGGTCGAGACGCACACCACCCGCGGCACGGCGGTGCGCCGGGCCGCCTCCAGCAGGGTCTGGGTGCCGCCCACGTTGGTGCGGACGAACTCGGCGCCGCCCTGCACGGAGCGGTCGACGTGCGACTCGGCGGCGAAGTGCACCACCGCGTCGTGGCCGGGGAACAGGTCGAGCAGCAGCGGCAAATCGCAGATGTCGCCTTCGACGAACTCCAGCCGCTCGTGCCGCTCGGGCAGGTTGTCGCGGTTGCCGGCGTAGGTCAGCGCGTCCACCACGGTGACCTGGGCGCCTTCGTAGCCCGGGTAGGCGTCGTCCAGCAGGCTCCTGACGTACTGCGAGCCGATGAACCCGGCACCGCCGGTGACGAGGATTTTCATGACACCTCCACCTTCGCGTGGTCGCCGATGACGAGGCGACGATGGGCTTCGTCGGGGGCGGATGTGATGTCGGCCTGGCGGCCGATCATCGAGCCGTAGATGCCGTGCACGTCGCGCACCGACACGCCGTCCAGCACGATGGAGTACTCGATGCTGGAGCCGGCCAGGTGGCAGTCGCGGCCGAGCGCGGTGTAGGGGCCGATGCGGCTGCCCACCACCACGGTGCCGGTGCCGATGATCGCGGGGCCGCGGATCGACGAGCCGATGACGCGGGCGCCCCGCTCCACCACCACGTCGCCGTACAGGTGGCTGGCCGCGTCGACCTCGCCGCGCAGGTCGCCGTGCAGCCGCTCCATCAGCACGCGGTTGCACTCCAGCACGTCGTCGATGCGGCCGGTGTCCTTCCAGTAGCCGCGGAACTCGCTGGCCTCGACCCCGCGGCCGTGCTCCAGCAGCCAGGAGATCGCGTCGGTGATCTCCAGCTCGCCGCGGGCGCTGGGCCGGATCGCCGCGACGGCCTCGTGCACGGCGGGGGTGAAGAAGTACACGCCGGCGAGGGCCAGGTCGCTGCGCGGCTGCGGCGGCTTCTCGGTCAGCCGGACCACCCGGCCGTCGGCGTCCAGCTCGGCCACGCCGAACTCGCTCGGGTTGGCCACCTTGGTCAGCAGGATCCGCGCCGCCCCGCGCTGCGCGCGGAACTCGTCCGCGGCCTCGGCGATGCCGCCGACCAGGATGTTGTCGCCCAGGTACATGACGAAGTCGTCGTCGGCGAGGAAGTCGCGGGCGATGCGCACGCAGTGCGCCAGGCCCAGCGGCGCGTGCTGGTGGATGTAGGTGACGCGCAGGCCGAGCCGTTCGCCGTCGCCCACGATGGCACGCAGGTCGGTGGCCCGGTCGCCGACGATCAGGCCGACGTCGACGACGCCGATCTCCGCCAGGTTCTCCAGGCAGTGCACCAGCACGGGTTTGCCCGCGACCGGGATGAGTTGTTTGGGCATCGTATGGCTCAGCGGCCGCAGGCGGGTGCCGCTGCCGCCGGACAGGACCAGGGCTTTCATGGTGCGTCTCCCAGTGGGTCGGGATGGGGGTTCCGGATGGTTGCTCCGGATGGGGCAGGATCACCACGAGCGCAGTAGGCCTCGGGCGTCGTACTGCGTCACCTTCACGGGCGGCGCGGTGAGGACCGCCACGGCGGCCCGGTAGACGCCGCCGGGGGCCAGGTCGGACACGTCGGCGGCGGCGGGCAGGTCGGGGCGGCCCGGATAGGCGGTCAGCCGCCCGCGCCCGTCGAACGTCACCGCGTTCATGGGGAGCCGCAGGCCATCGCCCGTCGCCTTGAGCACGGCCTCCTTTCGGGTCCAGAACCGGAAGAACATGTCGGCGCGGTCCTCACCGGGCGCCAGGTCGAACGCGGTCAGCTCCTCGTCGCCGAGGACCCGCCGGGCCAGCTTCTCCGGCTTGGCGGGGTCGACCCGCTCCACGTCCACGCCGAGGGGCGCCGCCGTCGACAACGCGATCACCACCCGGTCGCCGGAGTGGGACACCGACACCTCGAGCCGGTGGTCGCGCAGCCGCGGCCGGCCGTGCGGCAGCTTGCAGTCGGGGCAGTCGCGCACGATCCGCAGGCTGGTGGGCCGGCAGCCCAGCGCCCGTGCGGCGGCCAGCCGCACCAGGGCGGCTCCGACGGTGAACCGGGCGCGGTCCTCCGGGCGCCGGAACGTCGACCGGCGCCACAGCTCCACGTCCTCCAGCAGGGTGAGCAGGCCCTCGTGCTGGTCATCGGGACGCGCCCACCACACCTCGCAGTGCGCGGCGGCGGAGGCGTTCACGCTCATCACGCGATCACGTCCCGGCCAGCGACTCGAGGTCGTCGACGAGGCGTTCCACGGACGGCAGCGCGTGCATGTGCCGTTGCAGCCGGCGGGCGGCGGCGCGGTAGCCGGGCTCGGCCAGCACCTCGCGGATCGCGTCGGCCATGGCCGCACGGGACGCCCCGGCGAGCGGCACGGTGCGGGAGACGCCGATGGCGGCGCAGCGGTCCGCGTTGTGCCGGTGATCGTCGAGGACCGGGACGGCGACCATGGGCACGCCGAGGCGCAGAGCCTCCTTCATGCTGTTGAGACCTCCATGCGTCACGAACAGATCGCAGCCCTCCAGCATCAGGGCCTGATCGACGAAGTCGACGAGCCGCACGTTGTCCGGCACCCGGTAACGCGTGGTGTCACCGCCGGACCCGACGGCGAGGACGGCCGTGCAGTCCACGTCGCCCAGCGCCGCGATGACGTCGCCGACGAACTCGGCCGCGCCGGGCAGGTTGTAGACGACCGTGCCGAACCCGGCGAAGACCACCGGCCGCGACAGGTCGAGCCCGGCGAACCACTCGGGCAGCCGGCCGTCCACCTGCTCGGTGCTGACATGCCGGTAGCAGCGCGTGCGCGGCAGGATGAGCTCGGACTCGCCGAACGCCGGCGGCAGGAAGCTCGCCGTGAAGTAGCGGTAGAGCGCGGCGCCGCCCGGATCGGGCGGCAACCCCAGCTCGGCCCGGCCCTCGTCCAGGATCGGGCCGAGGGCCGGGCCGGTGACGTCGTCCAGGCCACCGAAGGAGATGATCGGCACGTGCGGGATGCCGAGCGCCTCGGCCGCCAGGTAGCCGCCCAGCTCGTCGAGCTCGCGGACGATCAGGTCCGGCCGCCAGGTCGACGCCAGCTCGATGATGTCCGCCGCCGTGCCGCGGGCGATGTGCCCGGCGAACGCCCGGGTGAGGGGTTTGCCGAGGGCGCGGAAGGTGTCGGCCGCGGTGGCCAGGTCCTGCGTCGCGTAGCCCTCGGGGATCATGCGGTAGATCTCGTAGCGCCAGTCGTACCCGCCGGCCAGGTGGGGGAGGCCGTACTCCTTGATCTCCGCCGCCATGCACTCGGGCGCGCAGATCGCCACCTCGTGGCCGCGCAGGGCGGCGGCGCGGGCGATCGGCACCAGCGGGCGCAGGTGGCCGCTGGCCGGATGGGTGGTGAACAGGATGCGGGTCATCACGGCCTCCCGGCGGCGGCCAGGCCGCGCTCGGCGGCCGGTTCGGAGAGTTCGGCGAGCTCGGTGAGCCGGGCGACCACGTCGGCGGCGGACGGCAGCGCGGCCATCTCGGCGGCGAGGCCGGCCGCGGCGCGGCGGTAGCCGTCGTCGGCCAGCAGCGCCTCGACCTCCGCCCGCGCCCGCTCGGGGGTGCACTGGGCCGCGAAGAGCTCCCGCGCGGCCCCCGCCGCGGCGACCCTGCGCGCGTTGAAGACGTGGTCGGTGAAGCGCGGCACGAGGAACTGCGGCACCCCGGCGGCCAGCGCCGTCATCACCGCGCCCCCGCCACCCTGGTGGATCACCAGGGAGCAGCTCGGCAGCAGCAGGTGCAGGGCGACCCGGTCGGTCAGCACGCGGACGTTGGGCGGCGTCGTGCCGTCCGCCGCCCGGCGGTCGCCCGACAGCACGACGACCTCGACGTCGGAGCCGGCCAGGGCCTCCAGCACCACCGGCACCAGGGCGCCGTCGTCGCCCGCCCAGTTGGCCATCGCGGTGCTCTCCAGCACGCACACGCGGGGCCGCTCGGGCGGGTCGGGCAGCGCCGCCGGCACGACGGCGGGGCCGTTGTACGGGACGTACCGCATGGGGAGCCGGCGCACGTCGGCCGGCACCTGAAGCGACGGCGGGCAGGGGTCGACGGTGACGTCGCCGAGCGTCTCGACGGTGTCCAGGCCGAGCCGGTCGCACAGGTCCCGCAGGGCCTCGGGCTCGAACTCGCGGGTGCGCAGGGTGTAGTCCATGCCCCAGATGTGCCGCACGGCCGGCACGCCGATCGCCGCGGCCACCAGCGGCCCGGCGAAGGTCGTGGGATCGTGCACGATCAGGTCGGGCCGCCACGCGCGGGCCAGGGCCAGGGTGTCGTCGAGCATGGCCTCGGCGATCCGCTTGTAGGTGATGACGTTGCCCGTGCCCCAGGCGCGCATCTCCTCCCACTCCACCGGCCGGTCCTGGCGCATCAGCCAGGTGAAGTAGCGGGCCGCCATGGCGCCCACGTCCACGTCGCGGCCCACGGCGACGGCCGGCAGCCCCGATCCGGTGATCACGTCGGTCAGCGCCGGTTGGCTCGCCACCAGCACCTCGTGACCCCCGGCGCGCAGCGCCCAGCCCAGTTGCACGCCTGGATAGAAATGTGAGGGCCAGGCCCATGTGACGAACAGGACGCGCATCCGCCACCTCCTCCATTGCTCCAGCCAAAGGTGGTTGCTCTAGCACACGGTGTGCGGGCGCGGTCGAGGAGCGGTCAAGGATCGATGGGCGGCGCCGAAGCCGGCCGTGAGCAATGCGCTCCGAGAGCGGCTTGAGCCGAATTCGAGTGATCTCTCCCAGCATCGCCGTGAGATGGCATCGGAGGTGCGACGGTGAAGACCGACACGACAACCGGTCCCCTGCTCGAGGTTCTCGCGTCCGTGTTGCCCTGCTCGCCGGACGAGATCGCCGCGCGGGCCGCCAAGGACTCCTTCGTGGCGCTGGGCGGCAACTCGGTGGACGCGATGGACGTCGCGGCCAAGGCCGAGGAGCAGCTCGGGCTGATCATCGATATGAATCAGCTGCTCGGCCTGGCCCCGCTCGCCAACGTGCTCACGGCCTGCGTGCCCGGGGAGCCGCGCGCCGCCGCACCGGAGCGTCCCGCGGAGCGGTCGCCGCAGCGGCGCCTGCCGGTGGTCCCCGAGCAGGAGGGTTTCCTCGCCGCCGAGCGGTTCGCCGGTCAGGCCGCCATGCTCCAGGTCATCAGCGGCGAGCTGATCGGCCCGCTGGACGAGACGGCGCTCGGCGAGACCCTCGACTGGGTGATCGCCCGGCACGAGGCGCTGCGGACCGTCTTCGAGGAGCACCAGCAGGGGTACCGGAGGCGGGTGCTGACGTCGTGGCGCCCCGGCCTCATCCGCCAGGACCTGTGCGTCGCCGACGGGGACGACCCGGTGGAGACCGCGCACACCGTTGTGGCCAAGGGCGCCGGGCGGCTCATCAAGAGCACCGGGCGGCCCGCGTTCGCGTTCGTGCTGACCAGGTTCGGCGAGCGCCACCACCTGCTCTCCCTCGTCATCCATCACGCGCTCGCGGACGGCTGGTCGGCCGGGCTGATCTGGCGCGAGATCGCCGACCACTACGCCGCGCTGCGCGCCGGCGTCACCGTCGCCGACACGCCCGCGCCGGGCCCCGACGTGCTGCTGGAGCGGCGCGAACGCCTCGAACGGGCCGGCACGTTACGCGAGCTGGCCGCACGGCGCATCGCCGAGCTCGACGGGTTCCCCACCCTGGTGGAGCTGCCGAGCGACGCGCCCCGGCCGGAGCGGTTCGACTTCGAGGGGGCCCGCCTGCATTTCGGCCTCGACGCGCGGGCCCGGGAGGCGGTGGAGCGTCTCGCCTCCCAAGCGAAGATCACCCACACCAGCGTGCTGCTGGCCGCCTGGCAGCTCGTGATCGCCCGGCGGTGCGGGCTGAGCAGGTTCCTCATGGGCATCAGCGTGGCCAACCGCGGCGAAGCCGCCCTCATGCGGCTGGTCGCGCCGTGCGCCGCCCTCGTGCCGATCAGGTGCGAGCTGCACGACAGGGAGCGGGTCGAGTCCTACCTCCGGGGCACCGCCGCCGCCGTCGCGGAGGGGGTCGCCTACGCGCCCGTTCCGCTGGGGGAGATCAGCCGGGGAGTGCGGGCGATGGCCAACGGGCGCAGCGTGCCGCTCATCCAGGTCGTCTTCTCCGCGCAGGACGCCTTCCTGCCCCCGCAGCTGCACGCCGGCGACCTGACGATCCGCCTGCACGAGGCGTTCTCGGGGCGCACCGCCGCCGACGCCTCCCTGTTCGTGCTGCGCTGGGGGTCGTCGCCGCGGCTCGCCCTGGAGTACGCCACCTCGGTCATCACCCCCGAGGAGGCCGCCGGGCTGACCGAGGCGTTCCAGGCGACGCTGCTGGACCTGGCCGAGCACTACGACGACACGCTCTCCCGGGTGCGGGGCATGTCGGCCCGGCAGCGCGACGTGCTCGACGGGTGGCGGCACGGCCGGCCGTCGCGGATCGAACCGGTCCACGCCGACTCGCCCGTGGTGGACACGGAGTCGTCGCTGTGGCACACGTTCGAGCTGCGCGCCGCCGAAGGCCCGGACCGGCCCGCCATACACGAGCCCGCCCGCGACCTGACGCTGACCTACCGCGAGCTGCTCGACGCCGCGGCCCGGCAGTCGGCCCGGTTGGCCGCGGCCGGGGTGGAGGCGGGCGACCAGGTGGGCATCGCGTTGCCGCGGTCGGCCGAGGAGATCGTGGCGGTGCTCGCCGCGCTCCGGATCGGCGCCTCCTTCGTGCCGTTGGACGCGGCCAGCCCGCCCGCCCGGCTCGCGCGCGTCCTGACCACCGCCCGCCCGGCCGCGGTCATCGGCACCGAGCCGCGCCTGCAGATCCTGCGCGGCCTGCTGCCGCCCGGCTGCGCCGCGCTCACCCCGGCCGGCCTCCACGACAACGGCGTCGCGGCGATCGTCCCGCCCGCGCCAGCCGACCCCGGCCGCGTCGCCTACACGATCTTCACGTCGGGTTCGACGGGAGAGCCCAAGGGCGTGCGCATCCGGCACGGATCGGCGCTGCGCCTGTTCGGCAAGGGCGGGCAGGCCCCGCTCGCGCCGGGCGATCGAGCGCTGCGCGTGGGCGTGCTGACCTTCGACATCTCCGTCGTGGAGATCTTCAATCCGCTGCTCAGCGGCGCCACGATCAAGATCTATCCCGACGGGGTGCCGCACCCCTCCGGCCTGGCGGCGTTCTGCGCCGAGCATCAGATCACCTGGGCCATCGTGCCGGCGCCGCTGTTCCACGCGACGGTCGAGCACCGGCCCGACACCTTCGCCACCCTCCGGCACGTCCAGGTGGGCGGGGACGTCGTCGCGCCGGGACCGGTGCGGGCGCTGCTGGAGCGCTACCCGGGGCTGATCGTGTCCAACTCCTACGGCCCCACCGAGAACTCCGTCGTCACCACCCAGCACGACATGGGCGACCCGTGCGAGGTCGACGACCCGCTGCCGATCGGCGGCCCCATCAAGGGCACCGGTGTCGTCGTGCTCGACGAGAACGGCGGGCTCGTGCCGCCCGGCGGCATCGGCGAGCTGTGCTGCGTGGGCGACGGCCTGGCCGTGGACTATCTCGGCGACCCGCTGCTGACCGAGACGGCCTTCGGGTGCTTCGACGGCGAGCGGATCTACCGGAGCGGGGACCTGGTGCGCTGGGACTCGCGCGGGCGGCTGCGGTTCATGGGCCGTGCCGACGACCAGATCAAGATCCGCGGCTACCGGATCGAGACCGGTGAGGTGCGCGCCAGGATCGGCGCCCATCCCGCCGTCGCCGACGTCGTGGTGGCCGCAGTGGGCGGCGACCAGCGGTCTCGGCGGCTGCTGGCCGCGGTCGTGCTGCGCGAGCAGATCGACGATCCGCTGGACGAGCTGCGGCGGTTCGCCGCCGAAGGGCTGCCCCGCTACATGGTTCCGGAGCTGTGGGCGATCGTGACCGAGATGCCCGTCACCGCCAACGGCAAGTACGACATGAGGCGGCTGGAGCGGCTGGCCATCCGGGCCGTCACCGCCTCATCCGCCGAGTCCTTCGCACACGTGTGAGCCGGAGATGGTGCCGATGAGTACTGAGCCGATGGTTACCGAGCAAACGGGGCCGATGGGCGCGCTGCTGCGCGGGCCGGCGCTGGCCGCGGGCGACGTTCGCCGCCTGGACCAGCGTGTCGACCACTGGGCGCGCACGACGCCCGACGCCGTCGCGCTGCGCTGCGCGGGCGGGCCCGGCGACGGGGCGGGCGGCGACATCACGTACGCCGAGCTGGTCCGGGCCGCCACCCGTGTCGCGGCCGGTCTCGCGGCGGCCGGGGTCGGTCCCGGCGACATCGTGGCGGTGCGGATCCCCCGGGGCGTCCGCCTGGCCCAGGCCCTGCTGGCGGTGCTCAAACGGGGCGCCACCTACGCGGCCGTCGACCCCGCCTGGCCGGAGGCGCGGTGCGCCCAGCTGGTCGCCCAGACCGGCGCCCGCTGGCTGCTCGGCGACGCGCGGGCCGCGTCGACGGACGCGCACGCCGGCGGCGCGGCGCGGCTGGACTTCGACACGCTGCTCGGCTGCGACGAAGTGGTGGCGCCGGTGCCCGGCGACGACGACACGCCCTGCTGCGTCTTCCTCACCTCGGGCAGCTCCGGCACCCCCAAGGCGGCCCTGGTGCGGCACCGCGCGATCGTCCGCATCGCGCTGGACCCGACGCTCGGCTTCGGCTCCGGCACCAGGATGCTGCAGACGGCGCCCTGCCCGTGGGACGCCTACGCGATGGAGCTGTGGTGCCCCCTCGTGCACGGCGGCACCTCGGTGCTGTACGCCGGGAGCCACGTGAGCCCTCGCGACGTGCGCGACGCGGTCGAGGGCGGCGTGAACACGCTGTTCTTGACCACCGCCCTGTTCAACCTGGTCGCCGACACCGACCCCACTGCGTTCGCCGGCCTGGACGTGCTCATGACCGGCGGCGAGCGGGCCTCGGCGCGCCACTTCGACAAGGCGCTGGCCGCCAATCCGGGGCTGCGGCTGCTGCACGTCTACGGCCCGGTGGAAAGCTGCGTCTACACCAACGCCTACCCGCTTCCGGCGACCGGCGCCGGTGACGAGGTGCCGGTCGGGTGGCCGATGGCCGGCACCACCGTCTACCTGCTCGACGCCGAGCGTCGCCCGGTCCGGCCCGGCGAGGTCGGCGAGATCGCCGTGGCCGGCGACGGACTGGCCGTGGGCTACGTGAACGCCCCGGAGCTGACGGAGCGCGCCTTCCCCACCCTCGACCTGGAACCCGGGCGGCCCCCCGTGCGGGTGTACCTCACCGGCGACTACGGCCGCATCGAGGAGGGCCGCGGCCTGGTCTTCGCGGGGCGGCGCGACCGGCAGGTGAAGATCCGCGGGGTCCGCATCGAGCCGGCCGAGGTGGAGGCCGCGATCGAGGCGGTGCCGGGAGTCGCCCGGGCGGTCGTCGTCGCGCTCCCGCACGGCGCCCCGACCAAGACCCATCTGGCGGCCTGCGTCGTGCCCGACGGCGACGGCGTCGACGAGACCCTGATCAGGGAGGCGGTGCGGCGCGGCCTGCCCACCGCGTTCGTCCCCGACGTCGTGGTGACGGCCCCCGAGCTGCCGCTCAACGCCAACGGCAAGGTCGACCAGGCCGCGGTCGCCGCCCTCGTCGAGCGGCACCGCGCCGAGGTCGCGGCGGCCAAGACCACGGCTGCCGCGCCCGCCGACGGGCTGCCGGAACGGGTCCGCGAGCTGATGGACCTCGCCTCCGGCCTGGTGGAGACCCCGATCGGTCCCGACGAGGACATCTTCGCCGCCGGCGGCACCTCGATCATGGCGATCCGGATCGCGCACTGGCTGTCCGAGCGCGGCGGCGTCAAGGTCAACGCCCTGCAGGTCATGGAGGCCGGCACGCCGCGCGCCCTCGCCGCACTGATCGGCCAGGCCGGCGCGGACCGGCCGGCCGCGGCGGAGCCCGGGCCCGTCGCGGCGGAGCGCTCGGAGCAGCGGTGGCTCGCCGGGCTGCCGGTGCCGCAGTGGCGGTTCTGGTATCTGGAGGCGCAGCACCCGGGCGGTGACGACACCCGCTGCCCGCTGGAGTTCCGGCTCACCGGCCCGCTGGACGCCGCCGCGCTCGGCGCGGCGCTGCGCGCGGTGATCGCCCGGCACGAGGCGCTGCGCACCCGGCTGATCAGGGTGGGCGCGCGCGGGGTGCGGGCCGAGGTGCTCGACCCCGCTGAGGTGCCCGACCCGCTGACCGTCTATCCGGAGGCGACGCCGGAAGACGCGCGGCGCCTGCTCGACCGGTTCCTCGCCACGCCGTTCGACCTGGAGCAGGACCTGCCGATCCGGGCGGCCCTGGTGCCGCTCGGCGGCGCCGAGCACCTGCTGGCGTTCAGCGTGCACCACACCGCGTTCGACGGGTGGTCGGCCGGCCTGCTCTGCCGGGATCTGTCGGTGGCGTACGGCGCCCTGACGGCCGGTCGGCCGCTGCCCGAGTGGGCCCCGACCAGTTTCGCCGAGAGCTGGCTGGATCAGGATCTGCGCGAGACGCCCGCCGACCGGGCCGAACTGGACACCTGGTCGCGGGGCCTGGTCGGCGTGCCCGACCTGCCGATCGTCGCGCCCGGCGAGCTGGCACCGGACGGGCCGGTGCGCGAGGTGGTCATCGACGTCCCCGAGTCGCTGTTCGCGGACGCCCGCCGGGTGGGCGCGGCCTGCGGCGGGACGGCCCAGGCGGTGCTGCTGGCCGCCTGGGTGCGGGCGCTGCGCAAGTTCGCGGGCGTGACCGACCTCGCGATCGGTATCCCCGTCGCGGGGCGCACCACGGCCGCCGCCCAGGACGTGATCGGCTGCTTCGCCTCGGCGGTGGCGGTCCGCTTCCGGAGCGACTCGCCCGGCACCGGCGACGCCGCCGGCACCGGCGATGCGGACGTGCGCGCGGCGGTGGCCGAGCTGGGCCGGGCGCTGCGCTTCCAGTTCACCCCCATCGAGCGGGTGCTGCGCGCGAGCGAGCCCCGCGACCGCACCCGGAACCCCTTCTGCCAGGCGGGGTTCGTCGCCCAGAACAACGAGCCCGCGGTGCTGGACCTGCCGGGCGTGACCTGCCGGGAGGTGCGGCACGTCCGGTCGCGCTCCGGCTTCGAACTGACGCTTGAGCTGTGGTACGGCGAGACGCTCGACGCGCGGATCTGGTACCGCGCCGACGTGCTGTCGCCGGCTCAGGCGGACGAACTCGCGGCGTCGTGGCGCGCCGAACTGGAGATCCTCGCCGGCGACCGCGTGACGGCGGGCGCCGCGACCACCTGAGAACGGAGCGATCATGGGCCTGACCCGGATCGGTGATGTCACCCTGGCCTACGACACCTACGGCGATCCGGGCGGGCCCCGGCTCGTGCTCGTCCCCGGCCAGGGCATGTCCCGCGAAATGTGGCAGCTCACCGTGCTGCCTGCGCTGCTGGAAGCCGGGATGTACGTGCTGTGCTACGACCAGCGCGGCAGCGGCGAATCAGAGACGACCCCCGGCCCGTACGCCGTGCCGGCGCTCGCCGCCGACCTGGTGGGGCTGCTCGACCGGCTGGAGTGGGGGCCGACCGCGCTCGCCGGCGTCTCGCTCGGCGGCATGGTGTCCGAGTATCTGGCGGCGACCAGGCCCGACCTGGTCACCGGGGCGGCCCTGATCGCCTCGACCGCCACCGCCACCGCGTTCCAGCGGGCCTACGCGGCGGCCCGTTCGGTGGCGGCCGAGGACGAGGTGCACCGCATCCTGGAGCTGCTGATCACGGTCGCCCCCGAGGACCTGCGCGATGACACGCAGCTGGCCCGCACGTCGCTGGCGCTGCTGCGGCGCCGCGGGGCGTACCTGCCGGGTTTCCTGTGGCAGGGGCTGGCCGGGGACGCCTGGGTGGCCGATCCCGACCGGCCGGCGCTGCTCCAGCGGATCTCGTGCCCGTGTCTGCTGGTGGCGCTGGAGCACGATCTGCTCTTCCCGCCGCACGCGGTGCGGCAGGCCGCCGAGCTCGTGCCGGGGGCGGAGTACCGCCTGGTGAGGGACGTCGCGCATGGCAGCGCTCTGATCAAGGCCGCAGACGAGATCGGCGAATTTCTCGCCGCATTCTTCCTAAACCACCGCGAATCAGGCGCAAGGCATTCTCGATCGGCTCTCGATCGCGTGCCTTGAGTCTTTGAGGAGAACCCACATTAAAGGGAGGTTCACGAGTGACCACGCGCAATCTCATCGTCGCTCGGCTGGACCCGGCACTCACCGAGCCCGTGGCACGGCTGTTCGCCGAGTCGGACGAAAGCGAGCTGCCGGATCTGCTGGGCGTCACGCGACGCACCCTGTTCACCTTCCACGACCTCTACTTCCACCTGGTCGAGACCGAAGGGGAGCTGGCGCCCCGGCTGGCGGAAGCCCGTGCCCACCCGCTCTTCCGCTCCATCGACGAAGGACTGGCGAAGTACGTGACGCCCTTCCACCCGTCCTGGCGGGAACCGAAGGACGCCCTGGCCGAGCCCTTCTACGAGTGGCGCAGGGAGGCGGCATGACCGCGCGGAACCGCAGGGTCGCGGCGATCACGGGCATCGGGGTGGTCGCGCCCGGCGGCATCGGCGTGCCGGCCTTCTGGGACCTGCTCACCGCCGGTCGCACCGCGACGCGCGAGGTCACGCTCTTCGACGCGACCGGGTTCCGCTCCAGGATCGCCGCCGAGTGCGACTTCGACCCCGTCGCGAACGGCCTCACCCCCGAGGAGGCCGAGACCCTCGACCGGGCCACCCAGTTCGCCCTCGTCAGCGCCGACGAGGCGATCGCCGACTCCGGCCTGGACTTCACGACCGTGCCCCCCGAGCGCGTCGGCGTGGTGATCGGCTCCGCCGTCGGCTGCACGATGCGGCTGGAGGAGAACTACCTGCGGGTCAGCGACCACGCCACGCGCTGGCTGGTCGACGAGACCAAGGCGGTGCCGAAGCTGTACGACTACCTGGTGCCGAGCAGCATTCCACGCGACGTCGCGTGGCGCTGCGGCGCCGAGGGCCCCGTCACCATGATCTCCACGGGCTGCACGTCGGGCCTCGACGCGGTGGGGCACGCCGTCCAGCTGATCGAGGAGGGCAGCGCCGACATGGTCGTCACCGGCGCGACCGAGGCGCCCATCTCGCCGATCAGCGTGGCCTGCTTCGACGCGATCAAGGCGACCTCGCCCAACAACGCCGACCCCGAGCACGCCTCACGCCCCTTCGACAAGAGCCGCGACGGGTTCGTCATCGGCGAGGGGGCGGCGGTGTTCGTGCTGGAGGAGGCGAAGGCGGCCGCCCGGCGCGGCGCCCACGTCTACGGCGAGATCGTCGGGTACGCCGGCCGGGGCAACGCCTACCACATGACCGGCCTGAAGGCCGACGGCAAGGAGATGGCCGAGGCCATCGTCACGGCCCTCGACCGGGCCGGCCTCACCCCGGACGACGTCGACTACATCAACGCCCACGGGTCGGGCACCAAGCAGAACGACCGGCACGAGACGGCGGCGTTCAAGCGCAGCCTGGGCGAGCGCGCCTACCAGGTGCCGGTCAGCTCCATCAAGTCCATGGTGGGTCACTCCCTGGGCGCGATCGGCTCGATCGAGATCGCCGCGTGCGCCCTCGCCATCGAGCACGGCATCGTGCCGCCCACCGCCAATCTCGAGGAGAGCGAGGCCGAGTGCGACCTCGACTACGTCCCCAAGGTCGCCCGCGAGCACCACGTTGACGTGGCGCTCACCGTCGGCAGCGGCTTCGGGGGATTCCAGACCGCGATGCTGCTGCGACGACCGGAGCCACGATGAGTACAGCGACCATGTCCACCAGCCCTGCCACCGCCACCGCCTCCGACTCCGACTCGAGAAAGGACACCCGCGCCCTGATCACCGGGCTCGGCGTCATCGCCCCCAACGGGGTGGGCGCGGAGGCCTACTGGGCGGCCACGCTGGCCGGCAAGAGCGGCATCGACCGCATCGACGGCCCCGAGCCCGACGGCTACTCCGTCTCCCTGGCGGGCAAGGCCGACAGCTTCATCACCGCCGACCACGTGCCGGGACGCCTCGCGGTGCAGACCGACCGGTGGAGCCAGCTCGGCCTCGCCGCGACCGGCATGGCGCTGAAGGACGCCGCCGTGGACACCGGCCGGCTGCCGGAGTACGGCCTCGGCGTGATCACCGCCAGCTCCTCGGGGGGAAACGAGTACGGCCAGCAGCAGATCGAGCGGCTGTGGTCGATCGGCCCGCGTGAGGTCGGGGTCTACCAGTCGATCGCCTGGTTCTACGCGGCCACGACCGGCCAGGTGTCCATCGCGAACCAGGCGCGCGGCCGCTGCGGCGTCGTGGTCTCCGAGCAGGCCGGCGGCCTCGACGCGCTCGGCCAGGCCCGCCGGACCCTCCGCGAGGAGGCCGAGATGGTGATCTGCGGCGGCACCGAGGCGCCGTTGTCGCCCTACGCCCTGGTCTGCCAGATCAGCACCGGCAAACTGTCCACATCCGACGACCCCGAGGGCTGCTACCGGCCGTTCGACTCGCGCGCCGAGGGCTACGTGCCCGGCGAGGGCGGCGCCATGCTGATCGTCGAGACGGGGGAGTCGGCGCGCCGGCGGGGCGTGGCGCCGTACGGCGAGATCGCCGGATACGCGGCGACCTTCGACCCGCGGCCGGGCAGCGGTCGGCCGCCCGCGCTGGCCAGGGCCATCAGGCAGGCCATCGCCGACGCCGGCATCGTCCCCGCCGAGGTCGACGTGGTCTTCGCCGACGCCGCCGCGCTGCCCGTGCAGGACCGGCAGGAGGCCGACGCCATCGCCGAGGTGTTCGGGGCGTACGGGGTGCCGGTGACGGCGCCCAAGACGATGACCGGCCGCCTCTACGCCGGCGGCGCCGCGCTCGACGTCGCCGCGGCGCTGCTGTCGATCCGCGACCAGGTGATCCCGCCGACCATCGGCACGGCGGCGGCCGACCCGGCGTACACCCTCGACCTGGTCTGCGGCCGGCCCCGCGAGACGAGCGTGCGGACCGCCCTGGTCATCGCCCGGGGCGCGGGCGGGTTCAACGCCGCGATGGTGCTGAAGGCAGCCATCTGAGTGAGGAGAAGGAGAATGGGAGACAGGGACATGCCCGAGTTCACGCTCGACGCGCTCAAGGAGACGATGCTGGAGGCGGTCGGCGAGGACGAGTCGATCGACCTGGACCGGGACATCCTCGATGTGCCGATGGGCGAGCTCGGGTTCGACTCGCTGGCCGTGATGAACGTCGCCGACGTGATCGAGCGGCGGTACGGCGTGCGCATCTCCGAGGACGCCATCGAGGAGATGATGGCCACCCCGCGCAAGGCGCTCGACTACGTCAGCGGGCTGATGGCGGCGGGGGCCCGGGCATGAGCGGCCACACCGACAACAGCGTGGTCATCGACGCCCCGATGGACCTGGTCTGGTCGATGACGAACGACGTGCCGTCCTGGCCGCAGCTGTTCACCGAGTACGCCAGCGCCGAGATCATCTCGCGTGACGGCGCCACCATCAGGTTCCGCCTCACCATGCACCCCGACGAGCAGGGCCGGGTGTGGAGCTGGGTCTCCGAGCGCACCCCCGACCCCGTCACCAGGACCGTCGTGGCGCGCCGGGTCGAGACCGGGCCGTTCGAGTACATGAACCTCCGGTGGGAGTACCGCGAGGTGCCGGGCGGCGTCGAGATGCGGTGGATCCAGGACTTCGCGATGAAGCCGACCGCCCCGGTCGACGACGCCGGCATGACCGAGCGCATCAACCGCAACAGCGTCCGCGAGATGGGCCGCATCAAGTCCCTGGTGGAGGCGGCGGCCGAGCCGGCCCGGGCGAAGGCCGGGCGATGACCGGCCCGGCCCACCTGGTCGCCGCGCTCGCCACCCTGTCCAACGGCGTCGCCGCCGGGATCATGCTGTCCACCGTCATCGGCATCGCGCCGATGTTCCTGTCCCTCCCGTACGGGAGGTACGTGCAGACCGTGCGGTTCCTGTGGCCGCGGTTCGACCCCACCATGCCCATCACGAACGGCCTCACGCTCGTGCTCGACGTGCTGCTGGCCGCGGCGCTGGCCGACGAGGCGCGGGCCCGGGCGGCGTTCGCCGCGGCGGCGGTGCTGCAGGCCGCGGTCATGGGCATCTCGATCACCCGCAACGTCCCCGTCAACCGGCTCGTCTACGGGCTGGACCCGGACCGTGAGCCGAGCGACTGGGCGCGCATCGACCCCCGCCGGCGCTGGCGCCGATGGAACATCGTCCGCACGTCGCTCGCCCTGCTGGCGTTCACCGTCAACATCGCCGGCGCCACCCTGGCGAGCTGACCCGGCCGTCCCGGCGGCCGTACCGAAGGAGCCCCCATCATGACCGAGAACACAGGGACCCAGAGCACGGGAGCCCAGAGCACAGGAATAGCGCTGCACGGCAAGAAGGTGCTGGTCACCGGCGGCAGCCGCGGCATCGGCCGGAGCGTCGCGCTGGCCCTGGCGGCGTCCGGAGCCGACGTGCTGACGTGCTATCGGAACGAGGGAGAGCACGTCGACACGCTCGCCGCCGCGCTCAAGGTGCTGCCCGGCGACCACCACGTCGTGCGGGCCGACGTGTCCGACCCCGAGGAGGTGACGGCGCTCCTCGACGAGTGCCGCACCAGGTTCGGCCACCTCGACGGCATCGTCAACAACGCCGGCGTGATCAGCCACATCAGGTTCGCCGAGCTGCCCGTCGACGAGTGGGACCGTGTCGTCGACACCAACCTGCGGGCCGCCTACCTCGTCACCCAGCAGGCCCTGCCGCTGCTGCGGCCGGGCGCCTCGGTGGTGAACGTCGGCTCGCGGGCCGCCGCGGTCGGCATCCCGCTGCGCGCCCACTACACGGCGGCCAAGGCCGGCCTGATCGGGCTGTCGCGGTCGCTCGCCAAGGAGCTGGGCGGCCAGGGGGTGCGGGTGAACGTGGTCGCGCCCGGCGTGATCGCCACCGAGCTGGAGCTGCCCCCGGAGGTCGTCCAGCGCTACGAGGGCCTGACGGCGCTGCGCCGCCTGGGCCGCGCCCAGGAGATCGCCAACACGGTCGCGTTCCTGATCAGCGACCTGTCCGCATACATCACCGGCGAGACCATCCACGTGGACGGGGGGATCTGAGGTGGCCGAGGGCGTGTTCCGGGTGCTGCTCAGGATGGAGCTGGTGCCCGGCCGCGAGCAGGAGTTCGAGCAGGCCTGGCTGGACGGCGCGCACGTGATCACCGACCAGCCGGCCAACCTGGGGCAGTGGCTGTCGAAGAGCGCCGACGAGGAGTCGGTCTACTACATCGTCAGCGACTGGACCGACGAGGCGCGCTTCCGCGAGTACGAGCTCAGCGAACAGCACCTGGAGCACCGGCAGAAGCTGCACCCCTACCGCCGTAAGGGCTCGATGGTGACCATGACCGTCGTGCACTCCCTGGTGGGGGCGGCGGCATGACCGAGCCGGCCGGGGGCGCCGGCGAGCGCGGCGGGGAGGCGCGGGTGCTGATCTACGCGTCGGCGCCCGACAGCGACCCCGCCGCGGTGGAACGGGCCTACCACGAGATCAGCGCCGGGCTGGCCGGCACGCCGGGACTGCTCGGCAACGAGCTGCTGCGCGACACCACCGCCCGCACCCGCTTCGTGGTGCTGAGCCGGTGGAGCGACCTGGCGGCGTTCCGGGCCTGGGAGACCGGCCCCGATCACCGCGGCTCGACCTCCCCGCTGCGGCGCTACCAGAAGCGCGACGACTCCGCGGTCTTCGGGATCTACGAGGTCGTCGCCAGCTACGGCTGACCGAACCTGTCCGAACCCGGCCCCGAGCCGCGTCCGAGGGAGAGACCATGTACCAGTTCCACCCCCCGCCACAACAGCCGAGCCGGGGCCAGGGCACCGCGCTGGTCGTCGGCGGCACCGGCTATCTCGGGCGGGCCGTCTGCACGGCCATGCGCGACCACGGGTACGACGTGGTCGCCCTGGCCCGCCGGGTGGCCCGGCCGCCCGAGGGCTGCGACCTGCGGGTCGCCGACGTCCTGGCCCTGAGCGTGCCGGAGCTGACCGACTTCCTCGACGCGCTGGAGCCGCGAGTGGTGGTGAACGCCGCCGGCGCGCTGTGGAACGTCACCGAAGCGGACATGGCCCGGTCGAACCACGAGCTCGTCGGCCGCCTGGTCGACGCGCTGGCGGCCGCCCGGTATCGCGCCCGCCTGGTGCACCTCGGCTCGGTCTACGAGTACGGCGCCCAGCCCGGCGGCTACCTGCTGCTGCACGAGAAGCTCACGGAGCATCCGACGACGCAGTACGCCCGGACCAAGCTCGCCGGCACGCGGACCGTCGTCGCGGCGGCCGAGGAGGGCCGGATCAACGCGACCGTCCTGCGGGTCAGCACCGTGCTCGGCCCGCTGGCGCCCCCCGGGAGCCTGTTCGGGCAGATCGCCGAGCAGCTGCTGCGCGGCACCGGCGTGCTGGAGCTGCCGGAGCTGGCGGGCGAGCGGGACTTCGTGGACCTGCGCGACGTGACGCAGGCCGTGGCGGCGGCCGCGCGCAACATCGCCACACCCCCGCTGATCAACATCGCTTCCGGCCGGCTGACGTCCGTGCGCCGCCTGGTCGACACGCTGGTGAAGATCAGCGGCCAGCAGGTGACGTACCTGTCCAGGGCCGCCGACACGGTGCGGCGCGACGCCGATATCGGCAGCCAGTACATCGACATCAGGACCGCGCGCACGGTCCTGCGGTGGATTCCCCGGCACACCGCCTATGAGGCGCTGACGTCGCTCTGGCGGAGCGTGACCGAGACGCCGGCTCCTCCGACGCCGGCCCCTCGCATCCGGGAACCGCATCGGAAACTCGCATCGAATGGAGGCGTCGGCCGTGGCTGATCCGCTGAAGGAGCTTCTCCTGGAGCAGGCCCGCAAGCTCCACCGCGATCGGGCGCCCGGCCCCGGCTTCACGCCGGGTGTCACCCCGATCCAGACGTCGGGAGCAGTGCTCGACGAGGACGACTGCGCCGCGCTGGTCGGGCAGGCGGCGGAGATGAAGATCGCGTCGGGGGCGACCGCGCTCCGCTTCGAGCGCAAGTTCGCCAAGGCGCTCGGGCTGCGCAAGGCGCACCTGACCAATTCGGGTTCGTCGGCCAACCTGCTCGCGGTCGCCACGCTGACCGCGCCGGAGCTGGAGGACCGCAGGCTGCGGCCCGGCGACGAGGTCATCACGGTGGCGGCGAGCTTCCCCACCACGGTCAACCCGATCCTGCAGCACGGCATGGTGCCGGTCTTCGTCGACGTGGAGCTCGGCACCTACAACACCACGCTGGACCGGGTCGCGGCGGCGCTGTCACCGCGCACGAAGGCCATCATGATGGCCCACACGCTGGGCAACCCGTTCCCGGTGGCGGAGATCGCGCAGTTCGCCGAGGAGCACGAGCTGTTCCTGGTCGAGGACAACTGTGACGCGGTGTGGTCGAAGCATCAGGGCCGCTACACCGGCACCTTCGGCGACATGGCGACCGTCAGCTTCTACCCGGCCCACCACATCACGATGGGCGAGGGCGGCTGCCTGCTCACCGACAGCGTGGAACTGGCCCGCATCGCCGAGTCGATGCGCGACTGGGGCCGGGACTGCTGGTGCGAGCCCGGCGAGGACAACAAGTGCCTGCGCAGGTTCGGCCACAGCATGGGCGAGCTGCCCACCGGCTACGACCACAAGTACATCTTCTCCCACGTCGGCTACAACCTGAAGACGACCGATATCCAGGCGGCCCTGGGCCTGAGCCAGCTCGCCAAGCTCGGCGACTTCGTGGCCGCGCGCAAGCGCAACTGGCGGCGCCTCTACGAAGGGCTGGAGGGAGTCCCGGGGCTGCTGCTGCCCCGCGCCACCCCCGGCAGCGACCCGAGCTGGTTCGGGTTCGTGATCACGATCGAGCCGGACGCGCCGTTCACCAGGCGGGCCATGGTCGACTTCCTGGAGTCACGGCGCATCGCCACCCGCCTGCTGTTCGCCGGGAACCTGACCCGGCAGCCGGCGTACCGGAGCCAGCCGCATCGCGTGGTGGGCGAACTGACCAACAGCGACATCATCACCGAGCGGACTTTCTGGATCGGTGTCTATCCGGGCATCACGCCGGAGATGATCGACTACATGATCGAGTCGATCAAGGAGTTCGTCGCCCGGTCGCACTGAGCCGTTTCGAGTACGGCTCTAGCGGCTTCCCCGACCATGAGAAAACGCAAGATCTAGGAATGCTGGCGGTGGTTCGTGAAGCGCATGTTGGAGGATCTGGCAGGATTTGGCGGAACGCCGGCCTTTGTCACCCCGCTGCGGGTTGGCGCGCCCAACGTCGGCGACCGAGGAGTGTTCTACGCTCGCCTGGACGCCGCCTTCGAGCGGGGCCGGCTGTCCAACGACGGGCCACTGGTGCAGGAGTTCGAGCGGCGGGTCGCGGAGATCGCCGGCACCCGGCACGCGGTGGCCACCTGCAACGCCACCGCGGCGCTGCAGATCGCCATCAAGGCGGCCCGGCTGACCGGCGAGGTCATCGTGCCCTCGCTGACCTTCGCGGCCACCGCGCACGTCGTGGCGTGGCTCGGCCTGACCCCGGTGTTCTGTGACGTCGACCCGCACACCGGCCAGATCGACGTCGCCCACGCCGAGTCGGTGATCGGCCCGCGCACCAGCGCCATCCTCGCGGTGCACCTGTGGGGCCGCGCGGCGCCGGTGGACCGGCTGGAGCAGCTGGCCCACCGATACGGCCTGGCGCTGCTGTTCGACGCCGCGCACGCCTTCGCCTGCACCTACCGGGGGCGCCCGATCGGCGGCGGCGGGCTGGCCGAGGTCTTCAGTTTCCACTCGACGAAGTTCGTCAACGCCTTCGAAGGCGGCGCCATCGTCACCAACGACGACGGGATGGCCGCCCGGGCGGCCAGCATGCGCAACTTCGGCATCACCGGCGAGGACCTGGTCGGGTACGTCGGCACCAACGCCAAGATGAGCGAACCCGCCGCGGCCATGGGGCTGACCTCGATCGACGGCATCGAGCGGTTCGTGCTCCGCAACCTGGCCAACTACCGCCTCTACCAGGAGGGCCTCGCCGGCATCCCCGGGGTGCGGCTGCTGCCGTTCGACGAAGAAGAACGCAACAACTACCAGTACGTCATCTTGGAGATCGACGAGGAGGCCGCCGGGCTCAGCCGCGACTCGCTGCTGAGCATGCTGCACCAGGAGAACGTGCTGGCCCGCCGCTACTTCCACCCGGGCTGCCATGAGATGACCCCCTACCGGGGCTCGGCCGAGTTGCCCCGGGCGGAGGAGCTGTCCGCCAAGGTGCTCGCCCTGCCGACCGGCACGGGTGTCGGGGAGCGGGAGGTGGCCGAGATCTGCCAGATCATCAGGATCATCGTGACCAACAGCGCCGCGATCGCCGAGCGGGCCCCCACCTGCCTGTCGGCGCTGTCGTCCGATCGGACCGGTGGCCCATGAGGGTCTCGGTGCTGGGCACGCTCAACGCGACCTTCAACGGGAAGGCCGTGACACCGAGCGCCCCCAAGCTGCGTTGCGTGCTGGCCCTCCTCGCGCTCCGGCACGACCGTGTCGTCACCACGGGCACCCTCATCGAGGAACTGTGGGGCACGAACCCGCCGGTCAGCGCACTGGCCACACTGCAGACCTACGTGTACCAGCTGCGCCGCACACTGGCCGCGGCGCAGAACGGCTCCTGCCAGAACGTGCTCGAGACCAAGCCGCTCGGTTACGTTCTGCACCTGGAACACGATGCTCTGGACAAAGACGTCTTCGACCGGCTGGTGGAGTCGGCCAGGGAACGGCTCGCGGCGGACGGCGTCGAGGAGGCGCTGGAGCTGCTGAACCGGGCACTGGAGATGTGCTCCACCACCCCGCTGTCCGACGTGGACCCCGGGCCGGTGCTCGGCGCCCTGATCACCCAGACGGCGGAGAGCGTGCTGCAGGCGCTGGAGCTGCGGGTCGACACCCGGCTGCGGCTCCGCCAGCACCGCGAGCTCATCTCCGACCTCAAGCTGCTCATCGCGGAGCACCCCTACCACGAGGGCTTCCACGCCAAGCTGATGATCAGCCTGCACCGTTCGGGGCGGCGCTCGGAGGCCCTGGAGGTCTATCAGACGCTGCGCCGCAACCTGCGCGAGGAGCTCGGCATCGAACCGTCGAGCGGGCTGCGCGAGCTGCAGCGGGAGCTGCTGGACGCCGACATGTCGTCGTCGGCCACCGATGCCGCCCCGCGGGAGCTCCCGGAGAGCCGTCCGGCGCCGCCCCCGCCCCCGGCCCCGGCCCCGGTGGCCACGTTCGCCCCGCCCGCCCACCTGCCGCCCGACATCGCCGACTTCGTCGGCCGCGACGGGCCCGTGCGGGAGGTCACCGGGCTGCTCACCGGCGAGTCGGGAGGCACCGCGCTACGGCTCGTCACGATCGCCGGGCCGGCCGGTGTCGGCAAGACCACGCTCGCGGTCCGCGTCGCCCACCTGGTGCGGTCGCAATTCCCCGACGGCCAGTTCTACGCCGACCTGGGCGGGCTGGCCGCCGAACCCAAGGACCCCTTCGACGTGCTCGGCGGCTTCCTGCGCGCCATCGGCGTCGAGGAGGCGCGGCTGCCGGCCACCCAGGACGAACGCACTCAGCTGTTCCGCAGCCGCACCGCCGAGTGCCGCCTGCTCATGCTGCTCGACGAGGCCGTCTCGGCCGCCCAGGTCAGGCCGCTGCTGCCGGGCGGCGGCACCTGCGCCGTCCTGGTCACCGGATGCTCGGGCCTGTCGTCGCTGGCGGGGGCGCGGCACGTCGAACTGGACACGCCCTCCGTCGAGGAGTGCGTGCGGCTGCTGGGCGCGCTGATCGGCGAGGCCCGCATCGAGGCCGAGCCGGAGGCCGCCAGGCAGATCGTCCAGCTGTGCGGGCGGCTGCCGCTGGCCATCAGGACCGTCGGCGCCAAGCTCAGCACCAGCCCCAGGTATCCGCTGCGCAAGCTCGCCGACCGGCTGTCCGGCGGCGGCCGGCTGCTGGGCGAGCTGCGCTTCGGCGAGTTCGACGTCGCCGCCCGGCTGGCGGCCGGCTTCCAGCGCCTGGATCCCGAGGCGCAGGAGACGCTGCGGATGTTCGCGAAGCACGGCGCGGCCACCGTGACCGCCGGCCAGGCCACGCGGATCCTCGGCACCGACCTGGCCACGGCCGAGGCCCTCATCGAGAACCTCGCCGAGCACCGTTTCCTCCGGCCCACCGAGGACGAGGTGGCGGGCGAGACCGTGTTCGAGCCGCCCGGCCTGGTCTACCCGTACGTGCTCAGCCAGCTGGGAGCCGCGCCATGACCGAGACGCGAGACGACGTGATCGACCACGACCTGCTGCCGGACGACGTGCCGCACGATGAGGCGCCGGACCTGCCGGCGTTCCCGATGCGGCGCACCTGCCCCTTCCATCCGCCGCCGCAGTACGCCCGGCTGCGCGAGGAGGCGCCGGCCACCAAGGTGCGGCTGGCCAACGGGCAGACCGCGTGGATCGTGTCCCGGTACGCCGACGTGCGCGCCCTGCTGACCGATCCGCGCATCAGCTCCGACCGGAGCCGCCCCGGCTACCCGTTCCTCACCCAGGACGCGGAGTACCTGCGCCACGTCCGCGTCTTCGTCGGCATGGACCCGCCCGAGCACGGCCCGCACCGGCGGATGTTCATTCCCGAGTTCACGGCGAAACGCATCAAGGAGCTGCGCCCCGCCATCCAGCGCAGCGTCGACGACTGCCTGGACCGCATGGCCGCCGGGCCCCGCCCGGCCGATCTGGTGACCGCGCTGGCGCTGCCGGTGCCCACCCTGGCCATCGGCCGGCTGCTGGGCGTCCCCGACGAGGAGTACGCCTACTTCGAGGGGCTCACCAGCGCCGTGATGACCGGCACGGGCGACCCCGAACGCGGCGCCGCCGTCTTCACCGAGCTCACGGCGTACATCAGGAAGCTGGTCACGGCCAAGTGCGAGCGGCCCACCCCCGATCTGATCGGCCGGGTGGCCGACGGCTTCGTGCGATCGGGGCGGCTCAAGCGGCACGAGCTGGTCGTCATCGCGGTGCTGCTGCTGTTCGCCGGGTACGAGACCACCGCCAACATGATCGCGCTGGGCACCGTGACGCTGCTGCGGCACCCTGAGGTGATCGCCGAGCTGCGCGCCGACCCCGCCCTGATGCCCAAGGTCATCGAGGAGCTGCTGCGCTACCTGACCATCGCCGAGCTGGCGACGTGCCGCACCGCGCTGGCCGACATCGAGCTCGACGGCGTGGTCATCAAGGCGGGCGAGGGCGTGATCCCGCTGGCGGCCTCGGCGGACCGCGACCCGGCGGCGTTCCGCGACCCGGACCGGTTCGATCCGCACCGCACCGAACGGCACCACCTGGCCTTCGGCCACGGGCCGCACCAGTGCCTGGGCGCCAACCTGGCCCGGCTCGAACTCGACATCGTCTTCACCACGCTGCTGGCCAGATTCCCCACGCTCCGGCTGGCCGTGCCGCTCGAGGAGATCCCGTTCAAGTACGAGGCGAACCTGTTCGGCGTGCACCGGCTGCCCGTGACGTGGTGAGAGCGCATCGGATCGAAAGGAGCAGGACATGCGGGTGCGCGTCGATCAGGAACGGTGCATCGGGTCGGGACAGTGCGTGGCGTTGCAGCCCGCGGTGTTCGACCAGGACGAAGACGAAGGCTACGTCGTGCTGATCGACAAAGAGCCCGGCGAGGCGCTGCTGGACGGCGTGCGCCGGGCCGTGAAGAGCTGCCCGGTGGGAGCCATCACGCTGGTTCCCGAGTGATCCTCGAGCGATTCCCGATGCGTTCTCCAGTCCGCCACGAGCGTGGCGGCAGCGCGATCGGGTGGGCTTGGGGCCGACCGCCGTCCTTCGGGACGGCACGATTTGGGAGGAGTCGCTGACGTGAGAGACGCGGTGAGATACACGCGGGCGTTGTCCGGCATCCGGCTGAGCGACGCGCCGCGGGTCGGCCGCAAGGCCGCCATGCTCGGTGAGCTGCAGGCGGCCGGATTCACCGTCCCGGACGGGTGGGCGGTCGACGCCGAAGGGCTGGACGAGCTGTTCCGGGCCGGTGCCGACACGGCCGGGCTGCGCGCCGAGCTGCGCGACGCGCTGGCCGGCCTCGGCGACGTCCCCGTGGCGGTGCGGTCGTCCGGTATCGCCGAGGATCTCGAAGGCATGTCGTACGCCGGGCAGTACGAGTCGCTGCTGGACGTGCGGGGCGTCGACGCCGTGCTGGACGCGGTGCGCACCTGCTGGGAGTCCGGCTTCTCCGAACGGGTCGCCGCCTATCGGGGGGACGCCCCGCCGGGGAAGGTGGCCGTGCTCGTGCAGGCCATGGTGCCGGCCGAGGCCGCCGGTGTCGCCTTCAGCGCCAACCCGCTCACCGCCGATCCCGGCGAGGTCGTGATCAGCGCGGTGCGCGGGCTGGGCGAGCGGCTCATGGCCGGTGAGGCGACCGCCGACGAATGGAGCGTCCGCGACGGCGACGCGCGCCGCACCTCGGGCGCCGAGGAGGCGATCGACGCCGAGCAGGCCCGCGAGATCGCCGCGCTCGCCCGCTCCGTGGCCGGGCATTTCGGGACCCCCCAGGACATCGAATGGGCGATCTGCGACGGAGTGGTCTATCTGCTCCAGGCCCGCCCCATCACCGGCCTGCCCGCCGACCTGGTGCCGCACGTCGAGATCCCGGTGGAGGTGCCGCCAGGGTTCTCCACGCCCGACCGCAACACCGACCGGCCGTGGGTGCCGATGGAACGGTCGATCTACATCCCGGTGCTGTCGTCCGCCAGCCCGCACGTCTTCGCCTTCACCACCGGCGCCGAGCCGAAGGTGAGCATCATCGGCGGCTGGCCGTACGTGACCAACACCCCCGACACCGCCGCCGCGCTGGTGGAGCGGCTGGAACGGATCGCCGTGAAGGTGGCCGACGGTGAGCCGGAGCGGCTGATCGAACGGTGGAACACCGAGTGGCGGCCCGAGATCGCGGCCCGCACGGCCGAGCTGCGCGAGGTCGACCTCGCCGGGCTGAGCGACGAGGAGCTCGCCGGGCATCTGCGCGAGGTCCACGAGGTCTTCACCGACATGCACGAGCGGTACTTCCGGTTGACCGGCGCCGCCATCGTGCTGCTCGGCCGCCTCGGCGTCGCCTGCGCCGAACTGCTCGGCTGGGACCCCGCGCGCACCCTGCGGCTGCGCGGCGGGCTCACCGGCGACCACGTCCCGGCGACCGCCGGCATCGGCGACCTGGCCCGGCTCGCCGCGTCCCGCCCCGAGGTGCGCGCGGCGCTGGAGGCCGGAGAGGCGCCCACCGACCCGGAGTTCACCGCCGCCTTCGACGCCTACGTCCACTCCTACGGCCGCCGCACCGTCGGCTTCACCCTCACCGAGCCCACGCTCGCCGAGCGTCCCGAGATCATCCGCAACCTCATCAAGGCCCAGCTCGACGCCCCGTACGACCTGGCCGCCGAACGCGCACGGCTCGCCGAGCGCCGCGACGCCGCCGTGCAGGCGGCGCGCACCGAGCTGGCCGGCCGGGAGCCGGCCGACCTGGAGCGGTTCGACAAGGCGCTGGCCGGCAGCGACCTCAGCACCCCGATCAGGGACGAGAAGGTCTTCTACGCCGTCTCGATCTGGGCGCTGGTCCGGGAGGCCGTGCTGGAGCTGGGCGCCCGCCTCGCCGCCGCGGGCAGGATCGCCGACGCCGGCGAGGTGTTCTTCCTGGAGTTCGACGAGGCGCTGGAGGCGCTGGCGGGCCACGCGCCGTCGCCCGACCTGATCCGGCGCCGCCGCGGCGAGCACGCCTGGGCGCTGGCCCACCCCGGCCCGCCGTACTATGGCGAGCCGCCCCAGCCGATCACCCCGGAGCCCGGCATGACCCCGCCCAGCCCGGCGGCCATGGCGGTGATGCAGATCGCCGAGTGGTCGATGCGGATGCTCGGCGGCGCCCGGCCGGGCACGGCCGAAGGCGGCGCGCTGCAGGGCGTCGCGGCCTCGGCCGGACGCTACACCGGGCCGGCCCGCGTCATCACCGGCATCGCCGAGTTCGGCAAGCTGCGCGCCGGCGACGTGCTGGTCTGCCCGGAGACCACCGCCCAGTGGGCCATGCTCTTCCCGTCGGTGGGCGCCCTGGTCACCGACCGCGGCAGCCTGCTCTCCCACCCGGCGATCATCGCCCGGGAGTACGGCGTGCCCGCGGTGGTCGCCACCGGCACAGCTACCAGCGTCTTCCACGACGATCAGATCCTCGTCGTGGACGGCACGGCGGGCGTGGTGCGCCCCGCGGCCGATCAGTGAGCCCTGGCTGCCAAGGAGCCGAAGCGATGATCTCCCCCCACCCCCGCAGGATCGACGTCCACCACCACGCGATCCTCCCCAAGATCGCCCAGCTGATGCGGGACGCCGGCGCGCCCTTCACCATCCCGTGGTCGCTCGGCGAGACCGAGGAGGTGATGGAGACCGCCGGCATCGACTTCGCGCTCGTCTCCAACGCCATCCCGGGCGACTTCTTCTCCGGGCCCGAGCCGGCGGCCCGGTTCAACCGCGCCGCCAACGAGGCGGTCGCCGAGTTCGTGGCCGACCACCGGGACCGGTTCGGCCTGCTGGCGGCGCTGCCGATGCCGCACGTCGACCACGCGCTGGCCGAGCTGGCGTACGCCTACGACGAGCTCGGCGCCGACGGCATCCTGCTGGTGCCGCACGCCGGCGACGCCTACCTCGGCGACCCGCTGTACGACCCGCTGTTCGCCGAGCTGGACCGCCGCCGCGCCGTGGTGCTGGTGCATCCGATGGCGCTGCCCGGCGCGGCGTCCGCCTCGGTGCCGTACGTGCTGGCCGACTTCCTGCTCGACACGACCAGGGGCGGGCTGAGCCTCATCCTGTCCGGGGCGCTCGACCGCTACCCGAACATCACGTTCGTGCTGTCGCACGGCGGCGGCTTCCTGCCGTACGCCGCCTCCCGGGCCGAATGGCTCGCCGACGCCTTCTTCGACGTGCCTCGCGACCGGATCGTGGCGGGGCTGCGCCGCCTCTACTTCGACCTGGCCCTCACGGGCCCGTCGGCGCTGCCCAGCCTGCTGCGGACGGTGAGCCCGGACCGCATCGTGTTCGGCACCGACTGGTGCGCGGCGCCGGCACCGGTGGTGACCGAATGCGTCCGCGCGTACGAATCGCCCCAATGGGGGCTGACCGAGGGGGCGCGGGAGCTCATCGACCGCGAGAACGCGCTCGGGCTCTTCCCCACGATCGCCGAGCGCTGCTCGGCCACGACCAGGCCGGCGCCGACCGGCTGACGGCAACGACCAACTGACCGCAGAAGGGAGCACCATCATGCGCCTACGAGTACTTGTGGCCGGGGGTGGCGTCGGCGGCCTGTGTCTGGCGCAGGGCCTGCGCAAGCGAGGCATCGGCGTCGCGGTGTACGAAAGCGACGAGAACGCCGATTCGCGCGGGCAGGGCTACCGGCTGCGCATCGACGAACACGGCAGGGGCGCCCTCGCCGCCTGTCTCCAGGCCGACCTGTACGACCTGGTCGAGGCCACGTCCAACAAGCTGTACATGCCCCGAGGCGTGTCGTACGACCACCACCTGAACGAGATCTCCTCGCACCGGCCGCCCAACGTGCCGCTCAACCCGGCGAAGGCCAGCATGGTCGTCAACCGGCGCACGTTGCGGCAGATCCTGCTGACCGGGCTGTCCGACGTGGTGCACTTCGGCCACCGCGTGGTGGGCTACGAGCACATCGACGACGAGGTGCGGGTGCACTTCGCCGACGGCGGCACGGCCGTCGGCGACATCCTGGTCATCGCCGACGGCATCAACTCCGTGGCGCGCGGCCAGCGGCTGCCCCAGGCGGAGGTGCTCGACACCGGGCTGCGCGGCATCTACGGCCACATGCCGCTCGACGACGAAGCGCTCGGCTGGATCCCCGAGCAACTGCTCGGAGGGTCGCGGCCCGTGCTCGGCCCCAACCGCCGGACCCTCGCGCTCGGCGCGTTCCAGCCGCGCATGCCGGTGGCCGAGGCGGTCGCCCAGTTCGCCCCGCACGCCGAACTGGAAGTCGTCCCCGACTACTTCAAATGGACCCTGGTCGCGCCGGTGGAGTGCCACCTCGTCCCCGAGGAGACGCTGTTCGCCGCCTCGCCGGCCGAGCTGCACGCGCTGGCCACGGACATGACCGAGGACTGGCACCCCGTGCTGCGCAGGCTGCTGGCGCAGTCGAACATCGAGTCCACCTTCGCGCTGTCCATCCGGGCGATGGTGCCGACCCCGGCATGGCAGTCGAACAACGTCACCGTGCTCGGGGACTGCATCCACGCCACGACGCCCGTCGGCGGGGTCGGCGCCAACACGGCGCTGCGCGACGCCGCGCTGCTGTCGTACCGGCTGGCCGAGGTGCAGGCCGGGCGGCTCGGGCCGGTCACGGCGATCGAGCGGTACGAGGACGAGATGCGCAACTACGCCTACGAGGCGGTGAACAGCTCGTTGTGGGGGGCCGAGACGGTCTTCCGGGCCAACCAGTTGATGAAGGAGCGTGCACTGGCATGAATTCCGCACTTGTCACAAAGCTCCGGCCGCTGCTGCCGTTGCTGGCCGATATCGTCGTGCCCGTCGTCCTGTACTTCGCGCTGAAGCAGGCCGGCCTCAACGACTTCTGGGCGCTCACCATCGCCGGTGTGGCCACCGGCGCCGCCACCGCGGTGAACACCGTCCGGCGCAAGCGGCTCGACTGGATCGGGCTGCTGGTCATCCTGGAGATCGCACTCACCATCGCGCTGATCTTCGTCACCGACGATCCCCGCATCGTCGCGATCAAGCCGGCCTTCTACACCGTTCTCACCGGCGCCTTCCTGGGCGTGACCTGCTTCGTGGGCCGGCCCATCGTCTACCAGGCGGCCGCGCCCATGGCCATCAAAGGCGACCCGAAGCGGGCCATCGCCTACGATCGGGCCTGGGACGAGTCGGCGGAGTTCCGCCGGCGGCAGCGGACCATGACCGGCGCCTTCGCGCTGTTCCTCATCGCCGAGTCGGTGCTGCGCGTCGTCATCGTCTACCAGTACACGATCGAGGAGATCGAGAAGTCGTTCCTGCTGTCGCAGCTGCCCGGCATCGTGCTGCTCGTCTTCGTGCTGGGCTACTTCCGGCTGCAGGTGCCCGCGCTGCGCCGCATCGTCGACTCCTACGAGACGCCCGACGACGAGCCGAGCAACGGTGGCGACGTGCCGGCGACCGGGAGACGGTGAGCCATGTCCGCCCCCACCTCTTCCTCGTCGTTCTCGCCGCTGGCCGCCCTGTCGTCGCTGGCGGCCAATCCGCGGGTGCGGGCCGTGCTGCCCATGCTCCTCGACATGGCCGCGCCCGTGATCGCGTTCTTCGCGCTGAGCGTGCTGTTCGGCATCGGGCCCGTCATCTCGCTGTCGGTCGGCGCGGCCGCGGCCGGGGCGCGCACCGTCTATCGCTGCATCAAGGCGCGCAGGCTCACCGCGTTCCCCCTGATGATCATGGTCACTCTGGTGGGCAGCCTCGTGCTGGTGTTCGTCACCGGTGACGCGCGGCTGATCCTCGCCAAGTCCGCGGTCATCCCCGCCCTCGGCGGCACGTTCGGGATCATCACCACGTTCGTCGGCCGCACCCTGATCAACGATGTGGTGACACCGTTCATCACCAAAGGCGACGAGCGGCTGGCCGCCGCCTGGGACGACTGCTGGCGGGAAGACCGGGCGTTCGTCGCCAGGTTCCGGCTGCTCAACCTGATCTGGGGCGTCGGCTTCCTGACGTCCGCCGTGCTCCGTGTGGTGATCATCTACAACGTGCCGCTGAACGTCGCGGTGCTCGCCGGGCAGGTTCCCACCCTGCTCGGCCTGGTGATCCTCATCGTGCTCACCCGGTTCCTCGGCAAGCCGCTGTTCGCGGCCCTGCGGGCCCGGCAGGCCCCGGCGGAAGCGGCGGCGCCGGTGCCGGTCGTGCCGGTCGGGAGCGGGCGTGACTGAACCGGCACCCGGCCAGGACCCCGGCCGGGTGCCGTGGGTGCGGCGGCTCTGGGGGTTCATGCGCGGCCAGCGCCGCGACCTGGTGCTCGCGGTCGCGGCCGCCGGCGTCGGCGCGGTGCTGGCGGCGGCCGTGCCGGTGCTGCAGCAGCACATCGTCGACGACGCGGTGCTCAGCCACCGCGCGCCCCTGCTGCCCTGGCTCAGCGCGTTCGTGCTGCTCGCGGCCGGGATCTTCGTGACCAAGAAGATCTGCCTCAACCGGCAGGCCCGCGTGACCGCCAACGTGCAGCTGCTGTTTCGCGAAGCGCTGCACGAACGCGCCCAGCGGCTCGACCCCGGCTCCCGGCAGGACCTGAGCATCGGGCAGATCATCGCCCGGGTCAACTCCGACACCGGCGCCCTCGTCCGCGTCCTGACCACCCTGCCCCAGGTCGGCAGCGGCCTGCTGTTCACCGTCTTCGGCCTGGTCATGATGCTGACCATCGCGCCGATCCTCGCGGCCTGCACCACGCTGATCGTCCCCGCCATGATCTACGCGACCCGGCGCACCCGCGACGGGCAGATCCGCGCGACCGGCGCCGCCCAGCAGCGCCAAGGCGAACTCGCGCAGACCGCGGAACAAGGCATCGCCGGGGTACGCGTCGTCAAAGGCTTCGGCCAGGAACAGCGCGAACTGCGCCGGTTCGACGCCGAATCGGAACGGCTCTTCGCGGCCCGGCTGCGCGCCGTGCGCGAACTGGCCCGCGGCCAGTCGCTGCTCGCCGCCATCCCCACCTTCGGCCAGGTCATGGTGCTGATGGTCGGCGGCTGGCTGGCGCTGCGGCACCAGATCAGCGTCGGCGCGTTCCTCGCCTTCACCAGCTACCTCGCCATGCTCGTCGCGCCCGCCGGGCTGCTCGCCGGCCTGATCACCTCCGTCAACCGCGCCCGCGTCTCCGCCACGCGGATCTTCGAAGTGCTCGACTCGCGGCCCACCGTGACCGACCGCCCCGGCGCCCGTCCCCTGCCGCCCGGCCCCGGCGAGACCGTCTTCGACGACGTGACGTTCGGGTACGTCGAGGGCCGGCCCGTGCTCGACGGCTTCCACCTGCGGCTCGCCCCCGGCGAAGTCGTGGCGCTGACCGGCGGCTCCGGCTCCGGCAAGTCCACCGCCGCCGCACTGCCGGCCCGGCTGCACGACGTGTCGCGCGGCGCCGTCCGCATCGACGGGATCGACGTGCGCGACGTGACACTGGAGTCGCTGCGCCGCCAGATCGGCATGGCCTTCGAAGACGCCTTCCTGTTCGCCGGCACGATCCGGGAGAACATCACCTACGGCCGGCCGGGCGCCACCGACGCCGAGGTGGCCGCCGCAGCGGCGGCCGCCCGGCTCGACGAATTCGTCGCGACCCTCCCGGCCGGCTACGACACCCCGGTGGCCGAACGCGGAGTCGGCCTGTCCGGCGGCCAGCGGCAGCGCGTCGCGCTCGCCAGGGCACTGCTCACCGACCCGCGCGTGCTCGTGCTCGACGACGTCACCAGCGCGGTCGACCCCGTACTCGAAGCCGACCTGGCCGAGACCCTGGCCGAAGCGGTGCGCGGCCGCACCACGCTGATCGTCACCCGCCGGCCGGCCCTGCTCGCCCTCGCCGACCGCGTCGTGCTCCTGGACCACGGCGCCATCACCGACCAAGGCACACACGAGGAACTGTGGCGCCGCTCGGACCACTATCGCGACCTGATCGCCGGCACCGATCCCGACGAAACGGCCGAGCCCACCGGCGACACCCCGGCCGCGCGGACCGGCGGGCCCGAGCCCGCCGCCCCTGCCGCCGCTCCCGCCTCGGCCGTCGCCCCTGCTTCCGGCTCTGCCCCTGCTTCCGGCCCTGCCCCGGCCGCCGCCTCCGCTCCACGTGCATCCGCCGCCCTGCCACCGCCCGCCACCGGGCAGCGCTGGTCCGCCGGGCTGCTGCGGTCCCAGCGGGGCGGGCTGGTGGCCGTCTTCCTGCTGGTCGCGCTCGGCGCGATCACCGGCGTCGCGGGGCCGTACCTCGCCCGGAGCGGCATCGACCGGGGCATGCTCAGCGGATCGTTCCGCGCCCTGGCCGTCGCCGGAGGGCTGTTCGCGATCAGCGCCCTGATCCAGTACGCCGGCACGAGGGCGCTGCTGGTGGTGGCCGGCCGGGTCGGGCAGCGGATCGTGCACACGCTGCGCGTGCGCGTGTGGGCGCACCTGCAGCGGCTGCCGATCGACTTCTTCGAAAGCCACCGGACCGGCGACCTGCTCACCGTCGTCGTGTCCGACGTCGAGACCCTGTCGGAGGTACTTTCGACGGGACTGGCGAGCATCGTCGTCGCCACCGTCACCTCCGTGGTGGCCCTCGCCGTGATGGCGTCGCTGAACCTGGTCATGGCCGGCGTCACCCTCGGCGTGCTCGTGCCGCTCATCGGAGTCGTGGTCGTGTGCCAGCGGCTGTCGGCCGCGTCGTACCGCCGGGCCCGGCGCCGCATCGCCGAGATGAACACCGACCTCGAGGAGAGCCTGTCCGGGGCGCGCGAGTCGCAGGCCTTCGGGCAGCAGGACCGGCGGCAGGCCAAGTTCAGTGAGGCCGCCCGCGGCTACGCCGACGCGCGCATCGCCGCGTATCGGCTGGTGGCGATCTACTTCCCGCTGATCGACCTGCTGTCCGACATCGGGATCGCGCTGCTGCTGGGCGTGGGCGCCCTGCTCGTCGCCCGTGGCTCGCTGGCCCCCGGCGAGCTGGTGGCGTTCGTGCTCTACCAGGCCCTCCTGTTCACCCCGATCCAGCAGGCCTTCGGGTTCTTCGACTCGCTGCAGCAGGCCCGTGTCTCGACCGGGCGCATCGGCGCCCTGCTCGGCACCCCGCCGGACGCCCCCGCCGCCCTCGCCGACGACCGGCCGCGGCCGGCCGAAGGGGTCGCGGGGGAACTGCGGCTGGAGAACGTCGGCTTCCGCTACCCGGGCGCCGACGCCGACGCCCTGACCGGGCTCGACCTGACGGTGCGGCCCGGCGAGACCCTGGCCGTCGTCGGCGCGTCCGGCGCCGGCAAGTCCACCCTGGTCAAGCTGATCGCGCGGTTCCACGACCCGACGTCGGGACGGCTCCTGCTCGGCGGCGCCGACCTGCGGTCGCTCGACCCGTCGGCGTACCGGTCCCGGCTGGGATACGTGCCCCAGGAGCCGTTCCTGTTCCCGGTGAGCGTCCGCGCCAACATCGCCTACGGCCGCCCCGACGCCCCCGAGGCGGACGTGGTGGCCGCCGCCACGGCGGTCGGCGCACACGAGCTGATCATGGCGCTGCCCGGCGGCTACGACCACGTCGTCACCGACGGCTCACTGTCGGCCGGGCAGCGTCAGCTCCTCTGCCTGGCCCGCGCCCTGCTCGTGGACCCCGAACTGCTGCTCCTGGACGAGGCGACCGCCGGCCTCGACGAGACCATGATGGACGCCGTGACCCGCGCGACCGCCGGCCGGACCACCGTGATGGTCACCCACCGGCTGCGCTCGGCCCGCGACGCCGACCGGGTGGCCGTGCTCGCCGACGGCCGCCTCGCCGAGCTCGGCACCCACGAGGAGCTGCTGGCGGCGGGCGGCCGATACGCGGACATGTGGCACACGACGCGGTCCGACACCCCTGCCGCCGATACCCCTGCCGCCGGCACCCCCGCCGCACCGGACCCGGACCCCATCCCTTCCTGAGCCCCCGACCCGCCCCGCCCGCACGTCACCCGGCACGACGCCGACACGATGACGACACGGTGACGGCACGGCGGGGCGGTCGCTTCGCTACGGCGGATCGGCCACCGAGGGCGAGTACCGACGACCGGCGTCCGGCACGACAGGCTACCGCCACCACCGGACTCCCGGCGGGGCCGGACCTCCAGCACGATCGACCCTCGACACGGCCGCTACCGGCGCCGCCTCCCGGTACCTCTCGGCACGGCCTGCCGGTGGTACATGTCGGCACGGCCTTCTTCCTGGAAGGACCTCCCGACGCGACAGGGCCGCGTGTCCGAGCACGCGGCCCTGTCGTATGCGTTCGTTTGTGTTGTGTCGTCGTGTGGGTGCGTGGGCGGTCTGCCCGGTCAGGCCAGCCAGGTGCCGTCCGCCATGACGGTGCGGCCGGGCATTTCGCCGAAGTGGCGCCACGCCTGGATGCGGTGCGGGGTGAGCCACAGGGCCACCACGCCGGGGACCCGTTCGGGGTTGAGCGGCAGCCGCGCGAACAGGGCCTTCGTCTCGGCGGGGGCGTCGGCGGGGTCGCCGATGGTGACCAGGCCGTCCACGATCACCACGTCGCGGGTCGAGCCGAGGGAGGCGCGGGCGCGGGGGTCGGCGCGCAGGTTCGCGGCGGTGCGGTTGCCCGGCTTGGTCATCATGATCAGCCGGGTGCCGTCCCAGCCGAACGCCAGCGGTACCAGGTGGGGGCCGTCCTGTCCCGAGGTGGCCAGCCACAGGTGGTTCTCGGTGCGCAGCAGCCGTTCGACGTCGGCTCGGCGGGTCTGCGGGGAGCGGGGCGGGTCGAACCGCGGGCCGGCCGCCCGTACGGTGGGGGTGGTCATACGACTCCTTACGGGGAAACCCCCGCCCTCGGGCGGGGGTCGGGTTCGTCAGGCGCCGGCCAGGTCCGTGAGGACGGGCACGATCTCGGTGGGGGCCGGCTGGGCGTGCAGTTCGGCGCGGAGGCGGTCGGCGGCCGACCGGTAGGAGGGGCCCGACAGCAGTGCCTCGACGCCGGCGCGGATGGTGTCCCTGCCGATCTCTTCGCGCCGCAGGAACGCGCCCGCGCCGGTGCCGGCGAGCCGTTCGGCCGCGAACACCTGGTCGACGAGCTGCGGCAGCACCAGCTGCGGCACGCCGTAGTGGACGCCGGTCAGGGTGCTGCCGAAGCCGCCCTGGTGCACCAGCGCCGCGCAGGTCGGCAGCAGCAGGTTCAGCGCGAGGCCGCTGACCACCCGCACGTGGGCGGGCACCTCGCCGTAGGTGGCGGTGAGCGCCTCGCGCAGGCGGTCGTGGTCCGCGGACCCGACGGCGACGACGATCTCGACGTCGAGTCCGTCGAGGGCGGCGATCACCTCCGGCGGCAGGAACATGCCGGCGCCGCCGAGGCTGGTGGTGGTGGCGCCCCAGGTCAGGCAGATCCTGGGCCGCTCGGGCGGCGCCCACAGCCACTCGGGGAGCACGGCCTTGCCGTTGTAGGGCACGTAACGCACCCGGGCGCGCCGTACGTCGGCGGGGATCTGCATGCTCGGCGGGCACGGGTCGATGGTCAGGTCGCCCAGGATGTCGCACGAGTCGAGGCCGAGCCGTTCGGTGACGGGGGCCAGGACCTCGGGCACCACGTCGCGGGCCTGGTAGGTGAGGTCGACGCCGTGGATGTGCCGCACCGCGGGCACGCCGAGCAGCGCGGCGACCAGCGGCCCCGCGTAGCTGGACGGTTCGAACAGCACCAGGTCGGGCCGCCACCGGCGGGCGAAGTCCAGGGTGTCGTCGACCATGAGGTCGGCCCGGGCGGCGAACACGCTGAAGACCCGGGCCACCTTCTCCCGCTGCCCCGGCCGCCAGTGGCCCGACGAGGCGCCGGGCGGCGGGGCCTCGGGCACATCGGCGTGCCGGAGGCCCCGCATCTGCTGGGCCCGGAGTTTCTCGTGGTCCACGTCCTGCCCGGCGGCGACGAACACCGCGCCGGAGCCGGTGACGACGTCGGCCAGCGCGGGCTGGCTGGCGACGCGCACCTCGTGCCCCTGCGCGCGCAGCGCCCACAGCACGGGGACCAGCGGAAGATAGTGCGACGACCACGCCCAGGCGGTCACCAGGACACGCATGCCGGAATCCTCCTCACCACGTGACCGGGATCTCGATGAAGCCCTCCAGGAGGGCGCCCTCCTGCCGGCGCAGCTCCGTGGGGGGCACGGTCAGCCGCAGCCCGGGGAAGCGGCGCAGCAGGGCCTCGGTCGCGATCTCCAGCTCGGCCCGGGCCAGCGCCGCCCCCACGCAGTAGTGCGGGCCGACGCTGAACGTGAGATGGGACGAGACGTCGTCGCGGGTGATGTCGAACCGCTCGGGCCGGTCGAACACCGACTCGTCCTGGTTGGCGGAGTCGACGGCCGGGATCACGCTCGCGCCCTTGGGAATCGTGTAGCCGTCCATCGGAATGTCGTCCACGGCGTAGCGCAGCATCGACACCGACGAGCCGACCAGCTTCCAGCGCAGCGTCTCCTCGATCGCGGCGGGCAGCAGGCCGTAGTCGGCGCGGATCAGCGCCAGCTGGTCGGGGTGCGACAGCAGCAGCGCGACGCCGCCACCCAGCTGGGTGGCGGTCGTCTCGTAGCCGACCAGCAGCAGCAGACGGCACCACCAGTGCAGTTCGTACTCGTTGAGCCGGCCGTCCTCGGCGTCCCGCACCTGGATCATGGCGCTGACCAGGTCGTCCTCGGGCCGTTCCCGCTTCTCCTTGATCAGGTCGGCGATGTAGGCGGCCAGCGACCGCATCGCCGCGCCGATCTCCTCGCCGGTGTACCTGCTGACCGACAGGAAGTGGTCGGTCCAGGAGCGGAACAGTTCGACGTCGGACTCGGGGACGCCGAGCAGCCGGCAGATCACCCGGATGGGCAGCGGGAAGGCCAGCGTCTCGTTCAGGTCGACGGGGCCGCCGCGCCGCTCCATGTCGTCCAGCAGCTCGTCCACGACCTGCCGCACGTAGGGGCGCAGCGCGGTGACGCGGGCGGGGGTGAAGGCCCGCATGACGAGGCGCCGCACCCGGGTGTGCTCGGGCGGGTCGGGGTTGATGCGCGGATCCTGGAACATCCGGTTGTTCTTGGCGATCTGCGCGGCGCCGGGGCGGTTCAGGTTGCGGCTGAGCCGGTCGTCGAGCAGCAGTTTGCGTACGTCGGCGTACCTGGTGACCAGCAGCGCCGAGTCGCCGCTCGGCAAGGTGACGTCGATGACGGGCTCTTCGCGCAGAGTGAGCAGTTCCTTCGGCACCTCCAATGCAGAGGGCCGCGCGAACGGATAAGGGCACTTGTCCATGACCGGCCTTTCACCAGGTGACGGCGACTTCGGTGAAGCCCTGGAAGAAGACGTCGGCCTGCCTGGTCAGTTCGGCGGCGGGCACCGCCAGTCGCAGCCCGGGGAAGCGGCGCAGCAGGCCGGCGATGGCGAGCTGCAGCTCGGCCCGCGCCAGGGGTGCGCCGACGCAGAAGTGCTGGCCCGTGCTGAACGTGAGCTGTTGCCTGCCGGTGCGGCTGATGTCGAGGCGGGCCGGGCAGTCGAACGCGGAGGGGTCGTGATTGCCCGACTCCAGTGCGGGGATGATGCTGGACCCCTTGGGGATGGTGACACCGCCGACGACGATGTCCTCGGTGACGTACCTCAGCATCGACAGCGACGAGCCGACGATCTGGCAGCGCAGCAGCTCCTCCACCGCGCCGGGGATCCGCGACTCGTCGGCGCGAACCAGGTCGAGCTGGTCCGGGTGCGACAGCAGCAGCACCACGCAGCCCGACAGCTGACTGGCCGTGGTCTCGTACCCCGCGAGCAGCAGCAGCGTCGACCACCAGTGCAGCTCGTCCTCGCTGAGCCGCCCGTCGTCCTCGTCGCTGACCTTGATCAGCGCACTGATCAGGTCGTCGCCGGGTTCGCGGCGTTTGCGCTCGATGAGGTCGCGCATGTACGCCCACGGGGGCGAGCTGGTGTCACCGAAGTTGGCCCGCTCCTCCTCGGGCACCCCGAGCAGCTCGCAGATGATGCGGATGGTCAGCGGGTAGGAGAACGCCGAGTTGAGGTCGACCGGCGGGGTCCGGCCCGCCAGGTCGTCCAGGAGCTCCTCGACGATCTCGGCGATGCGGGGCCGGAACCGCTCGATGCGATGCGCCGTGAACGCCTTGGCGATCAGGCGCCGCATCCGGGTGTGGTGCGGCGGGTCCATGTCGACCTGACGCTGGAAGACCTTCACCTTCTTCTCGGTCATCCGCGCCACGTCGGGGCGGTTGCGGTTCTTGCTGACGCGCGGGTCGGCGAGCACCGCGCGGATGTCGTCGTAGCGGGTCACCAGCCAGGCGCTGTCGCCGCTGGGCAGCGTGACCCGCACGACCGGCTCGCGGTGCAGGTCCGCGAGCTCCTTGGGCTGCTCGGTCGCCGACGGCCAAGCGAAGGGGTAGGGGCACGTCATCGGAAGATGCCTCCTGACGGTCGAGCAGGTCAGACGGGACGGGCCTCGATGATCCAGTGCGGCGGCGTGGTCCCGGTGATGCCGACGAGCTCGAAGCCGGCGGCGGCCAGCAGGTCGCTCCAGTCCTTGCGGTTGCGCTCCTTGCTGCCCAGGCTCACCCCCATCGCGATGTCCATGGCCTTGCTGAAGTGCCAGTCGTTGCCGTCCGGCACCACGGCCTCGATGATGAACACCCGCCCGTCGCGCTTGTCGCCGAGCGCGGCGCGGATGTTGCGCAGGATCGTGGTGGCGTCCTGGTCGTTCCAGTCGTGCAGGATCGCCTTGAGCAGGTACGCGTCGGGGCCGGACGGCACGGACGTGAAGAAGTCGCCCACCACGGTCTCGACCCGGTCGGCCACGCCGTGCTCGGCGAGCACCTCGGCCGCGCCGGCGATCGCGGACGCCTGGTCGAACAGCAGGCCGCGCGACTCGGGGTTCTTGCCCAGGATGGCCGACAGCAGGCGGCCCTGGCCGCCGCCGATGTCGGCGACGACGGGGAACCGGGAGAAGTCGTAGGAGTCGGCGATGGCGGCGGAGATGTCGCTCGTGCCGGTCATGGCCTTGTGGAACACCTCGGCGTACTCGGGGTGCTGCTCCATGTACTCGAACCAGCCCTGGCCGCCGCGGACCTTCGGCCCGGTGGGCTGCCCGGTGCGCAGCGTCTCCACCGCGTAGCCGAAGCAGTTCCAGACGCTCTCCTCGCCGTACAGGTAGGCGAGGTAGCGCAGCGTGCCGGGCACGTCGCTGCGCAGGTAGGTGCCGGTGTGGGTGAGCTCGAACCGGCCGTCGGGCAGCTCGGCGAAGACACCGACCGAGGCGGCGGCGCGCAGGAAGCGGTAGAGCATGGGCGCGTCGGTGTCGGTCGCCTCGGCGAGCTCGGCGACCGTGCGGGGGCCGTCGGCCATGTGGTCGGCGACGCCGACCTGGGCGAGCACGCAGATCGACGCCGAGATCATTTTGCCGGCGAGCAGGGCGAGCAGGTGCTGGGGTCCGCTGGGGACGTTGGTCGTTGCCGCCGGTCCGGCCGGGGCGGGCCGCCCTGCCGACGTCGTGGTCAGCGTCATGGAGTCCTCCGGTGTGTGACGGCTGGAGACTGGGAACGAAACCCGATCCTGCGCTCGCGTCCTCGAACCACGGTCAAGAGTCCCTAGATCACCTCGGCGGGCGCGCCAGTCCGCGTTGAGCGCGACCACAGCGGCGGGCGCGACCGTTACCGGCATGACTGTCGTACTCAGCGTCGTCGTCCTGGTCGGCTGCGGCATCGTGGCGGGCGTGCTGTTCGCGGTCGCGCTCAGCGTCGTGCCGGCCTTCCTGGCGCTGCCGCCCGACGGCTACGTCAGGACCCATCAGCTGATCGGTCGCCACTTCGACAAGGTGATGCCCCCGCTGGTCGGCCTGTGCGTGGTGGCCGACGTGATCCTCGCCGTCCGGGCGGACGGCCTCGCCCACCGGGCGTCGTTCGTGGCCGCGGCGGTGCTGCTGGCCGGGGTGTCCCTGGTGTCGCAGTTCGGCAACGTCCCGATCAATCGAACCGTGAAGGCCCTGTCGGCCTCGGCCCTCCCCGAGGGCTGGCCCGACCCGCGGCCCCGCTGGCGCGCCTGGCATCTGCTGCGCACCACGCTGTCCCTACTCGCGATCGTCGTCAACGCCTGTGCCGTCGTGCTGGCCTAGCCGCCGGCGCACCTCAGCAAAGGAGCACCACATGAGCCAGGCCACTGCTGTCGCGCCGGCATCGTCGGCGATCGACGTCAAGCGGCTGAGCAACGCGTTCTGCCATGCCAAACTGCTGCTCACCGCGGGCGAGCTGGGGCTGTTCCAGGAGCTCGACCGCAGCGGCCCGGCAACGCAGGAGGAGATCTGCGTCCGCACCGGGCTGCACCCGCGCGCCGCCCGCGACTTCCTGCACGGCCTGGTCCTGCTGGACCTGCTGGTGCTGGACGGCGACCGCTACTCCAACAGCGAAGTGGCGTCGGCCGTGCTCGTGCCGGGCCGGCCCGGCTACATCGGCGGCTTCCTGCACCGGGCCAACCACATGCTCTACCCCGCGTGGGGGCGGCTCACCGAGGCCGTCACCACCGGCCGCCCGCAGACGCCCGGCGCCAAGGACAGCGGCGCCTTCCTGCGCATGCTGGGCGACCCCGCCCAGCGGGAGCAGTACCTGCGGATGATGGACTCGGCCAACGGGCTGGTCGCGCCGCACCTCATCGAAACCTTCGAGTGGGACAGGCACCGGCGGCTGCTCGACGTCGGCGGCTGCCGCGGCAACCTGGTGGGCCAGATCATGCTGGCGCACCCGCACCTCACCGCCGCCGTGTTCGACCTGGCCCCGCTCGCGGGGGCGTTCGCCGAGCACACGGCAGCGCTGGGCGTCGCCGACCGGGCCGTCTTCCACCCCGGCGACTTCTTCGCCGACGAGCCGCTGCCGGCCACCGCCGACGTCGTGATCATGGGTCACGTGCTGCACAACTGGTCGCCCCAGCAGCGGGCGTACCTGGTGCGCAAGGCGTACGACGCGGTGGAGCCGGGCGGCGCGCTGCTGATCTACGACGCGATGCTGCCCGAAGAGCCCACCGACCTGGCCCGCATCCTGGTCAGCCTCAACATGCTGCTGGTCACCGAAGGCGGATCCGAGTACACCGTGCGCGAATGCCGCGGCTGGCTGGCCGAGGCGGGCTGCGAGGCCGTCGAGGTGCGGCCGCTGGGCAGCACCGACACCCTCGTCATCGGCCGCAAGCCGAGCTGACGTCACCCCCCCTTTTTCAGCAAAACAGGAAAGCAGGACCGTCATGACCATTGACGTGACCATGGACGCCGCGGGCAAGACCGCGGGCAGGATCACGGAGCGGCCCGTCGTCGCCTTCGGCCGCCGCCGGATGCTCACCGCGATGGGTGGTGTCGCGCTCGGCTCGCTGGTCGCCTCGGCCGCCTTCTCCGCCGCCCCGGCGGCGGCCGCCACCCGGCGGGCCGCGAAGGCCACGAACGACTGGGAGGACGACCCGCGGCTGCGCTTCGTCGATGTCGAAGGCACCTTCAACCTGCGCGACGCCGGCGACTGGCGCGCGCCGGGCGGCCGCCGGATCAAAAGAGGCGTGATCTACCGGGGCTGCGCGCTGGGCCGGGTGACCGATTTCGGGCTCACCCAGCTCGCGGCGCTCAACCTGGCCGTGGACATCAACTTCCTCAGCAACCGGGAACTGGCCACCGCCAGCCCCGACCGGCTGCCCCCCGGGGTCCCCGTGCTGAACACGCCGGTCGGCGACGACGAGGAAGCGTCGGAGCCCACCGCCCCCGACACCTCCAAGCCCGACGAGGGCGTCCTCGCCGAGTTCCGCGGCTACATCACCGGGACGCAGGCGCTCGCCTCCTTCGGCACCGCGCTGCGCCGCATCATCGACCTCAACGGCCGCCCGTTCTACCTGCACTGCAACTCGGGCACCTACCGCACCGGCTGGGCGACGGCCGTGCTGATGACCGCGCTCGGCGTCGACCGGGCCCAGGTCGACCAGGAGTTCCTGCTCAGCAACCTGACCTTCGGCGTGCAGTACGCCTGGACCGAGTACCTGGACGCCGCGTTCGACCAGATCCACAGGTCGTTCGGGACCTTCGACCGGTACCTGAGCCGAGGCCTCGGCGTGCACAAGCCGGATCTGTGCCGGCTGGAACGCGCACTGCTGGTCAGGCACCACTGAGCTGGTCAGGCACCACTGACCGGCGCCGACGCGAGCCGGGCGGCACCGCCGCCCGGCCACGCCCCCGCCGGTGCCGTGCACCCCGGCCGGCCCACCCGGTGGCCCGCCCGGCCGGCCCACCTGCCATTTGGCACACCCCACCAAGCCAACTGTCACACCCCACCCAAGATGCCCCGCCGTCCCTTCCGGGACGGCGGGGCATCGCCGTTGGTGTTGGGGTCAGGTGCCGTCGGGGCCGGCCAGATCGGACCAGAAGTCCGACAGGGCGCCCTTCAGGGTGCGGGTCGCCGTCCACCCGAGCAGGCGGCGCGCCGTGCCCGGGTCGACCTCCAGCCATTCGGCCGTCGCGCCGGGCGACACCGGCGAGCCCGACGGGGGTTCGCGTTCGATGATGTGGGCTGTGATGCCGCTGACCTCGACCAGGCCGTTCACCAGGTCGCGCACGGGCACGGCCCGGCCGGTGCCGATGTTGACGACCCGGCCCCGGGCCTTCGGCGCGGCCGCGGCGGCCGCGACGGCGTCGCCCAGGTCGCGGACGTCGAGGTAGTCGCGCTGGGCGCGCAGCGGCGCCAGCTCGATGACGGCGGGCCGGCCGGTGCCGCGGGCGTCCAGCAGGGCGTAGGCGACCTTGCCGAGCAGGCTGGACGGGTGCGCGCCGGGGCCGACGGAGTTGGTGATGCGCAGCACCACGGCGTCGATCGCCGCCGCCTCTCCGGCGTTCAGGGCCGCGAGCACGGCCTCGGTGGCGGCCAGCTTGGTCCTGCCGTAGCCGCCGGTGGGGCCGATCGGGGCGGTCTCGGTGAGCCGGACGCCCGGCGGCGTCGGAGCGTACTCCATGACGGTGCCGAGCTGGATGAGGCGTGGCCGGCAGGCGGTGCGGGGCAGCGCCGCCAGCACCCGTTCGGTCAAGGTGACGAACGATGTGCGCATGTCGTCCTCGGCCAGTCCCCAGTAGCAGCCGGCGGCGTTCACCACCACACGGGCGGCCAGCCCGTCCAGGGCCGCTGCGACGGCCTCGGGGGAGCTCGTGGTGAGGTCCATCGCGATCGCGTCCGGCCCGGCGGCCTGCCGCGACACGACGGTCACCGCCCAGCCGGCCCGGGTGAGGGCGTCGGCGATGTGCCGTCCCACGAAGCCGGTGCCGCCGAGCACCACCGCCCGGCCCGAACCCTGTCCTGCGTCAACGTCGGAGTTCACGGTTCCCGCTTTCTGAGTGGTCGGATGAGTGGCCGCGAGGCCGGCGTCACGCGGGCACCCTGCGGGCCGCGTCCCTGATCCGGTCCAGGAGCCGGGCCTGCGCGAGGGAGGCCGCGGCGGCGTGCCCGTCGTCGCCTCCCCGCACCGCCGCGGTGAAGCTCCGCAGCGTGTTGGCGAACTGGTCGTCGGCGCCGAGCGGCAGCTCCTCGGTGCGCCCGTCGGTGCCGATCCACCGGGCCGTCGCGTGATGCTCGGGCGGCGGGGTGAACGCGCGGTCCAGCCGCAGCGTGCCGCCCGGTCCGCTGATCTCGTACCGGCACTGGTACGGCCGGTCGAAGCCGAACTCCAGGTGCGCCGTGACGCCCTGGCCCGACAGCAGCAGCGCGGAGCCGCCCAGGTCGACTCCGCGCCGGGCGTCGTCGCGCAGCACCGCGCCCAGCACCTCCAGGTCCTCGCCCAGCACGAGCTGGGCGGCCCGGATCGGGTAGACGCCGGTGTCCAGCAGCGCGCCCCCGCCGAGCTCGGCCCGGTAGCGGATGTCGCCGTCGGGGCGCGGCGGCACGGTGAAGGCGGCGGCGAACGACGTGGGCCGGCCCACCCTGCCCGCCTCCACCAGGCGCAGCAGCCCGGCGTGCTGGCGGTGCCGGACGAACATCATGTTCTCCATCAGCGTCAGGCCGAGGGAGCGGGCCAGCCCGAAGAGCCGCGCCGCCGTGGGCGCGTCCGTCGCGAGCGGCTTTTCCACCAGCACGTGCCGCCCCGTCTCCAGGGCGCGCTCGGCCCACCGCGCGTGCAGCGCGTTGGGCAGCGGCAGGTAGACGGCGTCCACGTCGTCGCGCGCCAGCGCCGCCTCGTACCCGTCGGCGGTGGCCACGCCGTACTTTGCGGCGAACCTGTCCGCGCCTCCGGGCCGGGCGCTCGCCACCACGACCGGCTCGACCTCGGCGACCGCCGCCATGGCCGGCAGCATCCGGCGCCAGGCGATCTCGGCGGCGCCGAGCACCGCGAAGCGCACGGGGGTCATGCGATGGAGAGCAGCCCCGCGAACAGGCTGCGGGCCTGAATGTTGACGTAGTAACTGTGCTTGAGCAGCGACATCACCTGACGCGGCGTCATCCAGCAGTACTCGCTGGGCACGTCGATCGGGAAGTCGTCGCCGACGTCGACGATGCGGTAGCGGTTCTCCGCGTAGTAGAACCGGCCGCCCTCCTCCGACTGCACCGTGTCGTAGCGCACGGTGGACGGGTCAGGGTAGCAGGCCTCGCCGATGAACCGGGGCCGCTCTTCGGCGGGCAGGTCGGCATAGTTGGCCGGCTGGGCCTGCACGGTCGGGGTGAGCTCCACCACGTCCAGCGAACCCGCCTCGGTCTTGGCGTGCATCAGCAGGTGCAGCACGCCGTTGATCCGCCGGGTCAGGAAGGCGGCGATGCCCTGGCCGACCGGCTCCAGCAGCGGCTGGGTCCAGGCCGGCACCTCCCGGTTGCTCGCCGTCACCTCGGCCGCCATCACGCGGAAGTACTTGCCGGTCTCGTGGGAGATGTCGTACTCGCCGCGGTGCCACTGCCGCACCCAGTGCATCCCGATGACGCGCTGCACCAGCTCGTGCCGCGCCTTGATCTCGGTGAGCCAGTGCAGGATGTCGCCGTCGGCGTGCATGGTCCACGACGCCGGGTCCAGCGAGTGCCGCAGCGCCTCCTGATACTCCGGCGCGCCGTACTCCGCGGTGGGCAGCTGCGGGATGCACGACAGCACCGTGCGGGCGTCCATGTTCACGATGTTGTCCACGCGCATCAGCCGGTTGATCTGCCCCAGCGTGAGCCAGCGGAAACCGGGATGCTCCGGCACGTCGCCGGTCACCTCGACCAGCATGTTGCGGTTGCGCTTGCGCAGGAACCACGCGCCCTGCTCCGACTGGAGCACGTCCACGATCGCCGTGCCGCGCGAGCGGTCCGCGAAGTACTCGATGAAGGTGATGGGACGGCCGCCGTGCACGCCGATGTAGTTGCTCCGCGTGGCCTGCACGGTCGGCGACAGCTGCACCGTGTTGATGTTCCCCGGCTCCATCTTCGCCTGCATGAGGAAGTGGAGCACGCCGTCGAACTCCTTCGCCAGGATGCCCAGAATGCCGATCTCCGGCTGGTTGATGATCGGCTGGGTCCACTGGCGTTCGCGTTCGAAGTCGGTGCGTACGCTGATGCCCTCGATGCTGAAGAACCGGCCGGTGTCGTGCACCAGATCCCCGGTTTCGGGGCGGAAATGCCATCCGCGCAGCCGGTCCAGCGGGATGGGGGTGACCTCGAAACGGTTCACCCTGCGCTGCTCGGCGAACCAGTCGTCGAACTCGTCGTTGGGAGTGATCCGGCTGTCGGTGACACGCGCGGAACGGGCGAAACGGCGGGCGAGCTCGACGTCGCCGATCGGAAGCTGCACGCGCGGCGTCAAGGTGGCGATGCTCATGGCGGGTATCCATCCTGACGATGACGAAGCCCGGATGAGGAAGCCCATCGGGCTGGTCACGCCATCGTCGGGCGGGCCGATCGAGAACCGCTCGAAAACTCTTGGCCGCGGCGCCCGGCCGGCTTCGACGCGCGCTCTAGCGCCGGCGCCTAGCCTGCCGGGCCATGGGAACCGTGAGCACACGCAGCCTCGACATCCGCCCCCTGGAGATACCCGACGTGTTCCTCATCACGTCGAAGGAGTTCGCCGACGACCGCGGCATCTTCTACGAAGCGTACCGCGAGGACGTGCTGGCCGAGGCCCTCGGCCACCCGCTGCGGATCGTCCAGACCAACTACTCCGTGTCGCACCGCCACGTGCTGCGCGGCATCCACGGGGCGGCCGTCCCACCGGGCCAGGCCAAGATCGTCACCTGCGTCAGCGGCGCGGTGCTCGACTTCGCCGTCGACCTGCGGGTCGGCTCGCCCACCTTCGGCAAGTACGAGATGACCGTCCTCGACGACCGGACCCGGGCGGCCGTCTACCTCGGCGAAGGGCTCGGCCACGCCTTCCTCGCGCTGCGCGACGGCACCCGCGTGCAGTACCAGTGCTCGACCATGTACGTGCCCGAGGACGTCATCACGGTCGACCCTCTGGACCCGCGCATCGGCCTGCCGTTCCGCCTGCCCGAGCCGCCCATCATGTCGCCCAACGACGCCAAGGCCCCCACGCTGGAGGAGCTGGCCGACAGCGGCAGGCTGCCCACGTACGAGGCCTGCCTGGCGTACCAGGCAGGCCTGCGCTGACCGTCCCGCACGAGCCGTCCCGCACGAGGCGGTGGCCGGTGGGGGCTAGTAGGGGGCGGTGGCCAGGCGGAGCCGGCAGGCGTCGGCGGCCACCCGGACGACCTCCAGGTGGCCCTCGACCGACGTGGCCAGGGAGGTCAGGCCGAGAGTCGTGACCCCGGCCGCCTCGAACTCCGACATGCGGGCCGCGATGCGCTTCGCGTCGCCGAGCAGCGAGGTGCGGTCCATCAGCTCGAACGGCACCGCGCGCGCCGCGCCCGCCCGGTCACCGGCCGCGCACAAGTCGTGGATCTTCGCGGCGGCGGCGCCGAAGCCCATCCGCGTGGCCAGCGCGTAGTAGATGCTCTTCTCCTTGCTGCCTAGGCCGATGAAGTTCGCGAAATACGGGCGCAGCGGCTCGGCCGCCCGCTCCGGGTCGTCGCCGACGCCGATCGGCACCGACGGCATCACCTCGAACCCCTCCATGGACAGCCCGGCCCGTTCGCGTCCCGCGCGCACGTGCTCCAGCGATTCGGCCAGGCGTTCCGGCGGGCAGAACACCCCGATCCAGCCGTCCGCGATCTCCCCGGCGAGCCGCAGGCTGCCCGGCCCGACCCCCGCCAGGAAGATCGGCAGGTCGGCGCGCACCGGAGCGGCCCGCAGATGGGCGGCCTCGGCGGTGCCGGGCGGCGGCAGCCGGAAATGCTCGCCCTGGTAGCGCACCGGCTCGCCACGCAGCGCCATCCGCACGATCTCGACGTACTCGCGCACGCGGGCCAGCGGCTTGGCGAAGTCGACGCCGTACCAGCCGGCCGACACGTCGGGGTTGGAGACGCCGAGCGCCAGGCAGAACCGGCCGCCCGACAGGCTGTCCAGGGTGGCCGCGGTCAGCGCCGTCATCACCGGCGTGCGGGCCGGGATCTGCATGACGCCGGGCGCGAGCCTGATCCGGTCGGTCCAGGAGGCCACCGCGCCGAGCACGCTCGCCGCGTCCGACCTGAACCCCTCCGGGGCCAGCGCGTACGCGTAATCGAGCCGTTCGGCCTCGACGGCCACCCGCACCGCTCCGTCGTGGTGGAGAAAGATCCCGAGTCGCATCTGTGCTCCCTTCTGGATATCCGGCTCGGCCACCGTGACCCAGGCCGCTCGAGAATCGCCCGAGCCGCCGGTCAGCGAGGGCCGAGAGATTCACCAGCGCGACCGCAGAAGGTAGGTAGCCCGGAATCGCAAGCGACATCACGAAGGGACGTGGCCGTGAGAGTCCTCGCCGCGACCTGGGACATGCCCGGGCACTTCAATCCGCTTGTTCCCCTCTGCTGGGCGCTGCGCGCGGACGGCCACGAAGTCGTGGTCGTGAGCAACCCGGGCCTGACCCCCACCATCGCCCGCTCGGGCCTGCCGGCGTTCGCCGCCGGCGACCCCGGGTTCGACTCCTACGCCGTGCTGCGCGAGCAGCTGGCCGCGCGCGGCTGGAAGGCCACCCGGCCGGTGGACAAGTCGGAGCCCGACAACTCGGAGCGGACCCGGCGCCGTCGCCTGCAGGGCCTGCGCATCGCGGCCGACGCCGCCGACGCCCAGGCCGACGACGTGGTGGAGCTCGCCCGCCGCTGGCGGCCCGACCTGGTGCTGTTCGAGCCGGCCGCGTTCGTGGGCCCGCTCGTCGCGCGGCTGCTGGACATTCCCGCCGTGCGGGTGCTGTGGAGCGTCGACTTCACCGCCTCGCTCGCCGAGTTCGAGACCGACGTGATCGGCGACCTGGCCGGGCGGTTCGGCCTGGAGCGCATCGGGGTCAACGGCGACCTCACGCTCGACCCGTGCCCGCCCGCCATGCAGTACCCCTACGACCTGCGCAGGCAGCGCTTCCGGTTCGTGCCCTACAACGGCCCGTCCGTGCTGCCCGCCTGGGTGACCGAATGCCCGCCCAAGCCGCGTGTCTGCATCACCTGGGGCACGTCGCAAAAGCGTCTCGGCTTCGACCACATGGTGCTCGCGCCCAGGGTCGTGCACGCCCTCGCCGACCTCGACGTGGAGGTCGTGGTCGCGGTGCTCGACAGCCAGCGCGAGGCGTTCGGCACCCCGCCGCCCAACGTCCGCTGGATCGGCCAGGTGCCGCTGCATCCGCTGCTGCGCAGCTGCGACGTGCTGGTGCAGCAGGGCGGCGCCGGCGGCACCATGACCGCCCTGGTCAACGGTGTGCCGCAGCTCATCGTGCCGCACCTGCCCGACGAGATGTTCCACGGCTGGCAGCTCGCACGCGGCGGCTCCGGCCGCTGCCTGCCCGGCTCCGAGGCCACCGAGGAGGCGATCCGCGAGAACGTCCTCGCCCTGCTGAACGACCGCGCCTACCCCGACCGCGCCCGGGAACTGCGCGCCGACATCATGGCCCAGCCGTCCCCGGCGGAGCTCGTCGCCGTCCTGCGGGACCTGGCGCGCCGCCCCGTCGCGGCTTCGGCCGGGCGCTAGTGGCCCACCTCGGGAGGTGACCGGCATGGACATCAACGCCTATCTCGCCCGGCTGGGCGTGACGGCCGAGCCGCCCTCGGCGGCCGCGCTCGCCAGGCTCCACGCGGCCCACGTGGAACGGGTGCCGTTCGAGACGCTGGACCGGCATCAGGGCGTCGACCCGTACGAGTCCGTCGAGCGGATCGTCAAACAGGAACGCGGCGGCGTCTGCTACCACCTCAACGGCGCCTTCGCCCTGCTGCTGGAGCGGCTCGGCTACCAGGTCGCGCTGCACGCGGCCGGCGTGCAGAGCGGGTTCAACCCCAACCCCGTCGGCCCCAACGGCACCCACAACCTGATGACCGTCTCCGGCCTGCCCACGGACGACAACCCCGGAGGCGACTGGATCGCCGACGTCGGCTCGGGCGAGGGCTTCCACCGGCCGCTCCCGCTGCGGCCCGGCACCTACACGCAAGGGGCCTTCACCTACGGGGTGCGGCGCACCGCTTGGGGCTGGCGCATCGACTACGACCGGCGCGAGTCGTGCCAGGGCGTCGACTTCACCGACGAGCCGGCCGACCCGAGCCGGTTCGCCGAGACGTACGAGCGCCTGGCCGACCAGGAGATGTCGATCTTCTTCGTCTACGGCTGGGTCAAACGGCACCGCGCCGACGGCTTCGACGAGATCATCGGCTGCCAGTTCAGCTCGGTCGGCCCCGAGGGTCGCGACACCCGCACCCTCACCAGCGCCGCCGACTACCTCGCCACCCTCGGCGACGTCTTCGGCCTGACCCTGCCCCACCACACGGCCGACGAGCGCGCCGCGCTCTGGGACCGCATCCACGAGACCTGGACCACCCGGGACTTCAGAAAGGACATGCGCCCCGACCGGGCGCATCGATGACTACACGGTTGTGAGGGTGTCATGACACCTCGGCAGATGAAGCGCATCGACGAACTGGAAACCGTCCTGCTCGGCCTCGACGAGGTACGCGACTGCGTAGCCGTCCACCGGGCCGCCGTCGACGGGCGGACCTGGACGGTGATCTACTTCGTGCCCGCCGGAGGGCCTGTCGGAGGGTCCCCCGGAGGGCAGGCAGGCGAGCTCGCGGGCGAGCGCGCACGCCGGGTGGCCGCGGTCGCGGGCCGGTCGGCCACCGGCCCGGTGGCGGTCGTGCCCGTGCGGCGGGTGCCCAGATCGGCCGACGGCGCCCCCGACCTGGGGGCGCTCGCGGACGTGCCGGTGCTCACCGCCGACACGCTGCGCGCCTGCGCCGCCGAGTGGCGGGTGGGCATCGAGCCGGCCCCCGTGGAGCCCGACGTCTCCGCCCTGCCCATCGCCGACCGCGACGCCGACCCCGGCACCGGCCCGGGCACCGGCGGCCGTGACACGTCCGCCGAGGCGGCCGGCGTACCGGCGCCGAGCGACGCCCCGCCGGCGCTGGCCGAAGGCCCGGCGCTGCACGTGCTGCCGGACGACCCGGAGACCGTCACACAGGCCATCCTGGAATCCGCCGAACGCTTCCCGGAGATCGGCGTCCGGATCGTCTCCCGCGATGTCGACACCTTCATGGGCTACCCCGAGCTGCTCCGCAGGGGCCGCCGCGTGCTGGGCGGGCTGCGCGCGCACGGGCTGCGGGCCGGCGACCACGCCATCCTGGTCATCCCGTCGCTCACCGAGTACGTGCCCGCCGTCTGGGCCTGCCTGCTGGGCGGCGTCACCTGCGTGACCGTGTCGGCCCCGGCGAGCTTCGAGACGCCGAGCCCGGTGCTGGACAAACTGCTGCACGCGTGGCGCGCCCTCGGCCGCCCCGCGATCGTCACCGATGACGCCACCGCCGCCGCCATGGCGGGGCTGGCCGACCGGCAGAACGAGCCCGCGCTGGTGCCCGTGCGCGTGTCCGACCTGGAACAGAGCCCGGAAAGCGACGACGTGCACCACCCCGACCCGTCCGACGTGGCGGTGCTCGCCCTCTCCTCGGGCAGCACGGGCACGCCGAAGGTCATCCAGGTGACCCACCGGGCGATCGTGCGCAACGCGCTCAGCTCGCGGCAGGTGGACCTGATCAGGCCGGGCGAGACCAGCTTCAACTGGCTGCCCTTCGACCATGTGGCGCCGCTGGTGATGTACCTGCTGCGCGACGTCGTGCTCGGCTGCTCCGGCATCCACGCCCCGACGTCCACCATCGCGGAGCAGCCGCTGCGCTGGCTCGACGTGCTGGCCAAGTACCGCGTCGAGCACACGTGGTCGGCGAACTTCGCCTACCGGCTCGTCGCCGAGGCGCTGCGCGACCTGCCCGACGACCCCGAACGGCGCCCGGCCTGGGACCTGTCCGGGGTGCGCACCATGCTCAACGCGGGCGAGCAGTGCACGCCACCGGTGATCCGCGAGTTCGTCGCGCGCACCGCGCCGTACGGCATCAGCGACGAGACCATCGTGCACATGTGGGGCATGGCGGAGACCGCGACCGGCGCCACCTGCAAGTTCTTCGCCACGCCGCGCGCCGTCAGGCGCATCGACAAGTCGTCGCTGGGCGGCCCGCTCGTCGAGGCGGGCGCGGACGCCCCGGCGGCCGACGTCCTCGAACTCATGAGCATGGGGCCGCCGGCGCCGGGCGCGGACGTCCGGGTCGTCGGCGAGGACGGCGCGGTGCTGCCGGAAGGCACGATCGGCCGGTTCCAGGTCCGCTCCGACCGCGTCACCCCCGGATACCTCAACAACCCCAAGGCCAACGCGGAGGCGTTCACCGCCGACGGCTGGTTCGACACCGGCGACCTGGCCTTCCTGCTGGACGGCGAGGTCGTGATCAGCGGGCGGGCCAAGGAACTCATCGTCATCAGCGGCGAGAAGTACTACTGCCACGAGATCGAGGACGTGTGCGGCGGGCTGGAGGGCGTCGCCGCCGGCCGGGTCGCCGCGTGCGGCGTGCCCGACCCCGCCAGCGGCACCGAGGTCCTCGCCATCTTCTTCGTGCCCGCCACCCCGGCCGGCGCCGACACCGGGCCGCTGCTGGAGACCATCGATCGCATCCGCGCGGCCGTCGCCAAGCGGATCCGGCTCACCGCCACCCACGTGCTGCCCATCACCGAGGCGGAGTTCCCCCGCACCACCAGCGGCAAGATCCAGCGGGCGGCGCTGGTGCGCCGCATGGCCGCCGGAGACTTCGACGAGCTCGCCCGATCCCTCGACCGGGCCCGCGGCACCGGGGCCACGGTGCCCCGCTGCGTCACCAGGCCCGTCTGGCGCGCCACCGAGCCCCGCCCCACCGGCGAACCCGCCCTGGCCGGCATCACCCTGATCTTCGCCGACGACCTGGGCCTCGCCGACGCGCTCCCCGGCGTCCTGCCCGGCACGCATGCCATCGTCGTGCGGCCCGGCGGCAGCTTCGCCCGCCTCCCCAGCGGGCGCGAGTACCTCATCGACCCCGACTCCCCGGGCGACTGGACGGCGCTCCGCGACGATCTCGCCGCCCGCGAGCTCACCCCCGGCACGCTGCTCTACCTGTGGAGCTACCTGCCCACGCCCGACCCCGCCGCCCGCGACCGGGACGAGGTGGCCGCCGCCGTGGACCGCTGCGGGCGGCACCTGGTGTCCGCCTGCCGCACGCTGCTCGGCCCCGGAACCCGGCTGCTGACCGTCAGCCGCGCCCTGCGCCGGGCCACCGGCGACGAGGCGGTGTGCTACCCGGCGGCGCAGACCCCCGTGATCGGCGCCACGGCGGCCAGGGAACTGCCGGACGTGACCGCCGCCCACGTCGACCTGGCCGGGGCCGACCCCGCCGCCGACGCCCGGGACCTGCTGGCCGCGCTGCGCGACCGCGCGCTGCGCGACGGCGAGATCGCATGGCGCGACGGGCGGCCGTACACGCGGGAACTGGCCCCGGTCGACGAACTGCCCGGAGGCCGCGACGCCGTGGTGCGGGGCGGCCGCTACCTGGTCACCGGCGGCGCCGGAGACGTGGCCGAGACCGTCGTGTCCGCACTGGCCGAACGCTACGGGGCGCGGTTCCTGCTGGTCGGCCGGCGCCCGGCGGACGCCCTCGCCGCGCCGCCCCCCGCGTACGCCGACTACCGCGCGGTCGACGTCTGCGACGCGGCGGCCCTGGAGCGCGCGGTCGCCGAGGCCGAGGCCGAGTGGGGCGCCCCGCTCGACGGCGTCCTGCACCTGGCCGACTCCTTCCGGTTCCGGCCGCTGGCCGAAGAGGACCCCGCCGACTGGGACCACGCCCGAACGCCCAAGGTGGGCGGCCTGCTCAACGTCCTGGACGTCGTGCGACGCCGACCCGGCGCGCGCCTCACCGTCTTCTCGTCCCTGCTCGGCCACGTGTCCGCCGCGGGCTGCGCCGCCTACGGCGCCGGCAACGCCTTCGCCGACGCGCTGATCGAGCACACGGGCGGGCAGGCGCAGAGCCTCGCCTGGGGGCTCTGGCACGGCCTCGGCCTCAACCGCGACAACCCGTACGAAAGCGCCGTGGTGCGGCGCGGCGTGCTGTCCCTCACCGCCGAACAGGGCCGGCTGCTGGCCAGGTTCCTGCTCCGCCAGCCGGGCGGCGTCTACTACGCCGGCCTGAACCCGGCGTCCGACGAGGTGCGGCCCCTGCTGTCCGCATCGGAGGAGCTGGCGCTCGTGCACGCCGTGATGGTGCCCGGGGACGAGCCGGCACCGGCGCAGACACCGACCCTCGTCGACCCGTTCGGCGTGCGTGTCGCCGTCGCCCGCAGGAACGACGAAACGGACCCGGCCGGTGACGGCGACTCCGGCGACGCGCTCAGCCCCGCCGAGCGCCGGGCCCTGGACGTGCTCGCCGACGTGTTCGGCGCGTACGCCGGCCGCCGCGTGACCCTCGGCGACCAGCTGTACGAATACGGCCTCGGCTCCATCCAGATGCTGCAGATCCACGCGCGCCTGGAGGCGGCGCTCGGGTTCGAGCTGCCGAGGGCGGCCCTGTTCGAGCAGCCGACGATACGCGACCTGGTGCGGCTGATCGGCACCGCCCGCCAGGGCACGGCACCGGCCGCCGTGCCTTCAGCGAGCCTCTAACACTTCTGGATTCGGCCCCGAGCGCCACCCCTCACCATCGACCGGAAGGAGCAGTCATCCATGGCGTTCGACAGGTTATGGAGCGTTCTGAGGAGCTGGGCACAGCTAGCCTGGGATCTTGGTCCGCTCTGGGACGCAAGCATGTCCGAGGCGGACGAACGGACCGCGTGTCGCGAAACCGGCGACACGCGGCGGGTATGGAAGTGAAGCGCCACGCATTGTCATCTCATGCGCTCACACAGTCATACTGAGGGGTCTACCAGGTGCCGACGAGAACGCGCAACACCAGGAACATCCTCGAGGTCGCGGCCGAGCCGGACGTGGTCTACCGGGCCGTCATCGCCGAGACGGCCCACCAGGCCAAGGACATCGAGTACGCCGTGGAGCCCGAGACGTTGTCGGTGCGCTTCGTGCATCGGCGCCCCCGCCCGCCCGCCGCCGCGGTCACCGGGGCGTGGAGCCTGGTCGTCCGGATGTCGGGCGGCTGCCTGCTCGTGCTCGACCACGCCTTCAGCGCACTCGACGACCACGAGGAGACCCTGCTGGCCATAGAGCAGCGCCTCGACGCCGAGGCCGCGGCCCAGCTGGCCAGGGTCCGCCAGGCCGCCGAACGCCGGTCCGCCGGCGCGCGGGGGTGACCGGGCAGCGGCGCGCGTTCCGGCGAGGGGAACGTGACAGCGACCAGTGGGATCACCGGCATGCCCGGGCCACCCCCACCCCGCCACGAGGGCGCCCCTCGCCGGTCCTGCCGGTGATCCTCTCGATGCTCGTCTGAGTCCCGATGCCGGCGGCGATCATCGCCCTCGGCGCCCGGCCGGCGTCGGGACGCACGGAGGCGCTGCGGGCGGGCGACGAGCAGACGTTCCTCAAGCCGTTCACCGGCCGGGCCAGGGACGCGCAGCGGCGGACCTTCCGCAACCTGACGAAGCTCCGCTTCGTCCGGGCGGCGTACACGCTGGTCGCCAGCACCCAGGTGGACGCCCGCACCACGCAGGCCACCGTGGCGTTCGTGCACCAGATCAAGAACGTCGACCTGCTCCCCGTGGCCGAAACCTACGTCTGGACCGTGAAACGCGGGCCCCGCGGCCTCACCGTCACCAAGGTCGCCGGCGCGGACGAACCGGGCTCGTACCATCCCATGCCCTGGGACCTCTACCGCGACATGACCGTCATCACGCGGCGCAACGTGCTGGTCATCGCCCCCAAGCGCGCCCGCGCCCTGGCGAAGAAGGCCGCCGGCACCCTCGCCGACGCCGCCGCCGACGACCTGGCCGTCTGGAAGCGCAACGGCCCCCCGGGCAGTTCACCGCGCCCGGCTTCCTGATCACACTGGCCGCCGACCGCGCGACCTTCGACCGGCTCTACCACGACACCGCGACCGACGGCCGCGACATGATCGGCTTCGCCCAGGCCCTGCCCGCGTTCGGCCTGGGGCAGGACGAACGGTTCGCCGGCGGGTCGCGGATCACGCTCGACACCACCGCGTGGCGCCCCTACGTCACCGACGAGGTCCTGATGATCGCCCGCCACGAGATCGCCCACGCCATGCTCGCCCACCTGACCCCCGCGGACGCCACCGCCGCCTCCCGCACCTGGGTCGTGGAGGGCTTCGCCCGCTACCTGGAACTGCGCGGCAAGCCGGCCTAACGGCGCGGGCAACTGGAGTTCCTCCGCGAGCGGCGTCGCCGGGTCAAACGGCTGCCCCCCAACGACGGCTTCCACGCCACTGACCCCGAGACGACCCGGGAACACTACGCCCTGGCCGGCCTGGCCATGCGCTTCCTCGCCGACCGCTGGGGCGAACAGACCCTGATGACCTTCGTGGCCGCCCAGTGCCTCAGGCCTTCACCGGGGCGGTGCTGCCGCGCACGATCAGGTTCGTGGCGAACTCCACGCGGTCCTGGAGCAGGGGCTCGCCCTTGGCGAGGGTCAGCACCATCGTGGCCGCCGCCTCGCCCATCTGGGAGAGCGGCTGGCGGATCGTGGTCAGGGGCGGGATCGCCCAGCGCATCGCGACCAGGTCGTCGAAGCCGACGACGCTCACGTCGTCGGGGACGCGCAGGCCGAGTTCGTGCACCGCGTGGTAGACGCCGATGGCCTCGCCGTCGTTGCACGCGAAGATGGCGGTGGGCGGATGGGGCAGGGCCATGAGGTGGCGGGCGTGGGTCAGGCCGTCCTGGATCTGGTAGTCGCCCACGCGGATCAGGTCCGGGTCGATGGGCACGCCGGCGGTGTCCAGCGCCGCGCGGTACCCGTCGAGGCGGGCCCGGCTCGACAGGGCGTGGGCGGGGCCGGTGATGATGGCGATGCGCCGGTGGCCCAGCTCCAGCAGATGCCGGGTGGCGGCGAGCCCGCCGCTCCAGTTGCCCGCGCCGACCGAGGGGACCCGATGCCCGAGGTCGCCGCTCGGGTCCAGCAGGACGAGCGGGATCTCGCGGGCGGCGAGCCGCTCCCGCTGGTCGTCGGTGAGGCCGGAGAAGACCGCGATGACGCCGGCCGGGCGGCGGCTCAGCACGTCCTCGATCCAGTCGTCGCCGGGCACGTGCCTGCCCTGCAGCTCGGAGACCGCCACGGCCATGTGGTGTTCCCGGGTGACGTTCCCGATGCCTCTGATGATCTCGGCGGGGTAGTCGCCGGCCAGCTCGTGGAAGACGACCTCCACGACCGAGCCGAGCCCTGCCCGGCGCCGCTGCCTGCGGTAGCCGTGCTCGCGGATGAGGCCCTCGACCAGGGCCCGCGTCGCCGGTGACACCGCCGCGCGCCCGTTGACCACCTTGGACACGGTCGCCTTCGAGACCCCCGCGAGCTTGGCGAGCTGCGTGAGGGTCAGCGCATCTGGGTCCCGTGAGGACGCCTCGTCGGTGGCCGGCATGGACGCAAGTCTAACGGCGGCATATCCACGGCTTTCCGAACATTTCGGCGATCTTGCGAAAGTATCCGAGTCGGCTGGCCTGCTCGTTCTCCTTTTCGGCGGCCGGTCGGAAACCGCGGTCGCCCGGAAACTTCACCTCCCGGTTGCGGGTACGCCGCCTCGGCGGCGGAGGAGCCGGCGTGCGCCGGCCGCCGCCCAGACGGTGAGGAGGGCGGCGTAGAGGGCGACCAGCGCCATGGAGGTCCAGAGCAGGATCACCGACGCGGCGATGGCCGCGCCGAGCAGCGCGGCCCAGGCGGCGAGCACGGCCCGGGCGCGGGAGGAGCCGGTGTACGCCGTCTCCTGCACGGGGGTGATCAGCGCCATGGTCGCCCCGCCCGCGATGCCCACCGCGTCGTTGCCGATCGCCACGCCCAGCGCGATCAGCGCGGCGCCCGCGACGAGCAGGCAGCCGCACAACGCGGCCGCCCTGGCCTGCCTGCCGGGCAGCAGTGGCCGGGCCGTCTTCTCGCGGGCGAGCCGCAGCGTGGCGAACGCCTCGGAGGTCCAGGCGGCCCAGTGCAGCAGCACGACGAGGAGGACGAACAGCACCACAGGCGGCACGATGGGAAGCAACAGGAGGATCCGGGCGCCGGGCAGTGCGGCGCGCACCCGCCGCAGCATCCGGTAGAGGGGATTGCGTCGCTTCAACGCCTCCAGCAGCAGGTCCGCGCCCTGGTCGAAGTCGGGGGAGAGGCGGAGCACCTCGCGGAACGCGCGTGCCGCGTCGCCCGGGTCGCCGAAGGCGAGCGCCGCCCTGCCGTACACCAGATGGGCCAGTGAGCTCTCCGGGGCCAGCCGCAGGGCGTGCTCGGCGGCGGCGATGGCCGGGGGGCCCTGGCCGAGCCCGGTGAGGGCGAGGGAGAGCAGGGCGACCAGGCTCGCGTTCTCCGGTTCGAGGGCGAGGCCGCGGTTGGCGGCGTCGGCCGCCGCCTGCCACTGGTCCGTGCGGGTGTACACGCGGGCCAGCAGCTCCCACGGCCGCGCCTCGTTCGGGGCGAGCGCCAGACTGGCGTGGATGGCGGCCACGGCCTCGGCGTAGCGGCCGGCCTCGAAGTAGACGATGCCGGCGTTGAAGTGGGGGTACCACTTGTCGGGGGCGAGCCGCACCGACTCCCGCGCCGTGGCCACCGCCTCGGCCACGCGGTCCTGGTGGATCAGGGCGATCGCCAGGAGCACCAGGGCGCCCACGTGCTGCGGGCTCTGGGCGAGCACGCCGCGCACCTCCCGCTCGGCGTCGGCGGGGCGGCGCACGTCAAGCAGCAGCTGAGCGCGCTGGAGGACGGCCGTGGGCGTGGTCACCGCGCTTCGACCCAGGGGATCAGATCGTCCCAGGTGCCGGAGTCGTTGGCGTGCAGCAGGTAGTTGCGCGCCGTGCCGAGCCACTCCCGCACGGCGGTCGGCCGGGCGGCCTTGGCCGCGGCCAGCAGGTCGCGGGTCGCCAGCGGCACCGGACGGCCGGCGCTGATCGACTCGCGCAGCTTGGCCTCCACCGCGCGATCGACGACGCCGCTCAGGTCCGCGCCCGTGAACCCGTCGGTGGCCCGGGCCACCGCGTCGAAGTCCATTTCCGTAAGCGGCTTGTCGCGGCACAGGATGCGCAGGATGGCGGCGCGTGCCGCGGCGTCGGGCGGCGGCACGAACACCATCTGGTCGAAGCGGCCCGGGCGGCGGAAGGCCGCGTCGACGTACCAGGGGGCGTTGGTGGCGGCGAGCACGAGCACGCCGTCGTTGGCGTGTTCGTCGACCCCGTCGAGCTCGGCCAGGAACTGGTTGACCAGCGCGCGCGTGTGCGCCTGCCGCATGTCGGAGCGGCGGGCGGCCAGGGCGTCGACCTCGTCGAAGAACAGCACGCACGGCCGGTTGCGGCGGGCCCGGTCGAACGTCGCCCGCAGGTTCCGTTCGCTCGACCCGATGTACATGTCGAGGATGTCGGCCAGGCCGACGTTGATGAACGCCGCGCCGAGCTCGCCGGCCGCGGCCCGGGCCAGGTGGGTCTTGCCGCCCCCGGGCGGGCCGTACAGCAGCACGCCGCCCCCGGCCCGCTTGCCGAACGCCGCGAACAGCTCCGGCTGCTGCACGGGGAGCAGCAGCTTGACGCGCAGCGCCTCCTTGACGGCGTCCATGCCTGCCACGTCGGCGAAGGTGTGCTTCGAGCGCTCCACCTCCGCGCCGCGCCCGCCCGGCGGCTCCGGGGGGAGGTCCGCGGCGATGGGCGGCGGGGTCAGCAGGCGTTCGGCGAGGGCGGCGTCGGCGACAGACGGGTCGCGGGCGATCGCGTCCTGGTACCGTTCGGCGGCCCCGGCCGTGTCGCCGTCGCCGAGCAGCGCCTTGGCGGCGAGCACGCCCAGGCGGGGCGGGCAGCCGGGGCCGGTCAGGAACGGTTCGAGCGCCGACAGCGCGGCGCCGTAGGAGCTCTGCCGGATGAAGGCCTCGGCGAGACCGGCCGTGATGTCGGGGTCGCGGGGGGCCAGCAGCAGCGCCGCCCGGTACTCCGCCTCGGCCTCCGCGAGATATCCCCGGGACAGCAGCTGCTCGGCCATGTGCCGCCGGAGGGGAAGGTTGTCGGGGGAGAGCCGCACCGCTTCACGGAGCGCCCGCAACCCGGCGTCGTCCAGCACAACCGTCCCTTCTGTCGCATTCGTCACTTCCTGCCCGAGGTTATCGAAAGGTTGGGCAGGGCGCGGTGCGGTTCAGGCGGAACGGCGGCTGGGCGACGTGCCGAAGCGGGTTCCGAGGCGGGCCCGCAGGCCGGCGCGGCGGGCGTACTCCCGGACGGCCAGGGCGATGGCGAGGACCTCCGGGCCGAGCAGCAGGGCCGTGCACAGCAGGGCGTACCAGAACCGGAGGCTGAGCGGGCCGAGGAGGAGGCCATCGGCGGCCCACTGGAGCACGGTCACGGCGACCGGGACCACGAAGAAGACGAACCAGGCCAGGACGCCGGCGAACCCGGCCAGCCACAGCCAGCGGAACCAGCGGCCGGCCCGCACGTCGGCCGGCGCGGCCCCGGCGAGCTCCTCGGCCTGTTCGGCCGTGAGGCGGCCGAACGCGCGGCGCAGCAGCAGGGTCTTGACCCGCCACAGGTCGCGGCAGCCGAGGGCGTTGACCAGCACCGCGTACAGGTCGGTGCGCAGGAAGATCATGCACTGCCAGAGCAGCCCGGCCAGCTTCACGAACACCCACACCGCGAGCGTCGCGTCGACCAGCGGCGGCGGCGACCACGGCCCATGGTGGATCAGCAGGCGGGCGCCCAGCAGCACGGCGAGCACGGTCACGTCCACCGCCATGCCGCCGAGCAGCGGGCCGTAGCGGCGCCGGCGGGGCACGGTCCAGATCTGCGTGAGGTCGGTCTCGAAGACGAGCAGCATCATGCGCCGGTCGATGCCGAACCGCGACTCGACGCCGATGGCCCGGGCCGCGAGCCAGTGCCCGCCTTCGTGCAGGGCCGTCGAGATCACGACGAACGGCATCAGCAGCAGGGCGCTCAGCCCGATGTCGCCGAGCGGGAAGGCGTCCTGCGCCGGGCTCGGGAACAGGTCGGGCGAGGCCGCGAAGACGGCGAGGCAGAACAGCGCGAGGGCGGCGTAGCAGGCCCAGGCCACCGGGCCGAAGAAGGGGCGGGCCAGCCGTGTGCTCACCCCCGCCAGCCAGCGGCGGGTCTGGATGGGCGCGGTGCGCGGGGCGGTCCGTTCCTCGCCGGGCCGGTCGTCGACGAAGCCGAGCTCGGCGAGGGTCGCCACGAACGCCGGCATGTCGATCGCCTCCCCGGCGAACGCCTCGGCCTCCGCGGCGGCCTGCTCGGTGGTCGCGCCGCGCAGCAGCGCCGAGATCACCACCCCGCCCACGGCGGGCATGGTCACGAAGGTCCCGGTGCCGGGGTCGCCGACCAGGACCTCCTCGCCCTCCTCGACCAGGGTCAGGGGGCGCAGCGGAACGGTGCCGCCGTCGAGGGCGCCGTCCATTCCGTCACCGCCGGACCAGCGCGCACGCCGGGCAGTCGGGGTCGCGGGGGAACGGCACCCAGGTGGGCACGAGCCCGTCGCGTACGTCGAGGACGACACGGCATCCGGCGGCCCGCGGCGGCTCGATGCCGGTCAGGTAGCGCATGACCTCGTAGGCGACGAGCGAGCCGACCTGCATGGCCATCGGCCCGGTGAGCCCGTTGGCGAGCCGGAGCCGGCGGGTGAGCCGGTGGGCGACGGCCGCCGAGCTGTGCTCGGCCGGGTCGGGGATGTCGGATTCGTCGCAGCGCAGGCAGGCGCTGCGGCCGGGGTCGACCGAGAAGTAGATGAGCTGGGTGCGGGTCATGCCGCCGGCGACGAGGGGGACTCCGGCGCGCAGCGCGGCCTCGTTCACCCACAGGTTGGCGTCGGGCGCGCCGTCGAGGCCGCCGGCCACCAGGTCGACGCCTTCGGTGAGGTCCTTCAGGTCTTCGGGGCCGGAGATCCACCGGTCGACGGCGCGCACCTGGATGCCCGGATCGTATTCGCGCACCCATTCGGCGGCGCGTTCGACCTTGGACCGGCCGATGTCGGCGTGGCGGTACAGGAACTGGCGGGCGAAGTTGCGCGGGGCGATGTCGTCGCGGTCGACCAGCGTCAGCGCGCCGACGCCGAGCCCGGCCAGGCACTGCACGAGGGCGGATCCGCCGCCGCCCGCGCCGAGCACCAGGACGTGCGAGTCGCGCAGCCGCCGGACGAATTCCGCGCGAGAGGTGCGCAGCCGGGCGAAGGAGCCGAAGAAGGTCAGGTTGGAGAAGTGCCGCTCGTCGGCGGCGGGCTCGCCCAGCCACCGCTCGTCGGCGTCCTCGACCAGGCCGAGGGAGTCGAGGCCGTCCAGCCCTTCCCGGACGTCTTCGACGGTGGCGGTGAAGCCGCGCGCGGTCAGGGCGGCGCTCAGCTCCTCCGGGGTCGCCGGTCCTCGGGCGAGTTCGTCGAGCAGTGCCGCGATGTTTCCTCCGGGGTCGGCCAGGGTGAACGCCTCGCGCGGGTCGTGGACCACGACGAGCTCGTCGCCGAAGGACTCCCAGGCGCACTCTTTCACCATCACACGCATCGCCACTCCAGCAGGTCGACGGGACGAAACGATCGGGGGACGGCGGCACCGTCCCCCGATCCACTGAAAGGCGGCGGCGCCTCAGGTCATGAACTGGGTCGCCTTCACGGACTCGACCTTGCGAACCTCGATCTTCATGGATCCACCTCCTTTTCAGCTGCACTGATCACGTTCCTATCCGAGCCCACAAAATCCCCATATCGTCGCTACAGAAGGTCAGACGTTCTGTCGGGGTTTGCGCGAAGTGGACTCTGGAGGCGAAAGTGGACTTTTCGATCCTCGGCCCGCTCTTGATCACCGGGCGACCGATGCGACTGGCGACCAAGCCCCGCGCCGTGCTCAGCGCCTTCCTGCTCCACCCGAACGCCATCGTCTCCTGCGACCGCCTGATCGCCTCGGTGTGGGACGACCCGCCCCGATCGGCCGTGGCCAACCTGCAGACCTACGTGTCGGTGCTCCGCCGGGCCGCGATCGACGTCGAGACCAAGGAGCAGGGCTACCGCCTGGGCCTCGGCCCCGACCGGCTCGACCTCCTCGCCTTCGACGAGGCCGTGCGGCAGGCACGCCTGGAGGCGGCGCGCGGCGACCTGGCCAGGGCGCATCGGCTGTTCGGCCGGGCGCTGTCGCTGTGGCGCGGCCGGCCCGCCGAGGACGTGCCGCTGGCCGGGGCGCTGACGGCCCGCATCACCGAGCTGGAGGAGCGGCGCGAAAGCGCCCGCCTCGGCTGGATCGACGTGCGCCTGCGGCTCGGCCTGCACGACGAGCTCGTCGGCGAACTGTCGGCGCTGGTGGAGGCCACGCCGCTCAACGAACGGCTGTGGCATCGGCTCATGGTGGCGCTGCACCGGTCGGGGCGGCGGGCCGAGGCGCTGGAGGCGTACCGGCGGGCCCGGTCGACGCTCGTCGGGGAGCTGGGCGTGGAGCCCGGGCAGGACCTGCGGAGCCTGCACGCGGCGATCCTCGACGACGCCCCGGTCGAGCCGCCCGCGCCGGCGGCGCCGGCGGCCGTCCGCGACGCTCCGCCCCAGGAGACGGCCGAGCGGCGCGGGCCCACGTGGCGGGGCATCTGCCTGCTCCCCGCCGACATCGCCGACTTCGTCGGGCGCGAGGCCGAGATGCGCGCCATCATCGCCGCCCTGGGCGGCCGGGGCGGCGCGGCGCCCCCGATCGTGACGGTGTCGGGCCCGCCCGGGGTCGGCAAGAGCACGCTCGCCGTGCGCGTCGCCCACCTGATGCGGGAGCGGTACGCCGACGGGCAGCTGTTCGTCCGGCTGGGCGGCGCCTCGCCGTCCCCCCGCGACCCCGCCGACCTGCTCGCCGAGCTGCTCCGGGCGCTCGGCGTCGAGGCCTCCGTCATGCCGGCCGCCACCGAGGAACGGGCGGCGATGTACCGGGCCCGGATCGCCGACCGCGCCGTCCTGGTGCTGCTCGACGACGCCGGCGGCGCGGACCAGGTGCGGCCGCTGATCCCGGGGACGCCGACGGCGGCGGCCATCGTCACCTCCCGCGGGCCGCTGCCCACGGTGCCGGGCGCGGTCGCGCTCCGCCTGGACGTGCCGCCGCCGGCCGACGCCCGCCACCTGCTCGCGGGCGTGACCGGCACCGGCCGCGTCGAGAGCGACCCCGAGTCGGCCGAGGAGATCGTGCGCGCCTGCGGGCGGCTGCCGCTCGCGCTGCGCATCGCCGGGGCACGCCTCGTCACGCGGCCGGCGTGGCCGCTGGCCGAGTTCGCCCGGCGGCTCACCGACACCTCGGCGCGGCTGAACGAGCTGCACTCGGGCCCGCTCGACGTGCGCGGCACGTTCGCGATGAGCTACGCGACGCTGACGCCGCGGACCCGGCAGGCGTTCCGGCTGCTCGGCTCGGTGCCCGCCGACAGCGTGGCCGCCTGGACCGTCGCCGCGCTCACGGGCGAGTCCGTGAACGACGTCGACCACTCCCTGGAGGAACTCGCCGCGGCCGGCCTGATCACCGCGAGCGACACCGACGCGGCGGCCCAGCCCCGCTACCGCATGCACGACCTGCTGCGCAGCTTCGCCGCCGAGCTGTTCACGGCCGAGGAGAGCCCCGCCTGCCGGGCGGCGGCGCTGCGCCGGGTCGCCGCCCAGGCGTGCTCCCTGGTCACCGACGCGGCGCGCGAACTGCCCCTCGCCTTCGCCCCGCCGCCCCCGGACGCCCCGCCCCGCACCCCGCCCTCGGCCGAGGGCCGGGCCTGGCTGTCGGCGGAACGCGGCGTGCTCGTCGCGGTGGTGGCCGCGGCGGCCCGGGCCGGCCTGGTGGCGGAGTCGGCCGGCCTCGCCTACGCCCTGGCGCCGTTCCTCATCGTGCGCGGCTACCACGAGGACGCCGTGGCCATGCTGGACGCCGCCATCGAGGCCGCGTCGGCGGCCGGCGACTCCGCGGCCGAGATCCGGCTGCGCCTGGTGCGCGCCGACGCCGAGGTGGACCGCAGGCGCGGCCACACCGTCGCCGGCGAGTTCCGCCGGCTGCTGGACCGCTGCGAACGGGCGGGCGACCGGCATTCGGCGGCGTACGCGCTGCTCGGCGTCGCCGCCACCCTGGACGGCGAGCTGGAGTCATCGCTGGCCGCCGCCACCGGCGCCGCCGACGAATTCCGCGCCCTCGGCGACATCCACGGCCTGCTGACGGCGTGGAGCAACGTCGCCGAGATCCAGTTCTACCTGGGCCGCTACGACGACGCCGCGGCCACGTGCCGGCACGCGCTGACGTACGCCGACGGCGAGAGCGCGGTCCACCGCTCCTGCCTGCTGCGCACGCTCGGCATCGCCTGCTACGAGACCGGCCGGGTCGAGGACGCCGTCGGCCACTACCGGGCGAGCCTCGACCTGAGCCGCGAGATGCGGTGGAACTGCGGTGAGCGGTTCACCCTCCGCCGGCTCGCGCAGGCCGAGGGCGCGCTGGGCCGCTTCGGCCTCGCCAAGCGCATGCTGGCCGAGTGCATGGAGATGTTCGTGCACGCCGGCGACGCCAGGGGGGAGGCCCTGACCGCGTACGCCATGGGCGAGGTCAGCCGGTGGCAGGGGGACGAGCGCGCCGCCCTCGGCCACTTCACCGCCTGCCAGTCGAAGCTCAGCCCGCGCAGCGAGCGCATCTGGTCGGCCCGCGCCCGCGACGAGGTCGCCCGTTCCCGCGCCGCCCTCGCCCGGCTCGGCGCGTGAGGCCGGTCAGGACGGCCGGCGGGCCCCGCCGACGACGCCGTGCGCGATGAGGCCGCGGGCGGCGTCGAGCACGGACTGCCGGGCCGGGCGGGTGCGCCAGCCGAGCAGCCGGTCGGCCTTGGCCGCGTCGGCGTGTCCCCGCCGGCCGAGGAGGGGCACGAGCAGGGCCATGTCGGCGTTGACCTTGGCGGCCAGCCGGACGACGATGTCGGGCAGCCTGCGCGTGGGGATCTTGCCGGCGTGGCCGGGGAACTCCTCGCGCAGCGCGGCGGCGATGTCGCGCAGCCAGAGGAACTCGCCGACGGCCAGGAAGCGCTGCCCGGCCGCCTCCGGTGCGGTCATGGCCCGGATGTGCAGGTCGGCCAGGTCGCGCACGTCCACGACCGCCCAGCCGATGTTCGGCAGGGCGGGCATCTCGCCGGCCAGCAGCCGCCGGAGGATGTCGACCGACGAGATGCCGCCGCCACGGCCGAGCACCGGCCCCATGATGAAGCCGGCCAGCACCGTCACGAGCTCCGTCGCGTAGCCGGCCGACTCGGCCAGGGCCCACGCGTCGCGTTCCGCCAGGGTCTTGGAGCGGGCGTAGGCGTCGAGCGACGTGTCGTCGGTGTCGGTCCAGACGGTCTCGTCGGACACGTCGCCGGCCCGCCTCGGCCGCGCAGTGACGCCGGAGGAGGTGAGCACGACGCGCCGGACCCCGGCCTCGCCGGCGGCGACGAGCACGCGGCGCACGCCTTCGCGCGCGGTGCGGACCAGGTCCTGGGAGCGGTCGGTCGGCGGGGGCGACGCCACGTGCTGCACATAGCGGACGCCGTGCATGGCCTCGGCCCAGCCGGAGTCGGCGAGCAGATCGGCCTGGACGAAGGTCAGGCCGGCGGGGTCGGCGCGCTCGGCGACGGCCTGGCGGATGTGGTCGGCGCGGCCGAGGTCCCGGACGGTGGCCCGGACCCGGTGGCCGCGCTCCAGCAGCCCCGCGATGATCCACTTCGCGAGGTATCCGGTGCCTCCCGTGACCAGCACGGTCGGCCGGTCCTCCCCGGCGGTCGCGTTCCCGGCCATCCCCGACCCCTTCCATAAATCATTGAGTTATTCACTGAGTTGGGCACACAGTAGCATGGCCCTGTGAGCAAAGCGGGACATGCGGCCGGCACTGACCGCGCTGACACCGAAGAGACGATGGCGCTGCTGCGCCTCCTCCTGGACGTCGCCGACCGGGCCTCCGCGGTGATCGACGACGTGCTGACCCGGTTCGACCTGACCACATCGGCCGCCGGTGTGCTGTGGGCGCTCGACCCCCGAAGCGAACCCCCCACCATGCGCGCCCTGGCCACGCGCCTGCGCTGCGACCCGTCGACCATCAGCCTGACCGCCGACAAACTCGAAAGCGCCGGCCTGGTCGAGCGTCACCCGCACCCGACCGACGGCCGCAAACGCGTCCTCGCCCTCACCGACCGCGGCCACGAACTCTGGGCGGCCCTCAGCCGCCGCCTCACCGAGGCGTCCGCACTCGCCGCGCTCGACCCGGCCGAGCGCCGGGCCCTCACCGCGCTGCTGGCCAAGGCCGCCCGCTGACCCGGAACCGGCGGCCGCGAACCCGGGCTCGCCGCGCCGTCAGGGCTTGCGGCCCACCGCGCACAAGATGGGCAGGTCGCGCCGTGCCGCGGCCGATCGATCGTCCTCCGGGCGCCACAGCGGCACCGCGACCAGGCCGGGGTCGACCAGCTCCAGGCCGTCGAAGAAGGCGGCCACCTGGGCGCGCGTGCGCGGCGCGCCACGTGCCTTCACCCGCGGGTCGCGGGTCTTCGACGCGGCGTCCACGCCGGGAGCCATCTCGACATGGGAGATGACCAGATGGCTCCCGGAGGGCACCGCGTCCATCAACGTCCGGACGACGCCGTACGGATCGTCGTCGTCCGGGATGAAGTGCAGCACGGCCAGCAGGACGACCGCCACGGGCCGGCCGAAGTCCAGGAACTCCCGGGCCTGGGCCAGGATCCGCTCCGGCTCCCTGAAGTCGCCGTCGACGACCTGGGTCTGCTCGTCCGTCGCGAGCAGCGCACGGGCGTGCGTCAGCACGATCGGATCGTTGTCGACGTAGACGACCCTGGCCGCGGGGTCGGCCCGCTGGGCCACCTCGTGCGTGTTGTCGGCGGTCGGGATGCCCGTGCCGATGTCGAGGAACTGCGTGATGCCGCGCTCGGCGGCCAGGAACCGCACCGCGCGCCCCAGGAACGCGCGGTTCTCCCTGGCCATCAGGGGCACCTGGGGAGCCTGGGCGATCACCTGCTCGGCCGCCGCGCGGTCGGCCGCATAGTTGTCCTTGCCGCCCAGGTAGTAGTCGTACATGCGGGCGACGCTGGGGATCGTTACGTCGATGTCAGGTGGGGGAGAGGGGTCCCGCCCGAAGGAAGGTAGCGGCATTCACCGATCATAGAAGGCCGCCGTTTCCGGGCAAGAGCGAGGGCGCACCGGGCACACCGAGCGCACCGGAGCCCGGCGCCGCCAGACCGTCGAGGACGGTGTCGATGGGGGCGGCGGCGACGTCTTCGCCGGGCCGGGACAGGAACACGTTGACGTGGTAGGCGCCGGTGTCCTCCTTGCCCGTGGGGTCGAGCCCCTGCTCGGCGAGGGCGCGCAGGGCGAACTCGCGTTCGTGCTCGTCGGCGAACCTGCGCTGCGGGAACGTGTCGTCCAGCTGTTCGGTGACCAGCCCGTGGCGCGCCAGCGTGTCGGCCACGGGGGTGTAGTCCACGGTCCGCAGGCACAGGGCGGCGAACCACGGGCGGTGGTCGGGGTCCGTGCAGTCGAACAGCCGGTCGATCGACCGGTCGGTGATGTAGCCGATGCCGCCGGTCACCGTGATCAGGTCGGCCTCGCTCACGGCCTGCGCCAGCTCGGGCGTCGGGTCGTGCTGTTCCATGTTCTCGGCGGCGCCCGCGTCCAGCAGGCCGACCTGTACGGCGTAGTCGACGGCCGGAGCGGCGGCGTCGACCCCGACCACGCGCGGCGCCGAGGGCAGCAGGTGGCTCTCGTAGAAGGCGCTGTCGGCTTCGGCGAGTTCTCCGGGCGTCAGGTCGGCCGTCTCGTCGGCGCGGTAATGGTCGTAGAGGTGGTCGAGGGTGAGGTCGCATTTCAGCAGCGCCGCGTTCACCCCGTACGAACAGCACAGGTCCACGACGGTCGGGGACTCGACGTCGAGCGCGTCGAGCACCTTGCGGAAGACGCGCTGCCCGTGGTGGGGGACGGTGTAGTCGAGATCGCCGAGGCGGGTGTAGTAGGCCCGGGGATCCGGGCGATCGTAGATGTCGGAAAAGTCGGCCTTTTTCAGCTCCCGGTCAGTAATCTGATCGTCGGCTCGCACACTCTGCCTTTCTGGAGAAATTCTGTCGGGTCAGGTTCGTTACCGGATCGGAGCATTGGTGATCGATCGATGCGGCAGGGTTCGAATTCGGTCGCCCGCCCACGGAATTGCCGGCATCCCTCTCGGCATTCCTTGCATGGTGCAATGAGTATTGCGGATAGGGAATAAGGAGAGGGTAAATAGCCGCAAACCGCATTTATCCGGAAGCTCGCCGCCTGCCTGATCGCGCCCGCCCGGCCCCGCTGGCGTCCTGCAATGCAGAAAGCCGTCTTGCATGGGGGGAGGCAGGTGGGCATGATGACTGCCGTGGGCACGACAGGCACCCAGGACGGGCGGCGGGCCCGCAACGCCTCCTCGTCGCTGCGCCGCGCGATCCAGGTGCTCGACGAGATCGCGGAAGGGCAGGCGGCGGGCCGGCCCGGCCGCACGCTCGCCGGGCTCGCCGAAAGGCTCGGCATGTCGCGCAGCACGGTGCACCGCCTGCTCGCGCCGCTCGTCGACGCCGGGCTGGTCGAGCGGTCGCCGCACGGCTACCGGCTGGGGCGGCACACGGCGTACCTCGGCGGCATCTACCTCGACGGCCTGGACCTGCGCTCCGTCGCCCGCGAGCACCTGGAGTCGCTCGTGGCGCGCACCGGCGAGACCGCGCACCTGGTCGTGCGCTCGGGCACCGAGATGACCTACATCGACAAGGTCGAGAGCCCGGCCGCGCTGCGCATGCACTCCCGGGTCGGCGGCCGCATGCCGCTGCACTGCACGGGCGCGGGCAAGGCCCTCCTGGCCTTCGCGCCCGACGCCGTCACCGACGAGGTCATCGCCGGCGGCCTCGCCGCCCGCACCCCCGCGACGATCACCGACGGCGCGCAGCTGCGGCGCGACCTGGCGCTGATCCGCGAACGGGGCTACTCCGTCGACGACGTGGAGAACGAACCCGGCATCCGGTGCGTCGGGGCGGTGGTGTTCGGTCGCGACGGCCACCCGGCCGCCGCCATCAGCCTGTCGGGCCCCGCGAACCGGCTCACCGGCGACGTCGTCCCCCGCTTCGGCCCGATGGTGGCCGCCGAGGCCAACCGCATCTCCAGACGCCTCGGCTCCGGCAGGTTCCTGCCGGCCGGCGTCGACGCAGGCCGCGATGGCGGCAGGTAGGAGGATCGTCCGTGACCGTTTCCGCCGTCGTCACCATCGGTGAGTGCATGGCGTGCCTGTCATCCGCCGAGCTCGGCCCGGTCCACCTGGGGCAGGGGTTCCGTCTCGGCATGGGCGGGGCCGAGGCCAACGTCGCGATCGGGCTGACCCGGCTCGGGCACCCGGTGACCTGGGTCAGCCGGCTCGGCGACGACCAGATCGGCGACATGGTGCGGCGCACCCTGACCGGCGAGGGGGTCACGGTGGTCGCCCCGCGCGACCCCGGCGCGCCGACCGGCCTGATGCTCAAGACCCGCCGCACCGCCGAGATCTCCCGCGTGTCGTACTACCGCGCCCACTCGGCGGCCGCCCGTCTCACGCCCGGCGACCTGCCGTACGACGCGATCGCCGCGGCCCGGCTGCTGCACATCACGGGCATCACGCCCGCGCTGGGCGCCGGCCCGGCCGCCGCGATCACCGCGGCGGTGGAGCACGCCCGCGCCCACGGGGTGGCGGTGTCGTTCGACGTCAACTACCGGGCGGCGCTGTGGACCCCCGGCGAGGCGGGCACGGCCCTGCTGGGCCTGGTCAAGATGAGCGACATCGTCTTCGCCTCACGGCACGAGGCCGAGCTGTTCACCACGGCCTCGCTGGAGGACCTGCCCGGCGCGGTGAGCGAGCTCGGGCCGGCCGAGGTCGTCATCAAGCTGGGCCGGGACGGCGCCCTGGGGCTGGCCGGCGGCTCGCCGGTCCGCCGACCGGCCTACCCCGTCACCGAGGTCGACCCGGTCGGCGCGGGCGACGCGTTCGTCGCCGGCTATCTCAGCGAGTGGCTCCGCGGCGAGCCGCCCGAGGTCCGGCTCGACACCGCGGCCCGCGCCGGCGCCCTGGCGGTCATGGTCGACGGCGACTGGGAGGGCCTGCCGACCCGGCCGGAGCTGGCGCTCCTCGACGCCTCCGACGGGGTCCTGCGCTAGCCGGCCGCCCGGACGCGCGTCACCGCCGCCCCAGTCACCGCCGCGCCGCCGCCGGGCCGTGCCCGGCCCGGTCGTCGGCGAGCAGCCGGTCGTGGACGTGCCGGAGCAACGCGACGAGCCGGGCGACGTCGTCGGCGTCGAGGTCCTGCAGCAGCCGGGCCTCCGCGTCGCGCAGGCGTTCCCGCACCCGCGTGTAGAGGCGGCGCCCCTTGTCGGTGATGGAGGTGTCGATGACGCGGGCGTTGTCCTTGCGCACCCGCCGTACGACCAGGCCTTCCTCGGCCAGCTGCGCGAGGGCGGCCCCCATCGACTGGGCGGTGACGTGGCTCCTCCTGGCCAGATCGGCGGCCGAGACCTCGCCTGTGCGGGCGAGCTGGCTCAGCGCGCCCAGCTGTGCGCGGGTGAGGCCCATCGGTCGCAGGACGCGGTCGAGGTCCTGACCGATGAGGCTGCTCAGCTGGTAGATCAGGTAGTAGGGCCGGGTCAGTGGATCGACCGCGTCCACGTTTTCAGACACCATCCGCGACTCCGTTGAACAGTGCGACGCCAGCATAGTAAGCTGCCTTATATAAGGCGCCTTCTATAGCGGGCGCTCGTGTATCAGAACCCATGTCCACCCATCGATCCGGGACCACGGACGATCCTTCAGCACACCGCGCTCTCGCCCCTCCGGGCGCGCCCCGACCTGCGCCGCCCGAGCCGAGCACCGGAGAGCGCGCGATCCCGATCGTACGGGATCGGTGCGCCGAGACTCGTCCATGGCCGGCGGGCGAAAGGACAAGTCATGCGTCCACACCGTCTCGTGCCGCGTCCCCGCGACGACCTGGCGCCCGCTCGGGAGGACCGGCCGCACGGCCTCTCCGCACCCGAACTGGCGGAGTACGCACCGGAGATCGCGTTCATCGCATCCGGGCACGACTCGGCCGAACGGCGCTTCCAGCAGGTGCGCGACGCCCGCATCCTGCTGTACGGGGACGGGCCCGTCCTCACCGCCCTCGCCCGCGACGGCCTGCGGTCGGGCTGGGGCCGGCTGCGCGTCCTCGCCGGACCCGGCGACACCTCCCTGCGCGACGCCGCCGAGCGCGCCCGGCGCGACGACGGCCAGCAGATCATCGTCGAACTGCTGCGGCCCGGTCAGGCCGACGACTGGCTGCTGTACGACCGCATCGCCGACGCCGACCTGGTCGTGCACGTGGCGTCGGGCGACCGCGCCGAGACGCTGATCACGACCGCCCGCATGTGCGCCGACCTCGGCGTCGCCCTGGCGCAGGTGCTGACGCGGGCCGCCGACGTGTGGGTGACCCCCGTCCACGCGCGCGACCACCTGCTCGCCGAGTCGGGCTGGCGCTGGCTGGCGGCGTCCGGCGACGGCGAACCCGCCGACGTCCCGTGGCCGACCGGGCCCGTGCCCTCGCTGATCGCCGCCCGGGTCGTCCTCGCCTGCTTCGGCCACCTGACCGAGATGAGCGCCGCGGGCCGCGAAACCCACTCGCAGGCCCGGAGCGGCGGCATGCTCACCCGCATCGACCTGCGCGACCTCGACACCAGCGTGCACTGGTTCCACCGGCACCCCGGCAACGAGCCCGCCAGGGCGGCCGACGCCGCGGCGACCCGCGACCTGATCGCCGCCCTGCGGGCGGCCGACCGCGTCACCCCCGCCGAGCTGCTCCAGCGCACCCGCCTGTTCGAAGACCCTTACCTGGGACCGCTGCGCTCCCTGGGCGAGGCCGGCCTGCCGCAGACACCGCTCGCCCTGTGCCGGGCCACGGTGAGCGACCCCTACAGCCGCCGCCCGGCCGCCGAGCCCGTCCTCGCCTGGGGCGCCGACCGCCAGACCGCGCGGGTGCGCGCGGTGCTGGGCGCACTGGCCACCTACCGGTCCCTGGTGGCCGGGCACGACCCGGACGGCGGCGACCTGGTCTGGGGGATGGACCTGCTGACGGGGGCCATGCGCCGGGTGCCGCGGCCGGACACCGGTTCGACGGGGGCGGTCGCCGGTTCGACGGGGGTGGCCGCCGGGCTGAGCTGGGACGAGGCCGTGGAGGGCGGACTGCTCGCGCACCTGGAGGCGCTGCCGGCGCTCCGCGAGGCGATCGGCGCGCCCCGCGTCGACCCGGTGCGGGAGTCGGGCGACGACCCCGGCGTCCTCGCCGGCGTACGCCTGCTCGAAGACGCCGGCGAGGTGTTCGAGTTCCGCGACCACACCGCCACGGTCGGGCTGCCGGCCTACACCGTGACCTTCCTGCGGGGCGACCGCCACCACCACGGGATGGACGAGGTGGCGGCGCGGTCGGTGGGGTGGTGTCCCGCCTCGGCCCTGCGCCACGCGACGGAGCAGGCCCTGCTGAGCCGGCAGATGGCGGGGCGGCCGGAGCCCGCTCCGGCGGCGCGGCGGTGGGCCACGAGCGGATCGACGCCGGAGGGCGGGCTGCCGGCCGGGCCCGCGTGCGCGCGCACGTCCCGCCCCGACATCCTCGCCTGGCGGGTGCTGAACGCCACCGGCCGCATCCCGGTGGCCGTGCCCCTGGTCCGCGACCCCGCGGACCCGTGGCTGCCCTTCGTGGCCCAGGTGGTGCTGTTCGCGGACTGAGCCCACAGGGCGGGCCCGGCAGGGGTGTGCGCCGCCTCATATCGGGCCCGCCGAATATGTGGCCGAGTCACCTGGTCCGCTGATCGGCCGTCACTTAGCGTTCACGGTTATGGCGGCCCGGGAGTGTGGCCGGGATCACGTCAGAACGCGCGAGGAGGGCCACGATGGGGGTTCTGGAGGTGCGGGGGCTGAGCCGGGAGTTCCGCGGCTTCCGCGCCGTCGACGGCGTCGACCTCGACGTGGCCGAGGGCAGCGTGCACGCCCTCGTGGGTCCCAACGGCGCCGGCAAGACGACGCTGTTCAACCTGCTCACCGGCTTCCTGAAGCCGACCTCCGGCAGCGTGCTGCTGGCGGGCCGCCGCGAACTGGCCGGGCGCGGCCCCGAAGCGATCACCCGGCTGGGGGTGGCACGGTCGTTCCAGATCACCAGCCTGTTCGAGGAGCTGACCCCACGCCGGCACCTGGAACTGGCGCTGGCGAGCGGCACCGGGCTGGGCTGGCGGTTCTGGCGCTCCGACCGGGCGCTGCGCCGCTTCGCCGGGCGGGCGGAGGAACTCCTCGACCAGGTGGGGCTGTCGGGCCGGGGCGGCGTCCCGGCGGGCTCGCTGTCGTACGGCAGCAAACGGGCCCTGGAGCTGGCGCTCGCCCTGGCACTCGACCCCAAGGTGCTGCTGCTCGACGAGCCCACCGCCGGCATGGGCGTCGAGGACGTGGACCGCACCATCGAGCTCGTCCGCACGATCCGCGCGGGCCGCACCCTGATCCTCGTCGAGCACAACATGAACGTCGTGGCCAGCCTCGCCGACCGGGTCACGGTGCTGCAGCACGGCAAGGTGCTGGCCGAGGGCCCGTACGCCGAGATCCGCCACGATCCCCGCGTCATCACCGCCTACCTCGGAGACTCCCATGCTGAGCGTTGACGGCCTGTCGGCCTGGTACGGCGAGGCGCAGGCCCTGCGCGAGGTGTCGATGCGGGTCGACGAAGGCGAGATCGTGACCCTGGTCGGCCGCAACGGCGCCGGCAAGACCACGCTGCTGCGCTGCCTGATGGGCCTGCACGGCCCGTACGGCAGGACCGCCGGGACGATCACGCTGTCGGGTGCGGACATCACCGGCCTGCCCCCGCACCGCCGGGCCCGCCGCGGCCTGGGCTTCGTCCCGGACGACCGCGGCATCTACGCGACCCTTTCGGTGGAAGAGAACCTGACCCTGCCGCCCGTCGGGGGCGCGGCGGGGGCGCGCGGCGGCCCCGAGCCGTGGTCGCTGAAGCGGGTGTACGAAACGTTCCCGCAGCTGCGGGAACGGCGCCGCTTCCCCGGGACGAAGCTGTCGGGCGGCGAGCAGCAGATGCTCGCGCTGGCCAGAGTGCTGCGGACGGGCGCCCGGCTGCTGCTGTGCGACGAGCCCACCGAGGGCCTGTCGCCGCTGATCGTGCAGCGGATCGGCGACATCCTCCGCGAGGTGAAGGCGGCCGGGGTGACCGTGCTGCTCGTCGAGCAGAACGTGCACTTCGCCGCCACCGTCGCCGACCGGCACTATCTGCTCGCCGAGGGCCGGGTCGTCGAGTCGCTCGACAACGACCAGGTCCGCGAACGCGAGCACGAGCTACTCGAGTACCTCGGCATCTGACCGACGACCGAGATCGTGAAACGACAGGAGGTGCCTGCATGAAAGTCGCGGGCTGGAGTGGCGGGCTGGCCGCCGTGGCGCTGCTGGTGGCCGGATGCGGGGGCGGGCCGGGCGGGGGCACGGAGAAGATAAGCGACGGGAAGGTGGTGCTGGCCGTGCTGAACGACCAGTCGGGCGTGTACGCCGACACCTCCGGTCGCTCGACCGTCGAGGCCGTCAAGATGGCGGTGGCCGACTACACGGCGAAATACGGTGACAAGGCGGTGGCGAAGGACATCGAGGTCCTCTCCGCCGACCACCAGAACAAGCCGGAGATCGCCAACACGAAGGCGCAGGAACTCTACGACCGGCAGCACGCCGACGTGATCCTCGACGTGCCGACCTCCTCGGCGGCGTTCGCCGTCGCCACCGTCGCCAAGACCAAAAAGAAGGTGTTCATCGACGTCGGCGCCGCCAGCACCGAGCTGGAAGGCAAGCAGTGCAACAAGTACACCTTCCACTACGGCTACAACAGCTACATGCTCGCCCACGGCACCGGCGCCGAGGTCACCAAGGACGGCGCCAAGAGCTGGTACATCATCTACCCGGACTACGCGTTCGGGCAGGACATGCAGAAGACCTTCAGCAAGTCGATCGAGGACGCCGGCGGCAAGGTGGTCAAGACCGACCCGACGCCGTTCCCCAACGACAACTTCTCCACGTTCCTGCTGAAGGCGCCGAACCTCGACCCCAAGCCGCAGGTGATCGGCACCATGCACGCGGGCGGTGACCTGGTCAACCTGGTGAAGCAGTACAACGAGTACAAGCTCAAGGACAAGGGCGTGGGCCTGGCGGTCGGGCTGCTGGTCATCACCGACATCCACTCCCTCGGCGCGGACGCCCTGGCCGGGACCCGCTACACCGACATGTGGTACTGGAACCTCGACGACAAGGCCCGCGGCTGGTCCGACAAGTTCCAGGCGAAGGCCGGCCAGCGTCCCACGTCCAACATGGCGGGCAACTACTCGGCCGCCCTGCAGTACCTGGAGGCCGTGCAGCGCGCCGGCACCGACGACTCCGACGCGGTGGTCAAGCAGCTGGAGGGCTACACGTTCGACGACATCTTCGCGCGCAACGCCACCATCCGGGCGCAGGACCACCTGCTGCTGCACGACGCGTACCTGGGCCAGGTGAAGCCGGCCGGCGAGGTCAAGGAGGACTGGGACTACATCAAGGTCCTGAAGACCATCCCGGCGGCGGAGGCGTTCCAGCCGCAGCCCGACCCCGCCTGCAAGCTGTAGGCGGCGGCGTTGCTCCAGCAGGCGTTCAACGGGCTGGTGGGCGGGGCGTTCTACGCCCTGCTCGCCCTCGGCCTGTCCGTCATCTTCGGGATGCTCGGCGTCGTCAACCTCGCCCACGGCGCGTTCTACATGCTCGGCGCGTTCGGGGCGTTCGTCGCGCTCGACTCGTTCGGGCTGAACTTCTGGCTGTCCCTGGTCCTGGTGCCGCCGCTGCTCGGCGTGGCCGGGATCGTGCTGGAGCGGCTGTTCATCCGGCGGCTGACGCCCCTTGATCCGCTCTACAACTTCCTGTTCACCTTCGGCCTCGCGCTGATCCTGCAGGATCTGGTGAAACGGAAGTACGGGGTCAACTCCCAGCCGTACCCCCGGCCGTCGCAGCTGGACCGGACGGTCGACCTCGGGCTGTTCACCTACCCCGCCTACCAGGTGTTCGTGCTCGCGATCTCGGCGCTGGTGTGCGTCGCGGTGTGGCTCGTCCTCACCCGCACCCGCGTCGGGATGATCGTCCGGGCGGCCACCGAGCGGCCGGAGCTGACCCGCGCGCTCGGCATCGACGTCGGCCGGTGGGTGACGCCGGTGTTCGGGTTCGGCGTCGCGCTGGCCGCGTTCGCCGGGGTGCTGGCCGCGCCGATGCGGGCGGTCAACCCGCTGATGGGCGCCGACCTGATCATCACGGTGTTCGCGGTCGTCGTCATCGGCGGGCTCGGGTCGGTGTTCGGCTCGGTCGCCGCCGGGTTCGCCGTCGGGCTGGTGTCGGCCCTCGGCAACCTGTACATCCCGTCGCTGTCGCAGACGCTGGTGTTCATCCTCATGGCCGCCGTGCTGCTGTGGCGCCCGGCCGGCCTGTTCGGACGAGAGGAGGCGTTCCGGTGATCCTGTCCAAGCTCGCCGGACGACCCTTCCTGCTGGCCGCCGGGCTGCTGGTGGCGCTGGTCCTGCCGTGGTTCATCTACCCGCCGGTGGCGCTGGACATCGCCTGCTGGGCGCTGTTCGCCGCCGCCGTCGACCTGCTGCTCGGCTTCACCGGGCTGCTGTCGTTCGGGCACGCCGCGTTCTGGGGCGGGTCGGCCTACTGCACCGGCCTGATCGCCCTGCACACCGGCATGCCGTTCCCGGTCGCGATCCTCGGCGGCGCGGCGTTCGCGGCGCTGCTGGCGCTGCCGATCGGGTACCTGTCGGTCCGGCTGACCGGCATCTACTTCGCCATGGTCACCCTGGCCTTCGCCCAGATGGTCTACTTCATCGCCAACCAGTGGCGGGACGTCACCGGCGGGGAGAACGGGCTGCAGGGCATCCCCCGCGAGCTGTTCGGCCTCGACCTGTCCGAGCCGTTCTACTTCTACTACGCGGCCCTGCCGTTCGTGCTGGCCGGGATGTTCGCCGCCTGGCGCATCGTCCGCTCCCCGTTCGGGCGGGTCCTGGTGTCGATCCGCGACAACCCGGCCCGCGCCCGCGCGCTCGGCTACCCCGTCGACCGGTACCGGCTGCTGGCCTTCGTCCTGTCGGCGGGGCTGTCCGGGCTGGCCGGGGGCCTGTTCGCCATCGGCCACGGCTTCGCCTCGCTCGAAGGCGTCTACTGGACGACCTCCGGGCAGGCCGTGATGATGGTCATCCTCGGCGGCATCGGCACCCTGTGGGGCGGCGCCGTCGGCGCGGCACTCGTCGTCCAGCTGCAAGACTTCCTCGCCACCGCCGGCTTCCAAGAGACCGGCATCATCACCGGCGCCATCTTCATCGTGGTCGTGCTGCTCTTCCGCCGCGGCATCTGGGGAACGGCCCGCCACCTGCTGACCATCCGGCGTACGCCGGCCACACCGACCCCCGAACCCCGCGAACGCGTCGACACCCCGGTCTGAGCGCCGGAAACGGGAGACACGAACAGCACTACCATGCGCCTGGACCCGAAGGAGGAGACGATCGCGGATGGCCAGACGGCAGGCCCGATTCACCGCGCAGGACCTGGCGGACGATCCCCGGCTGCGAGATCACTCCCCCGACCTGTGGCGGGAGGACCTCGGAGAGGTGCCGCGCAGGCTGCTGACATCGGCGGTGCGCTGCTTCGCCGCGAACGGCTTCCACGCCACCACCACCCGCGACATCGCCGAAGGCGTCGGCCTCAGCCCGGCCGCGCTCTACGTCCACTTCCCGTCCAAAGAACTGGTCCTGTTCGAAATCGTGCGAGCCGGCCATGAGCGCGTCCTCGCCTACGTCCAGGACCCGTCCGTCCTGGCCATGGTCGGCTCCGCCGACCGGCTGCGCGCCATCATCGCCAGATACACCACATGGCACGCCCGCCACCACGTCGCCGCGCGCATCAGCCAGCTCGAACTCGGCGGCCTCACCGCCGAGCACTACGACGACATCCTCGAACTGCGCCACCGCACCAACGCGTTCTTCCGCGGCGCCGTCGCCCGCGGCGTCGACGACGGCTCCTTCGCCAACGTCGACGTCAAACGGGTCACCCGCGCCATGATGTCGCTCACCATCGACCTGGTCCGGTGGTACCGCCTCGACGGCGCCGACTCACCCGAACTGCTCGGCGACTTCTACGCCGACCTCGCCCTGCGCATGGTCGCCCGCGACCCCGCCCACGTCCCCGCCCGCGGCCGGGACGACGACGCGAACCTGCCGCCCTCCCCCGCCATCGGAGCATGAGCATGCGCGGCCTGATGCAGGACCGACCCCTCGACGTCACGCTGCTCATGCGGCGCGTCGAACGGCAATTCCCCCACAAGCGGGTCATCACCGCCACCACCACCGGCGAGATCACCGCGACCTGGCACGACGTGGTCACCCGCGCCCGCCGCCTCGCCGCCGCCCTCGACCTGCTCGACGTGCCACGCGGCGCCCGCGTCGGCACCTTCGGCTGGAACTCCCAGCGCCACGTCGAGCTCTACCTCGCCGTGCCGAGCAGCGGCCGCGTACTCCACACCCTCAACCACCGCCTGTTCGCCGACGAACTCGGCTACATCCTCAACGACGCCGAAGACGACGTCCTGTTCGTCGACCGCAGCCTCCTCCCCACCGTGTGGCCCGTCGTCCAACAGGCCACCACCGTCCGCCACATCGTGATCATGGACGACAGCGGCCCGAACCCGCCCGGCACCCCCACCCAAGAGCCCGCCCGAGAGCCCGCCGGCAGCACCGGCGACGAAACGGACCCCCGCATCGTCGACTACGAGACGCTGCTCGCCCAGGCCCCCGACGCGGCCCCGCCCGTCGCCATCGACGAAACCGACGCGGCGAGCCTCTGCTACACCTCCGGCACCACCGGCCGCCCCAAAGGCGTCCTGTACAGCCACCGCTCCATCGTGCTGCACGCCCTGCTCCTCCTCGGCGTCGACGGCTTCGCGATCAGCGAGCGCGACGTCGTGATGCCCATCGTGCCCATGTTCCACGTGAACGCCTGGGGCCTGCCCTACGCCGTGATGCTCGCCGGCTCCGACCTCGTCCTGCCCGGCCCCGCCATGAGCCCCGCCGCCCTCGCCCACCAGATGGCCCGCCACCGCGTCACCTTCACCGCCGGCGTACCGGCGATCTGGCGCTCGCTCCTGCCCCTCCTCGGCGACGTCGACCTGTCGTCCCTGCGCATGGTCGTCTCCGGCGGCAGCCCCGTCCCCGAAGCCCTCGCCCGGGCCTGGCACGAACGCACCGGCGTCCCCCTCACCGGCTCCTGGGGCATGACCGAGACCAGCCCTCTCGTCGCCTGCGGCCGCGTCGCGACCGTACACGACGACCTCGACCCCGATGCCCGCCGCGCCCTGCTCACCACACCCGGCCCGGCCATCCCCCTCACCGAGGTCCGCCTTGTCGACGACGCCGGCGACCAGGTCCCCCACGACGGCACCACCCCCGGCGAACTCCAGGTGTCCGGCCCCACCATCGCGTCACGCTACTTCGGCGCCGACCCCGGCACGTCCACCTTCACCGAAGACGGCTGGCTCCGCACCGGCGACGTCGCCACCATCGACCGGTACGGCTACATCCGCATCGTCGACCGCATCAAAGACCTGGTGAAATCCGGCGGCGAATGGATCTCCTCAGGCGTACTCGAAAACGAGATCATGGCCCACCCCGACGTCGTCGAGGCCGCCGTCATCGGCATCGCCGACCAACGCTGGGGCGAACGCCCCCTCGCCTGCGTCGTCCTCACCCCCGGCGCCCACCTCGACGCCGCGGCCCTCCGCACCCACCTCACCGGCCGCGTCGCCTCCTGGTGGATCCCCGAACACGTCTGGATCCTCCCCGAAATCCCCAAAACCGCCACCGGCAAGTTCAGCAAGGCAGCCCTCAGAAACCAGTACACCACCCACCACCGACCCCCCGACCCCACCTAAGGCCCCGCAGCGTCCACGCCTCGTTCGGTCGGCGAATCCCTTAGGCGCACCGGGCCGCGCACTCTAGAGTGGGCCTGGTGAGCGAGACCACGGGGAGGTGATGGGATGTATGTGTCAAAGCTCCTGATCTCCGGAATTCGTGGATTCCATGGACCCAGAGAAGTGCACCTTGATTTTTCTCGCCCCGACGGCTCCTACCAGGGCTGGACCGTCCTCGCCGGCCGGAACGGGTCCGGCAAGACCACCGTTCTCCAGACCATCGCGCTCGGTCTGGTCGGGGAATATTTCGTGCGCGATCTGGAAAGCTGGGGTGGAGCCCGCGAGGGCGAAAATCCGGTCATCAGAGTCACCGTGATTCAGGACGCGGAGTTCGACGGGGGTCTGGATTTCGGGCCGCAGCATTTTGAATTGCGATGGAACGCCGAAGAGGAGACATATCTACGTCCTCGGGCGACATCGATGAAACGGAAGGCCCCGCTCAACTTGCGATCCGGGCCAGGTGAAGGATGGTTTTTCGCCGGCTATGGACCATTCCGCCGCCTCTCGTTCGCGACGCTCGGCAGAGGCGATTCCCGTACTGCGGCGAGATATGCCGGGCTGCGTTCCCTGTTCGACGAGAACGTCAGCCCCACGTTGTCAATCCATGCTGCGTGATCATCTCCGGCTATCGCTTGCGGAGAGAACGGAAGATGCCCGGAAGACGTTGCATGCCCTGCATCAGCAGCCATTCGCCGATGTGCTGTACGCAATGTACCAGGCCATTTCGAGACCAGGCGCGCACCTGGTCCTAGGTGATTCTGACGTGCTAGCCGCGCTGCAGACCTCGCTGACCGATCTCGCAATCGCCAGTGGGCTGATCGAGCGCGCGGAGGAGGGCAAAGAGCCGAACGCGGGGCACGATGGCCTGTCGGAACCATCCGCTGTTACGTAGCAGTCGATAGATCCAGGAGCGATGCAGGAGGCGATTGCGCAGCCGAACCCGACGGCGTGGAGAAGGGGTGAACCCCACCCGTCCGGTCATCCGATATCCGCGAGATGATCTCGGCGTGGGCAAGCTGTCCCCGGCCCGCGTGGCCTGGGACGAGATCGGCCATCCGCCGTTCCGTGAGGCATCGGCGCAATTCACCGGAGACCGGGTCGTCACCTGGACTGAAGCGGTATGTGATGTCCCTGTTCGCCGGGCCCGGTCCGGGTTACTATGCGCTTAGTCAGGACGAGCCTGTGGTGACGGGAGCGCAGGATCGTGAACCGCCCCAGTTTTCTCCAGCTTCTCGTCGACGAAGCACCGCTGCCTCTTTACGACGAGGTGCTGGGGGAAGCGGTGGCGGCCGATCCTGCGCGAGCGGCGGATCTGCAGGTCGAGCACACGCTCGCGTTGCGGCTTCGCGACACGCTGGAGAAGCAGCGGGCCCGCCAAGAGCAGCAGCGGGCGCTGGTGGAGTGTGCGAAGGAGCTGGCGGAGGACCGCGGAGATCCGCAGAGCATCCTGACTCCCATCGTGGTTCAGGCGCAGCGGCTGCTCGGCTGCGACATGGCCTATGTGAGCCTGAACGACGACGACGATCAGGCGACCCGGATGCAGGTGATGGTCGGTGCGACGTCCTCGGCCTGGAAGGACGTGCGCATTCCGTTCGGCACGGGCATCGGCGGCAGGGTCGCCGCCACGGGCACGCCGTTTTCGACGCCCGACTATTTCAGCGACGAGCGGCTGACCCACGACCCCGCCGTTGACGCCTCGGTGCGGGCCGAGCGGCAGGTGTCGATCGTGGGTGTGCCGCTGCGCACCGGGTCCGGCGAGGTCATCGGGGTGCTTTTCGCCTCCAACCGTACGCCGGGCCACTTCTCGCACGACGCGATCGCCCTGCTCGGCTCCTTCGCCGACCTGGCCGCGTCCGCCATCGCCCGGGCCAGGTCGAGGCACGAGCAGGAGCAGGCGCTCACGGCGCTGCGGCGCGCGAACGAGATGCTCCGGCAGCGCGCCGCCGATCAGGAGCGGGCGGTCGCGGCGCACGACCAGAGCATGGACATCGTGCTCCGGGGCGGTGGGGTGCAGGAGGTCGTGACGGCGGTGGGCGACCGGCTCGGCGGTGTGCTCGCCATCTTCGACGAGTTCGACACGCCCGTCGCCTGGACGCCGGGGGCGCCGGAGGAGGAGCTGAAGGCGATGTCGGTCGCGGCCGGCGGCGCCGTGCACCGATCCTCCGGTGTGGGCCACGACGGCCCGTACTGGGTGACCGCGCTCGTGGCCGGCACGGAGAACCTCGGCGCCCTGGTCTGGGCACCGCCGGCCACGACGAACGAGGTGGGCGACCTCGACCGGCGGCTGCTGGAACGGGCCGCCGTCGTCGCCTCGCTGCTTCAGCTGTTCGGGCGTAACCTCGCCGCCGCCGAGGCGAGGGTGCGCGGAGAGCTGCTCGACGATCTCCTCACCCCCAACCCGCGCACCTACTCGTCGCTGGCCGAGCGCGCCCTGCGCATCGGCTACCAGCCGCAGAAACGGCACGCCGTGGTCGTCGCGCATATCCGGCCGGAGAACCGGCAGAGCCTCGCCTCGGTGGCGTCCGACCTCGCCGCGGCCCGCGACGGCCTGAGCACCGTGCGGGACGGCCAGGCCATCCTGGTCGTCCCCTCCGACGACCCGTCGGCGACCGGCCGCCGGATCGCACGGTCCCTGACCACGCGGCTGGGGTCACCGGTCACGGTCGGCGCAGCCGGGCCGGTCGACGACCCGGCCGACCTGCCCGCCGCGTACGCGGAGGCGCTGGCGTGCGCCCAGGCCCTGCTCCGCCTCGAACGGGTGGGCACCGCCGCCACCGCCGCCGACCTCGGCTACGCCGGCCTGCTGCTGGGCGACAGCGCGTCGGCGCTCCGGTTCGTGGATCGAACGCTGGGCCCGGTCATCCGGCACGACCAGCAGCGCTCGACGGCGCTCATGGAAACACTCGAAACGTATTTCGCCACCGGCCAGAGCCTCGTCGCCAGCGCCAAGCGGCTGCACATCCACCCGAACACCGTCACCCAGCGCCTCGACCGGGTCAAACGCCTCCTCGGCGTGCACTGGAACGCCCCCGACCACACCCTTGAGGTGCAACTGGCCTTGCGCCTGTACCGCCTCAACCGCGACCTCGACGAGTGATCTTTCTGCCGATCCCGCTCTCACCGCCGAGCTCACCCGCCCCCTGCCCGAGGAGGACCACGGCGAGGTGTCGGCGCCGTGAGCCCCAAACGTGGAGACGCGGTTCCCCCACCGTCTGTCGGCAGTGAGTGGCATCTGCGCTTCGCCACCAATGACGCCGCCAAGGGCTGGATCGATCTGTGCTCCGAGGCCCCCGGAAATGCCCGGCGCTGTTTCGAGGCTCTTCGCGACAACCTGCTGTCCCAGGAAGACCCTGACCGCCGGCATCGCCTCCGGGGCCGTCTGGCGATCGGCATCCTGGGCGGCCGCCAATACCCCCAGGGGGAGTACGAGGTGACCGCGGGGGGCCGGGTGCGCTATCTCATCGACGAGTCCCGGCGCATCGTCCATTTCGTCTGTGCCGCACCGCGCCACCCCAAGGACACGGATGCCTGACCCCGGGTCAATGGGAGCCGGGGGACGCGGGGGTGGGCTGGTCGGCGGGCTGTGAGGGGGCGGTTCGGTCGTGTTTGCGGCGGCGGAGGGTGGATCGGGCCGATAGGGCGACGGCCAGGGTGACGAGGGCGAGGATCGTCATGGTGACGGGGCGGCCCAGGATGTAGCCCGGGTTTCCGTCGGAGTAGGCGAGGGTCTGGCGGAGGGAGGTTTCCAGGGTGGGCTGGAGGATGACGGCGAGGACGAAGGGGGCCATGCCGAAGCCGGCCCGGCGGAGCACGAAGCCGAGCAGGCCGGCGACCAGCATGACCACGACGTCGAACATCGAGTTGTTCTCGGCGTACACGCCGACGACGCACAGGCCGATCACGAACGGCATCAGCGCCTGCGGGGGGATGGCGAGCAGACGGGTGAAGAGGCCGACGAGGGGCAGGTTGAGCACCAGCAGCATCAGGTTGGCGATGTACATGGCGGCGATCACCGTCCAGAACACCTCGGGCTGGTCGGCGACGAACGTCGGGCCGGGGACGATGCCGTTGAGGAGCAGCGCGGCGAGGACGAGCGCCATGGTCGGCGCGAACGGGATGCCGAGGGCCAGTAGTGGTACGAACGCGGCGCCGGCGGCTGCGTTGTTGGCCGCTTCGGGGCCGGCGACGCCCTCGACGGCGCCCTTGCCGAAGGTTTCGGGGCGTTTGGCGAGTTTTCGCTCCGTGATGTACGAGGCGAACGTCGACACCACCGCGGCGGGGCCCGGCACGAGCCCGAGGAGGAAGCCGATCACGGAGCCGCGCACCGCCGCTGGGGCCGCCTGACGTGCCTCCTGCCTGCTGGGCAGGAGCTCTCTGAGCCTGGGCGCCTTGACGGGTGCGGGCCGCCAGCGGCTCCCGGCCATCGAGAGTGCCTCGGCGATGCCGAAGACGCCCATGACCAGGGCGATGAAGCTGAATCCCTCGGCGAGGGCGTCTGATCCCATGGTGAATCTCAGGTCGCCGTCGGCCGGGTCGATGCCGACGGTGCCGACCGCGAGGCCGGCGCAGATCATGGCGACGGCCTTGGCGGTGGAGCCGCTAGAGAGCGCCGCCAGCAGCAGCAGTCCGGCGATGCACAGGGCCAGGTATTCGGGCGGGCCGAGTTCGACCGCCAGTCCGCTCAGCACCGGGGCGAACATCATGAGACCGAAGATCGCGATGGTGCCGGCGAGGAACGACGAGGCCGCCGCGACGGTCAACGCCGGCCCCGATCTGCCCCGTTTCGTCATCTCGTACCCGTCGAGTGCGGTGATCACGGATGACGCCTCGCCGGGCACGTTGAGCAGGATGGACGTCGTCGACCCGCCGTAGGTGGAGCCGAAGTAGATGCCGGCGAACAGGATGAGGGAGCCCGTGGGGCCGAGCCGGGTCGTCATTCCGAGCAGGACCGACATCGCGCCGATGGGGCCGATGCCGGGGAGCACCCCGACCACCGTGCCGAGAACCACGCCGACCAGCGCGAGGATGACGTAGGTCGGGTCGGCGAAGGCGGCGAAGCCCGAGCCGAGGTTGCCGAACACGTCCACCAGGGGTCCCTTCCGTTCAGGTGGTCACCAGGGTCACACGAGGCCGAGGGTGCCGCTCGGCAGGGGGACCAGCAGCCAGTGCACGAAGATCAGCCAGGTGGCCGCGCCGAAGCCGATGCCGAGGATGACGGCGCTGCTCCACCGTTTCACCCCCATGACCTTGGCGATCAGGATCAGGGAGACCGACAGCGTCACGATCATCCCGGCCGTGCCGCCGACCGCCGGCACCAGCAGGGCGGCGACCAGGACACCGGCGATGCGCCACCAGCGCACGTCGCCGTCGTCCTCGCCGTCGCCCGCACCGCCCCCGGCGCCTTCCGCCTCGTCGCCGCCGGAGTCGCCGTGGGCGGTGTCGCGGTGGCTTTGCACGAGGACGGTGGCGCTGGAGGCGATCAGCACGAGGGCGACGACGAGGGGGAAGAACCCGGCCCCGGTGTCGGCCATGGTGCCGAGGCCCTCATCGAGGGCCAGCGCGGCGTACAGCAGCCCCAGCACCAGCAGCGACGCGGAGGGGATCACGCCCGGCGCGAGGCGCCTGCGAGGCCGGTGGGCCGTTGTCGTGCCGGTGGTCATTTCGACGCCGAGAGCAGGTCGGCCGCCTCCGCGGCCTTCTTGGTCAGCAGGTCCTGGGCGGTCTTGCCGTCGGCGCCGCTGACGACCAGCCCCAGTTTCTGCGCCGCCGTGGCGAACTCCTGGCTCTTGATGGCCGAACCGAACACGTCCTCCAGCTTCTTCTGGACGTCGGCGGGCAGCCCTTTGGGCGCGATGACCACGTTGTAGGCCTCCCACTCAAGGGCGACGTTCTGCTGGTCGAAGGTGGGGATGTCGGGGGCGAGGTCGATGGGCTCGGCGGAGGCGATCGCCAGCGCGCGGAGCTTGCCGGCCTTCAGCTGCGCCATGCCGCCGGCCAGCTGCATCACGCCCACGTCGACGTTGTGGCCGAGCAGGGCCGTGGTGGTGGCCTGGTCGCCGTTGAACTTGACGTGCTTGAACTTCGTGCCCGTCAGTTTCTCGAACTTGCCCGCCGGGACGGCGTAGTTGAGCGGGCCGTCGCCCATCGTGATCTCTCCGGGGCGGGCCTTGGCGGCGTCGACCAGGTCACCGAGGTTCTTGTACGGCGAGTCGCCCGGCACCGCGAACAGCACCGGTGACGTCGTGACCTCGCTGATCACGGTGATGGCCTTCGGGTCGTAGGAGACCTTCTCGGTGCTGGGGAGCAGCGTCAGCGGGCCGTCCGGCACGATGGCGATGGTGTGGCCGTCGGGTTCGGCGTTGAGCACCGCCGTGGTGCCGACCGAGCCGGCGCCGCCCGCCCTGTTCACCACCTGGAGGCGCCGGCCCAGTTTGCCCTGGCCGTTGACGACCTCGGCCAGGGCACGGGTCGTGGCGTCGATGGCGCTGCCGGCCGGGTAGGGCACGATGACCTGGACGTCCCGGGTCGGATAGGTCGCCTCGTCGGCCGACCCGGCGCACGCCGCCGTGACGAGTACGCCGGCCGCGACGGCCGCGTGCACCGCGGCTCTAACGAGCCTGCGGACCGGACGAGCACTCATGTGGCACCTCCTGGGTGTGAAGGGTGGCGTCCGCCTCGATGGCGGCCGCGGCGATGATCGGGTCGTGCCAGTCGGCGTCGCCGAAATCGTAGGCGTCCCGATGCAGACGCTTGAAGAACAGGTGGGCGGGGTGCTCCCAGGTGAACCCGATCGCGCCGTGGAACTGCACCATGGCGGCCGACATCTGACGTGCCAGGTCGGCGGCCCGGCTTTTGACCACCGACGTCATCAGTGTCGCGTCGGCGCGGCCGGAGTCGTGGCTGTCGGCGGCGTACCACACCGCGTCGGTGATCGTCGCCCAGGTGACGTACAGTTCGGCCAGTTCGTGCTGGATGGCCTGGAAGCCGCCGATGGGGCGGCCGAACTGTTCGCGCCGCCGCACGTGTTCGAGGGTGATGCGCAGCGCGGTGCCGGCGGCGCCGACGAGGTCGGCGGCCACCAGGACGGTCAGCCGCTGGACGACCCGCTCGAAGGTGTCGCCGTCGGCGCGGCGCAGCCGTTCGGCGGGTACGCCGGCCAGGGTCACCCGGGCGGCGCGTGCCGTCCGGTCGATGGGCTCGACGGCGCGGATCGACACTCCGGGGTGCCCGGCCGGCAGGAAGAAGATGCCGGGGCCGTCGGCGGTCGTGGCCGCGACCAGCAGGATGTCGGCCTCGCCGGCGTCGGTGACGAGGCCTGCGTCGCCGGTGAGCAGGCCGTCGCGGCCGGCGGTGACCCCGATGCCGTCGCGGTCCCACGAGCCGCCCGCCGCGCGCAGGGCCGTCGCGCCGGTGAGTTCGCCCGCGATCATCGGCGCGAGCCAGCGGCTTCGCTGTTCGGCGTCGGCCGCCATCGCGAGGACGTCGCAGGCGGCGATGGCCGTGCCGGCGGCCGACGGCGCCAGGCCGGAGCCCAGCGCCTCGGCGACGACGGCGAGGTCGAGCAGCCCGAGCCCGAGCCCGCCGTCGGCGGGTGGGGCGGTCACGCCGAGCCAGCCGAGGCCGGCCGCGGCGCGCCGCAGCTCGGCGTCGATCGTGCCCGGGGGCGCGTCGGCGTAGTCGCGTACGCGCGTCACGTCCATGTGGTGGTCGAGCCACCGCCGCACGGCGCCGCTCATCGCCAGCTGTTCGTGGCTGAGCCCGAAGTCCATGTTCACCGGTCCAACTCCTGAATGTCACACAGTCCACAGCGCCGCTATGCAGCACGTCAAAGACGTGAAACCAACCCGATTCATTGCGTGACGCAATAGGTCAGCCATTGCGTCAGCCAATGGATCGCCCTTCGTTTTGCTCTTTGACGCTCTGGGACGGCGCTGCTCAGGATGGGGCGGTGAGCGCAGGGGCGGTCGATGGCACGGGACGACAAGGGGTGGCCCACGGCATGGATCTTCGATACTCATCGGAGGCGGAGCGGTTCCGGCGGGAGATCCGCCGATGGCTGGCCGAGTCCGTGCCGCCGGAGTGGCGCCGACCGGGTTTCTGGATCGAGCTGGACGGCACCGACGAGTCCGTCGAGCTGCGGCGCCGCTGGGAGAAGGACCGGTTCGAGAACGGTTTCGCCGGTGTCGACTGGCCGGTGGAGTTCGGCGGGCGCGGCGGCGACCAGGAGCTGCGGGCGGTGCACGATGAGGAGATGGCGCGGGCCAGGGCGCCCATCGGCCCGTTCCTCGGCCTGACCTACCTCGGCACGGCCCTGCTGGGGCCCACGCTGCTGCGCTTCGGCACCGACGACCAGAAACGCCGGCTGCTGCCGCGGATCCTGTCCGGCGAGACCATCTGGTGCCAGGGCTTCTCCGAGCCGGGAAGCGGCAGTGATCTCGCGAGCCTGTCGACGACGGCCCGGCGCGACGGGGACGTCCTGGTGGTGTCGGGCGAGAAGACGTGGACCTCGCTGGCCCGCCACGGCGACGCCCTGTTCGCCCTGGTCCGCACCGATCCGGAGGCGACGCGTCATCGCGGCATCACGTTCCTGCTGATCGATTTGAGACTGCCCGGGGTGACGGTCCGCCCGATTCGCCAGATGTCCGGCTCGTATGAGTTCGGGCAGGAGTTCTTCGACGAGGTGCGGGTGCCCATCGACGGCAACGTCGTCGGCGGCATCGGCGACGGCTGGACGGTGGCCAGGTACCTGCTGTCGGTCGAGCGGAACGCCTCGCCGATCAGCCAGTACGTGGAGTTCGGCCACGAACTCGACGACGTGATCGCGGCGGCCCGGCGCGTCCGCAAACACGGCCGGCCGGCCATCGACCATCCCGCCATCAGGGCGCGCATCGCCCGCTGCCGGGCCGACCTGGAGCTGCTCCGCGTGCGCGGCTACGACGCGATGACCCGCGTGGCCAGGGGGGAGGACCTCGGCGCCCACGCCTCGGTCACCAAGCTGCTGTGGTCGCGCATCAGGCTCGCGATCGCCGACCTCGGCGCCGACGTCCTGGCCCTGGACGGCCAGCTGAGCGCCGAACCCGCCGGCGACCCCATCGGCCATCTCCGCTGGCGCCACCTGCACGTGCGCGGTCAGCGGATCGCCGGCGGCACCGCGCAGATCCAGCGCACCCTCATCGCCCGCGACCTGCTCGACCTGCCCCGATGAGCGCGACCCCGATCGGCGCGGGCACCGTGCTGTTCCGGCTGCACGACGGTGTCGCCACGGTCACCCTCAACCGCCCGGAGCGCCGCAACGCGGTCTCGTGGCAGCTCGTCGAGGACCTGCTCGCCGCCATCGACCGGGCCCGCGCGGAGCGCGACCTGCGCGTCCTCGTCCTCACCGGCGCCGGGGCCGACTTCTGCGTGGGCGCCGACCTGGCGCGGGTCGGCTCCGACAGCGCCGGCGACCAGGAGACGCGTACGCTGCGCGGCCGCTCGGCCGCCGACGACCTCGACCGGCTCACCCGCGCCTCGGCCATCGTGGAACGGCTCGTGTCGTTCCCGATGCCGACGATCGCCGCCATCAACGGCGCCTGCGCGGGTGCCGGGCTGTCGTTCGCGCTGGCCGCCGACTTCCGGCTCGCGGCGCAGAGCGCGGCGTTCAACACGGCGTTCGTCAGCGCCGGGGTGTCCGGCGACTTCGGCAGCGCCTGGCTGCTGACCCGCGTGGTGGGCGAGGCCCGCGCGCGGGCGCTGCTGCTCGACCCCGGCAAGGTCACCGCCGCCGAGGCGGCCGCGCTGGGGCTCGTCACCGAGATCACGGCCGACCTGCCGGCCCGGGTCGCCGAGTTGGCCGGCAAGCTCGCGGCGCAGGCGCCCCGGGCCATGCTGTACGCGAAGCGGAACCTGGCCGACGCCGCCCTGACCACACTGCCCGACTACCTCCGAAACGAGGTGCCTCGTATGGTCGACTGTGCCCGCAGCGGTGACGCGCGGCGGGCCGCCCAGGCTTTCCTGGAGAAGCGCAAGCCGGTGTTCACCGGAGAGTAGGAACCCCATGACCAGCCCACTCGCGGGAGTCCGTGTCGTCGAGTTCGGCCACTACATCGCCGCGCCCGCGGCGACCCAGCTGCTGGCCGACCTCGGGGCCGACGTCATCAAGGTCGAACCGCCGACCGGCGACCAGGCCCGTGGCATCGGCGCGTACGGCGAGGGCATCGTGCTCGCCTACAACCGGGGCAAACGCTCGGTGGTGCTCGACCTCAAGCAGCCCGGCGACAGGGGCATCGCCAAGGACCTGGCCGCGCGGGCCGACGTCATCGTGCAGAACCTGCGGGCCGGCACGCTGGCCCGCCTCGGTCTCGGCCCGGACGATCTGCGCCCGGTCAACCCCCGGCTCGTCTACGTCTCGATCAGCGGTTTCGGCTCCACCGGCCCCTCGGCGCACCGGCCCGGCCTCGACATCGCGGCGCAGGCCGAGAGCGGGCTGATGTCGATCAACGGGGAGCACGGCGGCGACCCGCTCCGGGTCGGGTTCCCCATCGCCGACGTGGCCGCCAGCTACGCGGCCGTCCAGGCCGTCCTCGCCGCGCTGCTGCGCCGGGAGCGCACCGGAGCGGGCGGCGTCGCCGAGGTCTCGCTGCTGAACGCCGCGATCCACCTGCAGTCCGCGATGTGGGGCGAATGGCACACCTCCGGCCAGGAGCCCCGGCGTAAGGGGAACGGCCAGGCCACCGTGGCCCCCGCCGCCGACCTCATCCGCACCGCCGACGGCACCATCGTGCTGTCGGCCTACACCGCCGACCACTTCGCGCGGCTGTGCGGCGTCATCGGCAAAACGTGGCTGCTCGACGATCCCCGGTTCGCCGACAACCCGTCCCGGGTCGCGAACCGCGCGGCGCTCCTGGCGGAGATCTCGCAGGCGCTCGGCGCCCTGCGCACCGAGGAGTGTCTCAAGCTGCTCACCGGCAACGGCATCGTCGCGGCGGCCGTACGCAGCTACGGCGACGTGGCCGAGGCGGAGGACGTGCGCGCCGGCGGCATGCTCACCACGGGGATCGGCCCGGACGGCGACCGCTACGTCGTCCCGTCGCTGCCGTTCACCCTCGACGGGGTCGCACCGGCCGCCGACCGGGCGGTGCCCCGCCTCGGAGCCGACTCCGGCGTACTCGACCCGCAGGGCCCTTGACCTGCGCCGGAGCGGGGCATTTGGATCGCTCTATGAACGTCCGCGAGCTCGAATGCTTCCTCGCCGTCGTCGATCAGGGCAGCATCACCCGAGCCGCCTCCTCGCTCTACCTCGCCCAGCCGTCCCTGTCGCAGATCATCCGCCGCCTGGAGACCGACCTCGGCGTCGAACTGTTCCGCCGCGTCGGCCGCGGCCTGGTGCTGTCACCGGCGGGCGAGGCCCTCGTCGGCCCGGCCCGCCAGGTCCTGCGCGACCTGCATCACGCCCGCCAGGTCGCCGAGAGCCACCGCGGCCTGGAACGCGGCCGGGTCGACCTGGCGATCTCCACGTCCCTCACCTCGAACTTCCTGGCCGCGTGGGTGGGGCATTTCCGCCGCAGACACCCCGGCCTCACGGTCCGCCTCACCCAGCACGACGGCGACGCCGACGAGATCGTCGCCCTGATCCGCTCGGGCCAGGCCGAGCTCGCCTACGCCGTCGCTCCCGTGTCGCGCCAGGGCATCGACTGCGTCCACATCGGGGACGGCGAGGTCGTGCTGGCCCTGCCGCCCGGCTGGCGCACCGAGTTCCCCGACCCGGTGCCGGTCGCCCTGCTCGACGGCCTCCCCATGATCGTCGACCGGAGGTTCGGCCGCGGCCACCTCGACGCCATCCGCAGCACCTGCGCCGTCGAGCCCGCCATCGTCGTCGACATCAACGAGCCCGCCGGCCTCGTCCCCCTGATCATCGCGGGCGCCGGGGCCGCGCTCCTGCCCATGCGGCAGGCCCTCGACGCACGACGCCGCGGAGCGAGCCTGCGCATGATCGACCCGCTCACGTCCCGCCCGATCTACGCCATCACCCCCAGCTCCCCGCTGTCGATGCCGGCCCGCAGATTCCTCGAACTCAGCAAGGAGAACCTCGACCGCTGGCACCAGGCGGTGGCCACCCGCACGGCCAAGGGCATGACGCTCCTCCAGGCCGCCATCGACGCCGACAACGCGATCGAAGCCGCCTACCAGCGCCTGGAGGAGACCCCCTACCAGCCCACCGCCTGATCAGGCCCGGGCGGGGGCGAGATCCTTGGCTTCGGCGCGGCGGTAGCGGCGCAGCAGGGCGTCCAGGGACCAGGTGCCGGGGCCGAAAACGGCGATGATCAGGAACGACCAGCAGAACATGACGGCCAGGTCGCCGCCGTTGCGGATGGGGAACAGGTTGTGCGGCGCGTGGACCGTGAAGTACGCGAACGCCATCGAGCCGGAGCACAGCAGGGCGCTCAGCCGGGTGAGCAGACCGGCGAGGACGAGCGCGCCGAAGACCAGCTGAATGGCGGCGGCCCACCAGCCCGGCCACGTGCCGAAGGGGATCGCCTGGCCGGTGCCCTGGTTGCCACCGAGGACGCCGAAGATCGAGGACAGCCCGTGGCAGAGGAACAGCAGGCCCGTCACCATGCGGAAGAGCGAAAGCACCTGCCCGCCGATGTGGTCGAACTTCATGTGTCTCCTTCTTTTCGCCGTGTCCATGAATGCCGGGTCGACCCCATTGCGGCAACGCGGGCCGCCGAAACCGGGCACGCTTACGCCGCGCCGCCGAAATCGTTGTCATGGATCGGTGCGCGCAGGTGTGCCATGGTGCTCGGTGCGGGGCCCTATTGTCCGCGAACCTGGCGTTTGCCGATCGGAGGGAGCGCGGGCAGAAATCTCCGAATGCTCGACAAAAAACCTGACGGTCGGCGCCATTGCCGATGTCAGGTGGTACGCCATGGGTCTTATTCCCGTCGGCTCACATTTCACCATTGAAAAGCCGCCGGCCAGGAACGACCTCAGATTGCGCAAAGTGATTCACGACGTCAAGTAAACGGGCAGGGGCCGCGGCGGCGAGCCGCCCGCCGGACGCCCGGCCGGGCCGCGAACTCCGGGGCGACCTGCCGTTTCGCCGCCCCCCGCCGAGCACCCGCCGACCGAAACCGAACACATGTGCGATGAAACTTTCCGGGCATGTGGTCGTGCGGCAGGCGGTTCGCGGGCGCCTCCGGCCGCCGCTGCATGCTTGCGCGCGGATACTCGCCACCGTATACTCGCGCACGAGTACTCGGCGACGAGGTGAGCGATGAAGGTCAAAAGGCGCAAGGTCGGCAACCTGCTCGGACTGGCCGTGCTCTCGGCCGTCGTGCAGCGGCCGATGCACCCGTACGAGATGGCCTCCGTGCTCCGCGCTTACGGCAAAGAGGACGACATGGGGATCAAGTGGGGATCCCTCTACACCGTGGTGCGCAACCTCACCAAACACGGGTTCCTGGAGGTCGCCGACAGCACCCGTGAGGGCGCGCGCCCGGAGCGCACCGTCTACCGCATCACCGACGCCGGCCGGGCCGAGATGATCGACTGGGTGCGCGAGCTGATCTCCGTGCCGCAGCCGGAGCTGCCGAAATTCAAGGCCGGGCTGTCCGTGCTCGCGGTGCTCTCCCCCGACGAGGCGACGACGCTGCTGCGCGAGCGGCTCGACGCCGTGGAACGGGCGAACGCCGAACGCCGCGCCGCCCTGACCCGATACGGCGAGCACGTGCCGAGGCTGTTCCTGATCGAGGACGAGTACGAACTCGCCCTGCGCGAGGCGGAGGCCGCCTGGATCGGCGCGCTGCTCGACGAACTGACCACCGGCGCCTTCCCCGGCGTGGACGACTGGCGCGAGTGGCACCGCACCGGCATGCTGCCCGCCGACGCGGCCGGCCCGGCCGCCCCGGCCGAAGGGAGGCGCACAGGCCGATGAGCCGCCCTGGCGGGGTGTTGCAGCACCGCCGCCAGGGCGATGGACCTCGCACCGAAGACCCAGGCATCGAAACCCACGAACCGTGAACCGCGATGGGCGAATCCGGCCACGAGGCGGCAACCGAAAGGATAACCGGGCTCCCCTTCGCGACGGTTCGGAACACCCCGTGATCCGCATCGAGTGCCAAGGAGCCCGAACCCATGACGAAGGTACGAACCGCGCTGGTCATCGGCGGCGGCGTCGCCGGCCCGGTCGCCGCGCTGGCACTACGCCGCGCCGGCATCGAAGCGACCGTGTACGAGGCCTATCCCAGCACGGCCGACGGCATCGGCGGCAGCCTCGCGCTCGCCCCCAACGGGCAGGCCGCGCTGGAACTGGTCGGCGCGCACGACCCCGTGGCCGACGCCGCCATCCCGATCTCCCGGTCGGTCATGTCGTTCGGCGGCAGACGGGTCGAACTGCCCGCACTGGCCGGCGTGCCGCCGCTCCGGCTCATCGACCGCTCCCGCCTGCACGGCGTGCTCCACGACGTCGCCGCAGCGCACGGCATCACCATCGAACACGGCAAGCGCCTGGTCGGCGCCGAGGAGACCCCGCACGGCGTCACCGCCCGATTCGGCGACGGCACCGCCGCCGAAGCCGACATCCTCATCGGCGCCGACGGCATTCACTCGACCGTGCGCACCCTGATCGACCCCCACGCCCCCGGCCCCGGCTACACCGGCGCCCTCGGCTTCGAAGCCGTCGCCGACCGGCCGGTGCCCGGCGACCCCGGCACCGTGCACTTCTGCTTCGGCAAACGCGCCTACTACCTGTACTGGCAGCGTCCCGACGGCACCACCGGCTGGGGCGCCAACCTGCCGCAGGACCGGCCGATGCGCCTCGTCGAGGCCCAGCGCGTGCCCGCCGAGCAATGGGTGCGGCGGCTGCGCGCGGCGTACGGCGACGACGACCCCGGCGCCGACCTCGCCGCGCAACTCGACCCGGCCCGCCTCCAGGTCACCGGCTCACTGCACATCATGCCGAGCGTGCCCCACTGGCACAGCGACCGCGTGGTGCTGGTGGGCGACGCCGTCCACGCCCCCTCGAACAGCTCCGGCCAGGGCGCGTCCCTGGCCATCGAAAGCGCCATCGAGCTGGCCCGCTGCCTGCGCGACCTCCCCGCCCCGGCCGCCTTCCAGGCCTACGAACACCACCGCCGGGCCAGAGTCGAACGGATCGCATCCCGCGCATCCCGCATCAACCGCCTCAAAGCCCCCGGCCCGGTGACCAGCGCTCTGATGCCCCTGGCGATGCGCCTGCTCATGAAAACGGCACTGAAACCAGAACGCGCCTTCGGCCCCGAACAGCGCTACCGCATCGACTGGAACACCCCTGCCGGCTCCACCGCAGGAGCCGCCTGACCGCCGCCCGGCGTGACCGTGCACAAATCACCGGGTCGACTACGGTTTCCAAGGGCACGGCGCGCCGGGGAAAAGGCGACCGTGATCGCAGTGGACTCAGGTGCTGTGCGAGGTCGGCACGGCGCAAAGGGAGATGGGCCGTCGTTCGCACCGACCATCAGGTGCCGACACAAATCATGGAATCCGAAAAGATCGACGCACGAATCCGCCGAGTAACGATGGAGAGCATGACATGCTGCGATCCCGCAGGTAAGAGTCCCGTACCGGAGGTGAGAGAGGCGGAGATCACCGCGAACCTGCGCGAGGCCCGGTGCCTGGGGCTGATAGATGATCCGCGTGCTCGTGCGGCCCTGATCAGAACACTGGCCGAGCCGAGGTTGCCCGCCGAGATTCGGGCCGCATGTATCGAGGCGCTGGAGTCACAGATTCGTCGGTCTCCGGCGCCCGCGGTGGCTTCGGCACGTCGCTGGCGCGTCTTGGCGGCTTCCCGGCGCGCCCGTCAGGCGATGGCCGATGTCACGGCAGACCAGCTGGCAGAGCTTGCGGAGAAGACGCCCGCAGGGCAGCGCGGCCCGCTCGTGTACGGTGACGCCTTCGAAATCATCGTTCCCGACGCCGGAACTACCCGTCTCGATCCGAGATTCGACACCGCCGATGATCGACGGGAACGCCTGGCGAAGGCCCGGGAACTGATCACGCACTCGGTCTCGCCCCTGACCTGGTAGATGCCGTTACCAGGTGATTCGAAGACCAATGTCGTCTTGGTCGATGCGTCGACCGCCCGTATGGGACTTCCCGGAACCTCTGCAGACACGACCGTGTAGTGGGCCACTCGGCTCAGTGCGCCCGCGAGCATGGTGTTGAGCGCCTCGGCATCCGTGCTTCCGGCAGAGTCTCTGCCGACCGCGCCGAACGTCTGCTTGGCTTTCCCCTCGCCGCAGGCGATGTTTCGGCCTCCTGGATCAATGATCCGCACATCGACAGCAGAGCGCGCCTTGAGCAGGGCGAGCACATGTGTCTTGAGAGTCTCCCCCGCCTCGGCAGCGGTGGGGCCGTCGGAGCCGCAAGCGGAGGTGCCCAGTAGGGCCATGACGATCAGCAGGAAAACAACCACGCGTCCGGATTTCTGCCGCAAAACGGAAGACGAGAACCAGCCGGTTCGTGTATTGACCAGGGCCGCAGGGGCGCTGCCTCTCCCGAGCGGGACAGGCCGGGATGCGTGCTCATTACAGATGCGGCAGATGTCCATCACCTGTTGCGGTATCTCCCGGCCTACCCGCATGTGCCACCACCTCTGTCAGAGGCTACTCCGACTTGACACTCAGGGCAGGTGATCTCTCTGCAGGACGGCTCGATTCGAGGTTAAGCGGGCCTGTGCTAGAGCAGCACATCACCCTTGCGACAGGGCAACGATCATATGCCGATCTAGGTGGAGGTCGTCGTGCTGTTTTCGACGTTTTTCGCACGTGCCAAAGTTTCGTGCCATACAAGGGCCCCAGCGGCTTTCCTGTCGATCACGGCGTCGAAGTCATAAGCACGGATCATCACTGGATATGTCGGCTTCATGTTGAGGTCCAGCATCGTGGCGATGGCCTTGGCGCCCAGCCGGCAGGCCTCCTCCAATTCGCCCGACTTCAGCAACGCACTCGCGTAGGCGAAGCGGACCACCGCAGGATCGGTCTTGGCGGTGTCTTCGTAGGCACCGAGCGCTTGTACCGCCGCGTCTCCCGCGCCTTCGGCGTCACCAAGATCTGCTCGCCCGCGAGCCTCGAAAAAGGCGTGCTTACGAGGAAGGTACGAAAAGATCCCTAGTTTGACCGCGTCAGGGTCGCATCGTGTCAGAACGTTGCGGGACCTGTGGATGGCGCGCTCGAACTCGTCGCGCTTTCCGAGCGTCGCATGAGCCATCGCGGCGAAGCCCCACAGCATGGCGATCGGCGGAGTCGCCTTCGTCGCCTGCTCCAGACGCGGCGTGACCTGGTCGAGCACCTCGTTCGGCGTGCCGATGTAGGTGGGCAGATAGGTCGACTGCGCTAGGGCGATGTCCGACAACTGGCGGTCGCCTGCCTCGTCGGCTGCCCGCTGCGCCGTCGACCACCAACGCCGAGCGAGTGTTGGCCGGTTCGTGGCGAACAGGATTTCGGCCATCACCATCGACAATTTCGCGCCGACGCGGGTCAAGCGGCGCTGGGCGTCGAGCGGCTGCCTGCTTTTCAGCAGCTCCCGGACGCTGGAGATGTGCGTGAGCGTCTCCGGAAGCAGGCTTGTGGGAGGCGAATAGATGAAGCGCAGGCCGAGAGCATCCGCTTCGGCCTCCAGTTGTCTCAACCTTCCGTCACCCACGGTGGAAATATCGAGGATCTGATCCAATTGATCTGGTCCACGTGTAACGGTGTCGATCAGGCCGGCGGCCATCGTGGCCGCACCGAGCTGGAATACCTTTCGCCGGTTCGTGGCTGCCTCCTCCTGGGCGTCGGAGGGCGTTTCGGGAATGTCGGATGTTCCCTTTTCAGGATCGTACGGGGCGAGGAGTTCCGCAACGGTGCGGCCCGGGAACATGTGCTCGAGGACGCGGCAGTGGTCGGCCGAAGGCTTGGTCTTCACCCGGCCGGCCAGCCAGCGGCCGTACTGCTCACGACCCGGCGCCGAGGCGATAAGCCGCTTATCTAGCTTTCTCGCCACCTTGTCGTATTCGAGGCGGAAGGCGCGATGAGTCTCCAGGTGCCGGCTCATCAGGAGCTTCTTCAGCAGGGTCATTTCCCTCTCGTCGGCCATCACGCGCCCCCGTTCCCCCGATAACGTCGACATGACGGTAAGTGATGCGACGGCTACACCATAGGGAAGTCGAGTTCGCCCTGTACGGGGATCGGCCAGACTCGGCGGACGAAGACGCCGCCGCGCACACCCACGCCACATCGGTGACGCGTCCATGCCCCACGAGGACGTCCGTGGCGACGACCCGGCCAGGCCGACGTTCGAGGGGGAGGAGGCTTCGCTCGACGCATATCTGTTCGGACGTCGTCGACGGTGGCGCGGACGAGGCCGCTGGCGAAGAGGCGCGCCGGTACCCGTCCAGGATCAGCGGGAAATCGATCGGCTGTGACACGCGGCGCGGGGGAGGCCGGACAACCAACCGCAGTGCCGCGGTACCGCCTGTCAGGCTCCTCCACCGCGCTTGCATCGGAGTAGCCAAGAGGAGGTCTTCCTGTCGGGGGCCTGGACTATGCTCCGCAGCGTGATTACCGGTGAACTGCGCAGCAGGATCGACAGGTTGTGGGACGCCTTCTGGTCTGGCGGGATCTCCAATCCGCTGGAGGTTATCGAGCAGATCACCTACCTGATGTTCATCAAGCGGTTGGACGGCATCCAGCTCAGCAAGGAACGCAAGGCCAACCTCACCCACCAGCCGATCGAGAACCCCATCTACTCGGCTGACGACCAGCACCTACGTTGGTCGATCTTCACTGAGATGCAGCCGGACAAGATGTTCCGGGTCGTGGCCGATGGGGTGTTCCCGTGGTTGCGGCACCTCGGCGGCGAAGACTCCACGTACTCCCACCATATGAGGGATGCCCGGTTCACCATTCCCACGCCGAACCTGCTCACCAAGGCCGTGGACATCCTGGACGAGTTGCCTCTCGACCGGGGTGACGTCAAGGGCGACCTGTACGAGTACATGCTCAGCAAGATCGCCACTGCCGGACAGAACGGCCAGTTCCGCACGCCTCGGCACATTATCCAGCTCATGGTCGAGATGATGAACCCGGGCCCAGGTGACGAGATCTGTGACCCGGCCTGCGGCACCGCCGGTTTCCTGGTGGCCGCCGCCGAGTACGTCCAGCGCGAGCACGCCGAGGCGTTGCTGGAACGCAGCCAGCAGCGGCACTTCCACAGCAGTATGTTCCACGGGTTCGACTTCGACTCGACCATGCTGCGGATCGCCAGCATGAATATGCTGCTGCACGAAGTCGAACAGCCCGATATCCGCTACCGCGACTCCCTCGCCCAGAGCGTCGCCGACGAGGCCGAACGCTATTCATTGATCCTCGCGAATCCGCCATTCGCTGGCAGCCTCGATTACGAGACCACGGCCGGGGACCTACTCCAAGTCGTCAAGACCAAGAAGACGGAACTTCTGTTCCTGGCCTTGTTCTTGCGGCTACTCAAGCCTGGCGGCCGCGCGGCCGTCATCGTTCCCGACGGAGTGCTGTTCGGCTCGACCAAGGCTCACGTAGCCTTGCGCAGGACCCTGGTCGAGGATCACAAACTCGACGCGATCGTCAAGCTGCCGTCGGGGGTGTTCAAACCATACGCCGGGGTATCGACCGCCATCGTCTTCTTCACCAAGACCAACGCTGGCGGCACCGATAACGTATGGTTCTACGACGTCACCGCCGACGGATACAGCCTCGACGACAGACGGATCCCACTTCTGCCTAAAGAGAAGCTTGGACCACGCCCCACGATCCTTCCCGACGAGGCCGACCACGAGAAGAACAACCTCCCTGACATTCTTGCCCGCTGGGCGCGCCGTGACGGGTCGGAAACAGAACGGCCTCGCACCGCCCAGAGCTTCACCGTCCCCAAGACGGAAATTGTCACGCACAACTACGACCTTAGCCTCAATCGCTACAAGGAAATTCTCCACGAGAAGGTCGAACATCGACCACCACTCGAAATTATTTCCGATCTGGAGTTACTCGAATCCGAAATCCAGTCCAACCTTTCGATGCTGAAGGCGGCCCTCGGATGACCGTTTGGACAAGAGAGCGACTGGACGCTGTTGCCTCAATCGAACGGATAACGGTTAACCCCGACCAAGTACCTCCATCGACTCCCTACATCGGGCTTGATAACCTGGAAAAAGGTGGACGGATCGTTGGGCTTCGAACCGTTGGTCAAGCCGACTTGGCAAGCAACAAATTCAGATTCACCAAGAATAACGTCCTCTTTGGCAAACTTCGCCCATATCTCGCAAAGGTTGCCACGCCAAACTTCGATGGCATTTGCAGCACGGATATACTGCCCATTCTCCCCGGGCCCCGCGTAGATCGCTCCTATCTAGCACATTTCCTAGCCTTCCCTGAAACGATATCACTGGCGACGACTCGCGCGACCGGAGCAAACCTGCCTCGAATAAGTCCGAAAGAGCTGTCCGGATTCGAAATTCCGATTCCACCGATTGAGGAACAGCGACGGATCGCGGAGGTGCTGGATCGGGCGAATGATCTGCGGGCGAAAAGACAACAGGCCATATCTCTCCTGGATGACCTCAAGCAGTCCGTCTTCATCGATATGTTTGGGGATGATTCGGCCTGGGATTCGTATTGTCGTCTCGCCGATGTCGCCGATATATCCTCCGGAATCACTAAAGGCCGTAAAATTCGCCAAGGGACAGCGCTTAGATCGGTGCCCTATCTGGCAGTTGCTAACGTTCAAGACAAGCGACTCGACCTCTCTTTTGTCAAGACGATTGAGGCTTCAGCAGGCGAGATTGAGCGCCATCGCCTACGCAAGGATGATCTGCTACTGACGGAAGGTGGCGACCCGGACAAACTGGGCCGTGGCACACTATGGAACGAGGAGATTGCCGACGCAATCCATCAGAATCATATCTTTCGCGTGCGATTGCGCAGCAACGCGCATGTGAACCCTGTCTACCTGAACTGGTACGTCTCCTCAGACTTTGGCAAAAGGTACTTCTTGCAGTCGGCCAAACAGACAACAGGAATTGCCTCTATCAACGCGACACAACTCAAGAACTTTCCGCTGCGCCTGCCCTCCCTCCAGCTCCAAGAGTCGTTTGCAGCAAAGATCGCGAGCGTCTGCAAGTCCCAAGCCGTCCAGGAGGCCAATCTTCTGGCGCTCGACGAGCTCATTGCCTCCCTGCAAGCGAAAGCGTTTCACGGGGAGTTGTGAGAGACTCGCCTCGTCTGTCTGTACCGGTGGGCGAGGGCTGGTGCCGTGAGCAACTTCGAGTTCCTGAAGGCGGAGTGGCCAGAACTGTATCATGAGGCGACCCGGGCGGAGCGGTTGGCCATTGCCGACCCCCGGACGTCGTGTTTCTATGCTCGGCGGGCGATCGAGCTGGCGTTGAACTGGCTATACAAGGTCGATGCCACTCTGAAGGAGCCGTACCATCGCGACCTGAATGCGATGATCCATGAGCCGACGCTCGTCAACCTGGTCGGTCCGGGGCTGCGGGCGAAGATGGATGTCATCCGCAGGCAGGGGAACCTGGCGGTGCATTCGGTCAAGCAGGTGTACAGCAGGGACGCGACGCGGACCGTTACCGAGTTGTTCCATGTGCTGTACTGGCTGGCCCGCAATTACGCGCGCTACGAGGCCGATATTCCGTCGTCGAGACTGGCGTTCGACGCTTCGCTGATTCCGGTGCCCGAGCCGGCCTCAGTGCGGTTGAAGAAGCAGGCCGAGCTGCGGAAGATGGCCGAGCGGTTCGCTCAGCAACAGGAGGAGCTGGCCAGGGAGCGGCGGCGCGGGCAGGACTTGGACGCGGAGGTTCAGCGGCTGCGGGAGGAAATCAAGGCAGCCAAGCTCGCCAACGCGCAGCGGCTCGACACCCATGACTACAACGAGGCCGAAACCCGCGCCCACATAATCGACTTGCTGCTCAAGGAGGCCGGCTGGCCGCTGGACGGAACCGAGGACCGCGAGTACCCGGTGGAGGGCCTGTCCCTGAACCGGTCTGGCAAGGGCAGAGTGGACTACGTCCTGTGGGATGACGACGGCAGGCCGCTGGGGCTGGTGGAGGCCAAGGCCACAACGCACTCGGCGATGGAGGGCCAAGAGCAGGCCAGGCAGTACGCCGCCGCCTTGGAGCGGGAGTTCGGCAGGCGTCCGGTCATCTTCTACACCAATGGTTACGAGACCTGGATCTGGGACGATGGCAACGGATACCCGCCTCGGCAGATCCGCGGCTTCTACACCAAGGACGAGTTACGTTCGCTGATCAGTCGCCGGGCGTCGCGGCAGGCGCTCAGCAGCACGCCGATCAATGAGGAGATCGTCGAGCGCTACTACCAGAGCCGCGCTATCCGCCGTATCGGGGAGCGGTTCGATCGCGACAAGCAGCGTCAGGCCCTGCTGGTCATGGCGACCGGGTCCGGAAAGACGCGGACCGCGATTGCGCTGGTCGACGTGTTGCAGAAGGCCGGCTGGATCAAGCGAGTGCTGTTCCTCGCCGACCGCACGGAGCTGGTGGGGCAGGCGGCGGGCGCCTTCAAGCAGCATCTGCCGGGCACTCCGGTGGTCAACCTTTTGGAGGAGAAGGACGACAGCGCCCGGGTGTACGTCTCGACGTATCCGACCATGCTCAACCTGATGAACAGCATGACCGACGGTGGTGTGCGCAGGTTCGGGCCGGGCTACTTCGATTTGGTGATCGTGGACGAGGCCCATCGGTCGATCTTCAACAAGTACAAGGCGATCTTCGACTACTTTGATGCACTGCTGGTCGGGCTGACCGCTACCCCCAAGAACGAGATCTCCCGCAACACCTACCGGACGTTCAACCTGGAGGAAGGCAACCCCACCGACTCGTACGACCTGGAGCAGGCCAAGACGGACGGCTACTTGGTCGGCCCGTTCACCATCAATGTGCCGTTGAAATTTCCGCAGCGAGGCATCCGCTACGACGATCTGTCGGAGGAGGAGAAGGCGCGCTGGGACGAACTCGACTGGGACGAGGACGACGGTGCCCCGACCGAGGTCACCGCGGACGAGGTCAACCGGTTCCTGTTCAACGAGGACACCATCGACAAGATGCTGCAGACCGTCATGAAGTACGGCTCTCACGTCGACGGCGGCGACCGGCTTGGCAAGACGATCGTGTTCGCGCGCAACCAGCGGCATGCCGAGTTCATCGTTGAGCGGTTCAACCTGCTCTACCCAGAGCACGGGGGCGAGTTCGCTCGGGTGATCAGCCATCGGACACGCGGCTCGAACCATTTGATCGACCTGTTCCGGCGTAAGGACTCGACGCTGCGCATGGCGGTCTCGGTGGACATGCTCGACACCGGCATCGACATCCCCGAGGTCGTGAACCTCGTTCTGGCCAAGCCCGTGCGCTCCAAGACGAAGTTTTGGCAGATGATCGGCCGGGGCACTCGCCTGTGCAAGGACCTGTTCGGTCCTGGGCAGGACAAGCAGCAGTTCCTTGTCTTCGACCTGGCCCGCAACGTCGAGCACTTCAACGCCGACATCGCCGAAGCACAGGGTCAGGTGCAGAAGTCGCTGACGGAGCGGCTGTTCGCGCAGCGCGCCGACCTTCTGTACGTGCTGGACCAGGACGAGATTTCGGCCGAGGGCGGCGCGGCCGTGCGGGACGAGGTGGCAACCCGGTTGCGGGGCGAGGTGGCCGGGATGAACCGGAACAACATCGAGGTACGGCGGCACCTGCGCGAGGTGGACGTCTTCCTCGACCCCGAGTCGTGGAAGCAGATCACCGCCGAGAAGCGCGACGATCTGAAAGAGAAGCTGGCCGGCCTGCCGTCGGAGTACAAGGACGACGACAACAGTGAGGAGGCCAAGCGGTTCGACCTGCTCGCGCTGCGGCTGCAGCTCGGGCTGCTCGTCGGTGACTCCGGCTATGAGGCCTTGCGGCTCCAGGTGCAACGCATCGCCGAGGACCTGCTCGACCCGACTACCCTCAACAATCCCGTCGTGGCCCGCCATGCCGAGTTCCTCACCGACGTCGCGGGCGAGGACTGGTGGCGGGACATCACCCTGCCGATGCTGGAGACCATGCGCCGCACCATGCGCGGCCTGGTCCGGCTCATCCCCGCCAAGCATCGCGCGATCGTCTACACGGACTTCGAGGACGAACTCGGCGAGCTCAGCCACGCCGAACTCAAGGGCCTGGAGGTCGGCACCGACCGCACGAAGTTCGAACGGAAGGTTCGCACCTACCTGCGCAGCCACACCGACAACCTTGTCGTTCAGAAACTCCAGCGCGCCCGTCAGATCACCAGCTCCGACCTCGACGAACTCAAGAGCGTCTTCTTCGACCTGGGCTTCGGCACCGAAGCCGACGTGGAGCGCATCGCCGAACAGCACGAGGGGTTCGGCCTGTTCCTGCGCACCATCACCGGCCTGAGCCGCGAGACCGCCGTCCGTGCCTTCAGCGACTTCCAGCGGGGCCGCACCCTCTCCGCCGATGAGTACAACTTCGTCGAGCTCATCATTGACTCCCTCACCAAGAACGGCTACCTGGACGTCGGTGACTTGTACGAGCCTCCCTTCCGGCGCCTGGGCGACCCCGACGCCGTCTTCCGGGAAACCGCCGACGTCGACGCCATCGCCGACGTCCTCAGGTTCGTGAAGCAGACCGCCATCCCGCCGGACGCCGCGGCGAGCTGACGACACCGGGCCGGAACTCGCCCGAGCGGCCACAGCAGGAGGAACTATGAAGCGGTGTGAGCGGTGCGATCTACCCGTTGAGCGGGGCTGTGCCTGCCACCTGCCCGGGCCGGGCGCACCACGGCGTACGCCGAGCAGTGGTGGCCCGATCCGCTGGGTGAAATTCGCGCCTGACACGATTTTGATCTCGTCGAATAGAACGGCTCTACCCGGCGCCTGCGATCACATGATGGAGTCGGATGTCGTGCCCCCCGCCTGGGGATGTATCCGGCGACCGGACCCCGGCCTCTGGGACCGCATCAGCGCGGGCAACCCCGCGCACGCCACGGAAGGGAACCTGCGCCGGATCGCCGTCTCGAAGTGCACCCAATGCCTTCAGACCGTTGGCCAACGCCGAGCATGAGGCAGGTGACAGCTGTCTGCTGTCGCCTGCTTCACTCGCGGAATCTGCCTTGTCGCATGAATCTGATCGGTCCAAGGGCTCGAACCACTGCGGAGAGGGCGATCCGGATGAGCAGGTCACGAGCCTCGTTGCGACGGTACGTTCGCGTCGTACACCACGGCGAACGCCATCAGTACAGGTCCAGTTCCTCGTGAGGGCGATGAGGTCGTCAGCGGCTCTGCGCCCATCTGCATCGCTCTGCCGCTTGCAGGCCATGAGATCTTCGAACCGGATACGCCGGTGCCGCCCGACGAGCCGATAGGGAATCTTCCCTTCGTCGAGCAGCCGGATGAGGTAGGGCCTGGACACATTGAGCAGGTCCGCCGCCTGCCGCGTGGTCAGTTCCGCGGCCTAGACGCGGACGCCGGCGCGCCATACCGCTGCCACGAGGGGTACCCCGGGGCGGTAGGAGAGGTGGATGTGGCTGGGTGCGTCGAGCAGGATCAGGTCGGCGCGGGCGCCGGGGGAGAGGTGGCCCACGTCGGTGCGGCGCAGGGCTCGGGCTCCGCCCAGGGTGGCGGCGGTGACCGCCTCGTCGGGGGTCATGCCCATCTCCCGTACGGCGATCGCGATGCAGAACGGCATCGAGCTGGTGAAACTCGAACCGGGGTTGCAGTCGGTGGACAGCGCCACCGTCACGCCGGCGTCGAGCAGGCGGCGCGCGTCCGGGTACGGGGCCCGGGTGGAGAACTCGGCGCCCGGTAGCAGGGTCGCCACGGTCGGGCCGTCGGCGAGGGCGGCCACGTCGGCGTCGGTGAGGTGGGTGCAGTGGTCGGCGGAGGCCGCGCCCAGCTCCACGGCGAGCTGCACGCCGGGGCCCGGTTCGAGCTGGCATGCGTGGACGCGGGGCACCAGGCCCGCCGCCATCCCGGCGGTCAGGACGGCGCGGGCCTGGTCGCCGTCGAAGGCGCCGCGGTCGCAGAAGACGTCGACCCATCGGGCGTGCGGGGCGCACGCCGCCAGCATGGGGCCGGTCACGAGGGCCACGTACGCGTCCGGGTCGGCGGTGTACTCCTCGGGCACCACGTGCGCGCCCAGGTAGGTGACCTCGTCGGTGTGCGCGCCGGCGACGCGCAGCGAACGGGCCTCGTCGTCGACCGTCAGCCCGTAGCCGGACTTGCATTCGATCGTGGTCGTGCCCTGCCGCAGGGCTTCGTGGACGTAGCGGGCGACGTTGGCCGACAGTTCGGCGTCGGTGGCGGCGCGGGTGGCGGCCACGGTGGTGCGGATGCCGCCGGCCGTGTACGGCCGGCCCGACATCCGGTCGTCGAACTCGGCGGTGCGGTCGCCGGCGAACACCAGGTGGGCGTGGGAGTCGACGAAGCCGGGCAGTGCGGCGCGTCCGTCCGCGTCGACCCGCTCGTCCGCGTCGGGGACCCGGGACGCCGGCCCGACCCAGGCGACCCGGTCGCCGTCGAACACGACGGCGGCGTCGGTGAGGGTGCCCAGTTCCGGATCGTTGGTCAGCAGGCTGCCGATGCCGGTGATGGCGACGGACATGAGAGTCGGCCCTTCCCTGTCGTTCGATCCTGTCGTGCCTCGGGCGTGCGGCCCTGGCGTGTGGCCCTGTCGTGCTGTTCTGTCGGGTGGCCAGGCCATGTGGTGCCGTCCTGTGGCGCTGCCGTTCGGGTCCTGGCGTTCGGTCGTGCTCAGGGTCTGCCTTGGCGTCGTTCGTGGTCCTCCGGCCCCTATCGCGTGGTGGTGACGAGTCCGTCGATGACGCGGGTCAGCTCGGCCGGTACGTCGCGCAGGGACAGGTGGGTGCCGTCGTGCACGATCGTCCGGCCGCCCACCACGACGTGTCGTACGTCGGCGGCGGTCGCGGCGAACACGGCGGTCTCCGGGCCGAGGGACGGCGGTGGGCCGGCGGTGCGCACCGAGTCGAGGGCGACGGTGACGAGGTCGGCGAGGGCGCCCGGCTCGATGCGGCCCGCTGCGGGCCAGCCCAGCGACGCGTGGCCGTCGTGGGTGGCGGCGCGGAGCAGCGCGGCGGCGCTCCAGTGGCCGCGTCGCCGGGTGCGGAGCCGCTCGTGGAGTTCCATGGCGCGTGCCTCTTCGAACAGGTCGATGACGGCGTGGCTGTCGCTGCCGAGGCTGAGCGGCGAGCCGGCCCGGGCCAGGTCGGCGGCGGGTCCGATGCCGTCGGCGAGGTCTCGTTCGGTGGTGGGGCACATGCAGATGGTGGTGGCGGTGCTGCCCAGCGTGCCGATGTCGGTGTCGGTGAGGTGGGTGGCGTGGACGGCCGACGTGCGGGGGCCGAGCGCGCCCCGCTCGGCCAGCAGCGCCGTGGGGGTACGGCCGTGGGCGGCCAGGCAGGCGTCGTTTTCGGCGGGCTGCTCCGACAGGTGGACGTGGAGCGGCGCCTCGTGGGCGGCGGCCCATTCGGCGACCGGCGCGATCTGGTCGGCGGGCACGGCGCGGACGGAGTGGATGGCCGCGCCGATCCGGGCGCGCGCCCGGCCCCGCAGCGTCGCCGCCAGGGCGGCCGAGCGGGTGCCCCACGCCGCCGCGTCGCCGTCGCTGAAGCGGAGCTGGTGGCGTTCGGGCGGGGCGCCGAAGCCCGCCGACAGGTAGCAGGTGTCGAGCAGGGTGATGCGGATGCCGGCCTGGGCCGCCGCCTCGATCAGGGCCTCGCCCATGGCGTTGGGGTTCGCGTACGGGACGCCGCCGGGTGCGTGATGCAGGTAGTGGAATTCGCCGACGCAGGTGATGCCGGCGAGGGCCATCTCGGCGTAGACGGCCCGGGCGAGTTCCAGGTAGGAGTCGGGGTCGAGGCGGGCGGCCACGTCGTACATGGTGTCGCGCCAGGTCCAGAACGTGCCGGAGCCACGCTGGACGAAGCCGCGCAGGGCCCGGTGGAAGGCGTGCGAATGGGCGTTGGCCAGTCCCGGCAGGGTCAGCCCGCGCAGCACCTGCGCTCCGGGCGGCGGCGCGGCGACGCCGGTCCGCACCGCCGTGATGCGTTCCCCGGCCGTCTCGATCACCACTCCGGTCGCGACCGCGCCGCCGGTCCAGGCGTGCTCGGCGTAGTAGGTCACGGGGGCGGGCGGTGGGTTCGTCACCGGCAGGCCAGTCCTTCCAGGACGTCGGTGAGCGCCGCCACGCCGGCCAGGCAGTCGTCTTCGCGGGCGTGTTCGGCGGGGGAGTGGGAGACGCCCGTGGGGTTGCGGACGAACAGCATCGCGGCGGGCACTTTGGCGGCCAGGATGCCGGCGTCGTGGCCGGCGCCCGTGGGCAGCACCGGCACCTTGTCCGGCCGGCCGGGGGCCAGCAGCGCGGCCAGTTCGTCGCGCAACGCGGCCGGGAACGCCACCTCCGGCGTGAACGACTCGCGGGTGACGGCGACGTCGACGCCTTCGCGGGTGGCGTGGTCGCGGGCGGCGTGTTCGATTTCGGCGACGACGCGGCCGAGTGTGGGCTCGTCGGCGGCGCGGGCGTCGAGCCAGGCCCGCACCAGGCCGGGGATGGCGTTGACGCCGTTCGGCGCCACGCTCAGTTTCCCGAACGTGGCCAGCGCGCCCGCCTCGGCGGCGTGGCGCCGCGCGACCAGCACGGTCGCCGCGTACGCCGGCATGGGGTCGCGCCGGTGCTCCATGCGGGTGGTGCCGGCGTGGTTGGGCTCGCCGCGGAAGTCGAACCGCCAGCGGCCGTGCGGCCAGATCGCCGAGGCGACGCCCACCGGGGCCCCGATGTCGTCGAGGTGGCGGCCCTGCTCGATGTGCAGTTCGACGAAGGCGCCGATGCGGGCCAGCCGCTCGTCGTCGGGCCCGATCGCGGCCGGGTCGTATCCGGCCCGTTCCATGGCCTGCGGCAGCGACACGCCGTCGGAGTCCCGCAGTTCGGCGGCCTGCTCGGGGGTGAGCCGCCCGGTGGCCAGCCGCGAACCCACGCAGGCCACCCCGAACCTGGCGCCCTCTTCGTCGCCGAAGTTGACCACGGCGATGGGGCGGGTGGGCCGGGCGCCGCGCGCCGACAGCGCGTCGGGCGCGGCGAACGCCGAGACCACGCCGAGCGGCCCGTCGAACGCCCCGCCATCGGGTACCGAGTCGAGGTGTGAGCCGATCGCCACCGCACCGCCGGTCGCCGCCGCGCCTTCGGGCATCTGCGCGGGCGGTGTGAGCCAGGCCCACTGGTTGCCGTTGCGGTCCACTTCGTAGGCGAGGCCGCGCGAGGTGGCCTGGTCGCGGAACCAGGCGCGGCAGTCGGCGTCGGCCCCGGTCCAGGCGTACCGCCGGTAGCCGCCGGTCTCGGGGTGGCGGCCGATCGGCAGCAGCTCCGCCCACATCTGCTGGAACGAGCCCGCCATCACGACTCTCGCATCGGGATGCGCACGCCGGTGTCGCGGGCGACCTCCTCGGCGCGTTCGTAGCCGGCGTCGACGTGCCGGATGACGCCCATGGCGGGGTCGTTGGTGAGCACGCGGCGGATCTTCTCCCCGGCGAGGGGGGTGCCGTCGGCCACGGTCACCTGCCCGGCGTGGATGGACCGGCCGATGCCGACGCCGCCGCCGTGGTGGATCGACACCCAGGAGGCGCCGGAGGCCACGTTCACCATCGCGTTGAGCAGTGGCCAGTCGGCGATCGCGTCGGAGCCGTCGCGCATGCCTTCGGTCTCCCGGTAGGGGGAGGCGACGGAGCCGCAGTCCAGATGGTCGCGGCCGATCACGATGGGGGCCTTGAGCTCGCCCGACGCGACCATGTCGTTGAACCGTTCGCCGGCCCGGTCGCGTTCGCCGTACCCGAGCCAGCAGATGCGTGCCGGCAGCCCTTGGAAGCGCACCTTTTCCCCGGCGAGGCGGATCCAGCGGGTCAGCTGCTCGTTGCCGGGGAACAGGTCGAGGATGGCGCGGTCGGTGGCGGCGATGTCGGCCGGGTCGCCGGACAGGGCCGCCCACCGGAACGGGCCTTTGCCTTCGCAGAACAGCGGCCTGATGTAGGCGGGCACGAAGCCGGGGAAGTCGAAGGCGCGGGCGTAGCCGGCCAGCCGCGCCTCGCCGCGGATGGAGTTGCCGTAGTCGAACACCTCGGCCCCGGCGTCGAGGAAGCCCACCATGGCTTCGACGTGCCGGGCCATCGATTCGCGGGCCCGCTGGGTGAAGCCGCTGGGGTCCTTGTCGCGTTGGGCGGCCATGTCTTCGAAGGCGACGCCGAGCGGCAGGTACGCCAGCGGGTCGTGGGCGCTGGTCTGGTCGGTGACGACGTCGATCGGGGCGCCTTCGGCCAGCATGCGCGGCAGTACGTCGGCGGCGTTGCCGAGCAGGCCGATGGACAGGGGGCGGCGGGCGTCGCGGGCCTCGACGGCGAGCCGTAGCGCGTGCGCCGTGTCGTCGGCGCGCACGTCGAGGTATCCGTGGTCGAGGCGGCGCTGGATGCGCGACGGGTCGCATTCGACGCAGATGACCACGCCGCCGTTCATGGTGACGGCCAGCGGCTGGGCGCCGCCCATGCCGCCGAGCCCGGCCGTGAGGGTGATCGTCCCGGCGAGTGACGCGCCGCCGTCGAGGCTCGGGCCGAGGCCGCGCCGGGCCCGCGCGGCCGCGACGGCGGCGAACGTCTCGTAGGTGCCCTGCAGGATGCCCTGCGTGCCGATGTAGATCCACGAGCCGGCCGTCATCTGACCGAACATGGTGAGCCCCGCGGCCTCCAGCCGCCGGAACTCCTCCCAGGTGGCCCAGTCGCCGACCAGGTTGGAGTTGGCGATGAGCACGCGCGGCGCCCACTCGTGGGTGGTCAGCACGCCGACGGGCCGGCCCGACTGGACGAGCAGGGTCTCGTCGGCCCGCAGGGTGCGCAGGGTGCGCACGATCGCGTCGAACGAGCGCCAGTCGCGGGCGGCGCGGCCGGTGCCGCCGTAGACGACCAGGTCGTCGGGATGCTCGGCGACCTCGGGGTCGAGGTTGTTGTGCAGCATCCGCAGCGCGGCCTCCTGCGGCCAGCCCAGCGCGGTGCGCTCGGGGCCGCGTGGAGCCCTGACGGGTCGTGCGCCTTCCATGGTTGTTCTTCCCTTCGGGTGCTACGAGTTCGGAACGCCTGACACCTGCGTACCCCGAGGGGGCGACGTGGTCTCCGGCGGGTAGAGCATGGCGGCGGGCGGGTTCGCGGTGCGCTTGGCCCACGGGTAGTACAGCGCCGCGGTCGCGGCGAGGCCGACGATCCAGGAGATGTCGGCGCCGCCGAGCAGTTCGGTGATCGGCCCGGTGTAGAGCGCCTGGGCCAGGAACGGGATCTGGATGGCGACCCCGAAGAGGTAGCTGATCATGGCCGTCGTGTTCCAGCGGCCGTAGCGGCCGGCCGGGGCGTACAGGGCGGGAATGTCGACCCGCTCCTTGGAGATCAGGTAGTAGTCGGTCAGGTTGATCGCGCTCCACGGCGTGAACACCATCAGCAGCGCCAGGACGAAGTTTTTGAAGTTGCTGAGGAAGTCGGCGCTGGCGGCGACCGCCACCACGATCGACACGGCGGTGAAGCCGATGATGTAGAGCGCGCGGGCCGGGGGCGAGATGCGCGACCGGCCGTTGAACGCGGTCACGGTCGTCAGCACGCACATGAACCCGCCGTAGGCGTTGAGCGTGTTGACGGTCAGCTTGCCGACCACGATCACCAGGTAGATCAGCAGCGCGATCGCCGCCGGGCCGGCCAGGTCGCCGACGAACCCGACCTGGTCCTTGACGAACGTCGCGCCGGAGGTCGCCGCGATCAGCGCGCCGAGCGTCATCGACCACTGCGACCCGATCACGCTGCCGGCGAGCGTGCACCAGAACGTGGCCCGCTCGCTGGTGTCGCGCGGCAGGTAGCGCGAGTAGTCGGCGACGTACGGCCCGAACGTCAGCTGCCAGCCGGCGCCGAGGCCCACGGCCAGCAGGAACGTCGGGGCCTCGAATCCCTTGACGCCGAGGACCGAGCCCACGTCGTACCGGGAGAGCAGGGCGATCAGCAGGTAGCCGAGGCCGAGCACGCCGGCCACGGTGGCGACCCGGCCCACGGCGTGGATGAGGCGGTATCCGGTGATCGCCACGATCACCGTGAGCAGGCCGAAGACCAGGATGCCGGCGGTCGTCGGGACGTGCAGGATCCGGGCGACGGCCTCTCCGGCCAGGACGCTGCCCGTGGCGGCGAACCCGAGGTACATCAGCACGACCAGCACGAGCGGCAGGACGGCGCCGAGCACGCCGAACTGCGCCCGGCTGGAGATCATCTGGGGGAGGCCGAGGCGCGGCCCCTGGGCGGAGTGCAACGCCATCACGATGCCGCCGAGCACGTTTCCGATCAGCAGTGCCACGATGGCCCAGAGGGCGTCGGCGCCGAAGACGACGGCCAGTGCGCCGTCGACGATGGCGGTGATCTGCATGTTCGCGCCGAACCACAGCGTGAACTGGCTGCGAGGGGAGCCGTGCCGCTCGGCGTCGGGAATCACGTCGATCGTCCGGCGTTCCACGGTGGGGTTCGGACCTGGGGGATCTTGTCGTTTCATGGCGGCCCACCTATCGCGCATCATGCGCCGCGGGGAGAACGGGGGATGAACGGAAATGTACATCCCTGTATATACAGCTGACTAGCCCTGAGCCTGGCTAAACTTTCGGGCACCGGGCCGGAACCCTCCGCCCGGCCCCCGTCCCCGACGATCGGAAGGCCATGCCGCCCACCCCGGGACCCGCCGCCGACCCCACCGCGGGGTCCACTGCGGGGTCCACCCAGGAGCCCGCCGCGGAGTCCGCCGTGGAGCCCATGACGGTGGCCGAGCTCTCCGCCCGGTTCCGGGAGACCGGCCCCGCATCCGCGCCGGCCTACGAGCGGGTCAAGAACGTCATCGCGGCCGGAGTCCGCTCGGGCCGCTGGGCGTACGGAGAGCAGCTTCCCTCCGAGCACCAGCTCGTCACCGCGCTCGGGCTGTCCCGCATGACGATCAACCGGGCGCTGCGGGAACTCACCCACGAAGGGCTGATCGTCCGGCGGGCCGGGGTGGGCACCTTCGTCGCCGCGCCCAAGGCCGCCTCCGCCCTGCTCGAGGTGCGCAACATCGCCGACGACGTGCGCCGCCACGGGCACCGCCACCACACCGAGGTCGTGCACGTGCGCGAGGAGGCCTCCGGGGCGGCCGACCCGGAGCTGCGGGCGGCGTCCGGCCCGACGGTGTTCCGGTCGCTGATCGTCCACTTCGAGGACGACCTGCCCATCCAGCTCGAAGACCGTCTCGTCAACCCCGTCGCCGCCCCCGGCTACCTGGACTGCGACTTCACCCGCGAGACCCCGCACGCCTACCTCAACATGGTGGCCCCGCTCACCCGCGGCGAGCACATCGTCGAGGCGGTCCTCGCCGACGCCGACGAGCGGCGCCTGCTGCGCATCTCCCGATACGAGCCGTGCCTGCTCGTCCGCCGCCGCACCTGGTCGAAGGACGTGCTGGTGAGCACGGCCCGCCTCCTCCACCCCGGCTCACGGCACCGCCTCGAAGGCGGCTTCGGCGAAGCCTGACGCCCGCCCCGGCGGCCCGGCCCCGCCAGGGCGGCCAAGCGGCCGGCGGCCGGGCGGCCGGGGCCGGAACCGCGTCACCGGGAACCGGTGAGCGGCACTCGTACGGTCAGCGCGAAGCGACCGCGCTCGACGTCGGCGGCGGTGGTGACCCCGCCGCCCAGGGCGGCCGCCCGGCCGGTCAGGTTCACCAGGCCATGGCCTCCAGCGCGCCCGGACGCCGCGCCGGCCGCCGCCGGCTCGCCGACGGCGCCGTCATTGGTCACGCCGAGACGCACCTCGTTCTCGTCGGCGGCGAGTTCGATCTCGCACCTGGTGGCGCCCGGGGCGTGGCGCAGCACGTTCGTGACCGCCTCGCGGAGCATGGTCGCCAGGACCTCGTCCACCGCGGCCGGAAGCGGCGCGCCATGCGTCTCGTCGCGCACCTCGACCGTGATGCCGGTCGAAGCGAGCAGGTCACGGGCGAAAGCCAGCTCGGCGGCCAGTGACAGGGTGCCCGTATCGGCGGCGACCGCGCGGATATCGGCGCGCGACTGCGCGGTCAGCCGCAGCAGAGCCTGCAGCTCGGCGCGGGCCCGGGCCTCGTCCCGGCCGATCAGCCGGCCCGCCAGGTCGCACTTCAGCGCGACCGCCGACAGGCCCAGCCCGAGCACGTCGTGAGTGTCCTGCGCGACGCGCAGCCGCTCGCGCTCCACGGCGCTCCGGGCCAGTTCGCGGCGCGCCGCCGCCACCTGCTCGGCGAGGCCCGTCAGCCGCGACAGGCCGTACACCACGATCGCGGCCGTCGCGACCGCGCCCAGCTGGTAGAGCACGGTCGCCTTGTCGGTGGCCACCACCTGGACGTAACGGTTGTTCGCGCCGTAATAGACGCCGAGCACGGGCAGGGTCCACGCCACCCCGACCCCCGCCAGGACGGCCGTGCAGACCGCCCACCCCCACAGGCGCGGCAGCAGGAGCAGCGCCGAGCCCGCCGCCGTCCCCGCCAGGGTGAGCACGTTCCAGTCGTAGGCAGGTGTCCACGCGAACGGCAGCAGGATCTGCGCCGCCAGCGTCCAGCCCCGGTCACGCGGCGGCGACCCCGCACCCCAACCGAAGGAGTGGTAAAGCTGCAGCGCCGCCACGGCGACGATGGTCGCCGCCGCGCCGGCCATCGCGAGGGGCGCACCGCCGGCGGTCACGATGTTCGCCATCAGGATCGCGCCGTAGGAGGCCAGCACGACCGCCAGCGTCCACCGCGCCCGCCGCGGCGCCACGTCACCGCCGGCCTCACCACCGACCTCGCCACCGACACCGGTGCCGGCGAGCCTGGCCCGGAGGGCAGGGAGACCGGCCGGGCGGGTGAGGGGACCGGCCTTTGGACGTGGCCGGGCGTCCTGCCCGCCGTCCGGAAGCGGCTCCTCGGCATGTCCGCCGGGCCGATCGGCCTCGCCGTGGTCGTCGCGGGGGCGGTCGGTGGCGATGACCGCGCGGATCTGGGCGAGCGCGCGGCGGGCGCGGCCCGACGCCTCCGTGACGAGGTTCCGGGCCCGGTCGGGGGTGCCGGGCAGGGCCGCGAGAGCGTCTTCGACCAGCGCGGCGACGGCCTCCAGGTGGTCGTCGACGGCGCCCCGCAGCCGGTCCGCCGCCTGGCGGCGTTCCCGGGCGACGGCGAGGTGCGCCAGCTCGGCGCGGGCCGCGTGCAGCGCTTTGACCATGTCGGCGAGCCGGACCAGGCCGTAGAACGCCAGGCCCGTGTTGGCCGGGGCGACGAGCATCCAGGTGACGATCGCGGCGGTGGACAGCTGCGCCGGGATGCCGAGGACGGCGATGCGGACCACCTCGGCCGCGAGCACGCCGCCGAACAGCAGCCACGACCTCGGAGGCGGCACGGCCAGCAGCAGGAGCCCCGCGAGGAGCCCCGGCGCGATGTTGATCCAGTTCTGTCCGAAGGCGGCCAGGGGCGCGTACGTGAGGACCGCCTGCACCGCGAGCAGCCGGTAGGGATGGCGCGCCCACAGGGCCCGCCCGCGCGGCACGGTGTAGAGCAGCGGCGGCACGAACAGGCACGCCAGCACCACGCCGCCGGACAGCCCGCTCCAGTACACGGCGTTGCCGAAGCGGGTGAGCAGGCTGAGGCAGAGAAACGCCACGGGGATCGCCGCGACGAGCCTGGGCAGCGGCGCGGCGGACCCGCCACCATCGCCCATCGGCCACCACCTCGCCCCAGCGCACCGCCCACCCAAGCAAACCGCGAAAACGGCGACAGTGCCACACGCCGCAAGGCATCGGCGCGCACGAGCCGACAGGCCACAGGGCACGTCGAGCGCGCCCACCGCAGGCCGTGGGCTCGGGTATGGGCTCGGGGGCCGGACGGCAGGTTCGGGAGAACCGGGAACGGCTGGTGGCCCGGGTTCTCGTGTGCCGTGGTCGTCCGCCGACTCGGTGTCCCGGCCTCGCCTGGAGGGCCCCGCGCGAGCCGACCCATGCAAAATGCACCCCCGGCCCGGTGCGCACCCCACGGCGAAGCCGTGACCGCTCGCACTGGTCGCGTATCCGCAGGTCAGGCGAGACTCGATGGTGTCAAAGCGAAGTGGACGCGACGCGAAGCACCCGCAGAAGGCGCCGCAGCCACGACGTACATGCGGCTCCAGGACCCGGACGTCGTCCGAGGTCGGACTCCCGGAGGTTGATATGCGCATCTTCGAGCGGCGTGCCCACGAGGAGCGTCCCGCAGGGCGGGCCGGGCGGGTCGCGCGGGCGGTGGCCCGTGGCCTGGGCGTCACTCTCGCCTTCCTCATCGTGCCGGCGGCCGTGTACGTGGCCGACGCGCGATCCTACGAGGCGAACCGGTACGCCCCGCCCACGCTCACCCCCGACACGGCGGCGGCCGTCACCGCCGCGGTGCCGCCGGCCCACGACCCGCGCAAGCCCACCGCCGTGATCGTCGTCGGCGGCCACGGCGCCAACGTCGCCGACACGCTCGTGCCGTACGAGGTGCTGAGCGCCACGGGCAGGTTCAACGTCTACACGGTCGCGCCCGAGCGCCGCCCGGTGCCGCTGCTCGGCGGGCTCGACCTGGTCCCCGACTTCGGTTTCGCCCAGCTGGACGAGCGGCTGGGCGGCGCGGCCCCCGACGTCACGATCGTGCCGGACATGCCGGCCGACCCGTCGAGCGACGCGGCGGTGACCGCGTGGCTGCGCGGCACGCCGAGCGACGGACTGATCTTGGGCGTGTGCACCGGCGCCCGGGTGCTCGCCCAGGCCGGGCTGCTCGACGGCCGCGAAGCGACCTCCCACTGGTATCGGCTGGCCGGCTACGAGCGTGACCATCCGGCCGTGCACTGGCGGCGCGGGTTCCGGTACGTCGACGACGGCGACATCATCACCACCGGCGGGCTGCTGTCCTCGGTCGACGGGACGCTGCACGTGATCGAGCGGCTCGTCGGCGCCGATGTCGCGGCGTCCGCCGCACGCACCGTCGGCTGGCGCTACTACTCGCCGGGCCGTCCCGCGCCGCTGCCCGTCGCCCGGCTGACCCCCGCCGACGCCGTCACGCATCTGCTCAACCTCGGCTACCGCTCCGACTCCGCCACCATAGGCGTGCTGCTGACCGACGGTGTCGGGGAACTGGAACTGGCGTCGGCCTTCGACCCGTACGGCGAGGTCAAGGCGGCCCGGACCGTCGCGATCGCCGCCGGCGGCGGCATCCGCTCCCGCCATGGCCTGACGTTCGTCCCGCGTGCCGGGCTGGACGCCTTGGGGCGGACCGACAGGCTGCTGGTCCCCGGTGCCGCGGCGGCCGCCCACCCCGACCCCGCCGTCGCCACCGCCGCCCGCCGGGCGGGCGTCCCCGTGACGTACCTGCACCGGGAGCCGGGCTTCGCGTTCGACCCGGCGCTGCGGACCATGGCGCGCACGCTGGACGTCCCGACGGCGCGCTGGGCCGGCAAGATCCTGGAGTACCCCACCGCCGGCCTCGACCTGTCCGGCCCGAGCTGGCCGTGGGCGCTCACTCTGCGCCCGCTCCTGCTCGGCCTGGCCGGGATCGCCGGATTCGGCGCCATCGTCGCCACGATCCGGCTGACCCGCCGGCCTCGCACCCCCACCACGGGAACCGGCACCCGAACCGACACGAGAACCGACACGAGAACCGGCACCCTGGTCGACACCGCACGGATCTGATCACTCACGACCGGCCGAGGCCGTCGCTCACCGACCCGAAGTGAGCGGCGGCCTCGCCGCACGTCTCCCGGCCTCGCCGTGCCGCTACAGCCAGCCGGCTTCGCCGGCGATGCGGGCGGCGTCGACGCGGTTGCGGGCGCCCAGTTTGGTGACGGCGGCGGCCAGGTAGTTGCGGACCGTGCCGTAGGACAGGAACAGCTCGGCGGCGATGTCGGCCGCCGACGCCCCCTCCCCGTATCGTTTGAGGACCTCGGCCTCGCGGGGGGACAGCGGGTTCTGCGCGGTTTCGAGGGCGGCCACCGCGAGGGCGGGGTCGAAGACCCGGCCGCCCGCCGCGATCTGCCGCACCGCCGCGAGCAGCTCGTCCGAGGGGGCGTCTTTCAGCAGGAACCCCGACACGTGCGCGGCGACCGCGCGGCGCATGTGTCCGGGGCGGCCCAGGCCGGTGAGGATCAGGACGCGGCAGCCGGGCAGCCGGCGGTGCAGTTCGTCGGCGGCGGTGAGCCCGTCGACGCCTGGCAGGTCGATGTCGAGGACGGCGACGTCGGGCCGGTGGTGCAGGGCTTCGGGCACGATGCGGTCTCCGGTCACCACGGCGGCGACGACCTCCAGGTCGTCCTCGAGGTCGAGCGTGGCCACCAGCGTGTCGCGCAGGATGCGCATGTCTTCCGCGACCAGAACGCGGATCACCGATCGCTCCTCCCCACGCCGCATCGCGGCCGAGAATAGAGGAATTCGCCAGACTCCTCCAGCGCCGCCGCCGCGCGTCGTGGATCGCCGAATGCAGCGTGTGAATCGGGCATGCGGCTTCTTTGTGCGGCCCGCCGGTTTCAGGCTCCGTCATCGGCGACCTCCGGGCGGGCACGCCGGCAGGCCTGGTCCGTAATCTTGGGCTGTTCGGCCGATCTTCCCCACCTCGCCCGGCGCGTTATCCACAGGGCTGACCGGCGGAAATGGCCGATAGGGACCGGCCCGGATATCCTCACCGCAGCCGCCTCACCTGGCGCGGTTCGTTCCCCTACCAGCCGGTAGAGGCGAAGCTGTAGGGGCGGACGGCGCCGGGGAAACGGGCGCACGGGCAACGGGAAGGGTTGGGTCGTGTTCAGTCGTGTCGTCATCGTCAACCGGGGTGAGGCCGCTATGCGGCTGATCCACGCCGTTCGGGACCTGGCCGCGCAGACGGCGACACGTATCGAAACCGTCGCTTTGTACACCGACGTCGACCGCAATGCCACGTTCGTCCGCGAAGCCGACATCGCCTACGATCTCGGGCCGGCGTCCGCGCGGCCGTACCTCGATCTGGAGGTGCTGGAGCGCGCGCTGGTGGAGACCGGGGCCGACGCGGCGTGGGTCGGCTGGGGTTTCGTGGCCGAGGATCCCGCGTTCGCGGAGCTGTGCGAGCGCATCGGCGTCACTTTCGTCGGTCCGAGCGCGCAGGCCATGCGCACGCTCGGCGACAAGATCGGCGCGAAGCTGCTGGCCGAGGAGGTCGGGGTGCCGGTCGCGCCGTGGAGCCAAGGCCCGGTCGAGACCCTCGACTCCGCGCTGGCGGCGGCCGACCGCATCGGCTATCCGCTGATGCTGAAGGCCACGGCGGGCGGTGGCGGGCGCGGCATCCGCGTGGTCACGAACGCCGCCGAGCTCATCGAGGCCTACGAGCGCACCAGCCAGGAGGCGGCGCGGGCGTTCGGCAGCGGCGTGGTGTTCCTGGAGCGGCTGATCACCGGTGCCCGGCACGTCGAGGTCCAGGTGATCGCCGACGGCCAGGGCACGGCGTGGGCGCTCGGCGTGCGCGACTGCTCGGTGCAGCGGCGCAACCAGAAGATCATCGAGGAGTCGGCGTCGCCGGTGCTCGACCCCGAGCAGGCCGCCGAGCTGAAGGCGTCGGCCGAGCGGCTGGCCCTCGCCGTCGGCTATCGCGGGGCGGCGACCGTGGAGTTCCTCTACCATCCCGGCGATCGGCTGTTCGCGTTCCTGGAGGTCAACACCCGGCTGCAGGTGGAGCATCCGATCACCGAGTGCACCACCGACTTCGACCTGGTCAAGGCGCAGCTGCGGGTGGCGGCGGGCGGCCGGCTGGAGGGCGCGCCGCCGGTCGAGCGCGGGCACGCCGTCGAGGCCCGGCTCAACGCCGAGGACCCCGACCGCGACTTCGCGCCCGCCCCGGGCCGCATCGCGCGGCTGGACCTGCCGGCGGGGCCGGGCATTCGCGTCGACACCGGGGTCGGCGAGGGCGACACCATTCCCGCGGCCTTCGACTCGATGATCGCCAAGATCATCGCCTATGGCCGCGACCGCGACGAGGCGCTCGGCCGGCTGCGCCGGGCCATGGCCGAGACCACGGTGATCATCGAGGGCGGCGCGACGAACAAGAGCTTCGTGCTCGACCTGCTCGACCGCCCCGAGGTGGTCGGCGCGAGCGCCGACACCGGCTGGATCGACCGCGTCCGCGCCGAGGGCGGCCTCGTCTCCCACCGGCACTCCGCGGTCGCGCTCGCCGCCGCCGCCATCGAGGCGTACGAGGAGGGCGAGGCCGCCGCCCGGCAGCGGCTGCTGGCCACGGCGTCCGGCGGGCGCCCGCAGGTGCGGCACGAGAGCGGACGGCCGCTGGACCTGAAGCTGCGCGGCGCCGGCTACCGGGTGCGGGTGGCGCGGGTCGGCGCGCAGCGGTTCCGCGTCGCCATCGAGGCGGGCGAGGACGTGCGCACCGCCGACGTCGAGCTCGACCGCTTCGACCGGTACAGCGGGCAGATCACCGTCAACGGCGTCCGGTACCGGCTGCTCACCGGCACGCACGGCCCGGTCCACCTGGTCGAGGTGGACGGCGTGACGCACCGGGTCAGCCGGGACGAGGGCGGCGTCGTCCGCTCCCCCGCGCCCGCGCTGGTCGTCGCGACGCCGCTGGAGGCGGGCGCCGAGGTCGAGGCGGGCGCGCCGGTGCTGGTGCTGGAGAGCATGAAGATGGAGACGGTGCTGCGGGCGCCGTTCCGGGCGCGGCTCAAGGAATGCGTCGTGTCGGTGGGCAGCCAGGTCGAGACGGGCGCGCCGCTGCTGCGGCTGGAGCCGCTCGCCGACGACGGCGCCGAGGACGCCGCGTCCGGCCCCGCGGTCGAGCTGGACCTGCCCGCCGCGCCCGCCGCGGTCCCGGCGCGGCGGCGCGCCGCGCGCGGCCAGGAGGATCTGCGCAGCCTGCTGCTCGGCTTCGACGTCGACCCGCACGACGAGCGCCGGGTCCTCGACGACTACCTCGCCGCGCGGCAGGCCGCCGCCGCCGACGGGCACCGGCCGCTGGCCGCCGAGCTGGCGCTCATCGAGGTGTTCACCGACCTGGCCGAGCTGAGCCGCAACCGCCCGGCGGGCGCCGGGGACGGCGGCGACGGCGCGGACGGCCACGTGCACAGCGCCCGCGAGCACTTCCACGCCTACCTGCAGAGCCTGGACGCCGAGCGGGCCGGGCTGCCGCCGGCGTTCCGGGCCAGGCTGGAGACGGCGCTCGGCCACTACGGCGTCACCGGCCTGGACCGCACCCCCGAGCTGGAGGCCGCGCTCTTCCGGATCTTCCTCGCCCAGCAGCGCGCGTCCGCGGACGCCGCGGTCGTCACCGCGCTGCTGCGCGCGTGGCTGCGCGAGCCGCCGCCGGCGGAGGCGCTGCGCGAGCCCGCCGGCCTCGCGCTGGAGCGGCTGATCGCCGCGACGCAGGTCCGCTTCCCGGTGGTCTACGACCTGGCGTGCGGCGTGGTGTTCGCCTGGTACGCCCAGCCGCTGCTGCGCCGCAACCGCGCCCGCGTGTACGCCGACGTCCGCCGGCACCTGCGCCACCTGGACGCGCACCCCGACGCGCCGGACCGCGCCGAGCGCATCGCCGAGATGGTGCGCAGCACCGAGCCGCTGGTGCGGCTCCTCGGCCAGCGGCTCTTCCGCGGCAACTGGAACAACGCCGTCATGCTGGAGGTGCTGACCCGCCGGTACTACGGCAACAAGGGCCTGAGCGGCGTCCGCACCCGCGAGGCCGGGGGCTGCGAGTTCGTCGTCGCCGAGCGCGCCGGCTCGTGCCTGGCGTCCGCCGCGGTGAGCTTCGAGGCGTTCGGCGGGGCGCTGCGCGGACTCGCCGAACTCGCGGACGGCAAGGACTCCGTCGACGCCGACATCTACCTCTCCTGGGAGAACCAGCCGGACGACTTCGACGCGATGGCCGCCGCGCTGCACCGGGTCATCGCCGCGCACCCGCTGCCGGAGCGGGTGCGCCGCGTCACCGCCACCGTCGCGGGCAGCAGCGGCGCGGTGATGCACCACCACTTCACGTTCCGCCCGTCCCCCGCCGGGATGGCCGAGGAGCGGCTGATCCGCGGCCTGCACCCGCACATCGCGGAGCGGATGCGGATGGAGCGGCTGCGCGAGTTCGACCTCACCCGGCTGCCGTCGTCGGACGAGGAGGTCTACCTCTACCAGTGCACCGCGCGGGACAACCCGTCCGACGAGCGCCTCGTCGCGTTCTCGCAGATCCGCGACCTGACCGAGCTGCGCGACCACGACGGCAACCTGCGCACCCTGCCGACCGCCGAGTTCACCGTCGCCACCTGCCTGGACTCGATCCGCCGCGCGCAGGAGCGGCGGCCGTCGAAGAAGCGGCTGCCCACCAACCGCATCGTGATCTACGTCTGGCCGCCGAGCGACCTGACCCGCGCGGAGCTGGAGATGCTCGCCGAGCGCATGCTGCCGACGGCCGCGGGCGCCGGGCTGGAGGAGATCGAGTTCATCGCGCGGCGGCGCGACCCGCGGACCGGCGAGCTGGCCAAGGTCGCCGTCCGGGTCTCCTTCGACGCCACCGGCGGCACCACGCTGAGCGTCGGGGAGCCGTCCGACGAGCCGGTCGAGCCCGTCGACGGCTACCGGCAGAAGGTGCTGCGCGCCCGCAGCCGCAACACCGTGTACCCGTACGAGCTGACGGAGGTGCTGGGCGACTTCGCCGAGCACGACCTCGACGAGGACGGCCGGCTGGTGCCGGTCGACCGGCCGAAGGGCCGCAACACCGCGGCGATCGTCGCGGGCGTCGTCACCACCCGGACCCGGCGGCACCCGCAGGGCGTCACCCGGGTCGTGCTGCTCGGCGACCCGACGAAGGCGCTCGGCGCGCTGTCGGAGCCGGAGTGCCGCCGGGTGATCGCCGCGCTGGACCTGGCCGAGCGGATGGGGGTGCCGCTGGAGTGGTACGCCCTGTCCGCCGGCGCCCGGATCTCGATGGAGTCGGGCACCGAGAACATGGACTGGGTGGCGGCGGCGCTGAAGCGGATCGTCGAGTTCACCCAGGACGGCGGCGAGATCAACGTCGTCGTCGCGGGCATCAACGTCGGCGCGCAGCCGTACTGGAACGCCGAGGCGACGATGCTCATGCACACCAAGGGCGTGCTCGTGATGACGCCGGACTCGGCGATGGTGCTCACCGGCAAGCAGTCGCTCGACTTCTCCGGCGGCGTGTCGGCCGAGGACAACTTCGGCATCGGCGGCTACGACCGGGTGATGGGCCCCAACGGGCAGGCGCAGTACTGGGCGCCCAACCTCACCGCCGCCCGCGACGTGCTGATGGCGCACTACGACCACACCTACGTCGCACCCGGGGAGCCGGGCCCGCGGCGGGCCACCACCACCGACCCCATCGACCGCGACATCAGCGACTTCCCGCACGCCGTCGAGGGCAGCGACTTCACCACCGTCGGCGAGATCTTCTCCGCCGAGGCCAACCCCGACCGCAAGAAGCCGTTCGACATCCGCACCGTCATGCGGGCACTGTCCGACCAGGACCATCCGGTGCTGGAACGCTGGGCGGGCATGGCCGACGCGCAGACCGCCGTGGTGCAGGACGCCCACCTCGGCGGCATCCCGGTGTGCCTGCTCGGCATCGAGTCGCGGGGCGTGCCGCGCCGCGGCTTCCCGCCCACCGACGGCCCCGACACCTACACCGCGGGCACCCTGTTCCCGCGGTCGTCGAAGAAGGCCGCGCGGGCGATCAACGCGGCCAGCGGCAACCGGCCGCTGGTGGTGCTGGCCAACCTGTCCGGTTTCGACGGCTCGCCCGAGTCGATGCGCAAGCTGCAGCTGGAGTACGGCGCCGAGATCGGCCGCGCGGTCGTGAACTTCCGCGGGCCCATCGTGTTCTGCGTCATCTCGCGCTACCACGGCGGCGCGTTCGTGGTGTTCTCCAAGGCGCTGAACCCCAACATGACCGTGCTCGCGCTGGAGGGCTCGTACGCCTCGGTGCTCGGCGGCGCCCCCGCCGCGGCCGTGGTGTTCGCCAGGGACGTCAACGCCCGCACCGCCAACGACCCCAGGGTGCGCGAGCTGGAGGCCCGCGTCGCGGCGGCCAGCGGGGCCGAGCGCGCCACCCTCACCTCCGAGCTGGACGAGCTCCGCTCCGCGGTCCGCGCGGAGAAGCTCGGCGAGGTGGCGGCGGAGTTCGACCGCGTCCACGACATCCGCCGCGCGGTCGAGGTCGGTTCCGTCGACGCCGTGATCCGCCCCGCCGAGCTGCGCCCGCGCATCATCGAGGCCATCGAGGCCCGGCTGCGCTGAGCCGGCCGCGCGGGGCCGCTATGACTCGGGGTCGGGGCGGCCAGCGCGGGGCGTCGGGCGGTAGGTGGCGAAGGCGTCGGCGGCGTCGGACATCTGCCGGTCGGTGAGCAGCACGGGCCGGCCCGCGACCCGGGCCCGCCAGGCGATCTCGGCGGTCGTCTCGACCGCCTCGGCGATGGCGACCGCGTCGCCGAGGACGGCGCCGACGGCGACCACGCCGTGGTTGGCCAGCAGCACCGCGTGGTCGGCGCCGAGGGCGGCGGCGCAGCCGGCGGCCAGTTCGTCGCTGCCGAAGCGGGCGTACGGCGCGATGGGCACGGCGCGGCCGGCCCGCGCGAGCAGGTAGTGCACCGGCGGTATGGGCTCGCGCATGGCGGCGAAGGTCGTGGCGAAGACCGAATGGGTGTGCACCACGGCCTGCACGTCGGGCCGCTCCCGGTAGATCCGCAGGTGCAGGCCCGCCTCGGAGGTGGGCCGGAGCGACCCGCCGACCGTCTCGCCGTCGGCGGTGACGACCGCGACGTGCTCGGCCGTCAGTTCGGCGTACGGCACGGCGCTCGGGGTCATCGCGACCAGGCCGGTCGACGGGTCGAGCACCGACACGTTGCCGGAGGTGCCGCGCAGCAGGCCGCCCGCGACGAGCGCGGAGCACGCGGCGACCACGGCCCGCCGCTGCTCGGCCAGAAGGTCCGTCATGCCGCCCCTCGGATCGTCGCCCTGATTCTGATCGGGACAGTAACAGGGAGCTTGACATCTGTCAGTCCTGCGACGATCTTCGACCCTGTGCGAACCATCGACTGGTGTGACGGCGTCGTGCGGATCATCGACCAGACGCGACTGCCCGAAGCGGAGGTCGCCGTCGACGTCCGCGACGTGGCGACGCTCGTCACCTGCATCCGGTCGCTGGCCGTACGCGGCGCGATGGCCCTCGGCGTGGCCGGGGCCATGGGCATGGCGCTCGCCGCGGTGCGGGCCGAGCGGGAGCGGCTGGACCTGGACGCCGAGCTCGCCGCCGCCGCGCGGGCCCTGATCGGCGCCCGGCCCACCGCCGTCAACCTGGGGTGGGGCGTGCGCCGGATGCTGGACGCCCGCACCGCCGGGGCCGATGCCGCCGGCATCGTCGCGGCGGCGCTGGCCGTCCGCGACATGGACGTGGAGATCAACCGGGCGCTCAGCGAGCGCGGCGCCGAGCTGCTGGCGGGCCGGCGGCGGGTGCTCACCCACTGCAACGCCGGCGGGCTCGCCGCCGTCGAATGGGGCAGCGCCCTCGGCGTCATCGGCCGGATGCACGCCACGACGGGCCTGGACATGGTCTACGTCTGCGAGACGCGCCCGCTGCTGCAGGGCAGCCGGCTGACCGCGTGGGAGCTCGGCCGGCTCGGCGTGCCGCACCGGGTGATCGTCGACTCGGCCGCGGCGGGGCTGATCGTCGGCGGTGACGTGGAGGCCGTCGTGGTCGGCGCGGACCGGATCGCGGCGAACGGCGACGTCGCGAACAAGGTCGGCACCCTGGGCCATGCTCTCGCCGCCCGCCACGCCCGGATCCCGTTCGTCGTCGCCGCCCCGGAGTCGACCATCGACCCCGGCACCCCCGACGGGTCCGGCATCCCCATCGAGATCCGCGACGAGCGCGAGGTGCTCGGCTTCGGCGACCGTCACGTGGCGGCCCCGGGCAGCCCGGGCTGGAATCCCGCCTTCGACATCACGCCGATCGACCTGATCAGCGCCATCGTCACCGAGCGTCGCACCCTGACCGGCTCCGGCGCGCCGCCGGCCTGACCCCGATCACGGCCATCGGATCGACGAGTGAAAATGGGGATCTATACACTCGGTATATACGCTCGGTTTGTAGTGGGCGCCATGACAGTCTCCCTGGCGCTGCTGGGCCTCCTCGATCGTGAACCCAGCCACGGCTACGACCTGAAGCGCGACTACGACAGTTACTTCGGCAGGGGCAAGCCGCTCCCGTTCGGGCAGGTCTATGCGACGCTCGGGCGGCTGGCCAGGGACGGCAAGGTCACCGCCGGTCAGAGCGAGCCCGGCGACGGCCCCGACCGCAAGCGCTACGCCATCACCCCGCTGGGCCGGCAGGAGGTGGCGAAGTGGCTGACCGAGCCGGTGCCGGCCGAGCCGTTCCTGCAGACGGTGCTGTTCACGAAGGTCGTGCTGGCCCTGATGCTGGGCCGCGACGCGCGAAGCTACCTCGACACGCAGCGGGCCACCCACATGCGGCGCATGCGCGAGCTGGCGGAGATCAAACGCGGTGACTCCATCGTCGACACGCTGCTGGCCGATCACGCCCTGTTCCACCTTGAGGCCGATCTGCGCTGGATCGACATGACCACGGCGCGGCTGGGCGCGCTGGCCGAAACGGTGCGCCGCTCATGACCGCCGGCGTCTCCGCCGTGCCGGGCCCGCTGCTGGAGGCCCGGTCCATCGGCCGCTCCTACGGCCGGACGCAGGCGCTGCGCGAGGCGAGCCTGTCCGTCGCGGCGGGCGAGATCCTGGCGATCATGGGCCCGAGCGGTTCCGGCAAATCCACGCTGCTGCACTGCCTGGCCGGCATCCTCACCCCCGACACGGGCGAGGTGTGGTTCGAGGGGCGGCGGCTCGACACGCTGCCCGATGCGGTCCGGTCGGAGCTGCGCCGCACCGCGTTCGGGTTCGTTTTCCAGTTCGGCCAGCTGGTGCCGGAGCTCACGGTGGCCGACAACGTCGCCCTGCCCCTGCTGCTCGGCAAGATGGGGCGCAAGCAGGCGTACCGGCGGGCGGACGACTGGCTGCGGCGGCTGGAGCTGGACGATCTGAGCCGGCGGCGCAGCGGCGAGCTGTCGGGCGGGCAGGCGCAGCGGGTGGCCATCGCCAGGGCGCTGGTGACCCGGCCCAGGGTCGTCTTCGCCGACGAGCCGACCGGCGCGCTCGACTCGTTCACCGGCGAGAGGGTCATGGAGTTGCTCGTCGGCCTGGCCCGCGAGGAGGGCACGACCGTGGTCGTGGTGACCCACGACGCCCGGGTCGCCGCCTGCGCCGCCCGGGAGGTCATCGTGCGCGACGGCAGCGTCACCGACCCGTACGTCGGCGAGGTCGTCCGATGACGCTCTGGCTGGGCCTGCGGCTGTCGTTGCGCGGCGGCCGCGAGGCGGCCGGCCGGCTGGCGGCCGTCACGATCGCCGTCGCGCTGGGGGTGACGGTGCTGCTGTCGACGGTGGCGCTGTTCAACGCCTTCCGGGCCACGGCCGATCGCCCGTGCTGGGAGTGCACGACCGGCTCCGCGCCGTCGGGCTGGGCGCTGGGGGCGACCCCGGGGGCGGTGCTGTGGAACGTGCGGCAGGACTCCTACGACGGCCGCCCGATCAAGCGGCTCGACGTCGCGGTCCTCGACCCGGGCGCACCCACCCCGGCCATGCCCGGCCTCGCCGCGCTGCCCGGCGCGGGCCGCTACTACGCATCGCCCGCGCTGGCCCGGCTGATGGACTCCGTGCCGCGCGATCAGCTCGCCGACCGGTTCCCCGGCACCCGCGCCGGCCTGGTGGGCCGGGCGGCGCTGTCGGGCCCCGACGATCTGGTGGTCGTCGTCGGCCGCACTCCCGCCGACGTGGCGGCCATGAGCGGCACCGTGGCCGTCGACACGGTCGCCACGACCCCGCCCGAAGACGACACCGCCGCCCTGTACGAGCACGGCTTCGGTATCGCCGCCATCGGCCTGATCTTCCCGATGCTCGTCCTCATCGGCACGGCCACCCGCCTGGCCGCCGCCCGCCGCGAGGCGCGTTTCGCGGCGATCAGGCTGGCGGGCGCGACGGCGCGGCAGATCAACGTGATCGCCTCGGTCGACTCCGCGCTCGGCGCGCTGCTGGGCGCGCTCGTGGGCATCGCGGCATTCCAGGCGGTGCGGCCGGCCCTGGCCGGTGTCGCCGTCACCGGCTCCCGCTTCTTCCCCGACCTGGTCGCGCCCACCGCGCTCCAGTACGCCGCCGTGGTCGTGGGCGTGCCGCTCGCCGCAGCCGGGGCGGCCCTGTGGTCGCTGCGCCGGGTCCGGATCACGCCGCTCGGCGCGGCGCGCAAGGTGCGGGCCGCCGCCCCCGGCTGGTGGCGGCTGCTGCCGCTCCTGGCGGGGCTGGGGCTGTTCATGGGCCCGGTGTTCGCGAACGGCAGGGACCCCATCGCGGTGCTCGTCGACATCGGCCTGGCGCTGATCATGGTCGGGCTGGTGGTGGCGGGCCCGTGGCTGACGATGCTGGCGGCGCGGCTGGCCGCCCGGGTCACGCGCGGCGCGGCGACGCTGCTGGCCGCGCGGCGGCTGGCGGCCGACCCGAAGGCGGCGTTCCGGCCGGTGAACGGGATCGTGCTTGCGGTCTTCATCGGCACGGCCGTCGCCGGCATCGTCCCCGCGGTCGTCGCCGGCCAGCAGGCGGCGGGCGGCGGCACGCTCAACGCCGTCATGCGGGCGTCGTTCGGGTACGCCGAGGACATCCCCGGCGTGCCGCTGCCGCCCGCCACGGCGGCCGAACTGCTCGCCAAGGTGCGCGCCCACCACGGCGTCGAGGTGCTGCCCATCTGGCGCAGAGCCGACACGCCGCCCTGGCCCAAGGACATGCCGTCGTGCGACCCCGGCCCCGGCTGCCGGCTCGACTTCCTGCTCGCGCAGGTGGTCGACTGCGACGATCTGGCCCGCTTTCCGGTGCTCGGCCGGTGCCGCCCGGGCGCCCGCGCGGTGCAGGTCGACTTCAACCGGCTGCTGAGCAGCGACAACATGCTGTCCATCGACCGTTTCCTGCCGATGGTGGACCCGTCGAACCCGGCCACGTCCGGCGACCCCGCCGGCTCGGGTGGGAACGCCAAGGCGGCCACGGCCGGCCTGCCCCTGGCGGCGGTGCTGATCCGCGTGCCCGACCCGGCCGTCCGGGAACAGATCCGCACCCTGCTCACCCCGTACGTCGGCCGCTCCGGCAGCGCGGAAACGCCCCTGACGTTCGCCGAGGTCGCGCAGATCCGCGCGGTGCTGCTCGATCAGGTCGAGCGGGTCGCGCTGGTCATCGTCGCGCTGACCCTGCTGGTGGCGGGCTGCAGCCTGCTGGTGGCGGTGGCCGGCGGCGTGGTGGAGCGCAGGCAGCCGTTCACGCTGCTGCGGCTGTCGGGCACGCCGACCCGGACCCTGGCCAGGGTGCTGCTGCTGGAGACCGCGGTCCCCATGCTGCTGGCCGCCGTGGTGGCCGCCGCCGCCGGCTTCGGCGTCGCCGAGCCGATGACCGCCCAGCTGGAGATCAGGAGCGCCCCGGTGGCGCTGCCCGGCCCCGGCTACTTCCTGACCGTCGCAGGCGGGCTGCTGGCCGCCCTGCTGGTGATCCTCGCCGGCCTGCCGCTGCTCAAGCGCGTGACGGCCCCCGACAACGCCCGCTTCGAATAGGACCCCATGATCACGACCTGGGCCAGGCGACTGGCCGTGCCCTTCGCGGTGGCGCTCGCCGGCGCCCTCCTCACGGCGCCCGCCCCCGGGGGGCCGACGAAGGCCGCTACGCCGCCGACATCAGACGCACCGAGTACGGCGTCCCGCACATCCTGGCGAAGGACTTCGGCGGCCTCGGCTACGGATACGGCTACGCCTTCGCGCAGGACGATCTGTGCGTCATGGCCTCGTGGGTGCTCACCCTGCGCGGCGAGCGGTCGCGGTACTTCGGCCCGAAGGCGATGTCGGACGACCACTCCGACCCGATCCCCAACCTGGCCAGCGACGTGTACTACCAGAGCGTCAAGGCGTCCGGCGTGCTGCGCCGGATCCTGGCCCGCCCCGCGCCGTACGGCCCCAGCGCCGACCTGCGCGCGCTCGTGAACGGCTACGTGGCCGGCTTCAACCGCTACCTGAGCGACACCGGGGTGGACCGGCTGCCCGACCCGGCCTGCCGGGGCAAGGAGTGGGTCGGCCCCATCACCGCCACCGACGTCTGGATGAACCTGCTCGATCTGGGCCGCCTGGCCGGCAGCTCGGCGTTCCGGGAGGCCATCGCCGCCTCCGGGCAGGCGCGGCAGCGGCAGGACGACGAGGAGCCGGACCGGCCGGACGCGAAGGACTCCGCCGAGACGCCCTCCGCCGAGACGCCACCCGCGAAGACGGCGAATCCTCCGGGCAGCAACGGGTTCGCTTTCGGGCGCGAGGCCACCCGCGACGGCGACGGCATGCTGCTGGCCGATCCCCACTTCCCGTGGAACGGGATCCGCCGCTTCTACCAGGTGCAGCTGACCATCCCGGGCGTCTTCGACGTGTCGGGCGGCAGCCTGTACGGCACGCCCATGGTGCAGATCGGCCACAACGCGAGCCTGGCCTGGACGCACACCGTCTCCCACGCCCAGCGGTTCACCGTGTACCGCCTGAAGCTGGTGCCCGGACAGCGGACCACGTACCTGGTGGACGGCCGGCCCGAGCCGATGGGCCGGCAGGAGGTGTCGGTCACGGTCCGGGACGAGAAAGGCGTGCCCGGCATCGTCACCACCACCCTGTACACCTCCAGGTACGGCCCGGTGCTGGCGAAGGACTGGACGGACGAGACGGCGCCGGCCCTGGCCGACGCCAATGTCGCGAACCTGCGGTTCGCCGACGAGTGGCTGGCCATGGGCACCGCGCGCGACGTGGCGGGGCTGCGGCGCGTCCAGGACACCTACCAGGGCATGCCGTTCGTCTACACGATCGCGGCCGACTCCGGCGGCCACACGTACTTCGCCGACGCCTCGGTGGTGCCGCACGTCACCGACGAGCAGGCGAAGCGCTGCCGCGCGGAAGACGACCCCAGGATGCTCATCCTGGACGGCTCGACCTCGGCCTGCCTGTGGGGCCGGGACCCGGACGCCATCGAGCCCGGCATCTTCGGCCCCGCCGCCCAGCCCCGCCTGACCCGCGACGACTACGTGACCAACGCCAACGGCGCCCCCTGGCTGAGCAACCCCAAGGCCCCGATCACCGGCTATCCGCACATCTACGGCCCGGTCGGCCGGGAACCGGACCTGCGCACCAGGGTCGGGCTCGACATGATCGCCCAGCGGCTGTCGGGGGACGACGGGCTCGGCGCGCCCGGCTTCACGCTCGAACCCTGCAGCGGACGGCCGTCGGCAAGCGCAACCTGAGCGCCGAGCTGCTCCGCCCGGGGCTGCGCGCCCTGTGCCGGGCCGATCCCGTGATGACGGCGAGCGACGGCGCGAAGGTCGATGTGCGCCGGGCCTGCGCCACCCTGGCGGCCTGGGACGGCCGGGCCCGCCTCGACAGCCGCGGCGCGATCCTGTGGCGCGAGTTCTACCAGAACCTGGGCCGCCCGCGCACCCTGCCCGACGGCTCCATGGCCCCGCCGAAGAGCTGGTGGAAGGTGCCGTTCGATCCGAAGCACCCGCTCACCACGCCGCGCGGGCTCGACACAGCCGACCCGGCCGTGCAGGTGGCGCTGGCCGACGCCGTGCGGTTCTTCACGGCCCACCACATCCCGCTGACCCTCACGCCGGGGCAGGCGCAGCGGTACGGCGCGGTCCCCGTGCCGGGCTGCACCGAGGGGGAGGGCTGCTTCGACCGGATCCGCACCGGGGGGCCGCTGAGCGAGCAGGGCCGCTACCCGGACGTCGACACCGGCTCCAGCTTCCTGATGGCCGTGGAGCTGACCCCGGACGGGCCGCGCGCCCGCACCGTCGTGACGTACTCCCTGTCGGCCGACCCGACGTCGCCGCACCACGCCGACCAGACCAGGCTGTTCGCGCGCGGCGGGTGGGTGACCGAGAGGTTCACGGAGGCGGAGATCAAGGCGTCGCCGCGGTTGAAGACGACGTCACTGCGCGGGTGACCGCCCGGCCTCCGCGGAGGGTCACCCCGTGCTCGGTGCGCAACCGGTGGATCTCCCACCACGCGATGGCGGTACACCGTGATCGGGCCGCCGAGGGACATCGGGTACGCGATCGCCGGTGGCAGCCCGTCGGACACTCCGTTGATCGCGAAGAGCTCCCAGACCAGGATGCCGGTCACCAGGGCAGGGAGCGCAGGGTGCACGGTGGCCAGGCCGAAGCCGGTCTGTACGGCCATGGTCGATGCCAGCAGGGAGACGAGGATGAGCCAGCCGAGCACCGCCTCGGCCGCATTGTCCGGCAGGCCCCGGCGCTCGCCGCGCGGCGCGCAGCGGATGAGGATCGCGACGGCGACGGCCGCGCCGGCGGCGAACAGCCAGGTCGTCAACAACAGCGTCTGCAGCAATACGAGGATCTTGTCCGCGACGAAGTCCCCGAAGGACGTGTAGAAGCCCGCGGCCGCGATGGAGGTCGCGAGCGCCGCCCATGTCCGCAGCCGCTTGACGCGCATCACCGCCGGGTCGTACAGGTCCGGGGCGGTCTTTTCGCGAAACAGCCACCAGACGAGGAGCCGGGCGCTGCGCGCGAAGTAGTACAGCGCCAGCGGCCACAGGAGCCACCGTGCGGCCCAGCAGATGCCGAGCAGGACCACCAGCGGGACGATCCGGTTCGGAAACATTGATTCCCTTTCGGGAAAGAACCGCCGCTGCAGCAGCCGGCAGCTCCAGATCGGCGGGGGCCGGTCGGAATACGTGGGAGGCGTTCGTCGCGAACGGCGCCAGTGCGGGGCCGTGCTCCTGTCTCGGCAGCGTACTTGCACTGTAGTGTAAACTTACACGCGAGTGACGATCTGGCAACGGTCCACGACGGAAGACGGAAAGCAGGTGCGCGAATGACTTCTGGATCCCTTCCCGGCGGCACGTGGAATCCGGGTGGGATGAGCCTCACCCGGTTCGGCTACGGGGCGATGCAGCTCGCCGGCCCCGGGGTCATGGGTCCGCCGGCCGACCGCGACGCGGCGATCGCCGTGCTGCGCGAGGCCGTCCGGCTCGGCATCACGCACATCGACACCAGCGACGCGTACGGCCCGCACGTGACCAACGAACTCATTCGCGAGGCGCTGCACCCCTACCCCGAGTCGCTGCACATCGCGACGAAGGTGGGCGCGTTTCGCGACGAGCGGGGCGGCTGGCCGCCGGCCCGGGACCCCGAGAGCATCAGGAAGCAGGTGCACGCCAACCTCGAAACGCTGGGGGTCGACGTGCTGGACCTGGTCAACCTGAGGCTGGGCGACGCCGAGGGCACCGTGCCCGAGCCGGTCGAGGAGGCGTTCGGGACTCTCCTCGAGTTGCAGGAGAAGGGGCTGATCCGGCACCTGGGCGTGAGCAACGCGACGGCGGAACAGGTCGCCGAGGCGCGGTCGATGGGCACCATCGTCTGCGTGCAGAACATGTACAACCTCGTCGTCCGCCACGACGACGCCCTGATCGATCGGCTGGCCGCGGACGGCATCGCCTACGTGCCGTTCTTCCCGCTCGGCGGATTCACCCCGTTGCAGTCGGACGCCCTGTCGTCCGTCGCGGCCCGCCTGCACGCGACGCCGATGTCCGTCGCGCTCGCGTGGTTGCTCCAGCGGTCGCCGAACATCCTGCTCATTCCCGGCACCTCGTCGATCGACCATCTCCGCGAGAACGTGTCCGGCGCGGCCCTCACGCTGTCCGCCGACGACGTGGCCGAACTTGACAGGATCGGCGGTTGACCCGGTGCTCGGCGCTGCGAAGCGGGTCGACGGCCCGGCGGCGACCGGGCGCAGGTCACGTGGTGGGGAGGCCGCGGAAGAAGACGTCGAGCAGGTGCGTGAACGCCTCGTGCAGATCGAACGGCGGCGTGTCCACCGTGCCTTCGCACCAGTCGAAGAGCAGGCCGAAGTAGCTGCTGTACAGCACGGTGCCCAGATGCGAAGGGTTGACGGCGTCGGAGAGCTCACCCCGCGCCACCGCGTCGGCGATGAACCCCCGGAACACGTCGACGAGCTCATGGGGATCGGTGTCGAAGGGGCCGCCCGACTCGCGCCACCCCAAGGACATGCAGATCGTCAACGCCCGCTGGTGCAGATTGATGGTGGCCAGCTCGGCGAAGTAGTGCCGCAGCACGACTTCGAGCTTCGGATCGGCCAGCAGCACCGGCGACAGCACGGCACGCACCTGCCGCCGCCGACGGCTGCCCCACTCCCCGAGGAAGTCCCGCTTGCGCGGAAAGTGATTGAACGCCGTCTTGCGGGCCACATCGGCCCGCTCGGCGATCTCGTCCACCGACGTACCCGCGTAGCCTTTCTCGAGGAACAGCTCGCAGGCCGCCTGATAAAGCCTGTCATGCACCTGATGCCATCGCCGCTGGCGACGTTCCGGCGCTGCAGCTTCCCGTATGGTCATCGCGTATCAACTCCCAGGCCTCCGATCTTAGCGATAAAATTATACCAAAGTGTAATTTTGGTTTCGGTCTGGAGGCGGCGACCACCTGGCGGCCGCGCATCCGCGCCGACCGCCCGAGCACGTCGCGCAGCATGCTCGCGTCCGCCGCGATGACCACGCGCACGCTCCGCTCCCACCTCAGGCGGCATGCGCGAACACCGTACTTCCAGAGAGGGGAGAGCCCGCCTTCCCGCTGAATGGGGTGGACCGAACCACACATATGCGTGGCAGCACGATCGTCCTCCGGCGCTGATTTCCGGACGATGGTTTCGGGTGCTGGTTCGTTTCGGTCGTTTCGCCGTCGGAGGGAGGGTCATGGCGCGCGCAACACGCGATTTTCGCGGTTTGCCGCGCGGGAAAAGGCTCCCGGCACGGTTACCGTGGCGCCATCCGCGCCCCGCCGAGACGGCGCGGCGCGCGGTCCGCTCGCCGCTCTCGCTCCCGCCGCCTCCCTGACGGCCCGCCGTGACCCTGCTCGTCAACTGTCACCTCATGCCCTTCGGTGTCTTCGCCGTCAGTGGCATGATGCCGAAATACGACGTGGCCGAGATTTTCCGACCGAACACCGAAAAGAAATCGGTGATCCGCTCATCGTTCGTGCGGCGCGCGTGCCGGAAATGGGCGATGGCCCACCGGATCGGTTCGTATGGAATGCCCTATATTTGCGGGTGAAGGAGCGTACCCCGGTCACGGGGTGCGCGTCATGATCGACATCCCCGAGGGCCTGGCGCGTTCCTCGGGGCCCCCTCCATTGGCACACTCAACGATGAGGTTGGTACGGCATGCCCAAGGTGACCTTCTACTTCGACCCGGCCTGTCCCTTCGCGTGGGTGACCTCACGCTGGATGCTCGAGGTCGAGAAGGTGCGCGACATCGACCTGAGCTTCCGGGTGATGAGCCTGTCGGTGCTCAACGAGGGCCGCGACATCGACGCGTGGTACCGCGAGTTCTGCGACAACGCCTGGGGCCCCGTGCGGGTCTGCATCGCCGCCGCCGAGCGTGAGGGGGCGCAGGTGCTGCGCGACCTCTACACGGCGCTGGGCACCCGCATCCACAACCAGGACAACAGCGACTATCCGCAGGTCATCGCCGAGGCGCTGGCCGAGCTGGGGCTGCCCGCCGACCTGGCCGGCGCCGCCGACTCCGACGCCTACGATGAGGCCCTGCGCAAGAGCCACCACGAGGGCATGCAGCCGGTGGGCTACGAGGTCGGCACGCCGACCATCCACATTCGGAACGGCGACCGCGACCCCGTCGCCTTCTTCGGCCCGGTGCTGACCGCGATTCCCCGAGGCGAGCAGGCCGGCCGCATGTGGGACGCGGTCACCGAGCTCGCGTCGTTCGACCGGTTCTTCGAGCTGAAGCGTTCGCGCAGCGGCGGGTTCGACTTCAGCTGAGCCGGTCACCGGTGCCGGTCGACGTCCCGTCCCGGGGTTCGGTGGACGTCGTGGGCGCGCAGGTGGCCGCACATGCCCCAGCGCTCGGTGGGCCGGCTCTCGGCCAGGGCGGCCGCCTCCAGGTGTGAGCCGTCGCCGCGTTCGAGCGCGTCGAGGATCATGGCCGTGCGCCGGGTTTCGGCGGCGACCGTGCGCTCCCACAGGTCCCGCCACGCCGCCGCTTTCGCACCGACCAGCGCAACGGCGGCGGCGTACAGGCGCCGCAGCGGAGCGTCGTCGCCCGAGCGCAGCGCGTCCGCGATCGGCAGGAAACCTTCGACGGCCAGGTTCCGCCGCCTGGCGACGGCCGCGGCGACCGTGGCGTCGTCGCCCTCGGGCAGGGTCGCGGCGCGCCGATAGCGCTCGGGGTCGGCGAGGATGTCGGGCGGGAACGTCATCACGGCGTCGCCGGCCTCCGGCAGCCCGGCGTTCGACATGACGACCACCACCTCCAGGCCGCCGTGGTTGACGGCCCGGTGGACGGTCCCGGGCGTGAACCACACCGTCGAGCCGGGGCCGAGCGGTGTTTCCCGCGGTCCGGTCAGGTCGAGGGTCTGCAGCGCGCCGCTCCCCGCGATCACGACGTACGCCTCGGTGGACACCGTGTGCAGGTGCGGTGTGCCGCCTTCGAGGCCGTCGGCGCAGGTGTCGCCGGAGTAGACGGTCAGCCGGCTGATCGAGGTGCCGCCGGGGAAGGTCATCGCAGCGCGTCCCTGCCCCGCTCGGCCAGCAGCGCCGTGCCGTCGTCGCCGCGGTCGCCGTCGGCGACGACGACCGCGTACCGGAAGCGGAGCGTCCGGCCGTCGTCCAGCGGCACCTCCTCGCTGAAGAACGGCGCCGGGCACAGGCAGGCGAACTGCTGCGAGCGGGCGAACCACTGCGGCGGGTGCTGCGGGTTGGCGCTGTCGTCCACCATGACGATCGTGGAGGAGTCGCCGCTTTCGTCGTGCCGGCCGCGGAAGCCGAACCATTCGGCTCGTCTGCCGCGCAGCTCGTCTCCGCCGGCGCCCTCCGGGGATTGGATCACACCGCCGGTGAACGAGCGTGGCCCGCGCCAGAACAGCCCGCCGTAGCCGGCGTTGTCGCGTCCCTTCGTGGTGGGGGAGCCGAAGTCGAGCCGGGCGCCCGACACGTTCGTCATCTCGGTCTCGAACACCAGCGCCCAGGCCGTCTCGTCGACGACGGTGACGGTCAGCGCGCGCCGCTCGGCGATGACGGGCGCTCCCGACTGGGCCGTCCAGTCGAGGGTGTGCCCGATCTCGACCCGGGCGGGGGTCGCGTTCAGCGTGGTCAGCTCGCGGTGGGTGGCGCTGCCGTTGTTGTCCAGTTGGACGTAGCCGCCGTCGACGAAGGTGGGGCCGCCCCAGAAGTTGTGCTCGCCCACGTGCGGCAGCGACCACGCGATGCCTTTGTGCCAGACGTGGTCGTGCGGCCGGTACAGCGACACCAGTGCCCCGCCGAGGGTGCGGACGGGATGCAGGTACGGCTTGGGCGACTCCAGCACCGGGGTGTCCGGCCGGTAGACGTAGGCGAACAGCTCGGCGTCGCCGGCCGAGACGGTGATCGAACGGCCGATCCGATGCACGGCCTGCAACGCCACGGGCGTGGTCACGAAATCCTCCAGGGGGCGCCCGCGCCGTTCATGCGGCGGGCGAAAAACGGACTGCCGACGACATCCATTGTGCGACGCGCGCGGGCCGTGATGATCGGAGGCGGCCCGGCGCCGGTTCGCCGCCCACGGCTCCCGGCAGGCCGGCGGAGCGGCGTCGCCGTGCCATGTGGGCTCACGCGGCGGGGCCGTGCAGGTTTCGGCGCAGGAAGGTGTGCCAGGTCTACTCGAACGAGCGGGTCAGGGCCGAGGCGGGCGCGAAACGGTCCCAGGCGTGGAAGGCGCGCGCGTACAGGTGCAGGTCGACCGGTACGCCGGCGGCGGTCAGGCGGCGGGCGAAGTCGATGCCCTCGTCGCGGAGCAGGTCGAACTGGGCGAGCGCGACGAACGTGTCGGGCAGGCCGGTGAGGTCGGTGGCCCGGCCCGGCGCGCAGTAGGGGTGGACGTCGGCCGTGCCGTACCGGTCGCCCAGGACTGCGGCCCAGGCGAGCGCGATGTCCGGGCGGGCGAAGACGACCTCGGAGCCGGTCTCGGAGCTCGACGGCGTGCCGAGGCGGTCGTCGAGCATGGGGTAGAGCAGGGACAGCGATCGGGGCGGGGGTGCGTGCCGGTCGCGCACCATGAGCGCGGTGGCGGCGGCGGGCGCTCCGCCGCCGCTGGCGCCGGCGAGCGCGATGCGGTGCGGGTCGATGCGGTGGCCGGCGGCGTGCCCGGCGAGGTGGGTGTAGGCGAGGTAGCCGTCCTCGGCGGCGCCGGGCGCCGGGGTCTCGGGGGCGAGCCGGTAGACGACGGCGGCCACGACGCAGTCGAGGGCCAGGGCCAGGGCGGTGTGGTAGGCGTCGTCCTGGCGGGCGTCGTCGCCGAGGACCTGGGCGCCGGCGTGGAACCACAGCAGGACGGGGAGGGCGTGCCCGGCGGCGGCCGGACGGTAGAGGACGACCTCGAGTTCGGTGCGGTCCTCCCGGGGGACGCGCACGGCCTCGATCGTGACCCGGGGGTCCGGCGGTGCCGGGGGCAGCTGGGCGCGGGCGGCGCGTGCCCGCGCGCGCAGGGCCGGAATGTCGGAGAGTTCGATCAGGGCGCCGTTCGAGGCCTTGGGCAGCGCGGCGAACGCGGCGGCGAGCTCGGGGTCGAGGGCGTCGTTGGCTCCGGGCATGGCGGGGTCCTTTCAGAACAGGCCGGGTCAGAACAGGCCGGGTAAGAACGGGTCGGCTCAGAACAGGTCGGGCTGGCCGCTGCCGGCGGTGATGCCGCCGTCGACGGGCAGGATGACGCCGGTGATGAACCGGGCGTCGTCGGAGGCCAGGAAGCCGACCGCGGCGGCGATGTCGGCGGGGGTGCTGAAGCCGGGGAGCGCCCGGCGCCGGTTGAAGCGGTCGATCATGTCGGCGTGTTTCTCCGCCAGTTCTGCCGGGCCGGTCAGTGACGGGGCGACGGTGTTCACCCTGATGCCGAGCGGGCCGAGGTCGAAGGCGAGCCCGCGGGTGAAGTTCACGACCGCGCCCTTGGCGGCGTTGTAGGCGGTGAGCCGGCGGTCGCCGCCCAGGCCGGAGGCGGAGGCGATGTGGACGATGCTGCCGCGGCTCTGCTTCAGGTACGGCAGCGCGGCCTGCGCGCCGAAGAAGCAGCTGTCGACGTCGGTGCTCATGATCAGCCGCCAGTCCGCCAGGGTGGTGTCGGCGAACTCCTTGGCGAGGCCGACGCCGGCGTTGGAGACGAGGACGTCGATGCCGCCGAACCGGGCGACGCCGGCCTCGATCATCGCGCGCACGTCGTCCTGGACGGTGACGTCGGTGGCGACGGCGAGCGCGCGGCCGGGGCCGAGCTCGGCCGCGAGGGCCTCCAGCCGGTCTTTGCGCCGCGCCGCGAGGACGAGGTTCGCCCCTTCGGCGGCGAATAGCCGGGCGATGCCCTCGCCGATGCCGGAGCCGGCTCCGGTGACGACGATCGTCTTGCCGGTGAAACGGCGGTCCAAGGCCATCCCCTTCCGTCAGTGACTGTTGCTATTACTGTCGGTCGCTGACGATACATATCGACAGTCACTGACGCAACGTCGAGTCAGTGACTGACGATTGTGTTAGGGTGGGGCGGTGCCACGGAACTCTGCGGAGATACGACGACGGCTGCAGGAGGCCGCCCTCGAGCTGTATCTGGAGCGTGGCTACGACAAGACCACGGCCGGCGACATCGCGGCCCGCGCCGGCGTCACCGAGCGCACCTTCTTCCGCCACTTCGCCGACAAACGCGAGGTCTTCTTCGACGGAGAGGCCCGGCTGCGCGACCTGCTGACCGGCGCGGTCGCGGCGGTGCCGGCCGGCACCAAACCGCTGCCCACCTTGCGGGCCGCGTTCCACCAGGCCGTCCCCCTCATCGAAGCCAACCTCCCGGTCACCGAACGGCGCTACCCGGTCATCGCCGCGACGCCGGCGTTGCGGGAACGGGCGCTGGCCAAGAACGCTGCTCTGGTCGCCGCCCTCACCGACGCCCTGCGGGCTCGCGGCGTCGCCGAGCCGCTCGCCGCCCTGTGCGCCCAGGTCGGCATGGACACCTACGTGATCGCCGTCCGCCGATGGCGGACCGACCGCACCGCCGACCTGCACACCCACCTCGACCGCGCCTTCACCGACCTGCGCCTCGCCGCCAACGCCCTGAAATGAGCGGGGACGTCCCGGCCCTCGCGAACAGGGCCAGCCCTCGCGACGCGCCTATCGTGCGGCCGAAATCGGCATATGGTTGATCTATCGACCCCGGCGCCGGATCGTGGGACACGTGGGTCGCCGGGTAGGTGGGCGGTGGAAGGGGCCCGTGGCATGCTGCAGGGCGAATATGTGCGGCTGAGAGCGCGGATCGAGGCGGATGTGCCGATCCTGCACGCCGAGCTCTACGACGACGTCGCGACCCGGTCGCGCGCCGACGCCCGGGCCTGGCGGCCGATTTCGCCCGGTCTGGAGACCTCGCCGTACGCGATCACGGAGCCCTCGGACGATGCCGACTGCTTCTCCGTGGTGACGCTCGACGACGACGAGCTCGCGGGCGAAGCGCTGCTGTGGGACATCGACCTGCACCACAGGAGCGCGCACATCGGGATCTCGCTGCGCCCCGCCTTCCGCGGCAAAGGGCTCGGCACCGACACGGTGCGGGTGCTGTGCCGGTACGGCTTCAGCGTGCGTGGCCTGCACCGGCTGCAGCTGGAGACGCTCGCCGACAACACGGCGATGATCGGCGTCGCGAAGAGGTGCGGGTTCGTGCAGGAGGGCGTGCTGCGGGCGGCGGCCTGGGTGCAGGGCGAGTTCCTCGACGAGGTCGTCTTCGGGCTGCTCGCCGCCGAGCGGCCGATGGGCCGGAACGGCTAGCGGCGCCGTAGATCGGGGCGGGCGGGGCTCAGCCCGTCGGTGCGCCGGGCGTGCCGGCGAGCCGGGCGACGAGGAGGTCGAGGCGTTCGGCTTGGTCGCCCGGCGGGATGCGGCCGCTGCCGGCCAGGGCGGCGAAACCGTGCAACGCGCTCCAGGCGAGCTGGGCGAGCAGTTCGCGGTGCGGGTCGTCCGGGCGGAAGCAGCTGACGAGCTCGTTGAAGCCGGCGCGTAGCTGGGGCGGCGTCTCGTCGTAGGCGAGCCCCATGTCGGTCGGCCGGACGAACATGGCCTCGTAGAGGGCGGGGTGTTCGGTGGCGAACCGCAGGTAGGCGCGGCAGACGGCGTGCAGGGCGTGCGGCGGCTCGGGGGAGGCCAGCCGGGCGCGGCGCAGGCGGTCGGCGAGTTCGCCGAAGCCTTCGACGGCGACCGCGCGCAAGATCGCGTCCTTGCCGGCGAAGTGGCTGTACAGCACGGGCTGGCTGTATTCGACGAGCTCGGCCAGCCGCCGCGTGGTCACCGCCTCCCAGCCTTCGGCCTCGGCCAGTTCGCGGGCGGTCGTGATGATCAACTGATGGCGTTGAGCGCGTTCGCGTTCCCGGCGATCGGTGACGGTGGACATGGCCGCATCGTAGCAGTGCTAGACATCGTGTCTCTGATAGATATATCACCGCTACGCGCTCTAGCGGCGATAAGCGGCCGGGGTTCTCGCCCGCCCGGCACCCGCCCCGCCGGCCCTTCCGGCGTCGATAGAGGTCGCGCGGCGGACAGCGCCTCAGGCGGGACGCGCCACCTCCCACGGGTCATGGTGGGAGGGAGCCGTGCCGACGCGTGCGGGAGCGCGCTCCCGGGCGGCGGCGATCACGGCCATGTCGTCGTTGATCGTGCCGCCCGCGTAGGCCAGGAGGTCGTCGGTGAGGTCGCGCACCAGGTCCGCCGGGGACTCGCCCGCCCAGGTGACGACCCGTTCGGTGAGCGGGTAGAACGCCCCCTCACGGTTGCGGGTCTCGGTGACGCCGTCGGTGTAGAGGAGCAGCGTGTCGCCCAGGGCGAAAGGGAAGGTCGTGGGGGCGTACGGCCAGGACGGCGTCAACGCGAGGCCGAGAGGCGGCGCCGGGTCGGGCACGCAGAGCGGCGTCGCGGTACGGCCGCAGAGCCGCAGCGGCGGTGGATGCCCGCAGTTGATCAGGTGCACCACGGGCTCGTCATCGGGGATCTCCGCCATCAGGACGGTGATGAACCGTTCGGTGCTCTCGGTGCCGCCGAGTTGCTCCAGGCTCCATCGTGTGGCGCCGTCCAGGTAGTCGCACAGGTCCGGCAGCGACGGCTCGCGGTGCGCCATGGCCCGGAACGCGCCGAGCAGGGTGGCGGTGTCGCTGATGGAGTCGAGGCCGTGGCCTTTGACGTCGCCGATGACCAGCCGGGTCGAGCAGGAGGTGCGGGCCACGGCGTACAGGTCGCCGCCGACGTGGACGTGGGCCTGGGCCGCACGGTAGGCCGATCCGATGGACAGCGGCCCGGCCCGCGCGGGCAGTGGTCGCAACACCACTCTCTGTGCCTGATAGGACACGTCGCGTATCCGCATGAGTTCGAGTTCGCGCATGTCCCGCAGATAGCAGAAAAGCACCAGGACGCCGGAGATGACGAGCTGTGTGACGACTTCGGACACGAAGTTGTGCATGGGCACGGCGGGCGGCACGAAAGCGGAGATCACCACCGATATCAGCGCCAGGACGCACATTCCCGCAGTGATCAGCGGCCCGGCGACGATGGCCGTCAGGGCAGGCGCGACGAGCAGCGACTGGCGGATGTAGACGTCCGGCCCGAGCAGGTACTCCGCGATCGGGATCACGATGATCAGGATCAGCGGAAGCACCAGCCAGCCCGGGCCGGCCTCCTTTCCGCTCACGCGCCGCGCGGGGGCAAGCGGATGCCTGAGACGGATCATTCGGCCTCACAGTCCGACCGGCGGCCCTTCCGATGGTGGTGCCGCTACGGCTTTCCCGCCGGCCTCGTGATGATCTGCATATGACGCGCCCGGTTCTCCGGTCCGGGAATACTCTCTACCTGCTTTGGAACAGCTCTCCCCAAAGAGGCCATTCCGGTTTAGGCAATTATTTGCTCGCAGTGCAGGTTAAATTGAGCAATAGACCATCGGCGTTTTACGAAGGGCGGGGCGCGGACCCCGATCGTCACCAGCGGGTACAGCCGGAGCCGGTGCCCACCCGCCGGATGCCGGCGGCCACGCTCTGCGCCGGTGACGGTACCGGCCCCGGGGCGAAGGGCCTGCGAGTCCGACTCGGACGAGAAACCGCGCCGGGCACTCCCGGATCGTCCTGCCCGGCGAGATTTCTCGTCCGATGCTCGTCGCCCGCCGACCCGCTCACGTCGGCTGATCCCGCCCGCCCTCGGCCGAAGCGTCTCGGTCCCCCAGAGACGCCGGTGAATCGGTGCCCTCCGCTGCGTCACCGCGCAGTGCACATCTGCCGGTGGCACGCACGGGGACACGCGTCCCCAGAGAAACTCGGCTCCCGTCGTGGTGCCTGGTGCCGGCCGTCCCGCGCCGCTCTTCTTGCCGTGAATCTTTCACCTGCAGTTTCCCCCATGCGGTCGCGACGAAGCTGGTAGGCGACTCCTGGCCCCGGAAACGCGATCGCGGCCTGATCGAGGGCCTTGACGGGACGGCCGACCAGCGCTGCTCTTTAACCGGTTCAGTTAGTTGGGACGCCGGTCGTATCCGCGAATTCGCAACGTTACAATCGCGCCGCTCGCCTTCGTGGCCACGTGGGCCGGGTCGGCGCTCCCCTTCGCCCCGAAACCTGTCGGCCCTCGATCACGAGGTGAGTACATGAGGACAAAGCTTTTCGCCTTCGCCGCCGCCGTACTCGCGGCCATAGCGTCGATCATGGTCGCGGTCCGGCCCGCGTCCGCGGCGGTGGGCCTGCACGTCAGCGGCACGAAGATCGTCGAGGCCAACGGCCAGAACTTCATCATGCGCGGCATCAACCACCCGCACGTCTGGTACACCGGCCAGACCGGCGCGTTCGCCGACATCAAGGCCACCGGCGCCAACACCGTGCGCGTCGTGTTGGGCAGCGGCAAGCGGTGGGGCCCGTCCAACGACGTCGCCGACGTGGTGTCCCTCTGCAAGCAGAACAAGCTCATCTGCGTGCTGGAGGTGCACGACACCACCGGGTACGGCGAGGACGGCGCCGCCGCCACGCTCGACGAGGCCGTGGACTACTGGATCGGCCAGAAGAGCGCCCTGGTCGGCCAGGAGAACTACATCGTCATCAACATCGGCAACGAGCCGATCGGCAACAACGACCCCGGCCAGTGGACCGACGCCACCGTGAACGCGATCAAGAAGATGCGCAGCAACGGCTTCGAGCACCTGCTCATGGTCGACGCTCCCAACTGGGGCCAGGACTGGCAGTACGTCATGCGCGACAACGCGCAGACGGTCCTGGACGCCGACACCCTGCACAACACGGTGCTGTCGATCCACATGTACGCCGTCTTCAACACCGCCTCCAGCATCGTCAGCTACCTCGACACGTTTCAGGCGAACGGGTGGCCGCTCGTCATCGGCGAGTTCGGCTGGCAGTTCCAGAGCGGCGAGGTGGACGACCGAACGGTCGCGGCCGAGGCCCAGAAGCGCGGCATCGGCTACATCGCGTGGTCCTGGAGCGGCAACACCGACCCGATCCTGGACATGACGACCGACTTCGATCCGGACCGGCTCACGACCTGGGGCGAGCGGATCATCAACGGTGCCAACGGCATCAAGGCGACGTCCAAGGAAGCCACGATCTACGGCGGCCCGACCTCCACTCCCACCCCCACCCTGACCCCGACCTCCACTCCGACGCCGGGCGACGGAGGCTGCTCGGCCACCTACCAGGTGACGAACCAGTGGGGCGGCGGCTTCCAGGGCGAGGTCAAGGTCACCGCCGGCAGTTCGGCGATCAGCGGCTGGACGGTGACGTGGACCTTCGGCGACGGCCAGCAGGTCACCCAGGCCTGGAACGCGCAGGTCAGCAGCAGCGGATCCACCGTGACCGCCCGCAACATGAGCTACAACGGCAGCCTCGGCGCCGGGGCCGCCACCACGTTCGGGTTCCTCGGATCCTGGAACGGCACCAACAGCGTCCCCACGCTGACCTGCACCGCGAGCTGACATAACAGTCCACGGGCCGTGCGGCCGGGTGCGGCGAGGCACCCGGCCGCAGGCCACGGCGCGCCGGAAAAGACGGGCCGGAAAAGGACGGGCCGGAAGAAGGACCCCGGCCGGCAGCGGAACCGTCGTGTCGTCCGTGCCTTTGGGGCACGCCTCAGCCGGCGTCCGCGGTCGACGCGCGGACGATCAGCTGGGGCGGGAAGCAGACCGTCCGGTGACGGTGCCCCGGCTCGGCCTCCTCCAGCAGGAGCTCCGCCGCCGCGCATCCCAGCTCGTACGTGGGCTGGCGGATTGTGGTGAGGGCGGGGTTGAGCCGGGAGGCGAAGGCGATGTCGTCGTAGCCGACGACCGACATCTCATCGGGGACGCGAACGCCGTGGCGATCGAGTCCCTGCAGGACCCCAAGGGCCGCCATGTCGTTCATGCAGACGATCGCCGTGACGGGGTCCTCCATCAACATGAGCCTGCCGATCGCCGCATCAGCGGCGCCGACGAGACCGGCGGGGCGCATATCGATGTCGACGAGGCTGTGCCCGACGTCCAGCCCGGCGTCCCGGAGGGCGTCGCGAAGGCCGTGGCGACGTTCTCGGACCGCCTTGACGACGGTAGAGCCGCCGAGGAAGGCGATCCGCCGATGGCCCAGCGCCAGGAGATGCTCGGCGGTCAGCCGGCCCCCCGCGTAGTGATCGACCCCGGCGGCGCACAGGTCGGCGTCGTCCGGAAGATGGTCCAGCAGAACGACGGGTGTGCCCTGTGCGCTGATCTCCTCCAATCGGGCCGGGTCCTCGTGGACGGGGGAGATGACGATGCCGCGGACCCCCTGCTCCTGGAGCCACGTCAGCGCTTGGGGTTCCTTGTCGGCCTGCGGTCCGATGCTGCAGAGCAGCATCATGCACTGGTCTTCCGCCAGGCGATCCTCGATGCCTCGATTGACCTCGGCGTAGAAGGGGTTGGCGATGTCGAGGACGACGACGCCGACCAAGCGGCTCGGCACCCCGCGAAGCTGGCGGGCCGGTCCGTTGCGGACGAAGCCGACCCGCTTCATGGCCTCTTCCACCCGCACGCGAGTCGGGGAAGCCACGCGCTCCGGCCTGTTGAGCACGTTGGCGACCGTGGTCACCGAGACACCGGCCTGTTGCGCGACCGCGCGCATGCCTCGTCCAGGAGCCGCAGCACCACTCGCCACACGCTCACAATAACCGGCGGCGCGGGGGCGGAGCATCGCCGAGACACGTGAGGTCGCCACCGGTGCTAGCGCGACAGCGCGTTCCGGTGAGGTCGTCGTCGCCCTTGACCGACGCCGTGGGCCGAGGCCGGCGGCCGGGCCACCACCCGGCGGGCCGACACCCAGCGCGGGAGCCGCTGGTCTCCAACGAAAGTGGGGATAGCCCGAAAATGGCCGGACGGTGATGTCGAAAACCGGTGACCGGCTCCGTCCCCGCAACGAACGCGACCACAATGGGTCGCACCAGCGAGGAGAGACACCATGGCCAAGTACCTGCTGCTCAAGCACTACCGAGGCGCACCCGCCGCGGTCAACGACGTGCCGATGGACAAGTGGACGCCGGAGGAGATCTCGGCCCACATGCAGTACATGCACGATTTCGCGGCCCGGCTGGAGCAGACCGGCGAGTTCGTGGGCGGGCAGGCCCTCGCCCCCGAGGGGGTGTGGGTGCGGTACGACGGTGAGGGACGCCCGCCGGTCACCGACGGGCCGTTCGCCGAGACCAAGGACCTCATCGCCGGCTGGATGATCATCGACGTCGACAGCTTCGAGCGTGCCATCGAGCTGGCCGGGGAACTGTCCGCCGCCCCCGGGGCGGGCGGCGAACCGATCCACGAGTGGCTCGAGGTTCGCCCGTTCCTGACCGAGCCGCCCACCATCACGGAGTGACCGCACCCATGGACGAGGCTCTGCTCAGAAGCCTCATCCCCACCGTCCTCGCCATCCTCTGCCGCCGCGGAGCCGACTTCGCGGCGGCAGAGGACGCCGTGCAGGACGCGCTGGTCGAGGCGCTGCGGGTCTGGCCCGGCGATCCGCCGCGGGATCCCAAGGGCTGGCTGATCACCGTGGCCTGGCGCAAGTTCGTCGACGCGACCCGCTCGGACGCCGCCCGTCGGCGGCGCGAGGATGCCGCGGACGAGGAGCCGGCCCCCGGGCCGGTGCCCGCGGTGGACGACACGCTCCAGCTGTACTTCATGTGCGCCCACCCGTCGCTGACCCCGGCATCGGCGGTCGCGCTCACCCTGCGCGCCGTCGGCGGGCTGACCACCCGCCAGATCGCCCAGGCCTATCTGGTGCCCGAGGCCACGATGGCGCAACGGATCAGCCGGGCCAAGCGCACCATCGCCGGCGTACGTTTCGACCGGCCCGGCGACGTCGCCACCGTGCTGCGCGTCCTCTACCTGGTCTTCAACGAAGGCTACTCCGGCGACGTCGACCTCGCCGCCGAGGCCATCAGGCTCACCCGGCGGCTCACGGCCGCCGTCGACCATCCCGAGGTGGCGGGGCTGCTCGCCCTCATGCTGCTCCACCACGCCCGGCGCGCGGCCCGCACAACGTCCGACGGCCGCCTGGTGCCGCTCGCCGAGCAGGACCGGGCCCGGTGGGACACCGCGCTGATCGCCGAGGGCGTCCGAATCCTGCAGGCGGCCCTCGCCCGCGACCGGCTGGGCGAGTTCCAGGCCCAGGCCGCCATCGCGGCCCTCCACGCCGACGCGCCCACCGCCGAGGAGACCGACTGGGTGCAGATCGTCGAGTGGTACGACGAGCTCACCCGCTTCAACGACAGCCCGGTCATCCGGCTCAACCGCGCGGTGGCCGTCGGAGAGGCCGACGGACCGCGGGCCGGCCTGGCGGCGCTCGAGGAGCTGGACGCCTCTGTGCCCCGCTACGCCGCGGTGGCGGCGTACCTCCACGAGCGCGACGGCGACCTGGCGACGGCGGCGCGGCTGTACGCCGAGGCCGCCCACAAGGCCCCCAACCTGGCCGAACGCGACCACCTGACCCGCCAGGCCGCCCGGCTCAACACCCGCCGCCGCTGACGCGCCGGGAAGGGACCCGGTCCCCGGGATCACCGCTCACGTGGCTGCTCCGGGCCGCTCTCCGGGAACGGCGGGCCGGCCGGCGTCCTGACGTTTGTCACCCGCCGGGGCGCGCAGGAGAGCCCGGCACACGGCGAGCAGGTCACCGCGCAATCCGGCCCGTTCGCGCAGATGGTCGATGCGGGGCAGGTCGTTGACGGTCGTGAGGACCGCGTGCACGACGACCCGGGCCTCGGCCTCGGTCAGCTCGGGGCGCTCGGCGGTGAGCAGATGCACCCATTCGCTGACGTAGTCGTGCTGGAGACGGCGGATCGTGTGGCGTTGCTCGGCGGGCAGCTGGATCACCTCGGTGATCAGCGCGCCGGTGAGGTGCCTGTTGCCGACCGTCAGGTCGATGTACGAGCGCAGCAGCAGGTCGAGCGCGTGCCGGGGATCGGCGGCGGCGGCGAAGGCGCGGGAGGCGTCGAGCTGCAGGGCGTCGGCGGCGCGGGTGAGCGCCGCCACCAGAAGGTCGGACTTGGCGGTGACGTGGTTGTAGATGCCGGCGCCGCTGATGCCCGCCGCCGCGCCGATGTCTTCCATGCTCACGGCCTGGTAGCCACGCTCGCCGAACAGCCGGGCCGCCGCGTCGATGAGGGCTTCCCGGCGGGAGGCGCGAGCCAGTCCCGGGCGCGGCCGAGGAGGCGCGCCTGGCGGCGGGCCCTGCGGCGGGGGCAGGGCGACCTCGGCGAGGGCGGTGCCCATCGCATGCAGCAGGTCTTCGAAACGCGCGCGCGGCAGGTTCACCGAGTGGTGGGACGAGCTGGCGAACGTGGCGAAGATCGCCCACACCAGAAAGTCGGCGTCGGCGGGGCCGAGGCCGGGACGGGCGGCCGTCAGCGTCGCCGCCGCGCGGCCCGCGATGGAGCGGAAGCGGTGCCGGAGCTGATCGCGTTCGGGCTGCGGAAGGTGCCGGGACTCCCGCTGCCACAGCACGCCGAGGTCGCGCCGGTCCAGCGTCAGGGCGGCCATGGCGCGCAGGAGGCCGTCGACGTCGCCGGCAGCGTGGTCGTCCATGAGGGTCTCGAAGGCCAGGAGCCCGTCGAGGACGGTGCGTGCCAGCAGCTCCTGCTTGTTGTGGAAGTGCCGGTAAAGGGCACCCGCCGTGATGCCGACGGCGTTGGCGATCTCGTCCATCGTCACGGTGTGATAGCCCTGGCGATGGAAGAGCTCGGCGGCGACGGAGACGATCTGCGCCTTGCGGTTGCGGGGACGGCTGCGCTTGGCGGGCGCCCCCGCGGTCCGCGCCTTCATCGTCTTCCCCTCCGTTTTCCCCCTCGTCGAAGCCACCTGCGCATCGTAGGCCGGAACGTCAGCGGTACCCGCCCCCGCAGACGATCACTTCGCCGCTGATGTAGTCGGACTCGGGTGTGCACAGCAGGTAGACCGCGCCCGCGGCCTCCCGGGGGGTGCCGGCCCGGCCGAGCGGGATCATGCGCTCCATGGCGGACAGCAGGCCGGGGTTCACCCCCACTTCGATCTCCCGGCCCTGGACGTCGATGGTTGCTCCGCCGCCGGCCGTCGCCTCGGTGAGGCGGGTGCGGATGAGGCCGAAGGCGACGGCGTTGACGTTGACCCCGTACCGGCCCCACTCCTTGGCCAGGGTCCTGGTCAGCCCGACGACACCGGCTTTGGCGGCGCCGTAGTTGGCCTGCCCGGCGTTCCCGGCGAGTCCGGCGATGGACGAGATGTTGACGATCTTGCGCTGGACGTGTACGCCCCGGGCACGCTCCTCCTTGACCCGGGCGCTGATGATCGGCTGGACCGCGCGCAGGATCCGGAAGGGCGCCTTGAGGTGGACGTCGATGATGGCGTCCCACTGCTCGTCGGTCATCTTCTGAATCACGCCGTCCCAGGTGTAACCGGCGTTGTTGATCACGATGTCGAGGCCGCCGAAGGCGCCGACGGCCGTGGCGGCGAACCGGTCGGCGAACCCGTCGTCGGTGACGCTGCCGGTGCACGCGACGGCCGCACCCCCGCCGGCCTCGATCAGCCGTACGGTCTCCTCGGCGGGTTCGGGATCCAGGTCGTTGACGACGACGCGCGCCCCCTGGTGGGCGAGCTTCAGGGCGATGGCCCGGCCGATGCCGCGGCCCGAGCCGGAGACGAGGGCGGTCCTTCCGTCGAGTGTTCCCACGGGTGTCCTTTCGAGGGTCTAGGTGAGGGAGACGATGGCGTGGCCGGTGAGGGTGACGGTGCCGTCGTCCAGGGTCACCCGCAGGTCCAGCCGGGCCCGCCGCTCACCGCCGGTCTCCTCGACCGCCATGACGCGGCCGGTGCAGGTGGGCCTGCCGTGGACGGGGGTGATGGCGGCGAAACGGACGCTGTAGGAGCGGATGCGCTCCTGGGGGACCCAGCCGGTCAGCAGCCGGCCGAGGTAGGCCATCGAGAGCATGCCGTGGGCGAAGACGTCGTCCATGCCTGCGGCGCGGGCCGCGTCCAGGTCGATGTGGAGGGGATTGTGGTCGCCGGAGGCGCTGGCGTAGAGCGCGAGCGTGGCGCGTGTGATCGGGGGCACGGCCAGGGGCGGCAGTTCGGCGCCGACGGCGATGCCGTCGATGTCGTCGATGTCGTCGATGGTCATGCGGCGGCCCGCCCGCGGACGACGATGACGGTGGTGAGGTCGGCGATGGGCTCGCCGGCGCGGGTGACGCGTGTCTCGCGGACGAGGAAGCGCAGGGCGCCGCCCTTCTTCTCGTAGGTGTCGGCGATGTGTGACTCGAAGGTCAGCTCGTCGCCGGCGTAGGCCATGGCGTGGTAGGTGAAGCGCTGCTCGCCGTGCAGGACGCCGGCCAGGTCGATGCCGGCCTCGGTGAGGAAGGAGAAGGGGTCGGGGCGGTCCATCTCCAGGCAGAACAGGAACGTGGGCGGTACGGGAAGGTCCGGGTGACCGGCCTTGCGGGCGGCGTCGAGGTCGCTGTAGACGGGGTCGTGTTCGCCGATGGCTTGGGCGAAGAAGCGCAGGCGGCCCCGTTCGACGGGCACGGTGAAGGCTGGTGTGCGCAGGTCCGTGATCATGTCAGGTCGTCCGCTCGTAGAGGGTGACGACGCATGCGCCGCCGAGTCCGAGGTTGTGCTGGAGGGCGAGCCGGGCACCATCGACCTGCCGGTTTTCGGCCTGCCCGCGCAGCTGCCACACCAGTTCGGCGCATTGCGCCAGGCCGGTGGCGCCGAGCGGATGTCCTTTGGACAGCAGCCCGCCCGAGGGGTTGACGACCGCTCGGCCGCCGTAGGTGTTGTCGCCGTCGAGCACGAACTTCTCGGCCGTGCCCTCCGGGGTGAGGCCGAGGGCCTCGTAGCTGATGAGCTCGTTGGTGGTGAAGCAGTCGTGCAACTCCACCACGGGAATGTCCTGCGGGTCGACGCCCGATTCCTCGTAGACGCGGGTCGCGGCGGCCCGGGTCATGTCGTAGCCCACGACCTTGGTCATGTCGCCGCCGTCGAAGGTGGTGCGGGTGTCGGTCGTCAGCGCCTGCGCCCGGATCGTCACCGTGGTGTCCAGGTCGTTCCGGCGGGCGAAGTCCGCGCCGCAGACCACGGCGGCGGCCGCGCCGCAGGTCGGCGGGCAGCACTGCAGCCGGGTGAGCGGGCCGTAGATGTGGGGGGAGGCCAGCACCTCTTCCTCGGTGACGGGGGTGCGGAAGACGGCGTAGGGGTTGTTCGCGGCGTGTCGGCGGGCCTTGACCGCGATCTTGGCGAAGGTCTCGGGGGCGGTGTCGTACTTGTCGGCGTAAGCCATCCCCGCGCCGCCGAAGTACTGCGCGGCGATCGGGGCGTGGTCGTCGATGCCCTGGATGGCGGTCATGGTGTCGGCGGCGCGGGCCAGCGGGCTGGGGCGGTCGTCCCAGACGGTCGCCAGCGCACCGGGGCGCATCTGCTCGAAGCCCACGGCGAGCACGCAGTCGGCCGCTCCGGACATGACCGCCTGCCGGGCGAGCCAGAGTGCGGAGGAGCCGGTCGCGCAGTTGTTGTTCACGTTGACGATGGGGATGCCGCTCTGGCCGAGGCCGTAGAGGGCGGCCTGGCCGCAGGTCGAGTCGCCGTACACGTATCCGGCGTAGGCCTGCTGCACCTGGCGGTAGTCGATCCCCGCGTCGGCCAGCGCGGCTCGCGCCGCCTTCTCGGCCATCACGTCGTAGGGTTCGCCGGCGCTGGGTTTGGCGAACGGGATCATCCCGACGCCCGTGATGTGGACGGCACGGTCCATGGTCTGTCCTCCACGGAACCGACAACTCGCTCTTGCCAATGAGACATTAATCCATATTTACTTACGACATCAAACAAGCAGCGAGGCAGGCATGCAAGCCTCACACGAGCAAAATCTGATCTTCACTAGTGGGGGGATGATGGCCCTACCGTTGCCGCTGTCGCGGCTGGCGCTGCCGCTCATCGCCGCGCCGATGACCGACGTCTCGGGACCGGAACTGGTGATCGCGGCATGCCGCAGCGGGGTCATCGGCGCCTTCCCGACACACAACGCCCGTTCACCGGAGGAGCTCGACTCCTGGCTCGGGCGGATCACGACCTCGATCGCCGGGCAGGACGACGCCGCGCCGTTCGCCGCGAACCTGGTGGTCCACCGCAGCAACGAGCGGCTGCGCGCCGACGTCGATCGCCTGGTCCGCTCCGGCACCCCGGTGGTCATCACCAGCGTGGGCTCCCCGGTTCCGGTGCTGAAGCCGCTGCACGACGCCGGCTGCCTCGTCTTCGCCGACGTGGCGAGCCTGCGGCACGCGGAGCGCGCGATCGAAGCGGGAGCGGACGGGCTGGTGCTGCTGACCGCCGGGGCGGGCGGCCAGACCGGCTGGGCCAATCCGCTGTCGTTCGTCCGCGCCGTCCGCGCCCGCTTCGACGGACCGATCGTGCTCGCCGGAGGGGTGCCGGACGGCACCGCCGTCTGGGCGGCGCAGGTACTCGGCGCCGACCTCGCCTACATGGGCACCAGGTTCATCGCCACGCGCGAAAGCCGCGCCGACGATCGGTTCCGGGCCGCGCTGGTCGACGCGACCCTCGACGACATCACCACGTCCACCGCGCTCAGCGGCCTGCCCGCCAACTTCCTGACCGGCTGGCTGGAGCAGCAGACGCCGGACGACGCCGCCCCGGCCGAGGGCTTCACCCAGCGTCGCCTGCTGACCCGGCGCCACGTGTGGAGCGCCGGCCACAGCGTCTCGGGGGTGACGCAGATCACCAGCGTCGCGGAGCTCGTCCGGCGCACCCGCCAGGAGTACGAGCAGGCGCGACAGGCGACAGCGGCCACGCTCGCCGGAACAGGGAGGTAACCATCATGTGGGTTTCGACACCACGAGTGTTCGACATGGCGTGCGCGTACTACCCCGAGCGCACCGCACTGATCGACGGCGAACGCCGCCTCACCTACCGGGACATGAACGGATGGGCCAACCGCGTCGCCAACGGCCTCTCCGAACTCGGCGTCGGCAAAGGCGACCGGGTGGGCCTGCTGATGCCCAACTGCCTGGAGTTCATCCCCTCCATGGTCGGCATCTGGAAATCCGGCGCGGCGATGACCCAGATGCCCGCGCGTGCCTCGGCCGACGACTTCTGCTTCTTCCTCGAAGAGGTGCGGGCATCGACGCTCATCTACCATCGGGCGTTCGACGAGGCCATCGCCCGGGTCCGGGGCAGGCTCCCCGGCCTCCGGCACGTCATCCGGCTGGCCGGTGACGGCGACCCCATCCCCGGCGTCCTCGACTACGAGCAGACCTTCGCGGCCCAGCCGGCGGAACCGCCCGCGATCGAGCCCGCCGCCGACGACCTGGCGTTCGTCGGCTTCACCTCCGGCACCACCGGCGTCCCCAAAGGCGTGATGCAGACGCACGCGACCTGGTCCCACTACGCCATCACCGCCGGACTTGAGATCGGCGACATCCGGCCGGGCGAGGTCTTCGCCCACGGCGCGCCGCTGACCCACTTCACGCAGACCTTCGTCATGCCGGTGTTCATGCGCGGCGGCACGAACGTCATCCTGCCCGGCCTCGACCTCGATACACTCCTCGACACCATCGAGCGCCTGAGGGTCACCGCCACCGCCGTCGTGCCCACGATCGTCGCCATGCTCCTCGACCACCCGCGCCGGGCCGGCGCCGACCTGTCGTCGCTGCGCACGGTCATCTACGCCGGCTCGCCGATGGCCCCGGAGGTGCTGCGCCGCGCGCTGGAGACGTTCGGCCCGATCTTCGTGCAGACCTACGCCGGCACCGAGCCCGGCTACATGACCTGCCTGCGCAAGGAGGACCACCGGCTCGACACCCCCGAATGGGAGGAACGGCTGGCCTCCGCAGGACGGCCGATGTACCACGTCGACCTCACCATCCGCGACCCCGAAGGCCGCGCCCTGCCCACTGGGGAACTCGGCGAGATCTGCGCCGCCCAGCCCGGCCAGATGGTCGGCTACGTCAACAGCGATCTCGACCCGGAGGTGATGCGGGACGGCTGGGTCCGTTCCGGCGACATCGGCTTCGTCGACGAACTCGGCTATGTCTTCATCGTCGACCGCAAGAAGGACATGATCGTCACGGGCGGGTTCAACGTCTTTCCCCGGCAGATCGAAGACATCCTGGCCGCCCACCCCGCCGTCGCCCAATGCGCCGTCATCGGCGTGCCCGACGACAAGTGGGGCGAGGCCGTGAAAGCCGTCGTCGTCACCAGGCCCGGCGCCGAGGTCACCGCGGACGAGCTCATCGCCCTCGTCAAGCGGCGCAAGGGCAGCGTATGGGCGCCCAAGAGCATCGACTTCGCCCGCAGACTGCCCCTCAACCCCTCCGGAAAGATCGACAAAAAGATGCTGCGCGCCCCGTTCTGGGCCGGGCGCCGCCGCCAGGTCAACTGACCCCACTCCCCGAAAAGGACACAGCCATGAAAGCCACAGCCCGGCTCTTGGCGTCCGTCCTGCTGCTGATCCTCGCCGTGGGCGCCGTCCCCGGCCAGGTAGCCGCCAGCACGAGCACGGACCTCGCCCCCGCCATCCCCTGCCGGCAACTCGCCGGAGCCGACCTCACCGCTCTGCCCGGCGCCCTCACCCGAATCCTCGGCGCGACCGCCGTCCCCGCGACCCCGCACAAGCCCGCGTACTGCCAGGTCAAGGGGTACGTCTCGCCGCAGATCCGGTTCGAGGTCCGGCTCCCCTCCGAAAGCTGGAGCGGCCGCTACCTGCAGCTCGGCTGCGGCGGCTTCTGCGGATTCGCCGACCCGGACGACCCCAACCACCACCTGCCCGGCAACTGCGCCCCGCCCGACGACGGCAAGGTCGTCATCGCGGCCGACGACAGCGGCCACACCGGAGCCACCTCCGTCGACGGGCTGTGGGCGCACTCCGGCCCGCAACTCCGGGTCGACGCCGGCTACCGATCCGAACACGTCACCGCACTCGCCGCCAAGGCCATCATCAAGGCGTACTACGGCCAGGCCCCCAGATACTCCTATTTCGCCGGTTGCTCGAACGGCGGACGCCAAGCCCTCATGGAAGCCCAGCGCTTCCCCGACGACTTCGACGGCATCATCGCCGGCGCCCCCGGCAACAACCTCACCGCCCTGGCCGGCATGTTCTTCCCGTGGATCGCCAACGCCAACACCGCCCCCGACGGCAGCCGGATCCTCGGCGTGGACAAAGTGCAGCTGCTGAGCCGGCAGGTCCTGGCGGCCTGCGACGCCACGGACGGCCTGCGAGACGGCCAGATCGACGACCCCCGCAAGTGCTCGTTCGACCCGGCGAGCCTGCGCTGCACGGCGGGCCCGCAGGCCGACTGCCTGACCGACGCCCAGGTGACCGCGGTCCGCGAGTTCTACCAGGGGCCCGTCGACGACAAGGGCCGCCGCCTGTTCCCCGCCGGCCTGTCCAAAGGCAGCGAACCGGCCTGGCCCGGGTACGCGGTCGCCCCCGACGGCGGACACGCCATGCTCGGCACGCTCGCAACCGACTACCTGAAGTACTTCGGCTCCTGGCGCAACCCGCCCGCGTCCTTCACCCTCGCCGACCACCACTTCGACCGCACAACCCTGCACAAGCTGCGCGACATGCGCGGCATCTACGACTCCACCGACCCCGACCTGCGGGCCTTCCGCGACCACGGCGGCAAACTGATCCTCTGGCACGGCTGGTCCGACCCCGCCATCCCCGCCGGCAGCACACTCGCCTACTACCACGCGGTGACCGAGCGGATGGGCGGCCTGCGGGCCACCCAGCGGTTCGCCCGCTTGTTCATGTTCCCCGGCGTCTACCACTGCATCGGCGGCCACGGCCCCGACACCTTCGACCTGTTCGGCCCGCTGTACGACTGGGTGGAGAAGGGCACCGCCCCGCAGCGGGTCATCGCCAGCAAGAAGAACGGCGACGACGTCGTACGCACCCGCCCCGTCTACCCGTATCCCATGCAGACCAAGTACACCGGCAGCGGCAGCATCGACGACGCGGCCAACTTCACCGGCGTCATGCCCGCCACGCACCCGGACGACGATTATCCGTGGCTGGGCGCGCCCTTCACCTCCGGCTACCAGGAATGGTGCCGCTGGGAAGGCACCACCCTCAAGTGCGGTCGATCCCGGCCGAAGTCCGGCTGAGACCGGCGGGTGGGGAGTCGAGGCGGAGCCGGGCCAGGTGCGCCGCCGCCAGGGCGGGCGTCGTCTGACGCTGCTCCGCCATGCCGAGCAGGTCGGTGACGGTGCGCTCGATCGCCCCGACGCGCTCACGTGCCCTGTCAGGGGTCTCGCGATGCAGTTCCACGGCGGCCGCGTAGATGACCCCGCCCGCGCCGACCACATAGTCGGGCACCCAGACGATGCCGCGCCGATGCAGCAGGTCGGCGACGGCATCGGTGGACAGCTGGTTGTTGGCCGGCCCCGCGATGGCGGCGCAGCGCAGCCGCGGCACGACCTCCTCGGTGAGGACGCCCCCGAGCGCGGCCGGCACGAGGACGTCGACGTCCGCGGTGAGGGCCTGGTCGGGCGAAACCCAGGTGGCGCCGAGTTCCTCGCTTTCCGCCCGCTTCGCGGGGTCGATGTCGCCGACCAGAAGGTCGGCCCCCTCGTCGGCGAGCAGGCGCGCCAGCCGCATCCCGACACTGCCCAGCCCCACCAGCGACAGGCGTACGCCGGCCAGCGCGCCCGTGCCGTTGAGCCGCCGGCCCACCGCCCGCAGCGCCGCCAGCGTGCCGAGCGCCGTGGCCGGCGAGGAATCGCCACTGCCACCCAGCGGTACCGGCCTGCAGAAGACATGCCGGGTACGCTCCCCGATGACCGCCATGTCCGCTGGAGTCGTTCCCACATCCGGACCGGTCGCGTACACCCCGCCCAGGGACTCGATGGCGTCGGCCACGTCGTCCAGCACCGCGCGTCGCGTCGCCGCGTCCGGCTCGGCGTCCTGCGGCAGGACGACGACCGTTTTGCCGCCGCCGTTCTCGAGCCCGGCCACGGCGCATTTGGCGGTCATGGCCGCCGACAGGCGCAACGCGTCGGCGAGGCCGTCCCGCCAGTCGGCGTAGCGCCAGATCCGGCAGCCACCGACCGCCTGGCCGAGCTTGGACGAATGCACGGCGACGATGACCGGCAGGCCCGAACGCGTTCCCGTGCGGATCAGGACCTGTTCGTGTTCGAGGGCGGACATGTTTCTCGAACCTCCATGCGAGTGAACCGGTGTCGCCCCGCAAGCATCGTGCATCCGGTCGTCCTATGGAGGTTTCACCGAACGAACGATCGGAATCGCTGGCAGACTCCGGCACATGGACGAACGTGATTCGGAGATCATCCGCCTTCTCCAGACAGATGCGCGGCTGTCCCACCGCGAACTGGCACGCAGACTCGGCATCGCACCCTCGACCTGCCTGGAACGCGTCAGGGCGCTCACCCGCCGCGGCGTCATCCTCGGATACCACGCCGAAATCAACCCGGCCGCGCTCAACCGCGGCGTTCAGGCCATGGTCTCGGTCCAGGTACGGCCCCTCAACCGCACCGTCATCAACACCTTCAAAGCCTTCGCGAGCGCCATGCCCGAGGTCCTCAGCGTCTTCGTGCTGAGCGGCGGCGACGACTTCCTCCTCCACGTCGCCGTCCAAGACCTCGACCACCTGCACGCCTTCCTGCTCGACCGGCTCAGCAAGCGCCGGGAGATCGCAGGCTTCCGCACCTCGATGATCTTCCAGCAGGTGCACAACGCCGCCCCCACCCGGCTCCCCGACGTGCCCGACCACCCACCGTCCCCGACCGGCAGACCCTCCACCGCGACGACCTGAACCCGTACCGGCGACACCGGCGCCTCACCCCACGTGTCCCCTTCACGAGCGTGCCGGTAGGAGGCGATGAGGCGGCGCATACCGGCCAGGGAGCGCGGCCGACGCGCGGACTGTTCAGACGCCCCGCGACACCACCTCGAGATCGGCGCTCGTGCGCGTGGCGATCACGCCGGTGCCGCGCGGCCGGCGAGCCATGGCCGACGGACCTCGGCGGCCACCCCGCACCTAGCGCCTACTCAACTCCGAAGGGGAAACGGGGCGGAATCCGGCCCGCCTCGAAGGATTCGAAGGAGACGTCGAGCGCAGGAGACGCAGCGCCGCAGCGCAGACAAGGTAGGTGATCAGTGCGACCGGCGGAACCCCCGACACGGTCGGAGCCGTGCTCGGCCACGTGCTGTTGACGAGCAGAGCGCCGGCGACACCCGCGAAACCCGCCAGGGCCAGCCACAGCCGCACGACCGGACACGACACCACGCCCGCCAGGCCGGTCGGCGGGGCGAGCCGGCCCCGGCGCGGCTTGCGGCCACCGCGCATCTCGATCGGCCCGAAAACCACGACGAGCAGCGTGAGAACGACACCGAGCATGACCAGCAAAGGAACCCGCCAGGCCAGCCACTCGGCCGACCCGCCCGGCGCGGTCGAGAGCACACCCCCCACATGCAGGGCGGCGGCGAGCAGAATCGCGGCGGAAATATGCCACAGGAAGATCGTCATGATCACCGAGTTGACGGCGACCACCACCGTCCATCGGCCGGTACGCCGCAACCATCGCTCGGCCCGGCCCTGCAGCAGCAGCGCCGCCCCGATCTGGGCGGTGGCCACCGAAAGCAGAGCCAGGCTGGGCGGAGACATGTTGTGCAACCGCTCACCCGGCACATTGATCAAACTGACCGGGTAAGGGCCCGCAAGAGTGAGCAAAAGCAGCGAACCGACCCCACCGAGCAGAAGCGGCACGGCCACGCGCGGGCGGGCCGGCAGCAGCCCGTCCCGCCAGGCGAACCCCATCTGGTGAACGGCCAGCCAGCCGAACAGGAAATTGCCGTCGCCCCAGAAGTCATGGCCGACAAGGCGGGCCACGTCACCAGCGGCGACGAGCCCCACCAGCACCAGCGGGACCACCAGCCCGTACCGGCGGTGCAGGGCGTACATCAGCGGAGTCAGCGCGACCATGATCAAATAGGCCACGAGGAACCACAACGGGATCGAAGCGAGCCAGACCACCATCCGAGCCCGATCCGGGGCGACGCCCAACAGACCGGACACCACCGCCCCTCCCCCCATGACCAGCACCAGCGCCGTGGTCGGCGGCACCAGCCGGCCACTCCGCCTGACCAGCCATTCCGCGGCGTTCCCGCCACGGCGCCGCTCCGCGGCCAGAGAGACGGCATTGGCATACCCGCCGACGAAGAAGAACACGGGCATCACCTGAGCCACCCAGGTGAGCGGATGCGCCCACGGCAAATCCGGCAGCGCCGACCGCCCGACCAACTCGCCATGCTCGTCGTACCCGACCACCGTCACCAGCCAGTGCCCGAGAACCACCGCGACGATCGACACCGCCCGAAGCAGATCGACGAACCTCTTCCGCGACGGCGGCGTCCCCTCCGCAAGCCGCCGAATCTCCCGCAACGCCGTCCCCATGCCCTGCACGTTCCCCAGGGGGCAAGGAGCTACCGGCCAACGCCGCCCCCACCGCCACGAAGATCACCCAGCCGACGGCCTTCGCCAGGTGCCGCGCCCGCCCGGCCGGGACGTCCGCCGCGAGCCGGGCGTCCCGGACGGGTCGCTGTAGGACCGCCGTTTCCGGCATTCGATGAGCCAATGGCGGTGGGAGTCGGAACTCGGCGGGTACACCGTGCGTCCATGGCTTGCGGGGATGGCCCGGTTCGATTCCCGGAGTGGCGAGCCGGCGCCGCGACGGAATAGGGGACGTCGTTCGCGGCCGCCTTCGCCCTAATGGCGCGTTTGCGGGCGCGGTCCTTGGCGGATCTGCGAGAACGTGATTCGGCCATCGCATCTTCCAGCGGCTCCCACGCATCCGCCGGTCAGACGGCACCGACTCTGTCGCACGACGAATTGATTGTGCACTGAGTCGGTGACTCTTGGCCTCGATATACGCGCCGGCGTGGGCAGCGGTACGGGCTCGGGCAGGTGCCTGGTCAGGTACCGTCTGTCCCTCTCGCAGTGCTGTAGCTGGAGCCTCCTGCCGGCGACGGGGGCCTTGGAGAACGCCTGTTCCCACGGGGAGGGGGCGGACATGTCGGCAGGCCCGTACGGCGAGGAGGCCGGGAGCGGTGGCCGGGACCGGGCGCCCCTGATACACCCGACCTCGATATTCCTGCTTGTTTCTTGGAAAATATTTTTCCTCGCCTGGGTGATATCCCCTATTTGGCTTCGCCGGAATCGTGGAGCCTATCGAGTATGATTGGCGCTCAGGTCGTTAAGTAATCCATCCACCAAACGGGACATTTGGCCATACCGTAGGCCCTCTTTGTTTTGTTTGTCCGGTGGCCGTTGAAGACTGGCAGGGATTGAGCCTTCCCGTTCAACCGAGGGCGGCTGGAAGGTCGTGCCCGCCGTACACGATCGAAGGGGGTGACTTCTTTTGCCACCGGCACCCGCACCGTCCGGCTCCCCCGAACGGGCCCCGGATTCTCGGGAGCGACACGGCATCGACTACCTGCTCACCCTCCCCAAGGGGATCGCCCAGGTCGAGTTCCAGGCGAACCCCTGGACCGGCCTGATCTTCCTCATCGCGCTGTTCGCAGGGGGCTGGCGGTTCGGCGTCTTCGCGTCGCTCGGCACGGTGGTCGCCACCCTCACCGCGCACCTGTTCGGCGTCTCCTGGAAGGACCGGATCCTCCCGGGTCTGGAGGGCTTCTGCGGCGCGCTGATCGGCGTCAGCCTGGTGCTCTATCTGGACGTCCGCTGGATGACGGTCGCCCTGGTCATCCTCGGCGCGATCGCCGGAAGCGTGCTCACCTCGGCGATGAACGTGCTGCTGACCCCGTACCGCCTGCCCACCTTCACCGCGCCCTTCTGCGTCGTCACGTCGGTGATGGTGATCGGGGGGCCGTCCTTCGCCCGGATCTGGGCGTCGCACGCGCCTACGGCCCCGCCTTCCGCCACGGCTCCCGGCACCGCGATGAGCTGGGGCCAGTTCTGGCGCGGCATGTTCAACGGCATCGGCCAGGTGTTCTTCCAGAACAAGTGGTACGTCGGCGTGATCTTCCTGGTCGGGCTGCTGGTCGCCGGCTGGGTGACCGGCGTGGTGGCGGTCCTGTCGAGCGTGATCGGACTGCTCACCGGCTGGGCGCTGGGCGCGCAGGCCGCGGACCTCGGGGCCGGCCTGTACGGCTACAACTCCGTGCTGACCGGACTCGCGCTGTTCGGCACCTTCGTCGCGGTGTCCCCGGTGAGCACCGTCTACGCAGTGATCGGAGCGGTGTCGGCGGCGGGCCTGACGGCCGGCATCGGCGACCTCTTCAGCGTGGTCGGAGGACACACCCTCACCTGGCCGTTCGTGCTCGTGTCCTGGGTGTTCCTCGCGGCCGTGCCGATGCTCACCAGGATCGAGCGCGCCGGGTGACCGCTCGCGACGACAGGCTCAGGAAGGATCATTGATGAATCTCACACCACGCGAGATGGACAAGCTCATCATCTTCACCGCCGCGCAGATGGCGCGGCAGCGCCGGGAGCGGGGCCTGAAGCTGAACTACGGCGAGGCGGTGGCGCTGATCAGCTCGGCGATCGTGGAGGCGGCCCGCGACGGCAAGACCGTCGCCGAGTGCATGGAACTGGGCAAACAGGTGGTGGGCCCCGACGACGTGCTGCCCGGCGTACGCGGCATGCTGAAGCTCATACAGGTCGAGGCGGTCTTCGACGACGGCACCAAGCTGGTCTCCTGCCACGACCCCGTGGGTGGGAAATGACGTCCCGCCGGCCCGGCGTCCTGCTGGTCGGCGGGCATGAGAGCGGGAACGGGCGGTGTCTGCCCGGCCTGATCGGGCCCGGCGGCCCCGAGGCGTGCGCCCCGGGCCGTGGCCTGCAGGCCGCGCTGCGCGGACGTGGCCGGACCGTGGTGGTGCCGATGACGCTCGGCCGCGATCCGGAGTTGGCGGCCTTCGCCGCGCAGACCCTGCGGTGGGCGGCACGCGACCGCGCTCGGGGGGACCTGCTGCTGGCCGGGCCGCTGGGAACGATGGGCCATCTGGTCGGCTGGATCAGGGGTGCGGTGACCGGGGCGCTGTGCGGGGAGGCGCCCGGGCGGGCGGTGCTGCTGGTGGCGCCGGCCGCCGGACCCGAGCCGGACGCGGAGTTGTTCAAGGTGGCGCGGCTGGTGCGGCAGCACACGGCGGTGCGCTGGGTGGAGGTCGCGCTGACGGGCGGCGATCCGGACGTGGACGAAGGTGTGGAGCGTTGCCTGCGACTGGGTGCCGACGGCGTCGTCCTGGTGCCCGCCTCGTTCATTCCAGCGCCGTCGCGGGCCGGCGCTGCGGCCACGGGGCCGCTGCTCGGCCCGGCCGCGCTCGCCGCGCTGGTCCGCGAACGGGTGACCGACGCGGAACACCGGTGGAGCCGGTACGGCGATGACGGGCTGGCGCCCACGCAGCACGCCCACCCCGCCCACCCGCACACCCACACCCACACCCACGGCGATGACGATCACGACCACACCGAACACCGCCGGGGTTCCGCCCCGCCGGTGACGAAGGAGGCCACGGCCCATGCCGGATGACGTTTACCTGTACGGCGAGGGGCAGATCGAGTTGAACGCCGGCCAGCCCAGAGTGACCATCAGGGTGCACAACACGGGTGACCGCGCGGTCCAGGTCGGTTCCCATTTCCACTTTTTCGAGACGAACCGCGCACTGAAGTTCGACCGTGACAAGGCATTCGGCAAGCGACTCGACATACCCTCCGGGACGGCCGTCCGTTTCGAGCCCGGCGACACCAAGGAGGTGACGCTCGTCGAATACGGCGGCGGGCTGCGGCTTGTGGGGTTCGGCGGCCTGCTCAACGGCAGCGTGCGTTCCGAGGCGGCGCACCGCGAGGCGCTGAAGCGAATGCGCGAGCGCGGCTACCTCGACGCACCGGACGGCGACGGGGAGAAGCCGTCGAAGACATCGAAGTCCCCGGCTTCCGGAAAGAAGGGCTGAGCCGCCATGGCCACGATGAGCCGGCAACAGTACGCGTCGATGTACGGCCCGACCGTCGGCGACAGGCTCCGCCTCGGGGACACCAACCTCGTCGCCGAGGTGGAGAAGGACTACACCGAGGGGCATTACGGGGACGAGGCCCAGTACGGCGGCGGCAAGACCGCCCGCGACGGCATGTCGGCCGATCCGGCGTCCGGCCGCTCGGTCGCCCTGGACATGGTGATCACCAACGCGGTGATCATCGACCCGGTGCTGGGCATCGTCAAGGGCGACATCGGCATCAAGGACGGCAGGATCGCCGGGATCGGCAAGTCGGGCAACCCGCACACGCAGAACGGGGTCGACCGGCGTCTGATCATCAGCGCGAACACCGAGGTGGTCTCCGGCGAGCATCTCATCGCCACGCCCGGAGCGATCGACACGCACATCCACTTCATCACCCCGCAGCAGGCCCTGCACGCGCTGAGCAACGGGATCACCACCCTGGTCGGCGGCGGCACCGGCCCCGCGGACGGCAGCCGCGGCTGCACGACCACGCCCGGCCAGTGGAACATCTCCCGCATCCTGCAGGCCTACGAGGACATCCCGATCAACGTCGCGGTGTACGGCAAGGGCAACAGCAGCCTGCCGGGGGTGCTGGAGGAGCAGATCCAGGCCGGCGCCGCCGGTCTGAAGGTGCACGAGGACTGGGGCACCACACCGGCCGTCATCGACTGCGCGCTGTCGGTCGCCGACGCGTTCGACATCCAGATCAACATCCACACCGACACGCTGAACGAGGCGGGCTTCGTCGAGGACACCATCAACGCGATCAACGGCCGTGCCATCCACACGTACCACTCCGAGGGCGCCGGCGGCGGGCACGCCCCCGACGTCCTGCGGGTGACCAGCGAGCCCAACGTGCTCCCGGCTTCGACGAACCCGACGCTGCCCTACACCGCGAACTCGGTCGACGAGCTGCTCGACATGACGATGGTCTGCCACCACCTCAGCTACGACGTGCCGGAGGACGTGGCGTTCGCCGAGAGCCGGGTCCGCAGCGAGACCATCTCGGCCGAAACCGTGCTGCACGACCTGGGCATCATCAGCATCATCGGGTCGGACTCGCAGGCGATGGGGCGGATCGGCGAGTCGTTCACCCGCACCTTCCAGGTCGCCCACCACAACAAGGACAAGCGGGGGCCGCTGCCGGAGGACTCCTCCCGCAACGACAACTTCCGGGTGCTGCGCTACCTGGCCAAGGTGACCATCAACCCGGCGCGCGTCTCCGGCATGGCGGACACGATCGGCTCGCTCGAGGACGGCAAGCTCGCCGACATCGTGCTGTGGCCGATCCACTCCTTCGGCGCCAAACCGTCCATGGTCATCAAGGGCGGCCTGATCAGCTGGGCGCAGATGGGCGACCCCAACGCGTCCCTGCCGACGCCGCAGCCGGTCTACTACCGGCCCATGTACGCCACCTGCGGCAAGGCGCTGTCGAGCACCTGCGTGACCTTCCTGTCCGGCGCCGGGATCGAGGCGGGCGTGCCCGAACGGCTCGGCCTCAACCGGCTGATCCGGCCGGTACGGCAGTGCCGTACCGTCGACAAGCGCCACATGCTCCGGAACTCCACGATCGCCGATATCAAGGTCGATCCGGAGACCTACCGGGTGACCGTCGACGGGGAGCCGGCTCACATCGAACCGGCCGCGCAGCTGCCGCTGAACCGGCTGTACTTCATGTGATGAGCGCGACTCCCGGCGCCGTCGGCCTGGCCCCGCTGCTGGCCCAGTTCCAGCTCACCGACTCCGGCTTCCCGAGCGGGATGTACACGTTGTCCCACGGGCTGGAGGGGTATGTCCAGCTGGGGATCGCCGGCGACCTGCGCGAACTGCTGACCGACCTGCTGCACAACGCGGTGGGCCCGGCGGACGCGGCGGCCCTGGTGCTGGCGTACCGCGCGGTCGGCACGGGGGATTGGGACCGCCTGATCCAGGTCGACCGGCGGCTGCACGCGATCAAGCTCAACCGCGAGCAGCGCCGCGGGTCGACGCGGACCGGCCGGCAGGTCCTCGACACGGCGGCCTTCGCGTTCGCGGTGCCGGAGGCCGCCCGGCTGGCCGAGCTGGTCGCGGCGAAGACCACGCCGGGCAATCACGCGGTGGCGGTCGGCGTGCTGCACGCGGGACTCGGGGTGCCCGTGGAACACGCGGTCGCCGGCGACCTGTACGCCTTCGCCGCGAGCTGGGCGGCGGCGGCCGTGCGGCTGGGCCGCACCGACTTCCGCCGGGCGCAGCGGCTGCTGCGCGAGGTCCGCCCGGACCTTGAGGAGGTCGCGCGGACGGCGCTCGCCGTCGAGGACCCGAGGGATCTGCACGGTTCGGTGCCCGTCGCCGACATCGTCTCGGCCGCGCACGAGCGGGCCGAGGCCCGGCTGTTCGTCACCTGAGCCGTCCGCCAGGGAGTGCCGTGTGCTGTGAGACGAGGTGGGACATGGAGCTGGAGAAAATCTTCAAAGTAGGGGTCGGCGGTCCGGTGGGGTCCGGCAAGACGGCGCTGATCGAGGCGCTGGTCCCCCGGCTGCAGGCCCGGGGGCGCCGGTGCGGGGTGATCACCAACGACATCTACACCCAGGAGGACGCCGAGCACATCCGCCGCACGCTGGCCGGGACGCTCGACCCCGAGCGGGTCGTGGGGGTCGAGACGGGCGCCTGCCCGCACACCGCGGTCCGGGACGACCCGACCATGAACCTCGCGGCGGCGGCCGACCTGGTCGAGCGCTTTCCCGACCTGGACCTGCTGCTGTTCGAGAGCGGCGGCGACAACCTGACGCTCACCTTCAGCCCGGTGCTGGCCGACGTGTACATCTTCGTCCTGGACACCGCCGAGGGGGAGAAGATGCCGCGCAAACGCGGCCCGGGCACCACGGGTTCCGATCTGCTCGTCATCAACAAGATCGACATCGCCCGGTACGTGCGCACCGACCTGGGGGTCATGGAGCGGGACGCGCGGGCGGTCCGGGGCGGGGGTCCCGTCGTGCTGACCGACTGCCTCGCCGGCACCGGGATCGCCGAGGTCGCCGACTTCATCCGGGCACGGGCGGAGACGGCGTGCACCTCGCCGACGTAGGGGCGGGAACCGCCCCGAAGGCGATCGACCGGCTCTCGCCCGAGCGGTACCTTCCCCGGTGGGTGCCCGAGCCGGTGCGGCGGCATGCCTGCGACCTGGACATGCTGCCGGTCGGCAGCCCGGGCAAGGTCGGCATCCTCGACCTGGCGTTCGAGTCGATCGGGGGCCGCACCGAGCTGACGGCCCACTACCAGAAGGCTCCGTCGCACATCACCCGTCCGCTGTACTACGACCCCGGGGCCCCGGACATGCCGTACGTGATGCTCATGTCGTCCGCGGGCGGAGTCGTCCAGGGCGATCGCTACCGCACCGACGTCTCCTGCGGGCCGGGCGCGTCCGTGCATCTGATGACCCAGGGCGCCACCCGGCTCTACCGGATGGATCAGGACTACGCCACGCAACTCGTCAACCTCACCGTCGCGTCCGGCGGCTACCTGGAATACCTGCCGGACGCGACGATCCCCTACGGGGGCACGCGGTACTACCAGCAGGTCGGCGTCACCGTCGCCCCGGACGCGACCGTCGTGCTGGGGGAGACGCTGCTGGCCGGTCGGCTCGCCCGGGGCGAACGGCACGCGTACACGGCGTACTGCGGCGACGTCGAGGTGCACGACGCCGAGGGACGGCTGCTGTTCGCCGACCCGCTCCGCCTGGTGCCCGGCGAACGGGCCGCGACGGGCCCCGCCGTGATGGCCGGATTCGGGGTCATGGCGTCCCTGTACGTCATCACCGGTGCGAAACCCGCGCAGACGGTGGCCGACACGATGCACGAGACCCTCGCCCGCACGGGGTTGCGGGCCGGGGCCGGCGTCCTGCCGGGAGAACGGGGCGCCTGGGCCCGCGTCCTCGGGGAGAGCTCACCCGAGGTCGGGGCCGCCTCCGCAGAGGTCTGGGACGCCGTCCGCAGGCTGCTCCTCGGGGTGCCCGCGCCCGACCGGCGCAAGCGATGACGCCGGTCGTCCGGTGCAGCCGATGACGAGACCTGGGACACGACCTGGAGGACGAGGTCATGGAGGGTTCGAGAAGGGCCGAGGGGCGCCTGCTTCACCGCGAGAGAGCCGAAGCCGCCGTCCTGGACCGGGGCAAGAAGGGGCCGCCCCGCCATCCGGGGCTGCGGCCGGGGGTGTTCCTCGACATCGCCGTCGGAGGAGCCGCCGGGGCCCTGCTGCGTTACCTGATCACCGAGGCGATGCCCGGCGCGCAGGGAGGCTTTCCCTGGGGGACCCTCCTGGTGAACCTGCTCGGCTGCCTGCTCATGGGCGTGCTGACAACATACCTGCTCAGAAGCCGGCCGCGCGCTTTCACCCGGCCGCTGCTGGTGACCGGCTATCTCGGCGGATTCACCACGTTCTCCCATCTCATCGACGGAATTCACGCCCTCGGCCGGGGCGGCGCCTGGGACCTGGGCGCCACCTACGCGGCGGTCAGCGTGGTGGGCGGATGGCTTGCGATCGCGCTGGGGCTCTGGCTGGGCGGGCTGGTGCCGAGCCGCGGCCACGGGGCCGAAGGCGGTACGGCGTCGTGATCGTCGTCATCGTGTCGGTGCTCGTCGGAGGGGCGTCCGGCGCCATGCTGCGCTACTTCCTCGACCTGACGGTCAAGCGGCGTTTCGGCAAGGCGTTTCCCTGGGGGACGCTGACGGTCAACCTCCTGGGCGCGGGCTTCCTGGGCGCGTTGCACGGCGCCGGCGTGGGTAGCGCCCTGGAGGCGCTGCTCGGAACGGGCTTCTGCGGCGCGCTGACGACGTTCAGCACGTTCGAGCTGGAAACCGTCCACCTGTTCCAGGACGGCAAGTACGCCAAGGCCATCACGAACGTGCTCGTCTCCGTGATGTTCGGTCTCATCGTCTTCACGCTGCTGTACGCCCTGTTCCGCGCGATATGAGGTCCTGGCCTCGCACCGGAAGGGCTCATCCCATGCGCAGTTCGGTGTCGAGGCCCAAGGCCTCCTCGCGGCGCCCCGGCCGGAAGGCGAACAGGGCGTCGACGACCTTGCCGATGAGGTAGGTGAGCACGAAGCTGTAGCAGGCCACCGCGAGGATGGCGACGACCTGCTTGCCCAGCAGGGAGATCGAGCCGCCGAAGAACAGGCCGGCGGTGGGCTTGCCGTACTCGCCGGTGGCGAAGAGCCCGAGCAGCGTCACGCCGACGATGCCGCCGACCCCGTGGATGCCGACGACGTCCAGGGTGTCGTCGTAGCCGACGGTCGTCTTGACCTCCACGGCGTAGGTGCAGACGACGGCGACGACGATGCCGATGACGGTCGCGCCGAACAGGTTGACGTATCCGCAGGCGGGGGTGATCGCCACCAGGCCGACGAGCGCGCCGGTCGTGCCGCCCAGCCGGGAGAACTGCCTGAACCGCACCCGTTCGAGAATCATCCAGACGAGCATCGCGACACAGCCGCACATGATCGTGTTGACCACCGCGTTCGCCGCCAGCGCGCCGTCCGTCAGCGCCGAACCGCCGTTGAACCCGAACCATCCGAACCACAGCAGCCCCATGCCCGCCATGACCAGCGGGATGTTCTTGGGCAGCGGAGGGCCCTCCCTGCGGAAACGCAGGCTCGGCCCGAGCACCAGCGCCAGCGCCAGGCCCGCGACCCCCGAATTGAGCTCGACGACCAGGCCGCCGGCGAAGTCCAGCACCCCCCACCGGTTGATCCAGCCGCCGTCGAAGAACACCCAGTGGGCGATCGGCAGGTAGGTCAGCGTCACCCAGATCGCTCCGAAGATCATCCATGGGCCGAGCCTGACCCGGTTCGCGACCGAGCCGCTGACCAGCGCCAGCGTGATGATCGCGAAGACGAGTTGGAAGAGCGAGTAGACGTAGAGCGGAATGCGGCCCAGCAGAACCCTCGGCGTGGTCTTGAAGAACTCCCAGTCGCCCCAGCCGATCAGGCCGAGCCCTCCGACGTCCTTGCCGAACGCCAGGCCGTACCCGTAGAGGAACCAGACGACGGACACCACGGCGATCGAGACGAAGCTCATGTACAGGACGCTGACCAGATTCTGCGCCCGGACCATCCCGCCGTAGAAGAGGGCGAGGCCCGGCGTCATGAGCAGCACCATGGCGAAGCTGACGAGTACCCACGCGGAATCGCCGGTATTCGGCCCACCATGCATCTCAGACTCCCGACCTCAGACGAATACCGTGAGATATGGGCGGCTGAATGGTTCGTGAATCTGCGCCGCCGACAAAATCTCGCCCCGCCGACGTTTGCCGAGGTTTTACGTTCTCCGCCCGGCGGCCATGACCGGCGGACGACGTTCGAACATCGACAGGCGACGGGCCGGCCCGGCGGCACGCACCGCCACACCACCGAACGGCGAATCACACCCCCCGCTCAGCGGTACGGCTCCCCGCGAAGGGAGGTCCCTCACAGAACAGACAGGCCAAGCACGTTTCCGTATGAAACAAGCCGCTACTGTCTCTCAGTCAACAGGACGCCGATTTCCTGATCACCAGATCCGGTGACCGCACCGGTCGTCGTGCGGATCTCCCACGAATTCGTCGGCGGCGACCGGCACAGGCGGGGCAAGGGCCTGCAACCGATCGCCGAAGGTCTGACCCGGGACGGCATCCCCTGCCCCTCGACCGATGACGTGGCCCGAAATCGGGCTCGCAGCGGAATGGCGGGGGCAGGGTCGGCGGTCCGGGCGATCCAGCCCAACCCCCGCAACACCGGTCGGCGGGTCTGGAACAGGCAGCACAAGCAGGAAGAACTGCTCGATGTCAACGACGTCACCCGGGGCCAGACGACGAAGTTGAGATGAAACCAGGCGACGCCTGACAATCAACGAGATGATCGAACGGCTCGGGAACATGACCGCTGAACTCGGCCGACCCCGCCGACACGAATGCCCTGTACACACAGATGAGCATCCACCTGACCTACGACCCAGCCGAGCGGCTGGCGAAGGCCAAGGCGATGCCCAGCATGTACCCAAGTGTTGGCCGAGGAGCGACACCAACCAAAACCCAATTGATCGCCCGCGCTGACTTTGATGCCGAAGGGTTTCGGTGTGATGAGCCCCATGGACGAGGGCGTCAAAGATCAGCTTGGCGGGCTCGGATGGACGGTCGTTCGGGTGGTTCACACTGTTGGAGCAATCGTCAAGACCTGTGGATTACGAGTTTCTAAGCGGCTGCGTGTGAGGGCTGGTCGTCGGGGCGTTCGAGGAGCTTGCCGTTGATGAAGGTCGCTCCGGCGCGGACCAGGGCGACGAGGTGGGGTGCGTTGACCGCGCGCCAGCGGCCCTGAGCCGACTCGATCAGTTTGAACGCCATGGCCAGCCCAGCCGCCCGCGATCCGGGGCCCTTGGTGACCTTGGTGCGATGCCGCACGGTCGCGAACGTCGACTCGATCGGGTTGGTCGTGCGCAGATGCACCCAATGCTCGGCCGGAAAGTCGTAGAACGCCAGCAACTCATCGACATCGTCGACAACCTTGCCCACGGCCTTGCCGTACTAGGCCCCATAAGCGGACTGGAACGCCTTCACCGCCGCCAGGGCGTGGTCCTTGTCCTCGGCGTTCCAGATCTCCGCCAACGCCTTCTTCGCCCCCGGCTGCGCGGACTTCGGCATGGCCCCCAGCACGTTAGCAATCTAGTGCTCACGCGTGAGGCGGGCGCGACATCCCAGCAGCGATCAACTCTCCCGACCAACCGACAGGGGCACGATCTTCCCGAAGGGCTCCACGCCCAGGTACACCGAGTGCTCACCTGCCGACGGCCGCTCTGCGCGGAGTCTGCCGTACGGCGGGCTCCCAGATCTCATTAGGTACACCCCTTCCCGGCCGATCCACAGGTCTCAAGCATTGCTCGAGGCTGCACCATGACAGCAGGTGGCGTCCTTTACGTGATCGCATGCGGCGGCCGACCCGCCCGCGATCTACCGGAGTTCGCCGAGTGGGCGCAACACATCGGCTGGGACGTGTGCGTGGTGGCGGCCCCCTCCGGAATGAAGTTTCTCGACGCCCCCCGGCTGGCAACCCTCACCGGTCATCCCGTCCGCTGCGACTACAAGCAGCCGGACGATCCGGATGTTCTGCCCTTCCCACCAAACGCATTCGTCGTCGCGCCCGCCACGTTCAACACGATCAACAAGTGGGCCAACGGGATCAGCGACACCCTCGCCCTGGGCCTGCTCAACGAGGGCCTGTGCGCCGGCCAGCCCATCATCGCCGTACCGACACCCAACCAGGCCCTCGCCCGCCACCCGGCGTTCACACGCAGCATCGAGTTTCTGCGTCAGCAGAAAGTCATCGTCGTGTTCGATCCCAGCGTCCATCCGCTCCCCTCTCGCTGGACCTGATCGATCGCCGCCTGAACGCCCTCCGCGACGCCGGGCCCTTCGACCTCGACCAGGCCTGGCAGCGTCACGTCCACCCCGGACGGATGCTGCTGGTCGCCGTCGGCGACGCCGACATCATCGCCGGGCCGCCCGCCGACTCCGGCCTGGTCGACGACCCGCAGATCATGGCCGCCGCGGCCCGGCCGTCCGCCTGACTCTGCCCCCGGTGCGTCGTCCAGCCGCGAGCCGGGGCCTGGCCGTCACGACACCGCGCGTCCTGCCCGCCCAGGGGTCGGGCGACGGCGCGCATCTAGGTCGTGACGGCCAGGCCCCAGCCCGCCCCGCTGCTCCACCCACCTACGAAGCAGTGACCTTGACCGGCTGAGCCACCTCGCCGCTCGTGCGCTACAGGCACGAGCGGCGTACTCGACCGCCCCGGTCCGCCGGCGCTCGGCCAGCCACGTCGCAGATCGACGAATCGCCAGCATAGGCTCCGCGCTCACGACGACGTGGACGATGTTCCCCCGGAGACATCGGTGCACGAGGCTAAGGCCTCTGGGCGGCTGATCACCTACACCCGCGGCGACGAACCCGGCACCAGCCTTCGCGCAGCCGGATGGCGCCGCGTCGCCGACCGCCCTGCCCGCTCCGGCTGGGACACCCCCAGCCGCCCCCACGAAGACAAGGGCGACGACCATGTCGCCCGCGTCCTGTGGGAAGCGCCGACCAGCGGGGGTCGCCGATGACCACCACGACCCCACGCCCGTACTGGAGCGACGAGCATGCGGTCCTCTACCACGCAGACGCCCGCCAAGTGCTCGCCGCTCTGCCCGCCGGCTCGGCCGACTGCATCGTGACCAGTCCCCCGTACTGAGGGCTGCGGCACTACTGCGACGGCGAGTACGGCCACGAGCCCACGCCCGCGCACTACGTCGAAACCCTGCGCTCCACCTTCGCCCATGCCCGCCGCGTGCTGGCCGACGATGGCACCTGCTGGCTCAACCTCGGCGACGTGTACGCGGCCAACTCCGACGGCTGGGCCCGCGGCGCCACCTACAACAAACGCCAACCCGCCGTCCGGCCCCGAGCGCGGCTGGCGGTGCCGCCCAAGAACCTGCTCGGCATGCCCTGGCGGGTCGCGTTCGCCCTCCAAGACGACGGCTGGATTCTGCGCAACGCGATCGTGTGGCACAAGCCCAACGCCATGCCCCAACCCGTCCGCGACCGGCTCACCAACCGCTACGAGCTGATCTTCCTTCTCGTCAAGCAAAGGAGCTACTGGTTCGATCTTGACCCGATCCGCGAGACCTACACCGGAGACCGCCCGCTCGCCCGCCGTGCCCGCGCCGGAGGCACCAAACCCAACAGCATCACCACACCCTGGCCGCCACCCGGCACCCGCGACGGCACCGGCGGCAACGCGCCCGGCAAGCGGCGGCACGGGGCGGCACGGGGCGGCAACGCCCCCGGCCGCACACGCGCGCACCACCGCCGCTCCGGGCGGCAAGAATCCCGGTGACGTATGGCAGATCTCCACCCGGCCGCTACGCGCAGCCCACCTGGCCGCGTTCCCGATCGACATCCCGCTACGGGCGATCGCCGCCGGTTGCCGCCCCGGCGGCACTGTCCTGGACCCGTTCACCGGCAGCGGCACCACCGGCATCGCCGCCCGGCACCTTGGCCGCCGGTTCATCGGTATCGACCTGAACGCCGACTACTGCGATCTGAGCCGCACCCGCCTCCTACCGGAGGGCCCCACCATCCGGTAGCGCGACGGCCGCCTCCTCCCAGGGCGAGACCCGACCCGATGACCACCGGGCGCGGGTCACGCCCTGCCGGGGAGGCCGGCATTCATCTTGTTCCGATCTTCGGCCTGGCACCTCGTTCTTGACGAGATGCCAGGCCGAACCGCTGAAGCGAGGCGTCATCGCCCGCCTCGGCATTCGACCCCGATGCCTCCGTCAGCCGCATACGGGCTGCGGAGGGATCGGCTGATGGCCCTGGCTGAGCCCGGCTCGTCCAGGACCGGCACAAGACGGGCGGGCCCGGTGCTGACACACCGGCCCCGCCCTTGATCACCACCCTGACCGATCCAGGAGGGACCCATGCCCATCATGCCCGCCGCCGGCCGCACGCTCCGGCTCCTGGCCACCACCGCCACGCTCGCGGCGCTGGGGCTCGTCACCGCTTGCGAGGGAGGCGAGGACGTCACAGGCGTCGTCGCCCGGCGCGACCGCTCAAGCAACTGCGTCTTCTTCTGCACGAAGAAGCACGCACTGGTGATCCGCTCAGGAAGACGCATGACCAGGATCAGCGTGCCCGAGCAAGTCTGGAAGGATTGCCCGCCCAAGTCCGCCTACCCCGCGTGCAAGCGCAAGCGCCACAAGTAGGACCAAGCGGTGAGGCCGCCGAGCACCGGCGGCCTCACCGATCCGGCCCCCACCCGGCCTTTAGTTGAAGCGAAGACGGCCGGCCACGGCAGCACAAAGATCTCCTAAGGGCCGCGTCGGCCTGACTCTGAGCGAACTCTGAGGCTGATGCTTGCCTGATCACAGGCCATCGAGCACTTCACCGGCTCGGGGCCGACATCCGGAGAAGACGTGTCCCGACAATCACAATGGAAAACTCACCACCCAGCCGCCACCATCTGGCGGCGCCCTCGCTACGCGTGCTGTCGCTCGGCGCAGGCGTGCAGCCGACCACGGTCCTGCTGCTCGCCATCGATCGAGTGACACCGCGCTTCGACGCGGCGATCTTCGCCGACACCGGATGGGAGCCACGCGCAGTTGTCCAGCACCCGGACCGCCTGGAAGCGATCGCCGCCAAGGCCGCCATCCCGATCCTGCGCGTCTCGGCGGGCGACATCCGGCGTGACGCACTCGATCCGACACACAGGTTCGTGTCCATGCCCCTATTCGTCCTCGGCCCGAACGGCGAACGCGGGATGGTACGGCGGCAATGCACCGGCGAACACGAGATCAAGCCCATCAAGAAGGCCGTACGCAGCCTTCTCGGCTACCCGCACCCGCAGCGCGTCCCCAAGGAGGTGTACGCCGAACAGGCAATCGGCATCAGCGTCGATGAGTTCCACCGTGCCAAGGACGCCGACGTCGCCTACCTGCGCAACGTGTTCCCGCTGCTGACCATCGGATGGACACGCGCCGACTGCACCGCCTACCTGACCTACCGAGGACTCGGCGACACCCCGAAGTCCTCCTGCGTCGGCTGCCCGTTTCACGGCAATGCCCAATGGCGCTACATCCCAGACGCGGAGCCCGACGCCTGGGCGGAGGCTGTCGCCTTTGATCAAGCGATCCGGCATGGAGATCCCTGCGCTCATGCGCCTGGGGATGATCCGCGTGCCATGTACTATCTGCACCCCTCCCGCCGGCCCCTCGCCGAAGCCGACTTGGGTACTCGGCCCGACGGAGCCGACCGTGACGGCGGCTCCCCTTGGTCTTGCCGCTCCGGCAACCCGGCCGACGGAGGTGCCACGCCGTGACCTGCTCGGTGCCGCCCAGCGGCACGGAACTGCCGAGACCATTGCCCCCGTGCCCGTCGACGATTGCCGGTCCACGCGGTACAGCGTCAGAAGGTACCGGCTGCGTACAAAGGACTGAAGCATGTGAGGGGAAGCCAGCGGTAACGGAAAGAGTGGCGTTGCCAAGCGCCAATACCATTGGAAATATCCCCACATCTCGCTCAATCATGGATAGGGTTGAGCATGCGGCAAACCCCGCCGGTGTCGGTGTAAGCCAGCTTGACCCGGTTCAAGATGCCTGCTCACGGCCCGTCGTCTCGGCCCAAGAGGGCTATGATAAGGACGAAGAACAGGGCCGCACTGAGCCCGGCCTTGATGTCGTTATGCCTGCTCAGCCTCCGCTCCTTACCCCCAGGGCTGCCAGTGCCCTCCTTCGAATTCTTTTCAAGGCCTATGAGCACCAATCCGACTCATTGGGCTATTCGCAAACTCGTGACATCGGGAGGAAAAATTACTAGATTTGCATTCTGGGGGCGATGTTCTACAGAAGACCGTCAAGACCCCGAAGCATCGCGGGCCTGGCAGGTATCGCGTGCACGAGCGCTGATAGAACCGCATGGCGGCCAGATCGTCACGGAGTACTTCGACATCGACAAGTCGCGATCGATTCCGCCCGCGCGTCGCCCTCAGGCGAGCCTCCTGCTGGAGGAACTGGCCAACAAGGGGCAGGTGTTCGACGCCGTGGTGGTAGGAGAGCCTCAACGGGCGTTCTACGGCAACCAGTTCGGGCTGACGTTCCCGCTGTTCGAACACTATGACGTACCGTTGTGGGTGCCCGAGGTGGGTGGCCCAATCGATCCGGCCAACGAGGCCCACGAGCTGATCATGTCCATGTTCGGCGGGATCAGCAAAGGCGAACGCAACCGCATCAAGATCCGGGTGCGTTCTTCCATGGCGGCGCTGGCACAGATGGAGGGCCGCTTCCTCGGAGGCCGTCCGCCATACGGTTACCTCCTCAAAGACCTCGGCCCACACCCCAATCCCACGAAGGCGTTCGACGGCAAGCGCCTTCACGGGCTCGAACCCGACCCGAATACCGGTCCCGTCGTCGTGCGCATCTTCGCCGAGTTCATCGCGGGAAAAGGGATCTATGCCATCGCCGAAGGGCTCACCCGTGATGGGATCTTGTCTCCCTCAGCGTACGACCCCGGCAGGAACCGTCACCGCGACACTCGGGCATGGTCCAAGAGCGCCGTACGGGTGATCTTGACCAACCCACGCTATACGGGGCGCCAGGTGTGGAACAAGCAGCGTAAGGACGAGGTGCTCGTCGATGTGCACGACATCGCGCTCGGACACATGACCAAGCAACGCTGGAACCCACGAGAACAGTGGATCTGGTCCGAGAAGATCACGCATGAGCCCTTGGTGAGCACCGACGACTTCGAGCGGACCCAGGCGATTCTCGCCGGTCGCGGGCGCGGGCCGATCGAGCACAAGCCCCATCCGACTCGTCGGCCGTATGCGCTTCGAGGGGTGCTGTTCTGCGGCTACTGCAACCGCCGTATGCAGGGTAACTGGAACAACGACCAGGCCTACTACCGCTGCCGGTACCCGGCAGAGTACGCACTGGCGAACGACGTCGACCACCCCAAGGTGGTCTACCTGCGCGAGGCCGAGGTGGTCGATCACGTGGACGCTTGGCTGGCGCGGTTGTTCGAGCCGCCGTGGCGGGAGCGGACAGTCCGCGCCCTCGCCGAGCAGGGCCAGGACACCGATGATGGCCCTGCGACAGCGGCCCGACTGAAGATCGCGGAATGTGATCGAAAACTCGCCCAGCACCGGGCGGCCCTGGAAGCGGGGGCGGAGCCGGCGCTGGTCACTCAATGGATCGCGGAGACACAGGCCCAGCGGGTGGCGGCCCAGGCACAGCTACGGCAGGTGAGCGGGCGCCGCCGCATGAGCAGAGAGGAGATCGAAGCCATCGTCACCGCCATTGGCGATCTTATGACGGTCCTGAAGCAGGCGGACAAAGCCGACAAGGCCGACATTTACTCAGAGATCGGCCTGCGGTTGACCTATCGACCCCAACAACAGATCGTGGAGGCCCAAGTGAATCCAGGTACCCACATGTGCAAAAGGTTCGTGTCCGAGGGGGGACTTGAACTCCCAGGATCATGGGGGCACTGGGGTACATGGGCGGGCATCCGCACCCATCTTGAGCTGCTGGTACGCCGGTTTCTGATGTTCCCGGAGGCATCCGGGAACATCCGGGGACGAGGGCGGTGGTATCAGCCGGAGTATCACGCGGGGGATCGGACGCGAGCGCCTCCCGGCGGAGGTTGAGGCAACCCCAACTCGCGACGAGCCCGCGTTCCGCGTAATTCAGTGACATGGAGGTCCGGATATGGGCCCTGAGCTGG
>JBIQJI010000023.1:64741-72365 GCA_044507605.1 Actinomycetales bacterium | reverse complement strand
GTGGATAACCGGTCGGGGTGGGGCCGGGGGTGGGCGGGTGGTCCTTTTCGCCGAGGATGGTCGCGCTCAGGGCGGTGAAGAGGGACGACGGTTCGGGGTGCCGGCCGGGGGCGAGGCCTTGGCCGCATCGGGACAGGGTGCGTTCACGGGCCTCGACGAGGCGGGCGGCGACCTAACGGCCTGCGCCGGTGATGGAGAGCAGCCCGCCGCCGCCGAGCCCTTGGCCCGGCACGTGATGAGCTGTTCCATCGTGGCGGCAGGCCGGACAGGACGGTGCCCGCCAGGGAGTCACGATGGTGGCGATGAAGAGACCCTCGCGGCCGTACTGATCGCCCGGTTTGCCCCAGAGCGGGGTGGAGGCGGTGGCGGCCGGCAGGTAAGGCCGTGACCACCTGGGAAGGGTGCTCAAGCCCGCCGAGGTCGCCGGCGATGGTCGGCGGCGCGGCGGACGCGATGGTCTGGTCCGGCGCGGCCGGCGGCATGCCGAGCATCAGGGCGGCGAAGACGGCGGCCAGGCCGGGCTGCCGGACCTCGGTTTCGGCGGCCGTGCGCGCGTTCAGGTCCCTCATGCACGACGGTTACCTGTAGGTATCCGCCCGCAAAGGGGGCATTATCCCCCGCCGGGGTCAGGACGTGGAGGCGGCGGCCTTGGCGGGAGCGGACGTGGACGATGAGCTCGACGACGAACTCGAAGACGACGAGTCCGATGAGCTCGACGACGAGTCCGACGACGTGCTCGTCGTGGCCGGCTTCGACGAGGCGGACCCGGACTTGGACCCGTTGCTCGAGGACCCGTTGGAGGACGTCGATGTGGACGAACTAGAAGACCTGCTGTCGTTGCGGTAGAAACCCGAACCCTTGAACACAATGCCGACCGGCGAGAACACCTTGCGCAGGCGGCCCTGGCAGCTCGGGCACTCCGAGAGCGCTGCGTCGGAGAACTTCTGGACGACCTCTAGCTGCTCACCGCAGGCGGTACAGGCGTACTGGTAGGTGGGCACGCACTCCTCCTCGTATGGCTCGCACCGTTTGGCACTCTACCGGTGCGACTGCTAATGGTACGGTGCCGACTAGTGCAAACGCCACTCGGCCACCTTCTCATCCCACCGCCGAGGAGTTCGTCCGCGCGGCGAAGCCGCCGGTCAGGCACCCTGCTCGCCGTACCAGCCGGCGAGCTTGCCGGCGCGGTTGACGGCGCGCAGGCGGCGTTCGACGGTGTCGCGGCAGGCGGCCGTGGTGACCACCAGAAGCTGGTCGCCGGCCCTGATCTGGGTGGCCGGCTCCGGCACGAAAGGGTGGCCGTCGCGCACCACCATCGTGACGGCGGCGTCGCTGGGCAGCCGCAGCTCGAAGATCTCCACGCCGTGCAGCCGTGACCCGGGCGGCACGCTGACCTGCAGCAGGTCGGCCTGGAGCTCCTCCAGGGGGGCCGACTCCACGCCGAGGTCCCGCGCCTCGGCGGGCGCGGCGACGCCGAGCAGGCGGGCCACCAGCGGCAGCGTCGGCCCCTGCAGCAGCGTGAACACGATCACGATGATGAAGACCTCGTTGAAGATGCCCTTCGCGCCGGGAACCTCTGCGGCCCAGGGGATCGTCGCCAGCACGATCGGTACGGCGCCGCGCAGCCCCGCCCACGACAGGAACAGCTGGTGCCGCCACGACATGCGGTCGATGCGGGCGAGCCGCACCAGCAGGGCCGACACGAACACCGACAGCGGCCGCGCCACCAGCACCAGCGCGAACCCGGCGATCATGCCGGGGATGACGGTGGTCGGCAGCTCCATGGGGTCGGCGAGCAGCCCGAGCATGACGAACAGCCCGATCTGGGCGAGCCAGGCGGCGCCTTCGGCGAAGCCGCGGGTGGCCGAGCGGTGCGGCAGCCGCGCGTTGCCGAGGATCAGCGTCGCGAGGTACACGGCCATGAAGCCGCTGCCGTGCGCCAGCACCGCGCCGCTGTAGGCGACCATGGCGAGGGCGAGGACGGCGATGGGGTACAGACCGGACGCCGGCAGCGCCACCCGCCGCAGCGCGTACGCCGCGAGCGGCCCGACGATCAGTCCGATGGCGGCGCCGATGGCGAGTTCGATGAGTACGTCGAGGACGATGTAACCGGCCCCGGGGACGTGGGCGGTGGCCCCGCTGAGCAGGGTCACGACGATGACGGTGGGGGCGTCGTTGAAGCCCGATTCGGCTTCGAGGACGCCGGACAGCCGTGGCGGCAGCGGCAGCCGGCGCAGCACCGAGAACACCGCGGCGGCGTCGGTGGACGCGAGCACGGCGCCGAAGAGCAGGGCGCCGCGCCAGTCCATGCCGAGCAGCGGCGCGACCAGGGCCGCCAGGGCGATGATGCTGACGCCGACGCCGACGGTGGCGAACGCCAGGGCGGCGGGCACGGCGCGGCGGACCTGCTGCCAGTTGGTCGTCAGGCCGCCTTCGGCCAGGATGACGGCGAGTGCGACGAGGCCGAGCTGGTGGGCGACTTCGGCGTTGTCGAAGTTGATGCCGAGGCCTCCGTCGCCGAGCAGCAGGCCGATCCCGAGGTAGATCAGGAGGCTGGGCAGTCCGGTGCGATGGGCGAACCGCACCGAGACGATGGCGGCGATGACCACGATGCATCCGAGGAGCAGCCAGATGGTCATGTTCACCCGGCGGCCCCCCTCCATTCACCTTTAAGGCTATTGTGTCGCATTCGCCCCTGATGTCCGCGACTTTTCCGGCTGGGGAGGGTTCGGCCGTGTCGCGTTCAGGGATCAGCCACCGCCGATCCGGACGATTCCGGATGGTAGCGCGGCGTAACGTACCCCCTGATCGTGCGGCTCAACGGGCAGGTCGTCGACCAGCTCCCCCTCGTACAGCAGCGCGACCGTCGGCACGTTCGGGCCCACGCGGGCCAGGGCGCGGTCGTACGAGCCGCCGCCCCTGCCCAGCCGCACGCCCGACACGCGGTCGACCGCCAGCGCCGGCACGATGACCAGGGAGGCCGTGCGGATCGCGGACACGCCGCGCCGCGTGTCGACCGGCTCCATCACGCCGTACGGGCCGGGCGTCAGCGAGTCGGGGCCGTCGTACACCGCCCAATCGAGGTCGTGGTCGTCGCGCAGCACCGGCAGCATCACCGTCGCGCCGTGTTTCCACAGGGCGAGCACGAGCCCGTGCGTGGCCGGCTCGGTGCCGGTGGACCAATAGCATGCGACCAGCCCGGCCATCTGCACCCACGGCATCTCCAGCAGCGATTCGCGGATCGCCGCGGCCGCCCGTCCGTCGTCGGCGAGCGCCGCCCGCCGCTTCAGGATCCGAGAGCGCAGCTCCCGCTTCTCCATGGTCGCCTCCACTAAAGTCATGTGCATGGCTGACTTCCACCCCGTGACGAAAGCCGTCGTGCCTGCGGCCGGCCTCGGCACGCGTTTCCTGCCCGCGACCAAGGCCACTCCGAAGGAGATGCTGCCCATCGTCGACAAGCCGGCCATTCAGTATGTCGTCGAGGAGGCGGTCTCCGCTGGGCTCCTCGACGTCCTCATGGTGACCGGCCGCGGCAAGCGCTCGATCGAAGACCACTTCGATCGCGCCGCGGAGCTGGAAGACGTCCTCACCGCCAAAGGCGACGAGGAGCGTCTCTCCCAGGTGCGGGAGCCGGCCGACCTGGCCATGCTCCACTATGTGCGGCAGGGCGAGCCCAAGGGCCTCGGCCACGCGATCCTGTGCGCCAAGCAGCACGTCGGCGATCACCCCTTCGCCTGCCTGCTCGGCGACGACCTGATCGATCCGCGTGACTCGTTGCTCAAACGCATGATCGAGGTGCGAGCGGCCCACGGCGGCAGCGTCGTCGCGCTCATGGAGGTCCCGCGCGAGCAGGTCTCCATGTACGGCTGCGCCGCGATATCGCCCACCGACGAGCCCGACGTCGTGCGGGTGACCGACCTGGTGGAGAAGCCGGCCCCCCAGGACGCCCCGTCCAACTGGGCGATCATCGGGCGCTACGTCATCGACCCCGCCGTCTTCGAGGTGCTCGAAGACACCAAGCCCGGCCGGGGCGGCGAGATCCAGATCACCGACGCCCTGCTCACCCTGGCCGGCCGCGACCGGAGCGAGGGCGGCCCGGTGCACGGCGTGCTGTTCCGCGGCCGGCGCTACGACACCGGCAACAAGCTCGACTATCTGCGCACGGTCGTGCAGTTCGCCGCCGATCGCCCCGACCTGGCCCCGGAGTTCTTGGCCTGGCTGCGGGAGTTCCTCGACGGCCGATCATGACCTCGCCCGCCCGCATCGTGAGACCGACGGCAGTGAAACGTACATGAAATCAGTAGACGCTCACCTGGCCGACATCCTCGCCGCCGTGCGCGTGCTCGCCCCGCTCGAGGTCGAACTGGAGCGCGCTCTCGGCACCACGCTCGCCGAGGACGTCACGGCCCCGGTGCCGCTGCCGCCGTTCGACAACTCGGCCATGGACGGCTACGCCGTGCGGGCCGCCGACGTCGCCGAGGCGACCGAGACCCGGCCGGTCACGCTGCCGGTGATCGACGACATCGCCGCGGGCGACAACCGCTCGTACGCCCTGGCCCCCGGCATGGTGACCCGCATCATGACCGGCGCGCCGCTGCCCGCCGGGGCCGACGCGGTCGTGCCGGTCGAGTGGACCGACGGCGGCAAGGTCAGGGTCGTGATCCGGCGCAGCGCGGCCCAGGGCAACGCCGTGCGCAGGGCCGGCGAGGACGTCCGCCCCGGCGACGTGGTGCTGGCCTCCGGCACGCCCATCAGGGCTGCGCAGCTCGGCATCCTCGCGGGGGTCGGCCGGCGCCGCGTGCGCGTGCTGCCCCGGCCCAGGGTCGTCGTGCTGTCCACGGGCGCCGAGCTGGTGCCGCCCGGGCAACCGCTCGGGCCGGGGCAGATCTGGGAGTCCAACAGCTACATGCTGGCGGCGGCGGTGCGCGACGCCGGGGCCGAGGCGTTCCGGGCCGACGCCGTGACCGACGATCCGGCCGAGTTCCTGGAGCGGCTCGACGCCCAGCTCGTCCGCGCCGACGCCGTGATCACCAGCGGCGGGGTGTCGATGGGGGCGTACGAACCGGTCAAGGAGGCCCTCGCGCCCCTCGGCGCGGTGCGGTTCGAGAAGGTCGCCATGCAGCCGGGCATGCCGCAGGGTTTCGGGCTCGTCGGGGAGGACGGCGTGCCCATCTTCACCCTGCCGGGCAACCCGGTGTCGTCGTTCGTGTCGTTCCTGCTGTTCGTGCGGCCGGCGCTGCGCAAGATGCGCGGGCTGCCGGCCGGGCCGCCCGAGACCGTCAAGGCGGTCACGACCGGGCCGATCCGCTCGCCCAAGGGCAAACGGTCGTTCGTGCGGGTCGTGCTGTCGGCCGACGGCACCGTCACCCCCGTGCGCGGGCAGGGGTCCCATCAGCTCGCCGCGCTCGCGTCGGCCAACGCGCTCGCCGTCATCGCCGAAGACGTCACCGAGGTGGCGGAGGGCACGGCCGTCGACGTGCTGCCGATGTGACTCGATGGGGCGGTCTGCCGGCGACCCGCACAAGGACCTACACAAGGATGGTGCACCAGTGAGCGAGCTCACCCATCTCGACGAGGGGGGAGCGGCCAGGATGGTCGACGTGTCCGCTAAGGACGTCGGCGTCCGCACCGCCCGCGCCACCGGCCGGGTGCTGTTGTCCGAGGAGGCGGTGGCGGTGCTGCGCTCCGGCCAGGTGCCCAAGGGCGACGCGCTGGGTGTGGCGCGCATCGCGGGCATCCAGGGCGCCAAGCGCACGCCCGACCTGATCCCGCTCTGTCATCCGATCGCGTTGCACGGTGTCGCCGTGGACGTGACGGTCGTCGACTCGGGCGTGGAGATCGTCGCCCGGGTGAAGACCGCCGACCGCACCGGGGTCGAGATGGAGGCGCTGACGGCGGTGTCGGTGGCGGCGCTGGCCCTGATCGACATGGTCAAGGCCGTCGACCCGGCGGCGGTCATCAGCGACGTGCGGGTCGAGGAGAAGACCGGTGGCAAGACCGGGGTGTGGACGCGGCCATGAAAGCGCTGGTCATCACGGTCTCGAACCGCGCCGCCGCCGGAATTTATCCGGATAAATCAGGGCCGCTGCTGGTGTCGTTGCTGCGCGAGGCGGGCTGCGACACCGTGGACGGGCCCACGGTCGTGCCCGACGGCGACCCGGTCGAGACCGCGCTCCGGGACGGCGTCCGCGCGGGCTACGACGTCATCGTCACCACCGGTGGCACCGGGCTGACCCCGCAGGACCTCACGCCCGAGGTCACCCGCCGCGTCCTCGACCGCGAGATCCCCGGCATCGCCGAGGCGATCCGCCAGGCCAACCGCGACAAGGTGCCGACCGCCATCCTCTCCCGGGGGCTGGCCGGCCAGGCGGGCCACACGCTGGTCGTCAACCTGCCGGGCTCCTCCGGCGGCGTACGAGACGGCATGGCGGTGCTCACCCCGGTGCTGGCCCACGCGGTCGACCAGATCCGCGGCGGCGATCACCCCCGCCCTTGATCGAAATCCCGAAATATCCGCTAAATGGGCAGCTCAGCCGGCAAATCCGGATCTAACGGAGCAGGGCTGGCATGGCGGATCAAGGGTAAGACGGGGGATGATTGCTCTGTGGATCGACTTCGCGGCTGGCCGGTGACCCTGACGGAGGGACCGGTGGGGCTTCGGCCGCTGCGCTTCCGTGACGTCCGGGCCTGGCGCGAAACCCGGCTGCGCAACGCCGACTGGCTGCGCCCCTGGGAGCCGAGCAACCCCGAAACCCCCCTGTTCCGCACCGGCCTCGGCCCCTACGTCTCCATGGTCGCCACCCTGCGCCGCGAGGCGCGCCAAGGGCTCGCGATGCCGTGGGTCGTCACCTACGAAGGCCGATTCGCCGGGCAACTCACCATCGGTGCCATCGTGTGGGGATCCGCCCGAGCCGCTCAGGTCGGCTACTGGGTCGACGGCCGCCTCGCCGGACAAGGCATCATCCCCACCGCACTCGCCATGGCCGTCGACCACTGCTTCTTCACCACCGGGCTGCACCGCCTGGAGGCCAACATCCGACCGGAGAACCACGCGAGCCGTAGGGTCGTGGAGAAACTCGGCTTCCACGAAGAAGGCGTACGCCGTCGCCAACTGCACATCGACGGCGCCTGGCGCGACCACATCTGCTACGCGATCATCGCTGAGGACGTGCCGCACGGCCTGCTGCCCCGCTGGCGCAGAAGCAGAGAGGCACCCGCGCGCGAAGGATCCTGATCTGCCCAGCGTATGAACAGGTTTGACGATCTCGCGACACACCGATGCGAATACTCGTCAATCAGTGACACGCGGTCTTACGGTGCGTGACGTGACCACATCTGCGACAGCCGAAACTCCCAGATGTGTTCATGCTGCCCGGAGGTGCCTCCATGGGTAGCGTGCTGTTGTACTGCGCCATCGTCCTCATGTGGCTTTGTGTGCTCGTGCCCATGTGGCTGCGCCGCGACCGCCACCAAGACGACGAACTCATCGAGCCCTACACCACCGACTATCAGGGCGAAGGCGACACCCTGCGCGAACCGCCCACCGGCACCGCGGAGCCCGCCGACGGCGCCACCGAAGACCACACCGACACCCTCGCCGACCCCCCACCGGCCCCAACCGGCT
>JBIQJI010000023.1:0-64731 GCA_044507605.1 Actinomycetales bacterium | reverse complement strand
CTCCACCCCCCGCGACCCGGCCTGCCCCGACACCGCCACCGACCCCTCCAGCCCCGAACAGGACTACACACGCCCGCCGCGCATCGACCCCCGGCGGGCCGCACAACGCCGCCGCGCCCGCATCGTCGCCAGACGCCGCCGCACCCTCCTGTGGGCCATCCTCCTCGTCATCGCATCCGTCATCACCGCCGCCACCCGCGTCATGCCATGGTGGGGCGTCACCCCCTTCGCCACCCTCCTCATCGGCTACCTCCTCATCCTCCGCGCCGCCGTCAAAATCGACCGCGAACGCCGCGAAGCCATCGCCCGCTCCCACGCCAAACGCGCCGCCCGCCGCCGAGCCCACCGACGCGCCCTCGAACTCGCCGCCGCCCAACAAGCCCAAGCCGAGATCATCGAACTCGAACTCCCCGAACCCTCCCAGCTCTTCGACCAGTACGCCGATCCGCCCCGCCGCGCCGTAGGCGACTGACCCATCCGCCCTCCGCGTCACCGCGCCTCCCAAAGTTTGCTAACCTTGTCGAGTCCAAGGGGCTATAGCGCAGTCCGGTAGCGCACCTCGTTCGCATCGAGGGGGTCAGGGGTTCAAATCCCCTTAGCTCCACTCGGAGGCGGGAGGCCTGTGGTCGCGAGCTTTGCTCGCTCCGCGGGCCTCCTCGTCATTTCGCCCGGGGGGACGACCCCCGGAGCCCCCCGATGTGGGGGCTGCCGCCCCCACCCCCCGCCCGCTCGGCCGGGGGCGCTTGTAAGGGCCGTCCGGTGAACGGTGTGACTCGGTCACCACGCAGTACGCCGAGCACCTGCGCGGGAGCGGCGTTCTGGTGAACGCCGTCCGTCCCGGCCGCGTCGTCACCGATGGCAACGGCCGCACCGGCGACCGCACCCCCGAGGAGGGGGCCGCGATCGCGGTGCGGATGGCGACGCTCGGCCAGGACGGCTCGACCGGGACGTTCGTCGACGAGTCCGGCCCGATCCCCCGGTGATCCGGCGCCGGCCCTTATCGGGGCGGGCCGATGACGACTTGGCCGTAGGCGTCGGCCGCGGCGGCCAGCGCGTCCGGGTCGATCTCGAAGCCGTCGGGGCGCGGAAGGGACCGGTCGCGTCCGGCCTGGCGGAACATGCCCTCGATGCCGGCGGGTGTGGCGATCATCAGCAGGTCGGCACGGTCGGAGGTGATGCGGTAGCCGTGGGGGATGTTGCGGGGCAGGTAGACGATGCCGCCCTCGGACAGTTCCCACTGCTCCTCGCCTGCCCAGAGCAGGGCCGTGCCGCTGATCAGCAGGAAGATTTCGTCTTCTCGGGTGTGCATGTGGAACGGCGGGGCCTCTCCTTTCTGGACGTCGAACCGTCCGACGGTGAGTTGGCCGTCGGTGGCGGCGGCGTCCAGCAGGACGGAGAAGGTGCTGCCGGCGAGCCACTCCAGCTTCTGTTGCTGTTCGGGCGGGGCCAGATACGGAATGCTCATGTGGTTCTCCCTTGGGCCCGGGAAGCCGATATGTTCCCGGGCGGCGTGTCGGGCATGCGGCGCGGCGGTGATGTGCTCGAACCGCCGGCACCGGTCGTGCGGTGTGGTCAGGACTGCGGGATGAGGGCGGCGACGATGGGGATGAGCTTCTGGCCGGCGGGGGAGGCCCAGTTGGCGGCCAGTTCGGTGAGGATCATGTTGGTCGAGACGATGTCGGCCCCGGCCTTGTCCATGCGGCGCAGCGCGATCTCGTCGGCCAGTGCGCTCATCGAGCCGCCGGCGTCGCCCACGACCTGGACGCGGTAGCCCTGCTGGAGCGCGGTCAGGGTGGGGTGCACGGTGCAGACGTCGTTGGTCACTCCGGCGATGACCAGGTTGGGCCGCCCGGTGGCCTTCACCGCGGCCGCGAACGCCGGGTCGTCCAGGGCGTCGACCACGCCCACGCGCTGGATGCGGTTCTCGTACGCCTTGGGGGCGATCTCGGCGAACTCGGGCTGCAGGGGGCCCTGCTCGTGGTCCTCCAGTGAGGTGGTCAGGATCAGCGGTATGTCCAGCGCGACGGCCGCCTTGGCCAGGGCGAGCGCGTTGGCCTTGACCTCCTCCTGGTCGGCGGAGCGGATCCAGTTCATGGTGCCGATCTGGTGGTCGATGAGCAGGATCGCGGTGTCTTCAGGGGTGAAGCGGGGCATGGTGGGTTCCTCTCGGTACGGTCGCCGTCGTCCTGGTCGAGGGCGGGGCGGGTCGGTAGGGCCAGGACCACGTTTATGTGGCTGGCCACGTAAATCACCATAGCCGAGATTTATGTGGCTGGCAACATAAGTTAGGGTTCGGTGGTCGGCCACAGATTCGGGGAGGTCACCGTCATGGCGATCACACAGCCGCCCAGCGCCGCCCGCGCCGGGCACCTGAGCTACGCCATCTTCGCCCTGGCGCGGGTGCACCGGGCGGCCGCGGCGCGCATGCTCCGCGGCCTCGGCCTGCACCCCGGCCAGGAACTGGTGCTGATGCAACTGTTCGATCGGGACGGCCAAGCCCAGTCCGAGCTGCTCGACAGCGTCGGCCTCGACCATTCCACGCTGTCGAAATCCCTGCGCCGCATGCAGGAGGCCGGCCTCGTCACCCGCCGGCCCAGCGAGCACGACCGGCGGGCGCTCAACGTCTGGCTCACCGACCGCGGCCGGGCGATGCGCGAACCCATCGAGAGGATGTGGGCCGCCCTGGAGGAGATGTCGACCCGGAACGTGGACGAAGAGGCGATCCGTTCGTTCGTCGCCACCGCTCGCGTGATCGAGGAGTCGTTCCGTGACCCCGGCCAGGGGCAGGACTGAAGCGCGATGAGGCGACCTGCGACGGGCCGGCACTGATCGGCGTCGCGCCGCGGCTTCGCGGGATGTGTGGCGGCCGGGGACGTTCGCGCTCGTCCAGCGGGCCGGGGCGCCGGCCTTCGTCAGGCGGCCCGATCGTCGCGTTCGTCTCCGGCGCGGACGATCAACCTTCCAAATCAGGGTGAACGGCTCCTATTGGACAGAAGCCGGGTGTTGCCGCAAGGTGGGATCAAGATCGGGTCCTGGCGCGGGCACGAGGCGCCGGGCCGGATCTCATGTCAGGTCGAAACGGACCGAGCCATCCGGACGCGGGCTCTCTCGGCCGCGTAGCGGGTGTCACGAACGAGGCAACGGCGGTAGCGGCGAAAGGGACGGCCCTGCGATGGGACAGTACGACGGGAAGCAGGCGGTCATCACCGGCGGCACGAGCGGGGTGGGGCTGGCCACCGCGAAGCTTCTGCTCGACCGGGGGGCCCGGGTCCTGGTGACCGGGCGCAGCAGGACCGGGCTGGACCGGGCGCGCGCCGAGCTCGGCGCGAACGCGATCGTGGTGGAGAGCGACGCGGGATCGCTCACCGACATCGAGCTGCTCGCCGATCGGGTGAAGCTCGAGTTCGGCGGGCTCGATCTGCTGTTCCTCAACGCCGGTCTGGCGCGATGGGCGCCGTTCGAGGCCACGTCCGAGGCGGTGTACGACGAGCTGCTCGCGGTCAACGCCAAGGGCCCGTACTTCACCGCGCAGCGCCTCGCCCCGCTGATGACCGAGGGCGGCGCCGTGGTCTTCACCACCGCCGTCGCGAACGTGAAGGGCGTCCCCATGGTCAGCGCCTACTCGGCGGCCAAGGCGGCGCTGCGCTCGATGACCCGCACCCTCGCCCGCGAACTGCTGCCACGCAACATTCGCGTCAACGCGGTGAGTCCCGGCCCCATCGAGACACCGATCTTCAGCAAGACGATGCCGGAGGAGACGGTCGAGCAGATCTTCACCGAACTGACCGAGCAGAACCCGATGAGGCGTCTCGGCCGCCCGGAGGAGGTCGCCAAGGCGGTGGCCTTCCTCGCCTTCGAGGCGACGTACACCACCGGGGCCGAGTTCGCCGTCGACGGGGGCGCGTCCCAGCTGTGAGCGCCTTGCGGCCGTGGCGGGGGACCGGGCCGCGGGCTCAGGACGGAGGCGTGGCGCTCACCAGGGTGTTCTGGCGGCGGACGATCCACCAGCGCCCGTCCCGGCGGGCCAGGACGTACAGGGCGTTCATTTCGGGAGATGCGCCGCTGTCGGCCGCCTCGGGTGTCGACCAGGCGTTCTTGTGGGCCACGGCGATGTCGGGTGACAGCAGGGTGATGTCGGTCAGGCGGTAGTGCGCGGTCGCGTCGTGCAGGGGGCCGCGGGCGAGGCCCGCGCGCGTCGCCTTGTCGATCTCCTCGCGGCCGTGCAGGACACCGCCGAGCGCGTTCACGACGAGGGCGTCGGGGGCGATGTGGCGGACGAGCAGGTCGGGGTCGTTGCCGTTGAAGCCCGCCTCGATGTCGGCCACGATGCCCCGGATCGCCGCCTCGTCGGCCGGGTCGATCGGCGGTGGGGCGGGCGCGGCCTTCTCGTCCGCGGGTACCTGGGTGTTCTGGCCGCTGCTGATGAGCCAGGTGTCGTCGTGCCGGCGCCAGATGTAGCTCGGGCGGCCCCGCTGCGGCGGCGTGAGCGGCCTGCCGTCCGCCGTGAGGTACTCCTGGTTCACGGCTGTGAGCGCGACGTCGGGAGTGATGAAGCGGATGTGCTCCACGTCGTACCGCACGGAGCCGTCGGCGAACGCGCCGGGCAGCACCTGACGGGTGAAGGCGGCGATGGCCGCGCGGCCGACCAGGCGCTTGCCCATGGCGCTCACCCATACGGCGTCCGGGTCGAACAGCGCGACGAAACCGTCGACGTCCTCGGTTCGCTGGGTCCGTTCGAGGTCGGCGACGCGGGCCACGAGCGCGCTGACGTCGGAGGCGTCCGACGTGGCAGGAGTGGTCGTGAAGGTCATGGCATAGAGTCCACTTCATCAAGTGCACTTGATGTCAAGGAGGGCCATGTGGAGGGCGTTCCGAGCGATGTCGTCTGGTTGAAGCCGGGGCAGGTCGCCAGAAGGGCCGGTGTGGCGGTGTCGACGCTGCACTACTACGAGAGCCTCGGGCTCATCCGCAGCCGCCGCACCGCCGGAGACCGGCGCGAGTACCGTCGCGACACGCTGCGGCTGATCGCGTTCATCCGGGCCTCGCAGACGCTCGGCATCTCGCTGTCGCGGATCAAACAGGCCCTCGACGGGCTGCCGCACGACCAGCCTCCCGGCAAACGCGACTGGGCGCGCCTCGCCCGGCTGTGGCGCCGCGACCTCACGGAACGCATCGAGCGGCTCACGGCCCTCCGCGACAACCTCGCCAACTGCATCGGCTGCGGCTGCCTGTCACTGACCTCCTGCCCGTACACCAACCCCGACGACGCACTCGGCCGGGAAGGCCCGGGCGCGCGCCGGCTCCTCCCGCCGGCCGCCGGAGCGGCGGAGCACGGCCCGGAGAGGGCCGCGGCGGCGGACGCCGCCGGACCGGCGGCGGGCTGAAGGGCGGGCCGTTCACCGTCCTGCGCGGGCGCTCACCCGCTCGGGGCGAGATCCGCTGAGCGAGCCGGCAGGTCGGCTGCTCCGCTGTTTTCCACGTGCCGTCGACGCCTTCCGCCGCCACGTGCGGTGGCCGTCTCCGGTCGGAGTCCCCGGGCGGCCGACGGGTGGTGGCCGTGCCGAGGTGCGCCGCCCGGGTGCAGGGCGAACGGCCGGGCACCATAAGTGGGTCGAAGTCGTGAACCTGTTCGGTCGCCTGCCCGACTGTGCCTATGACGGGAGGGCGCGATGAGCGATGAGCTGCTGGTGGTGCGTGCTCAGCTGGGCGAGCATGCGGCGCTGGCCGAGTTGCTGGCTCGTTGGCGGCTGCCCGTGTGGACGTATGTGCGGCGCATGCTCGATGCCGATCGGGCCGACGATGTCGCTCAGGAGATCTGGCTGGCCGTGGTGCGCGGTCTGCCCCGGCTGAGGGAGCCGGGGCGGTTCGCGCCGTGGCTGTTCACGATCGCCCGGCGGTCGGTCACCGACCGGCTCCGCGACGAGTACGCCGCGGCCGAGGAGACGTCGGGAGCGGGCGGCGGGGTCGTCGAGGACCCGGCCGAGGCGACGGTGGATCGGACCGTGCTGGTGAGCGTGCTGTCGGCGTTGCCGGTGCGGGAACGGGAGGTCCTCGTCCTGTTCTACCTGCAGGACCTTTCGGTGGAGCAGTGCGCCGACATCTGTCAGGTGCCGGTCGGCACGGTCACGTCCCGGCTCAGCCGCGCCCGTCGCCTGCTGCGTGAGGAGCTGGAGGGGAAGGGGTATCGGCGATGACCGAGGAGCCGCGCCTGTCGGCGCGGGAGATGATGGAGCGGCTGTCGCCGGCGCTGTCGCCGGGGACCCGGATCCGGGCGGTGGCGGCGCTGCTCGCCGGCGTGGCCGGCACGGTGTTCGTGGGCACGTTGTGGTGGTCGGAGCCCGGCCCGCTGCCCGGCCGTACTCGGCTGGCGTTCGCGCTGTTCATGGTGTTCTGCGTGGCCTGGGCGGGGTACGGCGGGTGGCTGCTGATGCGCCGGGTCGCGCTGTTCGCCACCGATCGGCTGGTCGCCGCCGGGATCGGCCTGGTCGCCGCGCTGGCCACCACGGCGGTCATCACCGTCGTGGCGGTGCGCCGCGGTGCCGGCGTCTGGCCCGCCCTGGCCGTCGGGGGCCTGCTCATCGCGGTCGCGCTCGTGCCGGCGGTACGCGCCCATGCCCGGCGGGCGGAGCTGCTGCGCCGCATGCGCGAGCTGCGCGACCGGGAGGAGCGGTGAGCCCACAGCGCACAGCCGAGTATTCGCCACGAACCAGACCACGAAGGGACATCACATGGCACACAATCCGAAGCTCATCCGTCGGCGGTTCGGCACGACCGGCCTGACCGCCGTGACCGTGGCCGTCGCCGTGGTCCTCCTCGCCGGCGTGATCATGCTGCTGGGCTGACGCCTCGGCGAGGCGGTGCCGCGCGCCACTCGTCGCGTGCCTCTCATCGACGGCTCGATGGGCCTCGATGATCGGTGATCTCCGCAGGCGTGCGGGCACCGGCCGTGTCTGCCGGGGCCCGCACGCCCGGGCCGCGAGCTGCGAACCGGTCGGCTTCGTGCGGGCGGTGTCCGGGGAGCAGGTCCGCGCGGTCGTGACCGTGGTGCTGCGCGCGAGGGGAGCGCGTGCCGCTACGGTTTCTCGACCGTCAGGGTGACGCCTGGTCGCTCGGCCCAGAAGGCGAGATGGCCGGCGATGTCCTTCACCGCCGCTTTGGGCTCGGGGTAGGACCAGACGACGTCGGTGGCGACGGTGTCGCCGCTGTTCACCGACCAGTAGACGGCGTCGCCTTTGAACGGGCAGTGCGACGTGGTCGGGGACGGCGTGAGCAGGTCGGTGCGCACGTCGTCGGGCGGCAGGTAGTAGCGCGGTGGGTAGCCCGTTTCGGTGAGGACGAGCGGGCGGGTGGACGTGGCCACGACGGTGCCGTGCACCGTGACGACGACCCGGTCGGAGCCGGGCGTGACCTCGATGGTGTGTCCCTGTGGGCTCATATCCCGATTGCATCACAGCGGCCGGTGCGTCGCGGGGTGGTGTGCGGTGGGTCGCGCGGTGTGTTGGCCGGTGCCGCGGCGATGCGGGGCGGCCCGTCGAGGTGACCGGGTCCGAAGCGCGTGCGCCGGGTGGGGGTGTCGAACGATATTGGACAGGCATGTCCATAATGGCGTATGTTCTGCGTCATGCCTCGTCCGCGTGCCTTCGATGATCGTGTCGCGATCGACGCGGTCGTCGATGAGTTCTGGGATCGCGGCTATCACGCCACGTCCACCGATGAGCTGTGTCAACGGACCGCGCTGTCGCGCAGCAGCCTGTACAACGCGTTCGGGAAGAAACGGGACGTCTACCTGCGGGCCTTGGAGCGGTACGCCGCCGGGAGGCAGGGGCGGCGCGACGCCGTGCTCGAGTGTGAGGGGACGGGGCGGGAGGCGCTGCGCGGGCTGTTCCGGTTGGTGCTGGACGAGCAGTGGGCGGACGAGCGGCGGCGGGTCTGCCTCATGATCAGCGCGCGGGTGGAGGTCGGGCCGTGTGACGAGGACGTGCGCCGTCTGCTCGCCGCCGGCGGGGAGCGGTTCCGGCAGACGATCGCGGTTCTCGTGCGGCGGGGGCAGCTCGACGGGTCGATCCGCGACGACCTGCCGGCCGAGCGGCTGGCGATGACCCTGCACGCGGCTCTCGACGGGTTGCAGGTGGAGGGCCGGGTCCGGGACGACCGGGACGATATCGACGCGGCCGTGGAGACCCTGCTCGCCCTGCTCTGATCATCGGCTTGGCCGACGAGTCCTTGGGCCGATTCGCGCCCATGTTCTGAACTGATCCATCCAGAATGGAGAATCCGATGAGATCCGGCCGGCTCCCCTTGGCCACCTACGTCCTCGCTTTGACGATCTTCTGTCTTGGCACGTCGGAGTTCATGCTCGCCGGGCTGCTGCCCGGCATGGCGGACGACCTGGGGACGTCCATTCCCCGCGCCGGGTTGCTGATCAGCGGGTTCGCCGTGGGCATGCTGGTGGGGGCGCCGGTCATGGCGTTGCTCACGCTGCGATTGCCCCGGAAGGCGACGCTTCTCGGCGCCGGGGTGGTCTTCGCGATCATGCACGTGATCGGGGCGGTCGCCGGGGACTTCGCGCTGCTCATGGCGACGCGGGTCATCGCCGCGGTGGCGTGCTCGACGTTCTGGGCGGTCGCGTCCGTGACCATCCTGGCGATCGCCCCGGCGGGCGCGACGGCGCGCGGGCTGGGCGTGCTGGTGGGCGGGCTCACGCTGTCCAACATCCTCGGCGTGCCGCTCGGCACCTGGGTGGGCGAGCGGTACGGCTGGCAGGGCGCCTTCGTCGCCGTGACGGGCGCGACGCTCGTCGCGATCGCCGCCGCCGCCGTGTGGGTGCCCGAGACCGCCGAGCGGAGGGCCGGGCCGTCGCTGGGCGATGTGGCACGGCGGGAGTTCGCGGTGCTGCGCAATCCGCGCCTGTGGGTCGCGCTGTCGACCAATGTGGCGTTCGAGGCGGGGCTCTTCGGCACTTTCTCCTACCTGGCGCCCTTGCTGACCGACGTCTCGGGGCTGAGCCCGGACGCGGTGCCGACGGTGCTGCTGCTGTTCGGCATCGGCTCGTTCGTCGGCATCGTGATCGGCGGGCGGTTCGCCGACCGCAACCTGCTGCTCAACGTGGCCCTGTCGCTCGTCGCGACGATCGTGTCGCTGCTGGTGCTGCGCGTGGTGGCGCCGCTCGGGCCGGTCGTCGCGGTGGCGGTGTTCGCGTTCGGCGCGGCGTCGTTCTCGATCGCCTCGGCGCTCAACGCCCGGGCCTTCCTGCACGCCGGGGACGCCCCCACCATGGCGTCGGCGTTCAACGTGACCGCGTTCAACACGGGCAACGCGATCGGTCCGTGGCTCGGCGGCCTGGTGATCGCCGCCGGGCTCGGCTACCTGGCTCCGATCTGGGTGTCGATCGGCCTGGCCACGCTCGGTCTCGGACTCGCCGGGCTGTCCTGGCGCCTGGAGCGCACCCCGGCGGCCGTGGCCGGGGCGCAGAACGCCGACGCGGCACCGGTCTGCGCCGTCCAGGGCACGGAGGGCGCTTGACGCCGGGGGCGGTGCGGCGCCTCGCGTAGGGTGACCTCATGGGCTCTATTGATCTTCGTCACCTGAGGTCGTTTCTGGCCGTGGCCGAGGAGTCGAACATCACCCGGGCGGCGGCCCGGCTCCACCTCGCCCAGCAGGCGGTGTCGCTCCACGTGAAACATCTGGAGCGGGACCTCGGCGTCGCGCTGCTGGTCCGCACGTCGCGCGGAGTCCTGCTCACCCCGGCCGGTGAGGAACTCGCGGCCGGGGGAGCGGGCGTCGTCGCCGACGTGGACGGCCTGGCGGAGCGGGTCCGGGCCGTCGCCGGCGGCCAGGCCGGGCGGTTGCGGCTGGTGTGCAAGCCGCATGCGACGGCGGAGTTCGCGCTCGACGTGATCGAGGCGATGGAGGCGGCGGTGCCCGGGGTCGAGATCGAGCCCGTCACCGTCTCGACGCTGCCGGAGGAACTGGAGCTGCTGGCCTCGGGCCGGGCCGACGCCGCGTTCCTGTGGGTGCCCCTGGGCGACGAGCGGCTGCGCTACGCGGAGGTCCGCACCGATCGGCGCATGGTCGCCCTGCCGGCCGGGCATCCGCTGGCGGACCGCCCGTCGGTCACCCTGCCGGACCTCGCCGACGAGCCGGTCATCGTGCCCGAGATCGTGGTGTCCGACGATGTGCTCCGCCACTGGCTGGCCGAGCCACGGCCCGACGGCCGCCCGGCCCTGCGCGGCCCCGCCGCCCAGCGGATCGAGGACCGGCTCCTGCTGGTCGCCAGAGGACGCGGGGTATGGCTGGCTCCCGAGCCGCTGAGCAGGTACTTCCCGACGCCGCGGGTCCGCTGGGTGCCGGTCGAGGACGCCGCCCCTTCGCCGCTGGCGCTGGTGTGGACGGCCCGCGCGCCCGAGAGGCTGATGGCCCGGATGATCGCCGAGGTGCGCGGCATCACCGGCTGGGAAGGGTGCGATCGTCCGGCGTGACGCGCCCACGCCCGGCACTCTTGCGGGCGGGTCAGAACATGCCGCCGTTCACGCGGATCGTCTGGCCGCTGACCCACGTGGCCGCGTCGCCGATCAGGAAACCGACGACGGGGACGATGTCGTCCGGCCGGCCCAGGCGCCCGCGAGGGCTGTGGTTCGTCGCCGCCGCGATCGACTCCGGGGTCTCCGCGGAGCGGTAGAACGAGTCGTCGACTGGGCCCGGGGCGACGGCGTTGACGGTGACGCCGCGGTGGCCGAGCTCCTTGGCGGCGGCCAGCACCATGCGCTCCACGGCCGCCTTCGAGGCGGAGTAGACGCCGTACGGGCCGGTCATCACCGAGGTGAGCGTCGTCGACAGGGCCACGTAGCGGCCGTTGTCGGCGATGTGCCTCGCCGTGGCCCGCAAAGTGTTGAACGCGCTGCGCGTGTTGCGGTCGATCAGGTGGTCGAAGTCGTCGTCGGTGAGGTCGGCCAGCGGCCTTTTGGTGACCGCGCCCGGCACGTGCACGACGATGTCCAGCCGGCCGTGCCTCGCCGTCACCTCCCGGAACAGCCGGTCGACCTCGGCGGCGACGGAGGCGTCGGAGCGCACCGCCTCGGCGGTCACGCCGTGCTTCTCCACCAGGGCGAGCGTCTGCCCGGCCGCCGTCTCGTCCCCCGCGTACGTGATCACGGTGGTGGCCCCGCGCGCGGCGATGTGCTCGGCGAACGCGGCGCCCATGTTGCGGGTGCCGCCGATCACCAGCGCCACCTTGCCCTCCAGGTCGCGGACCTGGCTGCCAGAAACCATGGAAACCCCCTCGATACCGCCGGCGTCCCGGCGGGCTGATCATCAACACCAGAACCCTGCCGTGACAGGCCCGCCGAGCGGAAACAACGATCCGTGAGGGCCGCCACAAGCGTCACGAGTGGCGGCGGATCGCGACGGAGGCGGGCAGGCTTCCGCTGACGCGCCGAAGGGGCCGCGTGCCGAGCCGGCTACGTTTCCGGCGCGGCCTTGGTGAACTCGCCCATCGGGGTGATGAGGCGGCCGTCGCCGGTGAACTCCACGCGGTGCGGGCCGAGCCGGAAGATCCGGGCGCGGACCGGATGCAGCTCCTGGTACTCGCTGCCGGCGAGGCTGCCGACCAGGGTGCCGTCGGAGCGGAGGTCGACGGTGGCGGTGATGGGGCCCAGCCGGTAGGTGCCGCAGAGGGCCCGCAGGGCGTCGCCGGTGAGGTGGCCGGTGTCGGGCACCCGCTCGAAGCGGATCGGGTCGACCGTCGGCTCCAGCCGTACGGCCACGGCCGTCACCTCGGCGTCGAGGTCGTGGAAGAACTGGGCCGGCAGCGGGGTTTCGACGCCGCCGAGGTCGGCGATGAAGGTGAAGACCTCGAGGTGACGGTGGTCGAGCGGGCCGGTCAGGGAGCGGTAGCGGGCCGTCAGCGCGCCGTCGCCCGCCTCGACGACGAACTCCCCGTACGCCGGGTGCCGGTATCGGCCGGCGTAGTCGATGAGCGGGCGCACCGGGGGCAGGCCGGCGGTGGGGGTCGCGGTGCGGCGCTGCGACTCGTCGCGGCCTTGGCGCAGCGCGGTCTCCAGCGCGTGGAACCGTTCGCCGTGGTCGAGCGGCGGCAGGCCGAGCAGGCGGTCGTAGATGAGGCAGGGCAGCGCGTCGCGTAGCGCGGAGCCGTCGCGGTTGCACAGCACCACCACGCCGTGGCCCTGCTCGGGGATCACGCTGACGTGCGCGGAGAAGCCGTCGATGTTGCCGCCGTGGTGCACGATGCGGTGGCCCCGGTAGTCCTCGATGAACAGGCCGAGTCCGTAGCCGACGGGGTTGCCGATGGCGAGCAGGGCGCCTTCCGGCAGGGGGGCGGCGGGGGCGCGCAGCACCGACAGGACGTTCTCGGGCAGCAGGGGATCGTCGGCGGGCAGGCCGAGGAGGCTGAGCAGCCAGGGGCGCAGGTCCTCGATGGAGGAGTTGATGGCGCCGGCGGGGGCGATCAGGTCGAGCCGCGCGAACGGCACCTCTTTGACGGGCTCGCCGGGTCGGGGCGACACGTAGGGGGTCGCCGCGTCGTCGTCGGCCGCGGTTTCGTCGACGGAGAAGTTGGTGCGGGCCATGCCGAGCGGGTCGAGCAGGTGACGGCGCACGGCCTCCTCGTACGTCGTGCCGGTGACGTGCGCCGCCAGTTCGCCCGCCGCGAGGTACAGCAGGTTGTTGTACTGCCAGGTCTCGCGGAAGCCGTGGTTGGGCTCCAGGTGGCGCAGCGCGGTGATGAGGTCGGCGCGGGTCAGCTCGTCGCGGCCGACGTACCAGAGCATGTCGTGCCGGGGCAGGCCGGAGCGGTGGCACAGCATGTCGAACACGGTGAGCTGCTCGGTCGCGACGAGGTCGCGCAGGCGCAGATCGGGCAGGTATTCGCGCGCGGGACGGTGCCAGGAGAGCGCGCCCTGGGCGACGAGCACGGCGCACAGGGCGGCGGTGAAGGTCTTGGTGGACGAACCGATGGGGAACAGGGTGCGCGGGGTGACGGGCAGGTCCCGGGCGATGTCGCGGCGACCGAACCCCTCGCACAGCACGGTACGGCCGTCGGCGACGACGAGCACGGCGCAGCCGGGCACGTCGAACCTGGCCAGTTCCGTTTCGATGAGAGCGCGCAACCCGGCGATCAAATCGTTCGTCATGCCGTCAACCTACGTAATGTGCTGGGGTTCCGCGCATTGTGACCGGTTACAGGATCACCTGGGGTGCTTCGTCGTGATGGCTGAACGGGCGACCGCGTCCGGCCCGCCGCGCGCCTGGGCGAGATCGCCGTTGGTCCTCGGCGCCGAGTTCTCGGCACCGTCCCCTCTCGCCGTATCGGCACCCGATGGCGGCTTGCGGGGAGCTGGCCGGTCAGGGGGTGCGGAGGGGGGTGCCGATGGTGGGGATGGCGGACATCAGGGTCCGGGTGTAGGGGTCCTTGGGGTTCCGGGTCATCTCGTCGGTGGGGCCTGCTTCTACCAGGCGGCCGTGGTGCATGACGGCTATGACGTCGCTGACGTACCTGACCACGGCGAGGTTGTGGGAGATGAACAGGACGGTGAGGTTGAGGCGGGCGCGCAGGTCGCGGATGAGGTTGAGGATGGCGCCCTGCACCGAGACGTCGAGGGCCGAGGTGATCTCGTCGGCGATGAGGAGGTCGGGGTCGGCGCCGAGGGCGCGGGCGATGGCGACGCGCTGGCGCTGGCCGCCGGACAGCTCGCGGGGGTAGCGGGTGGCGACGGCGGGGTCGAGGGTGACGAGGTCGAGGAGGCGGGCGACTTCGGCGGCGCGCTCACGGCGGGGCAGGCGCAGGCCTTCGGCGACGCTTTCGCCGATGGTGAGGCGGGGGTCGAGGGAGCGGTAGGGGTCCTGGAAGACCATCTGGGCGCGGCCTCGGGGCGGCCCGCTGATGGTGCCGGAGCTGATGGGGGCGAGGCCGACGAGGGCCTTGGCGAGGGTGGTTTTGCCGGAGCCGGACTCGCCGACGACGCCGAGGCAGCCGCCTTCGGGGATGTCCAGGGTGACGTCGTCGACGGCGGTGAAGCCGCCGTACCGCACCGTCAGGTTGCTGATCTTCATGGGGTCTCCTCCGGCGTCGCGGCCTCGCGTGCGGGCGTGTCGTCGAGGACGGGACCGGTCTGGGGGTGCCAGCACGCCACGCGGTGGCCGTGGCCCTCCAGCGGGGGGCGGTCGGTGGCGCACTCGGCGGTGGCGTAGGCGCAGCGCGGGGCGAAGGCGCAGCCGGTGGCGGGGGGCGTGGCCGGGGGCCGGCCGGGGATGGTGGCGAGGGGGCGGCTGCGGTCGGTGCGCATGTCGGGCAGGCAGGCGACGAGGGCCCGCGTGTAGGGGTGGGCGGGGCCGGTGACGAGGTCGTCGACGGGCAGTTCTTCGACGATCCGCCCGGCGTACATGACGACGACACGGTGGCAGATCTGCGAGATGACCGCCATGTCGTGGGAGATGAACAGGGCCCCGGCCCCGGTGCGTTCGGTGACTTCGGTGAGCAGTTCGAGGATCTGCCGCTGGACGGTGACGTCGAGCGCGGTGGTGGGCTCGTCGGCGATGATCAGTTTGGGGCTGCCCATGATGCCCATGGCGATGACGGCCCGCTGCCGCATGCCGCCGGAGAACTGGTGGGGCCGCTGCCGCGATCGTCGTTCGGGGTGCGGGATGCGCACCTGCCGGAGCCGGTCGACGGCGCGGGCCCAGGCGGGGCGCCGGGCCAGGTTCTCGTGCACGATGGGCACTTCGGCGAGCTGGGAGCCGACGGTGAGGGCCGGGTTGAGCGACGACATGGGGTCCTGGAACACCATGGCGAGGGAGGTGCCGAGCAGTTTGCGGCGGGCGGTGTGCGGCAGCGCGTCGATGTCCTGACCGGCGAGGGCGCGCCGTCCGGTGGAGACGACCCCGGGGTACGGCACGAGCCCGCCGACGGCGAGCGAGGTGAGGCTTTTGCCGCTGCCCGACTCGCCGACGATCCCGACGATCTCGCCCGGCTCGACGCACAGCGACACGTCCTGCACGGGGCTGACGCCGCCGGGGAACGTGATGGTGAGGTCGCGCAGGTCCAGCGCCGCCGACGGGGATCCGGCCGCCGGGTCCGGCGCCGCCGGGGGCGAGGCGGGGGCGTGGGCGGGGTGTCTGACTTCGCGGGCCGCGATGCGGGCCATCCGCTCGCCGAGCAGGTGGAACCCGATGCCGGCGGCCATGATGGCGACGGCGGGGGCGAGCGCGACCTCCGGGTCGACGTACGCCCGGGGCAGGCCCTCCGCGAGCATGCGGCCCCAGTCGTAGTCGGGGGCCTGGACGCCTAGGCCGAGGAACGACAGCCCGGCGAGGCCGAGCAGGGCGGAGCCGAGGATCATCGTGACGTTGAGGATGACCGGCTCGGCCACGTTCGGCAGGATGTGGCGGATGAGGATGCGCCGGCGCGGCACCAGCAGCAGGCGGGCCGCCGCGACGTAGTCGGAGCCGGCGACGGACGCCGCGAGCGTGTGGGTGAGCCGGGCGAGGGAGGGCGCGGCGGCGAGGCCGATGCCGAACACGGCGCCTTCGGCGCCTAGGCCGAGCACGATCGAGGTGAACATGGCCAGCAGCAGCCCGGGGAACGCCACGACCGAGTCGATGACCCCGACGACGAACCGGCCGGCGCGTCTCGGCAGCACCGACGGGAGCGCGCCGAGCGGGATGCCGACGACGGCGCCGATGCCGGTGGCGGCGAGCGTGAGCAGCAGCGACAGCCGCCCGGCGACGAGCACCCGGGCGAGGATGTCGCGGCCGAGGTTGTCGGTGCCGAACGGATGCCCGGGCGAGGTGCCCTGCAGGATCCGTGCGGCGTCGATCCGGGCGGCGTCGTCGCCCCACACGGGCGGGCCGATGATCGCCAGCACGGAGAAGGCCGTCACGAGCAGCAGCCCGGCGACGCCGGCGGGGGAGCGCCACAGTCGCCGCATCAGCTTTCCCGGATCTCGGATCGGGGGTCGAGGAACGCGAGCGTCACGTCCACGGCCAGGTTGACGATGAGCACGATCGCGCCGTACAGCAGGATCGCGGCCTGGGCCACCGGATAGTCCTTCTCGACGATCGACTGGGTGATGCGCGAGCCGAGGCCGGGCCAGGCGAAGACGTTCTCCACGATGACGGTGCCGGTGATGAGCGAGCCGAGTAGCAAACCGCCCACCGTGAGGGTCGCGGTGAGCGTGTTGGGCAGCAGGTGCCGCAGGTAGAGCCGCCAGGGGGGCAATCGTTTGGCGCGGGCCATGCGCACGTAGTCGAGGCCCAGCTCGCGCAGTGTCTCGACCCGCACCATGCGGGCGAGCACGGCCGCCGGGCCGACCGCCAGGGAGACGATCGGCAGCACGTACGACAGGAACCCCTCCTTGCCGGCCGGGGGCAGCCAGTGCAGGTTGACGGCGAACACCACGATGAGGGCCACGGCCAGCAGGAAGTCGGGGATGGTGCCGAGCGCCCCGGTCACGGAGGTGAACGTCAGCTCGCTGCCGCGGTGCCGGCCGTTCTCGGTGCGGACGGCGAGCAGCATGCCGACGGGGATCGCGACGAGCAGGGCCACGGCGACCGAGAAGGCGGCCAGTTCGAGGGTGCTGAGCAGCCGGGCCGAGATGATCTCGGTGACCGGCTGCCGCGAGGTGAAGGAGGTGCCGAGATCGCCGGAGAAGACGTCCCGCAGGTACCGGCCGAACTGCGCCCAGAGCGGGTCGTCGAGGCCCAGTTCGGCCCTGCGCTGCTCGACCAGCTCGACCGGCGCGGTCGGCCCCAGCGCCGCCCGGATGGGGTCGCCGGGCACGAGGTGGATCATCGCGAACGACGCGACCAGCAGTACCAGCATCGATGAGACGAACCTCACGAGGCGTCTCGCGATCATGTATCAGTCCTTCAGCATCCGGGTCATGGTCGGCTGCGCCAGCCCGCCCGGCATGAACACTTCGGCGCCCTTGGCCGCGAGCAGCTGGGTCTCCTCGGCCACGGGAACGACGTCGAAGTCGTCGAACAGCGCCGACTCGGCCTTGGCCCACGTCTCACAGCCGCCTTCGGCGGCCGGCAGCTCGGCCGCCTCGCCGGTCAGCCGGACGTATTCGGGGTTGTCGATGTTCGCGAAGTTCGAGCCTTTGGGGATGCCGGGCCCGGACAGGTAGCCGAGGAGCTGCGACGGCAGGCTGACGCCGATGGGAACGGTGGAGACGTCCCAGTCGCCGGTCTTGAACAGCGTGTCGGCCCACGCGCCTTCGGCCGAGCCTTTCAGCTCGACCTGTACGCCGATCTTCTTCCAGGCGTCGGCCTGGTACTCGGCGCCGGCCTGGGTGCCCGCGCCGGCGTCGGCGTTGTAGATCACCTTGATGGAGAGGGGCTTGCCGTCCTTCTCGCGGATGCCGTTGGCGCCCACCTTCCAGCCCGCGGCGTCGAGCCCGGCCTTGGCCGCCTCGACGTCGTACGTGGGCCGGTGCCCGGTGACGCTGTCGACCCGGCAGGGGCGCGGCGACAGGGTGGTCATGCCGGTGGACTTGATCCCGGTGTTCTGGGTCGTGATGCTCGCCAGTTCGTCCAGGTTGAGGGCCTGGGTGAGCGCCTTGCGCACGGCCGGGTCGGCGCCGGGGCGACCCTTGCTCTGGTTGTAGAAGAATTCGCTGTTGCCGCCGGGCAGTTTGGCCGGGATGACGCCGGGCGCCTTCTCCACCCGGGCGCGGTCGGCGCCGGAGAACGTGGCGACGTTGAGGTCGCCCGACAGCAGCAGGTTGGCGGCGGTCGACTCGTTGGGGACCACCTTCAGCACGACCGTCTTGGGGATGCCGCTCTCGGCGGTGGTGCCGCCGTTCGGCCCCCACGTGTAGCCGTCGCGGACGGTGAGCGTGTAATGGTCGTTCGGCACCGACTCGGTGAGCGTGTACGGCCCCGAGCCGGACGTGGTCTTGGCGAGGCTCGCCGGGTCGGACAGGCCCTTGCCGCACACGATGAACATGGCCACGGTGCTGTGCAGCAGGAACGGGCTCTTCTCGGGGGTGCTGAGCGTCACCGTGCCGGCGGCGTCGTCGGGCTCGGCCTTGACCCCGGCGGGGATCAGCACCCCGAGCAGGGGCGACTTGGTGGCGGGGTCGGCCATGTGGTTGATGCTCTTGGCCACCTCGGTGGGCCCGAGCGGGGAGCCGTCGGAGCAGGTGATGTTCTTGCGCAGCGTGAACGTCACCGACGTGGGCTCGACCTGCCAGCTTTCGGCGAGGCCGGGCACGAGGTCGCCGTTCTTGCCGATGTAGGTGAGCGTGTCGTAGGTGTACGACAGCAGCAGGTTGGTGCTGCCCTGCACGGCGGTCGCCGGGTCGAGCGAGCCGGGGTCGCTCGGGATCGCCATCGTGAACGTGGCGTTGTCGACATATCGGCTGGCGCCGCCCGCGCCGGTGGCACCCGGCTCCGCCGGGGAGTCGTTTCCGCCGCACGCGCCCACGGCCAGTGCGGTGGCGGCGAGGGTGGCTATGATCGCCGGCTTTCTCATGTCACTCCTGGGCACGACCTGTGGACCGGTACGACGCGACAAGCATGGTTGCCCGGCCTGCCACTGTCTTCGGGAGGCCGTACAAGATGAGGCACGGCGATTGTGAGCTTGGCCAAGCCGTCGCCCCGGGGTTCGCCCCCGGTCCTCCCACGCGCGTGATCGTGTTCATGCGAAGTCGGCCAGGCGCATCTGCAGGTGCAGCAGCAGGCGCTCGTCGGGACGGTCGAGGCGCAGGCCGAACAGCGCGCTCGCGCGGGACATGCGGTAGCGGAACGTGTTGGCGTGCACGTGCAGCCGGGTGGCGGCCGTGCCCACGTCGCCGCCGGCGTCGAACCAGGCGCGCAGGGTGGGCAGGTAGGCGGTGCCGTGCTCGCGGTCGTACCCGGCGATGCGGGTCGCCGCGCCGGTGCGCAGCCCTTCGATGTCGCGGGCGGCGTCGGCCAGCTCGGCGAGCAGCAGGGTGTCGTGCTCGTCGGCGACGTACACGATGTCGCCTCGCCCGGGCAGGGCGAGCAGCCGGTCGAGCTGCCGCCGGGTGCGCGACAGCTCTTCGACGCGGTGCACCGGGTCGCTGACCGCGACGGTGCCGCCGGGATAGCCGGCCAGCCGGCGGACGACGCCGCGCAGCTGGGCGTCCAGCCGCGCCCGGCCGATGTCGGGCAGCAGGGCGTAGACGCGGCGGTCGATGACGGCCGCCAGGCCGTAGCCCTGGAACCGCTGCGCCTGGAGGCTCAGCACGTCGGACAGGCGGGCGTCGACGAGTTCGAGCTCGGCGGCCGCGGTGCCGCGGCTGAAGGCGACCAGCACCGTGGGCCCCGGCAGGGCGTAGCCGAGGGCCTGCCCGGTGGATTCGGGACCGTCGAGGAGCTGGCGCAGCAGGTGGCCGCGGGTCTCGCGGCCCCGCGACGCGAAGTGGTCCTGGTGCACGAGGCAGGCGGCGACCATGTCGACCGAGGCGAGCAGGATCTCGTCGGCGCCGGGGTTCAGGGTGTCGCGGGTGCCGATGACCCAGATCGAGCCGAGCGGCTCGCCCCCGGCCCGGACGGCGATGGCGAGCCTGGCCGTGCTCTCGGTGCCGTCGGCGAACTCGGCCACGCCGGACTCCCGCCACAGTGTGGCGTACCAGGCTTCGCGCTCGACGTGCTCGGGCACGGCGCGGTCGAGGATGCTCTGCCGCCGCACGCCGTCGAGGGGCTGGCCGGGGATCGTGCTGAACGCGACGACCCGCCGCCCGGCGTCCTCGATAGCGACGGCGCCGCCGAGGGCGGCCGCGAGCGCGTCGGCGATCTGGAACGCGTCGTGTTCGGCGAGCTGCCCGAAGGAGTCGCGCAGCGCCAGCTTGACCCGGTCGTAGATGTCGCTCCACCGCGCGCGGTCGGGCACCGTGAACACGGCGGTGTCGCGGGGCGCGTCGGCGAGGGCCTTGGCGGCCTGCGACTCGCGCACGGCGATCGCGACGCAGGCGGGGATGCCGGTTTCGGGGCTGGTGCAGAGGGCGAAGTGGTCGGGATCGGGCGGGGGATCGCCGGGCACGTAGATCACGACTCCGCGGACGAGTGCCCCGGGCTCGGGCACCCGCACGCGGCGCAGTGCCGCGTCGTCCAGTACGGCGCCGAACTCGTCGACCGACGCGCCGCGGAACGTCTCGATCACCGGTCCAATGATACGGATATCCCGGATGAACTGCATCAATGGCCGTATTCACCCCAGGGTGGGACGCCGGTGCACGTACGTCCGGCCAAAACCGGCGGCCCGCATTCGTCGCCCCCGCCGACGCGCCGCGACCCGGCCATGGCCGACACTGGCCACCATGCCGGCCCCCGCACTCGTGAACCCGACCGCCCGCCCGCACCGCGTCCCGCTGCCGCCCGGCCCCGAGGTCACCGCCTTCCACCAGGGCCTGCCCGGGTACGCCGCCACACCGCTGCGCGAACTGCCCGGCGTCGCCGCACGCCTGGGCCTGAGCGGCGTGGCCGTGAAGGACGAGTCCGACCGCTTCGGCCTGCCGGCGTTCAAGTTCCTCGGCGCCTCGTGGGCGGTCGAGCGGACCCTGCGGCTGCGCCCCGGCACCCGCACGCTGGTCGCGGCCAGCGCCGGCAACCACGGCCGGGCGGTCGCCCGATGCGCCGCCCTGCGCGGGCTGGGGTGCCGCATCCACCTGCCCGAGGGCAGCGGCCCCGAGCGCGCCCGGCTGATCGCCGGCGAGGGCGCGGAGGTGCACATCGTCCAAGGCTCCTACGACGACGCGGCGGCCGAGGCGGTGCGCGACGCGCGCCGGCCCGGCCGGGCCCTGATCGCCGACTTCGACCCGGCGGGCGGGGAGCCGTCGGCCGCGTGGGTCATCGAGGGCTACGCCACGCTGTTCCGCGAGGCGGAGGCGCAGCTGCCGGAGCCGCCCGGCGTCCTGCTCGTGCCGGTGGGCGTCGGCTCGCTCGCCGCCGCCGCGGTGCGCTGGGCCGCCCGCGGGTGGCGCGACGGGGGGACCGGCACCCGGGTCGTGGGCGTGGAGCCGGTGACCGCCGCCTGCGTGACCGCCTCGCTGCGCGCCGGCCGCCCGGTGAGCGTCCCCACCCCGGGCACGATCATGGCCGGGCTCGACTGCGGCACCCCGTCGGCGCCCGCCTGGCCGATCCTGCGCGACGGCCTCACCGGCACGATCACGGTGACCGACGACGAGACGCGCGAGGCCATGCGCGACCTCGCCGGCCGGAACCTGCCGATCGGCCCCTGCGGCGCCGCCACCCTGGCCGCCCTCCGGCGGCTCGCCACCGCGGACGACTGCGCGGAGCTGCGCGCCGCCGCCGGGCTCGGCGGCGCGTCCGTGCTGTGCCTCGGCACCGAGGGGCGGCAGGCCGCGGGACGGCGCGGACCGAAGTGAAATTTGCAGCGGCCGAACCCGCATCGGCGCAGGTGACACACGGTGTGGCGGGTGTCGGGAGACGGATCCATTGACGCCCGTCGGAGGGCCGATCGACCATCGCGACTGCCGGCGTCGTCGCCGGTCCCGAACTCATGCCTGGGGCCAGGCCAGCCGCCGGCCCGGGCCCGGAGCCAGGCCTGCGGTCAGGCCTGCAGCTAGGAGCGCCATGCCTGGTCGAGCTTCCGCCCGCCGCCGACTCATCTGGACCGCGCTGCCCGGCGTGGTGATCACGCTGTGCGCGCTGCTGCTGTTGTGGCAGCTGCCCGCCGGCGCCCTGTCGGCCGATGCGCCCGTCACGGGCAACGCCACCTACTTCGACGCCCTCGGCTCCCCGTACGGCGGGTGCGGCCTGCCCCAGTCGGAGCTCGACACGCAGAACTTCGTGGCGCTCAACGTGTTCAACACCCCGGGCGACTACACCATGTACACGCGGCCCATCCCCGACTCCATGGCCGACAAGATCGGCATGTGGGACAACGGGCACAACTGCGGCCGCTGGGTGCGCGTGGAGATCGGCGACTTCTGCACCGGAGTCAACGACGGCGCCGCGAACCAGGACTTCTGCCGCAACGGCTCCTGGACCTCCGACGACTACAACGGCGCCACGCTCGACATGATCGTCGCCGACAGCTGCGGCGACCCCAACGGCTGGTGCCGTGACGACCCCTACCACCTGGACCTGGCCAAGGGGTCGCTCAACGCGTTCGTCAAGGACGGCGCCCCCGTCGGCGACATGTACCCGAACCACTGGAACAACCGGCACATCAGCTGGTCGTTCATCCCGGCGCCCGATTACAGCGGCGACATCAAGATCGGGTTCCTCAGGGGCTCGCAGGCGTGGTGGACCGCCATCGCCATCTCCCACCTGGCGAACGGGCTGCACGGCGTGGAGTACTACTCGGGCGGCAGCTGGCAGCAGGCCCAGATGAACTCCGACATGGGCCAGTCGTACCTCATCTCCCCGATCACCACCGGCGGCACCGACTACCGCATCCGGGCGTACGACGTGGAGGACCAGCCGATCAACAACGGCCGCGTCTACGAGTTCAGCCTGCCCTCCGCGTGCGGGTCGCAGTGCTCGGCGGCGTACACCGCGGTGACCTACACGACCCAGGACCCCGACGGCACCGCGTCGCCCACGGCGGACGCCTCCCCGACCCCGACGGTCGACCAGACTCCGACGGTGAGCCCCACCCCCACGGTGGACGACACGCCGACCCCGACGGTCACCCCGACCACCGGCGGGACGTGCTCGGTGGACTTCGAGGTCTCCAACTCCTGGCCGGGCGGCTTCACCGCCAACGTGACCGTGACGAACACCGGCACCTCCACCTGGAACGACTGGTCCGTCAGCTGGACGCCGCCCTCCGGGGTGTCGCTGGTGAACGCGTGGAGCGCCACCGTGACGGCCGGCGGCGGCACGTGGACGGCGAAGGCCCCGTCCTGGGCGCCCGACCTCGCCCCGGGCGCGAGCACGACCTTCGGCTTCCAGGCGAGCGGCTCCTCGTCCGGCACGCCCACCGGCGTCACCTGCGCCTGATCCGTTCGGCGGGCGCCCGCGCCGGGCGTCCGCCGATGCCGCTCCAGCCGGGGAACGACGAAACCCGGCCGCGCCACCCGAGCCGCTTCCGCGGCGGCGCAATGACCACGCCGCCCCGGCCGGCGGTGTACGTTCGCTGAGTCGCCTCACAGAGGGGCCATGGCGGAGGGCGTCTCGCGCGTCCTCCGCCGTGCCCCGGCGGCCTTGCGCGGGGGCGTCAGCGGTTCGCGTCGAGGTAGGTCGCGAACTCCTCCAGTGAGACCAGGCCGTCGCCGTCGGTGTCCATCGCGCTCAGCGCGGCCTCGGCGGCCTGCGCCGTGATGGGCCGCCCGAGCACCTCCATGAGGCGGACGAACTCCCCGGCCGAGATCAGGCCGTCGTCGTCACCGTCCACGAGGTCGAACGTCGCGGCGTACTCGCTCACCTTGTCCATGTGTCCATCACCCTGATCCGAGACCGGCCGGTGCGCGTCCGTCACGCCCGGCACGCCGAGCCGTACCTTAATGGCGATCAGGCGGCGCGTGCCGGGATTGCGGGAATTGTTGGTCAGGCCCGGCGGGCGGACTCCTCCTCAAGGGCGGCGTGGATCTCGGTCAGCTGCTCGCCGAGTTCGACGCTCAGGCGAGGGCTCAGCGCGCCTTCACGCTCGCGGTCGGCGAGCTTGTGCCGGACGTCGGCGATGGCCGGGCTCGGGTCGTCACTGGAGAGGATGGCGTTGTTCAGCACCTGCCGCAGATCGGTCGCGACGTCGGGCCGGATCTCCTGGGCCGCCATCCCCCTCTCCAGGGTCCGGTTGAAGCGGTTGACGGCCTCGGCGACCGTCAGCGGGCCCGACGCGACCGGCCCGGTGGGCGGTTGCGCGCTGGGCGCCTCATGTGCCGCGCCGCTCTGCCCCGGCTCGTGTCCCGAGGGCGGGGCCGCCGGCCCCACGTCCGAGACGCCGCTGCCGCGCGACGCGACCGTCTTCGGCCGATCCTTGGCGGGCGCCGGCTCCGTCACCGGCGCGACCGTCGCCTCGCCGGCGGAGGGCTGTTCGCCTGTGGCGGCCGGGATCGCGGTCGCGGTCGGCAGCAGCCCGGAGGCGTCGACCGCGCGCGAGGCCGACCCCGCGGTGTTCACCCAGGTCAGGGTGACGGCGCAGACGGCCGCGGTGGCGGCCGACGCCATCAGCCAGCGCCGCCGTATCTGTGACGCGCGCCGGCCCGAGGTGATCGACCGGGCCAGCACCTCGGCGACGTGCTGCGCGGTCGGCCGATCCTCCGGCTCCTGCGACAGGCAGCGCCGGCACAGCGCCGCCACCTCGGACGGCAGCCCCGGAGCCGTCGGCTCGGGGGGCTGCCCGATGCGGCGCACCGACTCCAGGGCCTCCCAGGTCTGCTCGGGGTACGGCAGGTACCCGGTGAGCGTCTGGAACAGCAGCACGCCCAGCGCGTACACGTCGATCGCCGGGTCGGTCGTCACCCCCTTGAGCCGCTCGGGGGCGACGTACGGCGGGGTGCCGTAGTCGGCCAGCCGCTCGTTGCCGTGATCGTCCTCGATGGCCGCGATGCCGAAGTCGAGCAGCTTGGCGCCATCGTCGGTGAGCAGCACGTTCTCGGGCGTGACGTCGCGATGCACGATGCCCTGGGAGTGGGCGGCCGACAGCACCAGCGCCAGCCGCAGCGCGATGCCCACCGCCTCGGTCCAGGGCAGCGGCCCGTCGAGCAGCCGTTCGGCGAGCGGCTTGCCGTCGAGCAGCCGCATCACCACGAAGGCCGCCACCCGGCCGTGCGTCGTGATCGTCTCGCCGTAGTCGTACACCTCGATGACATCGGGGTGTCGGAGGCGCGCGGCCGCCCGTGCCTCGCGCCGGATCAGTTCGCGGCCCCCGTGATCGCCGTCAAAGGACCCGTCCAGTACCTTGACCGCCACCATCCGCTGAAGAGACTGGTCGAAAGCCCGCCAGATGACGGACATCCCCCCTTCGGCGAGGCGCTCACGCAGGTGATATCGCCGGATGAGCACATCGCCTTCGGCCAGTCCACCCTTGATGGTGTCAGGCAGATCCACGGACCACCAGCTCCGTGGGCAGTATGGGGTTCTCGCCGGTCTCGCCGGACGACAGGTTCATGAGCAGGAGCCGTGCCGCGAGCGCCGCCAGCTCCTCGACGGGCTGGCGGATGGTGGTCAGCGGCGGGTTGGTGTGGCGGGCGATGGGGGCGTCGTCGAAGCCGACGACCGCGACGTCCTCGGGGACTTTGCGACCGGCCCGGCGCAGCGCCTGGATGGCGGCGGCGGCCATGACGTCGGAGGCGGCGAACACGGCGTCCAGGTCGGGCATACGCTGCAGCAGCCACTGGGTGGCGTGCACCCCGGAGGCGTGGCTGAAGTCGCCATACGCCACCGGCACGTCGGTCATGCCGGCGTCGAACAGGGTGCGCCGGAAGCCGTCGATGCGGTCGCGGGCGGCGGGCAGCGTGGGCGGCCCGGCGATCATGGTGATGTTCCTGCGGCCGGCGAGCAGCAGGTGCTCGGCGGCCTGCCGGCCCCCGTCGTGGTTGTCCATGTCGATGAACGGCAGCTCGACGCCGTCCGGCGGACGCCCCACGCTGCGCACGACGACGCCCGACGCGGCGAGGGTGACGGCCAGCGGATGCCTCGCCCGCGCCCCCACGAGCAGGACTCCGTCGACCGCGCCCGCGACCAGTGGCGGGGCCGCGATCGTGGACGTCGCCGAGGTCGCCGTCATGACCATCATGGGCGTGCCGTGCTTGGACATGACGTCGTCTGCCGCCGCGATCAGCCGGGCGTAGAACGGCTCGGAGAACATCCGGTGCGTCTGGTCACAGATCACCGCGGCGACGATGCGCTCCGATCGTCTGGAGGAAACCCCGCGCGGCGCTCGCCGACGGACATAACCTAGCTGGGACATCGCGTCGTGGACTTGCCGCCGCGTGGACGTGCTGACCCTTACAGATCCGGTCAGAACGCGGGATGCGGTTGCTGGAGAAACGCCCGCTGCGGCTGCTACTTGTGCGAGGGTGGGCAGGTCGGCCATGGACTCTCCTCAGCGCGTGCCAATGCGGCCTGGGCTTGTGGGAGCGCTCCCAACAGGCTAGCACTGTTTCAAGAGTGTCAACAGATGTTTCCCCTGGATGAAATAATTCCGTAGGTTTCACGCCAGATGCCCACTTTGTCCTAAATCTTTGGCGGATACAGGACTGGTGCTCGAATGATGACACGGATCGTGGGGCTCGCGCGAGACTTCGCCGATCGAAGTCGATGAGAGGGCTCCCACGCGCGGTGAAACGCCTTGCCGCATGGGGGTATGGGGTAAGGCCGGGCCCCGGGGGCACCCCGGCGATCATCGGAGGCGGCCCGGGGTCGTGGCTGAGCGTGTCCGTCCGGTGGTGGAGGGTGACGGGTGGTCTTTTCTGCCACCCTCCGGAAAAGTCGCCCGGCCTCTCGCGAGGCCGCCCCGAGGGGGATCCGGAGACCGCACGGCCTTTCGTGGAAACGCCGGCCACATACCCGGCGACGACGTTCGGGCCAAGCCGCGCAGAAGCCGGATTCGCTGGCCTGACCAGCGCGATGAAATTTACATAAGTAACCGCTTTTTCGACTGTCCGGGTAGTCAAGCCGCGATAAACAGGGGCAAATCCCGACCATTTATCATGGCGCGGAGGATTTACGAACGGGGCTACCGGAGGTACATCTTGGAAGCGGAGACCGAGCCCGGGCCGGCGAGCGCCGTCGGCCAGGCTCTGCTGGCGATCGGGGACCAGTGGACCCTGCTGATCCTGCAGCGGGCGTTCGTCCGGCACCTCCGCCGCTTCGGGGCCTGGCGCGACGACCTGGGCATGTCCGAGTCGGTGCTGGCCGCCAGGCTGAAGGAAATGGTGGCCGGTGACCTGCTGTCGCCGGCGGAGTACCGGGCCGGCCGGCTCAGATACGAGTACCGGCTGACCAGGCGCGCGGTCGAGCTCTGGTCACTGCTCGTGGCCATCTGGTCCTGGGAACGCACCTGGGTGAGCCGCCCCGAGCCGTTACCCGACCTGATCCACCGCGAATGCGGCGCCCGCATGGACGTGGTGCTCGGCTGCGGCGCCTGCGACACCGCGTTCGTCACCCCGCGCGACGCGCAGACGACCAGAGGGGAACGGTCCACGTTCGCGCAGGTCGCGGTCGCCCGGCACCACCGGCGCACGGTGCGCGACCGGATGCCCACCGACCCGCTGTCGTACCTGCCCGAGACGATGGAGATCCTCGGCGACCGGTGGAGCACCGTCGTGCTGACCGCGGCGTTCCTCGGCCTGCGCCGCTTCGCCGACTTCCAGGCCGAGCTCGGCATCGCCCCCTCGGTGCTCAGCGACCGGCTGCGGCGCTTCGTCGACCTCGGCGTGCTCGTCCAGACCGACGGCGTCCACGGGCGCCGCCACTACCGGCTCACCGACAAGGGAAGGGCGTTCTTCCCCGTCTTCGCGTTCCTCGTCACCTGGGCGCAGCGGTGGTACCGGGGGCCCACCGGCACCGACCTGACGATCCGGCACAAGGTCTGCGGGAAACGCCTCGTGCCGGTGCTGCGCTGCACCGCCTGCGGCCGTCCCGTCGAGCGGACGGCCGTGTACTTCGACCTGCCGCACTCGCCCGGGACCTTCGCCGGATACCCCGGCCCGCCGACCTGATCCCCGGCGCGGCCCCCGGGCCGGCTCCGGGCCCGGCCCGGTCAGCGGTTCCGGTCAGCCGCGGTCGGGCCCTTCGGCGCCCCCGCCCGGGTGCCCCGGCGGATGGTGGGCCGGGCCGTGCGGGTCGGCGCAGTGACCGCCGTCGCGGGTATCGATCGACAGCAGCCTCGGGGCGGCATGATCGACCTGCAGGGTGGTGTGCTCGATGCCGTACTCCTCGTGCAGCACCGCCTCGGCGGCCAGCCGTACGGCGTGACAGTCGGCCCCCGGCTCGACCAGGATGTGGGCCGACATCGCCGGATAGCCCGACGTGACCTCCCAGATGTGCAGGTCGTGGACCTCCACCACGTGATCGAGCGCGGCCGTGCGGTGGCCGATGTCGGCGGGGTTCAGCTCCGCCGGGGCCGCCTCCATGAACACCCGCCCGGAGTCGCGCACCAGGCCCCAGCCGCCCTTGAGCATCAGCGCGGCCACCACCAGGGCGGCGATGGCGTCGGCCCGGGCCCAGCCGCTCAGCCAGATCACCGCGCCGGCGAGGGTCGTGGCGATGAAGGCGTACAGGTCGTTGAGGATGTGCTGGAAGGCGCCCCGCACGTTGAGGCTGGTGCGGCTCGCCCGGCTGAGCAGCCAGGTCGCGCCGACGTTGACCGCGATGCCGGCCAGGCCGGTGAACACCACCAGCGGGCCGGCCACCTCGGGCGGCTCGATCAGGCGGCGGATCCCCTCGTACACGAAGGACAGGGCGAGCAGCAGCAGCGTGATGCCGTTGATCTGCGCGGAGATGATCTCGGCCCGTTTCAGCCCGTACGTGAAGCCGCCGCGCGGCGGCCGGGCCGCGATGCGCATCGCGATCAGCGCGAACAGGATGGCGATCACGTCGGTGAGCATGTGCCCGGCGTCGGAGATCAGCGCCAGCGACCCCGCGACCAGGCCGGCGATCACCTCGGCCACCATGAACAGCACGATCAGCACCAGCGCGCCGGTCAGGTAGCGGCCGTCGAAGTCGGCGCCCGGCCGGTGCCCGTGGCCGTGGCCATGACCGTGGCCCTGACCCCGCCCCCGGTCGTGCTCCCGGTCGTGCCCCCGGGGGTCCGCGTGGCCCGGGTCACGGCCGCGGCGCTCGCCCCGGCGCCACCGCCGGTCAGTCATGCCGCCGCTCTGTCTCGGCGTGGCCGATGTGCGCGATCGCCAGGTCGAACAGCATGCGCACATGTGAGTCGGCAAGCCGGTAGTAGGCCATGCGGCCGGCGCGCCGCACCGTGACCACGCGGTGCACGCGCAGCAGCCGCAGGGCGTGCGACGCCGCCGACATGCTCTGGCCGGTCGCGGCCGCCAGGTCGCACACGCACATCTCCCCGCCCTCCAGCAGGGCCGCCATGAGCCGCAGCCTGCCGGGGTCGGCCAGCAGGCCGAAGACCTGCGCGAGGTCCTGCACGGTGTCGTGTGGCGGCAGCGCACCGCGCACCGCCCGGACCCGCTCGGCGTCCACCATGGGGGTGGCGCAAGCGTCCGTGTCCAGCGGCAGTGCGACGCTTGAACCATTGTTCATATATCAGAGTGTAGCCGGTGTGGCGCTGCGGGCGTCAAGGATCGGCGCTCATGGCAAAATGGCATGTCGGGTCGCGGGTCGGAGCAGATTCTCCGGCCATCTCCCTCCGGGAGGCACCATCGATTCCGGCGGCATCGTCAGATGGTCGGGGCACGGGAATACGAGGGGCGACACGCGAATCTTCGATCGTATGGTGACGATATGGAGCAACCCGACGACACGCGGCGTGGCGGCAGGTGGACCTTCCTGACCAACCATGCCCGCGTGCTTCTCGAGATCGCCCGAGACCCCGACATCCGGTTACGTGACGTGGCGCTCACGTCGGGCATCACCGAACGCGCGGCACAGGCCATCGTCGCCGACCTGGAGGCCGCAGGCTACCTGACCCGCGCCCGGGTGGGCCGCCGCAACCGCTACACCATCGACCCCAACCGGCGCTTCCGCCACCCCAACGAATCGAACTTCCGTATCGAAAGCCTGATCGCCCTGTTCGCCGACCGCGATACGCCCCGGGCCGGGCGGCCGCCACACGAGGCCGAAACCCCGCGTCTCGGCCCGCCCGCGGCGCCGCCCGATCGCCACGATCCCCAGGGGCGAGGCATGCCCGGCCTCGGGTGGTGACCCGGCCGGGTGGTGACCCGCCCGGCGGCGTCAGACGTCGACCCGGCCGCCGGTTCGCCAGTACACGTTGTCCTCTCTGCTGAGCAGGCCCTCGTCGATCAGGCAGCGGCGCAGGGTGGCGTAGTCGTCATGGAAGGCGCTCAAGACGACGTTCACGTCCTTCTCGGCGTACCTGACGCCCGGCTCGAACCGCTGCGCGATGTGGTCGAGCACGATCAGGCGCTTGTCGCGCCGGGTCGGGATCGCCCGCAGCCGCCCGTTCACGAGGAACGCCCGAAGCACCTGATCTTCGGGCGTCGCCGGCTCGGCCGGCGGCGGGGGCGCCATCTCGTGCAGCAGCTCCCTGAACCGCTCCCTGCGCACCGCCCAGCCGCCGTCATCGTCGCGGACGACCAGCCCGCCCCGCTCCAGCCGGTCGAGCGCCCGCCGCACCCCGTCGCGGTCGAGACCGGACTCGTCGACCGGCCTGTCCAGCACCAGAGCGGCCAGCACCGACAACGTGTCGTGTTGGTAGAGCAGCCCGAGAACCCGCCTGACCCCTTCATCGCCCATGCTCCCAGTCTGCCGGGTCTCCCGCCCGCCGAAGAACGTTAAGGAGGTGCGCCGCCTCCGGGTCGCGAGAGCCTAGATCGCGAGGGCGTGCGCGGCGCGCTCGCGTGCGGTGCGGCCGTCGTCCGGTGTCGGGCGGCACGACGGGCACGGGCCCGGGGCGAGCAGGGCCTCGGCCGCGGCCAGATCGAGGCGGGCGCCCTTCGCCGCGAGCCACAGGCCGGTGGCGAACAGCGCGACCGCGGCGACGGCCGGGGCGGTGGCCGGCAGGGCGCCGAGGGCGCCCCAGGCCCGTACGGCCACCAAGGCCAGCACCAGGCCGCCCGACCAGGCGGCCGCCACGGCGAGGCAGCCGAGCCCGCTGATCAGCGGCGAGAGCAGGTGGTAGCCGAGCTGTCTCCAGGTGCTCGCGGCCCGCGCCCGGCGGTAGAGCCAGGTGACCGGGTGGTGGCCGGGCGGGCCGGGCGCGGCGGGGATCTCGACGCCGAGCAGGGCGGCGAACCGGGCCCGCTGACACCAGGTCAGCGCGGGCACCGCCAGCAGCGGCACGAGCGGCACGAGGAGCACGAGCAACGGCGCGAGCACCGTGCCGGCGAACGCGACGGCGAGCACGACCGGCCCGGCGGTCGCCGTCACGGCCAGCAGCGCGATCGGCAGCCCTGTGACCAGATGGAAGGCGCGCCGCCAGCCGCGAGACTCCCAGGGGCGGGTGATCCTGTCCCACGGGGTGGTCGTCGCGGAGCCGTACGCCGGTCCGGCCGGGCTGATCGGGGCCATGACACAACGCTAGAAACGGCGCCGGTCCGGCGGTATGGGCGAGGCACCCCTCTTGGGGGTGGGGCCAGCCCTACCGTCGCTCTCCTGTGCGCCCGCCCCGCCGGGGCCGTGTGCGGCTGCGGCGGTGCACTTGGCTAAACGTAAACTTTTGGCAAAAGAAGATCAAAGGCGGCACAACGGCCCCGGGAGTGTCATGGTCGACGGCGGCGAGGTGCGCGTGGGTTCGGACAAGCCGAGCGCGGCCCGCATCTACGATTACCTGCTCGGCGGCAAGGACAACTTCGCGATCGACCGGGAGGCCGCCGAGAGGGTGCTCGCCGTGGCGCCCGACCAGCGCAGGCTCGCCCGCAACAACCGGGCGTTCGTCATCAGGGCGGTGCGGCTGCTGGCCGGGGCCGGGATGCGCCAGTTCATCGACCTCGGCACGGGGTTCCCCACCTCGCCGAGCGTGCACGAGGTGGCGCAGGAGGCCGACCCGGCCGCGCGAGTGATCTACGTGGACGTCGACCCTGTCGTCATGGTGCACAACAGCGCCCTGCTCGCCGACGACGAGTACGTCGCGGCCGTGCAGGCCGACATCAGGCGGCCCGGCGACATCCTCGACCACCCCGAGGTGCGGCGGCTGATCGACTTCACCGAGCCGGTCGTGGTCGTGCTGGCCGCGGTGCTGCACCTGGTGCCCGACGAGTCCGATCCGGCGGGCATCGTGGCGGCGTTCCGGGACCGCATGGTGCCGGGAAGCCACCTGATCCTGTCGCAGTTCGCCGCCGACAGCGACCCCGCCGGGGTGGCGGAGCTGAACGCGGTCGCCCAGGGCACCCCGGTGGAGACCTACTTCCGGAGCCGGGAGCGCATCGGTGAGTTCTTCGACGGCTTCGAGCTGCTCCCTCCCGGCCTCACCGACGTGGAGCGCTGGCGCCCCGACATCGAGGCGCCGGCAACCCGGCTGAAGATCGCCGGCGGGGTGGGCCGCCGCCTCTAGCCCGCACCGGCCTCGCTCGATCGGCCCGTGCCCGGCCGGTCGGTGCCCGGCCGTCCCGTTCTCGGTGGGTCGGCTCTCGACCGGCTCGTGCCCGTCCGGCCCATGTCGTCAGGGTCGCCCGCGTCCGCCCGGTCCGGGTGCGCCCGGGCGGCTGCCTGGCCGGTAGGCGGGCCTGGCGCCCGCCGGGCTCATCGGCCGGACGCCGCCGCCATGTCGAAGAAGCGGCGTTCGAGGGCGGTGGCCCGGACGAACGCGGCACGGACCCGGAGCCGGTGGTCTTCGGGCAGGGCGGGGCCGAGGCGGTCCAGCTCGGCGCGGAGGAAACCCACCCAGGCCTCGAACTCGGGGCCGCTGTGCAGTTCGATCCACTCGCGCTGGACGAAGTCGCCGGGGAGAGGGGGGCGCGCCCGGCCCGCCCAGCCGAGGTAGCTCCACTCGGCCACGCACAGCACGGCCAGGATCACCGGGTAGTCGAGGCTCCGCCGGGCCTCGTCCATGAGGGCGCGGAACTCCACGGTCACCGGCTCCAGGCGGGGGGTGACCGCCGGGTCGGCGCCGAGGGCGCGCAGGGCCCGGTGGAAGTAGCCGCGCTCGCTGTCGGTGGCGGTCTGCCCGAGGAACCTGCCGAAGGGCACCCGGGCCTCGAAGGTGTCGGCGGCGGCCACGGCGGCGCCGAGCAGGGCGGTGAACGCGTCGACGAACTGGAAGTCCTGGGTCAGGTAGCGGCGCATGTCGTCTCTCGGCGCCTCGCCGCGGGTGATCGCGGCGGCGAACGGGTGGGTGACCACGGCCGTCCACTCGGGCTCGGCGCTGGCCCGCAGCCACTCGGCGAACCCGCCGCCCGCGCCTTCGCGGGTCGCGCGTTCCCGCCACTGGTCGAAGGTCTCGCTCATGGGCGCCTCCTCGCGATCCGGTCACGGATCATGATGCCGGACCGGGTGTGCGCGGGCACGGCCGGGCCCGAGCGAACGACGGATCTACCCCGATAACCCCTTACCTTGTCTTTACTCATTGTTTAAAATCTTGAGTGAACTGGTGGTCCTCCGACCACGGGGGAGCACCGCCCCGAAGTTGCCGGTCCTCCTCCGAAAGTGGCTCGTATGCGCCTCCCGCTGGCCTTCCTAGGCCGTGACATGGCAGTGGATCTCGGTACGGCCAACACGCTTGTCTTCGTCCGCGACCAGGGCATCGTCCTCGACGAGCCCTCCGTCGTCGCGGTGAACACCCGTACCGACAAGATCGTCGCCGTGGGCGCGGAGGCCAAACAGATGATCGGCCGCACGCCCGGCAACATCGTCGCCATCCGCCCGCTCAAGGACGGCGTGATCACCGACCTGGAGGTGGCCGAGCGGATGTTGCGGTACTTCATCCAGAAGGTGCACCGCCGCCGCTACCTCACCCAGCCGTGCGTCGTGGTGGCCGTGCCGAGCGGCACGACCGCCGTGGAGCAGCGCGCCGTCAAAGAGGCCGGCTACCACGCCGGCGCCCGCAAGGTCTTCATCATCGAGGAGCCCATGGCGGCGGCCATCGGCGCCGGGCTGCCGGTGCACGAGCCGGTCGGCAGCATGGTCGTCGACATCGGCGGCGGCACGACCGAGGTGGCCGTGGTGTCGCTCGGCGGCATCGTCACCGCCCGCTCGATCCGCATCGGCGGCGACGAGCTCGACGAGGCCATCATCGCGTACGTCAAGAAGGAGCACTCCCTGCTGCTCGGCGAACGCACGGCCGAGGAGCTGAAACTCGCCATCGGCTCCGCCATTCCCACCGCGGAGGAGCAGGAGGCCGAGATCCGTGGCCGCGACCTCGTCACCGGGCTGCCCAAGACGGTGACGATCTCGTCCGCCGAGGTGCGCGACGCCATCGAGGAGCCCGTGCACGCCATCGTCGACGCCGTGCAGGCGACCCTCGACCAGTGCCCGCCCGAGCTGTCGGGCGACCTGGTGCGCAGCGGCGTCACGCTCACCGGCGGCGGCGCCCTGCTGCGCGGCCTCGACGAGCGGCTGGCCAAGGCCACCGGCATGCCCATCATGGTGGTCGACAACCCGCTCCAGTCGGTGGCGCTCGGCTCCGGCCGCTGCCTTGAGCGCTTCGATCGGCTGCAGGACGTGCTGGTGCCCGAGCCGCGCCGCTAGGCGGGAGGAATGCCATGTTCCGCCCGCGCCGTGCCGGCCTCGTCCTCGCGCTGCTCGTGTCGGCCGCCTGTGCGCTGATCGCGCTCGATCTGCACGAAGACGGCGGCGCGCCGCTGCGGCGTGCCGGACAGGCCATCGCCGGCCCCGTCGAAGGGCTCGTCGCGGACCTGACCGCGCCGTTCACCGCCGCCGCCGACCGGCGCGTCCAGGAGCTCGAACGGCAGAACACCGGGCTCCAGGCCCGGCTGTGGGCGGTGAACGCCGACCGCGAGCTGGCCCTCGCCGCGCGGAACCTCGCGTCGGACGGGGCGTCGGTGCGGGTCCCCGCCCACGCCGGTCGCCGGCTCGTCACCGCGCGGGTCGTCGCCCTCGGCTCCCGGCCGGGCCACGCCGCCACCGCCACCATCGACGTGGGCCTGCGGGACGGCGTCGGCCCCGACCTCACCGTGCTGAACACCGACGGGCTCGTGGGCCGCGTCCTCGACGCCGGGCCGCACACCGCCACCGTGCTGCTCGCCGCCGACCCCACCTCCCAGATCGGGGTGCGCCTCGCCGAATCGGGCGAGATCGGCGTGCTGACGGGCGGCGGCCGGGACGCGCCGTTCCGGCTCGAACTGCTCGACGGCGACGCCCCCGTCAAGGCGGGCCAGACGGTCGAGACCCTCGGCTCCGACCGCACCCGCCCCTACGTGTCCGACGTGCCGCTCGGCACCGTCGTCTCGGCCGGCCCGCCCGGATCCGGGGTCACCCGCAGCGCCCTGGTGCGCCCGGCCGTCGACTTCACGTCCCTCGGCGTCGTCGGCGTCGTGCTCCCCCCGAAGGATCCGTCATGACCCGGCCGGGGCCCCGGAGAGGAGGCACACCATGAAGGACCCGGCCATGCCGGACGTCGGCACCCGGCGCGAAGGGCGGGGGTGGGTGCGGCTCGCCATCGCCGTGCTGATCGCGCCGGTGCTTCAGGTGGCCGTCGTCAACGGGCTGCCGATCCCGGGACCCCCCGACCTGGTGCTGCTGGTGGCGGTCGTGGCCGGGGCGGCCCGCGGGCCCGTCGCCGGATCCGTCACCGGATTCGCGGCCGGGCTGCTCGCCGACGTGATCCCGCCGGCCGACCAGCCCGCCGGACGCACCGCGCTGGCGCTGTGCCTCGTCGGGTACGCCTGCGGCGGGGCCCACCGCCTCCCGCCGCCGCTCGTCGTCGCGGCGGGCGTGCTCGCCGGGTCGGCCGCGCAGCTCGCGCTCGCCCTGCCGTTCGGCGGTGCGGCGGACTGGGCGAGCCTCCCGCCGCTCGTGTTCACCGGGCTGCTCGCCGCGCCCTGCGCCTGGTATCCGCTTACCTCCCGGCCGTCCACTCTCAAGCTGGCAAAGAAGGGCCATGCGACGCCTGCCTCGTTCCCGACTGATCGTCGCGCATCTTCTCGTCGCCTCGTTGTTCCTCGCCCTCCTCGGCCGCCTGTGGCAGGTGCAGATCCTGAACGGGGACCGGTACGCCCGGCGCGCCGCCGAGGACCACGTCCGCCAGATCGCCCTCCCTCCCGTACGGGGACAGATCGTCGATGACCGGGGCCGCCCCCTGGTCCGCAACAGGGCCGCGATGACGGTGTCCGTCGACCGCATCGCGCTCTCCCGCATGCCCGACGGCGGCCGGGCCGTCCTCGACCGGCTCGGCCGTCTCCTCGGCGTGCCCCGGGCCACCATCGAGCGGAAGATCCGGCTGTGCGGGCCCACCGTGTCGCAGCCGTGCTGGCCGGGCTCGCCGTACCAGTCGATCCCGGTCGCCGAGCGGGTGGACAAGCGGGTGGCGCTCCAGATCCTGGAACGGGCCGAGGACTTCCCCGGCGTCACCGCCGAGCCGCAGCCGGTGCGCGAGTACCCCGGCGGCAGCCTGGCCGCCCACGCCCTCGGCTACCTGGCGCCCGACGACAAGGCCGGGCCGGTCGGGCCGAGCGGCACCATCCTGGTCGGCCGCGACGGCCTGGAGGCCACCTACGACGCCGAGCTGCGCGGCACACCCGGCACCAGGCAGGTCGTTGTCGACAGCGCCGGGCAGGTGCTGCGCACCCGTTCCGAGCAGCCGGCCCAGCCCGGCGACACGCTGGTCACCAGCATCGACGCCGACGTGCAGAAGGTCACCGAACGCGCCCTGAAGCGGGCCGTGCTGGGCGCGCGCAAGCGCGGCCTGCCCGCCGACTCGGGGGCCGCCGTCGTGCTGGACGTCCGCACGGGATACGTGCTCGCCATGGCCGCCTACCCGACGTACGACCCCTCGGTGTGGACCGGCGGCATCTCCGACGCCGACTACCGGCGGCTGCGCTCCGGCAACGACCCGCTGCTGTCGCGGGCCATCCAGGGCCAATGGCCGCCCGGCTCCACCTGGAAGGTCACCTCGACCGCCGCCGCCGCGAAAGCCGGCTACGACCCGATGGCGACCTACTCCTGCCCCGGCTCCTACCTCGTCGGCAACCGGCCGTTCCGCAACTACGAAGGCACCCCGCTCGGCGTGATGAACCTGCCGAGGGCCCTCACCCTCTCCTGCGACACGATCTTCTACCGGTTCGCCGACGAGATGTGGCGCAAGGACGGCGGCACCGACCCGGTCAAGCACCCCAAGGACCCGATGCAGCACATGGCCCGCGCCTTCGGCTTCGGCGCGAAGACCGGCATCGACCTGCCCGGCGAGGCCGCCGGACGGGTGCCCGACCGCGCCTGGAAGCGCGCCTACTGGAAGGCCACCAAGAAGGCCACCTGCGAGGCGGCCAAGAAGGGCTACCCGAAGCTCGCCGAGACCCACCCCGGCCGCGCCGCCTACCTCAAGGCCATCGCCGCCGAGAACTGCCGCGAGGGGTACGTCTGGCGCGTCGGCGACGCCGCCAACTTCGCCGTCGGCCAGGGCGACGTGCTGGTCACCCCGCTCCAGCTGGCCCGCGCCTACGCCGCCATCGCCAACGGCGGCAAGCTCTACAGTCCTCGCGTGGGCAAGGCCCTCGTCCACCCCGACGGCACGCTCGCCCGCCGGATCAAGCCCCGCGTCACCGGCCACCTGCCCGTCTCCCGCAAGGTGCTGAAAGCGATCAGAAGCGGCCTGGCCCAGGTGCCCCGCGAAGGCACCGCCGCCGGCGCCTTCGCCGGCTTCCCCCTGGACGAGCTGCCCGTGGCCGGCAAGACCGGCACCGCCGAGGCGTACGGCAAGGAGGACATCTCGTGGTTCGCGTCGTACGGCCCCGTCGGCAAGCCCCGCTACGCCATCGTCGCCATGGTCTCCCAGGGCGGCACCGGGGCGGGCACCGCCGCCCCCGCCGTGCGTGAGATCTGGTCCGGCATCTACGGCCTGGAGGACGCCCCCGCCGCCCTCCCGAAGGGCACACCCCCCACCGAGCTCCCCGACCTCACCCGGGCGGGTGGGCGATGATCCCGGCGACGATGCCCGCGCTGGGCAGGCGGCGGCGATGGGCGGCCCCCGACTGGGTGCTCGGGGCCGCCGTGCTCGCGCTGTGCCCCCTGGGCGTCGTGCTGGTGTGGGCGTCGACCCGGCCCAGGCTGCTGGCCGCAGGGCAGGACCCGCAGGAGTACCTGAAGCGGCAGGCCATCGGGGTCGTCGTCGGCCTGCTGCTCATGATCGCGGTCGCCGCCGCCGGGCACCGGGCGCTGCGCGCGTACACCGTGCCCGTCTACGCGCTGAGCTGCCTCGGCCTGCTGTTCGTGCTCACCCCGCTCGGCGCGACGGTCAACGGCTCGCAGGCGTGGATCCGGATCGGCGCGTTCCAGGCCCAGCCGTCGGAATTCGCCAAGCCGGCCCTCGTGCTCGCCCTCGCCACCGTGCTGGCAGACCTGCCCGACCGCGAACGCCGGCCCCGCCGCACCCAGGTGCTGCTCGCCCTCGGCGCGGCCGCGATCCCCCTCGGCCTGGTCATGCTCCAGCCCGACCTCGGCACGTTCCTCATCCTCGGCGTCACCGCGCTCGGCATGCTCGCCCTGGCCGGCACCCGCCCGCTCTGGCTCGTCGCGCTCCTGGGCGCCGCCGCGACCGCCGGCGTCCTGGCCTGGTGGCTGCACCTGCTGCAACCGCACCAGATCGAACGCCTGACGGCGTTCACCGACCCCTCCGTCGACCCCCAGGGCATCGGCTACAACGCCACCCAGGCCCTCATCACGATCGGCTCGGGCGGCGCCTTCGGCCGCGGCCTGTTCCACGGCGACCAGACCGGGGGCCGGTTCGTCCCCGAGCAGCACACCGACTTCATCTTCACCACCGCCGGCGAGGAGCTGGGGTTCGCCGGCGCCGCCGCGATCCTGGTCCTGCTGTGGATCGTCCTGTGGCGCGCCCTGCGCATCGCCGCCCGCGCCGAATCCCCCTTCGGCGCCCTCGCCGCCGCCGGCATCGCGTGCTGGCTGGCGGCCCAGACCTTCATCAACGTCGGCATGACCATCGGCCTGGCCCCGATCGTGGGAGTCCCCCTGCCGTTCCTCTCCTACGGCGGCTCCTCGATCATCGCCTGCCTCCTGGCCATGGGCGTCCTCCAGGCCGTCCACCGCCACGACACCGAGACGCTGTGACCGGCGCGGCGAGCGGGTAGGGGACGGGGCGTGGACGAGGACGCGGCCCGGCGGCTGCTGGCGGGCGCCCGCGTGGCCAGGATGGCCACGGCCGACGCGGGCGGGCGGCCGCATCTGGTGGTCGTGACGTTCGCCGTCGACGGGGATCTGCTGTACACGGCCGTGGACCAGAAGCCGAAGCGCACCCGTGAGCTCAAGCGGGTGCGCAACGCCCGGGAGAATCCGCGGGTGGCGCTGCTCGCCGATCACTACGCGGAGGACTGGCGCGCACTGTGGTGGGTGCGGGCCGACGGGGCGGCGCGTGTCGGGGCGGCGGCCGAGCTGCCGCGCGGCGTCGAGCTGCTGCGGGAGAAGTACCCGCAGTATCGGGCCGCCCCGCCCGAGGGGCCCGTGATCGAGGTGCGGATCGAGCGCTGGGTGGGGTGGCGCGCGGGTGCGCCCTGAGCACCGTGAACCTTTCGCCCGTCGCCGCCGTCATCTATGGCATGACGTTGTCAGTCCTGGCCGCCGCCGCCCTGGTCGCCGGCATCCTCATCACCATGTCGGCCCTGGCGAGCCTTCTGCGCCGTACCGTGCTCAGCCGCCGGGGCCGGTGAGGGCCGGCGGTTCCGCCACGCGAGTCTCGGCACCGGGTGCCGTGACGCGCTTCGCCTGGCCGGGGGGCGAGCGAACGCGGGGCGCGTCCGGTGCATCAGCAACAAGTCCAGATTTTTCTTGATTTCGCGCGAACCATCCTGGCTCGGGGCGTATCTAATCGGCCATGACCCTCAACCGCTCCAGACTTGCCGTCCCGGTCCTCGCGGCCGGGACCTGCCTCGCGCTGTTAGGGGGCACCGCGGACGCGGCGACCGCCCGGCACATCCCGCACTACCGCATGCCCAAGGTGTTCGGCACCTCCTTCCAAGCCGACCCCGGGCACGACTTCACCAAGCACCTCACGCCCCGTCACAACGGCATCCTGCGCGGCCGGATCACGCACGTGCGCCGCAAGGGCGTGGCCGAGTACGTTCCCGTGAAGTGGGTCAGGGGCCGGCACACCCCGGGGCACTTCGTGGGCCCGAAGGAAGGCGACGTGACCGCGTACGCCGCCCCGATCGCCAAGGACGTGGTCTTCCTCAGCGTCACCGGATGCAGGGACCGAGGGCTGACGGTCAAGCGTTCCCTCGGCACCAAGCGGTGCTCGCGCGCCCTGCTGATCAAGCGCGCCAAGAAGGGGGGCCGCCCGTCGATGATCTGGACGGTGCGGGGAAAGATCGTGAAGGTGGTGGAGATCTACACGCCATGACCTAGAGCGGCGATCCGGCATCGCCGAGCCGACCTCGGCGCGCGGGCCCCGACACCGGCGCGAGCCGCGTGGCCGCACGCCGAGGCACACGCCTCCCCCTTTCGCCGGGCGGAGGTGAGATACGTCATCCGCACCCTGTGCGGCCGCCACCCCTCGGATCGAGGTCGTCCCAGGTCAGGGGCCGGGCGGCGGGGTCGCGGAGGATGCTCGTCGTCAGGCGGGGAGCCATGCGGGGAGCGGGGTCCAGCTACCCCTGCATAAATGCACCCTTTATGCTCATGCCCTGTGAGTGTGGGGACTGGGGGAGCATAGGGGGACACCTGATGACGACCATGGCCATGCCGAATACAACGCGAAATGCCGCCCCGCGCGGGCCTGATGGGCTGCCTGCGCCCTGGCCGCCGGATCGGTACGAGGTCCGCTGCGATCGAGGCGACACGTTCGGCCGGACGCGGGACCTGTATCACTTTCCGAAGAACGCCGTCGAGTCGGCCAAGGCCCTGGAGCGGGCCGGGCTCGCACGCCGGGTGACCGTGGCCAGGCTCTCCGACGGCAAAGTGATCTACGACAGGGTCGACGGCGTGGAGCTGCCGGCCGAAGAGTGGTGACAGGCCCGCCCCCGCGTCGCGGGGGCGGGAGCCGGTAGGGGATCAGCCGCTCTTGCGGCGGAAGGAGCGCCGCCCCGCAACAGGGCCGTGCGTGCCACGGACCTTGGACGACGAGCGGCCGCCGCCCCCGGCACCGGCGTCGGCCTGCGCCTGCTTCTTGCGGGCGAGGGCCTCACGGAACTTGCGCTTCATCTCGTCCTCGGGCGCCTCCCGCGGCGCCGCCACGGCCTCGTTCTCCGCCTCGGAGTCCTGCCCGACCTCGGATTCTGCCCCGGCTTCCGTCATTTGCGGACCTCCTGCTCATGGTGGTCACCCACCCGCGAAGTGCGCAAATATTCTCTCACGCCGCGTCCGACCCGAGGGCCAACATGCTCCCATGACCAGGTGTCAAGGTGCCGCGCTCACGGCGGTGATCGGCCGCTCGGGGCAACGGGCGGCTCGCGCCGCCCGAGTCAGGACCGCCGGCGTCAGAAGTCGTAGACCGGGGTCTTCAGGCTGTCGAGGAAGCAGTGGTTGGGGAAGGTCTGGCGGTAGTAGACGTCACGGCCGCGCCAGGTGCCGCGGGCCACGACGGTGACCGGGCGGAAGGTGCCGGGGCAGTGGGCGCTGCCCGTGATGAGGAACAGCCGGCCGTCGATCGCGTCGATGGCGTCGCAGGCCGCCTGCGCATGCGGGTGATCGCCACCGGTCGGGAAGCAGGTCAGGTGCACCTGGTGGCCGCCCGCCCCGGCGCTGATGCCGTTGGTCTTGGTGAAGGTGAGCCGGGTGTCGGAGCCGGCCCAGGCCGGCGCGGCGGCGAGCGCGGCGGGTGCGGCGACGGTGGCGGTCAGGGCGACGGTCAGCAGGCAACGGCGCATGTGAGGATCCCAACGATCAAGACGGCTGCGTAGCGTTCGTGAGGGATTGCCCACAGTGATATCACGTGGCCCGGCGGCACGTCGCCCGCAGCGGTGACCAGGCGTGTCGGCGGCACCGCACCGCGTCGGCTCAGTGGCGGTCGGCTCAGCGGCGCGGCAGACCCGCGGCGATCGCCTCGGCGCGGAGCTCGCCGAGAGGCGGCACCGTGGCGGTGCGGGGCCCGGTGGGGCGCTTCAGGGCCGACTCGGGGTACTCGGCGGGGAGGGCGTCGCCGAGGGCCAGGGCCAGGGCCTCGGCCAGGTGCATGGCCTGGCGGCCGACGCCCGCCTGCTCGATCTGCGTACGGCAGCTGAAACCGTCGGCCACGATCAGCGTGCCGGGCGAGGCCGCCCTGATGGCGGGCAGCAGCCCTTCCTCGGCGCAGGCCATCGAGACGGCGAAGTGGCCCCGCTCGAAACCGAAGTTGCCGGCGAGGCCGCAGCAGCCGGCGTCGAGCACGGTGAGGTCGGCCCCGGCGCGGCGCAGCAGCGCGGCGTCGGCGTCGTACCTGAGAACGGCGTGCTGGTGGCAGTGCGGCTGGGCGAGCACCGGCCGCTCCAGCCGGGGCGGCTCCCACCCGTCGCGGCCGAGCAGCTCGGCGAGGGTGACGGTCAGGTCGCGCAGCCGGCCGGCGTCCGGGTCGTGGGGGAGCAGGTCGGGAATGTCGGAGCGGAACACCGCCGCGCACGATGGCTCCAGCACCACGATCGGCAGCCCTTCGCGCAGCGCCGGGCGCAACACCCGCAGGGTCCGCTCCACGACTCGCCTCGCCGTGCCGAGCTGCCCGGTGGAGATCCAGGTGAGGCCGCAGCAGGCGGCCCGGCCGGGGAGCCGTACGGTGTGGCCGGCGGCGCGCAGCACGCGCAGGGCGGCCACGGCGATCGCCGGGTGGAAGTTGTCGGTGAACGTGTCGGGCCACAGCACCACCTGCCGCTCGCCGCCGCCGGTCGTGCCGCGGGTGCCGTGCCGGGCGAACGCCGCCGAGAAGCGGGCCGGGGCGAACGCCGGCGCGGGGCGTTCGGAGGTGAGGCCGCCGAGCCGCTTGGCGCCGGGCACCCGCAGCAGCGCGTTGGCCACGCCCGGCGCGAGCGCCGCCACGTGGGCGATGGCGGGCAGCCAGCCCATGGAGTAGTGCGACAGCGGCCGCGGCCGGCCCTTGTAGTAGCCGGCCAGGAACTCGGCCTTGTAGGTGGCCATGTCGACGTTCACCGGGCAGTCGCTCTTGCAGCCCTTGCAGGCCAGGCACAGGTCGAGGGCGTCGTGCACCTCCGGCGAGCGGCGGTGCACCACCTCGCCGTTCAGCATCTCGAACAGCAGCCGCGCGCGGCCCCGGGTCGAGTGCTCCTCCTCGCGGGTCACCCGGTAGCTCGGGCACATCACCCCGCCCTCGTCCTGCCTGCAGTCGCCGACGCCCACGCAGCGCAGCGCGGCCCGCGCGAACGACCCGTGGTCGTGCGGGAAGCCGAAGTGCGCCGGCGGGTCCTCGGGCTCGTAGCCGGGGCCGAGCCGCAGATTCTCGTCCAGCCGGTACGGCGGCAGCCCGCCCGGCCCGACCAGTTTGCCGGGGTTCATCCGGTCGCCCGGGTCGAAGATCTGCTTGATCTCGCCGAAGGCCGGCATCAGGTCGTCGCCGAACATGCGCGGCCACAGCTCGGCCCGGCCCTGGCCGTCGCCGTGCTCGCCGGACAGCGAGCCGTCGTACCGGGAGATCAGGTCGGCGGCGCGTTCCACGAAGGCGCGGAAGTTCCGCACACCGGGCGCGGTCACCAGGTCGAACGGGATGCGGGTGTGCACGCAGCCATGCCCGAAATGCCCGTAGAGCGAGGCGGTGCCGGCGTAGCCGTACTCCTCCATCAGCATGTGCAGGTCGCGCAGGTAGCCGCCGAGCAGGTCGGGCGCGACCGCCGAGTCCTCCCACCCCGGCCAGGTGTCGGGCCTGCCGGGCACGTACGCGGTGGCGCCGAGGCCGGCCTCGCGCACCCGCCACAGCTCGTCCTCGCGGGCGGGGTCGTCGAGGAAGCGGACCGAGGGGGCGTGCGGGGTGCGTTCGAGGTCGTCGACGAGCCGGCGGGCCCGGGCGTCGGACTCCCCGGTGGTGTCGCCGGCGAACTGCACCATGAGCCAGCCGGCGCCGGCGGGCAGCAGCTCGGCCGCTTCGGGGTTGAGGTGCTTGGTGTGCTCGAACGTGACCAGATGCCGGTCCAGCGCCTCCACCGCGAGCGGACCATGTTCGTTGATCTTCGGAACGGCGTCGGCGGCGTCGAAGATCGTCGGGTAGCCGAGCACCACGAGGGTGCGCGCGGGCGGATCGGTGACCAGGTCGAGCTCGGCCCGCAGCACCGTGACCAGCGTGGACTCCGAGCCGACGAGGGCGCGGGCCACGTTGCAGCCGTTCTCGGGGAGCAGCGCGTCGAGGTTGTAGCCCGACACCCGGCGCGGGATGCGCGGGAACCGGGCCCGGATCAGGCCGGCGTACCGGTCGCGCAGGTCGCGCAGCCGCCGGTAGATATCGGCCTGGCGGCCCCCGCCGGCCAGGATGCGCTCGAATTCGGCGTCGTTGGTGGGGCCGGCCCAGAAGCGGGTGCCGTCGTAGGTCACGACCTCCAGCCGCCGGACGTTGTCGACGGTCTTGCCGTACGCCTGCGCCGTCGAGCCGCACGAGTTGTTGCCGATCATGCCGCCGAGGGAGCAGTGGCCGTGGGTGGCCGGCTTGGGACCGAAGACGAGACCGTGCTCGCGCGTGCGGGCGTTCAGCCTGTCCAGCACGATGCCGGGCTCCACCACGGCGATGCGCCGATCGGGGTCGACGCTCACCACCCTGTCGCAGTACTTCGTCCAGTCCAGCACGACCGCGGCGTTGCAGCTCTGCCCGGCGAGGCCGGTGCCGCCTCCCCGCGACACGATCGGCACGTCGTGCTCCCGGCACACGGCGATGGCCTCGACGGCGGCGTCGACGTCACGGGGCACCACCACTCCGATGGGGATCTGGCGGTAGTTGGACGCGTCGGTGGAGTACGCCGCCCGGCTGCCGGGGTCGAACCGGACCTCGCCGTCCACCCGCTCGCGCAGCGCCCGGCGCAGCCCCGGATCGACTCCGGCGCCGCCGGTCGGCCGCCGCGGCCGGATGCCGGTGGGAGTGGTCCGCTCGATGTCGGTGACGTGCCGTTGTTGTGCTGCCATGTCTCGGACACTGCCCATCGAGGCCGCCCTTATGGGTACGAGGAGCGGGACGGAAATGGCGCGACAGAGCGGAGCACGCCATGGACCTGATCGATCGCGAGTGCGTACGGCGGCTGCTGGAGGCACCGGACCCCGACGCCATGCTGGTGTTCGTCCGCGGCGACTGCCGGGTGCTGCCCGGGGCCGAGGTCGGCGAGGAGCGGCAGGGCCTGGTGATCGCGCGGCGCAAGGATCTGGAGCACCTGACCGGTACGGACGTGCCCGTCACCGACCAGGAGCTCGACCTGGTGGCCGGTCGGCTCGACAACGTCGTACGCGATCTCGGGGCCTAGCGAGAGCGGCCATCGGCCGGCCTGCCGGCGCACCACCGAACATTCCGTCGCCGATGTGTGTCATCCCGTGGTCATTGATCAAGGCGATGGGCCGATGATAGGGATCGTCTCGGCGGCGGGTGCGGCATGCCCGCGGTGCGCTCTGAATACGCATGAGGCAGGAGCTGACGATGCGGTTGCGTGGTTCGGTCGCTTTGGTCACCGGAGCGTCCTCCGGCATCGGCTGGGAGATCGCCCGCCAGCTCGCCGGAGCCGGCGCCCAGGTCCTCGTCCACGGCCGCGACACCGCCCGCCTGTCCGCGCTCGCCGAAACCACCGGCGGGGTCGCGCTCCCCGGTGACCTGGCGCACGAGGGCGGGGCCGGGCGGCTGGCCGCCGCCGCTCTCGAGGTGCGGGGGCGGATCGACGTGCTCGTCAACAACGCGGGCGTGGGCCACGCCGGGCCGTTCGGCGAGATGTCCGAGCAGGGCATCGCCCGGATGATCGCGGTCAACCTCACCGCCCCCATCACGCTCACCCGGCTGCTGCTGCCGGAGATGCGCCGGGAGGGCCGCGGCAACGTGACGTTCGTCACGTCCATCGCCGGCCGGCTCGGGGTCGCCGAGGAGGCGGTGTACGCCGCGACCAAGGCCGGCCTCGACACGTTCGCCGAGAGCCTGCGGCTGGAGCTGCGCGGCAGCGGGGTCACGGTGGGGGTGCTGGTGCCCGGCGTCGTCGACACGCCGTTCTTCGACCGGCGCGGCCGCCCCTACGACCGGCGCAGCCCGCGGCCGCTGCCGCCGGCCCGTGTCGCCCGCGCCCTGGTGCGGGCCATGGCGGCCGACAGGGCGGAGACGTACGCGCCGGCGTGGCTGCGGCTGCCCGTGGCGGTACGAGGCGTCACGCCCGGGGCATATCGGTGGCTGGCGGGGCGTTTCGGAGTGAGCACCGCCGAGGCGGTCACCAGACCGGACACAAGAGAAACGTAGGGCGACGCTTTGGCAGTGGCATTCGGTTTGCTGGCCGCCCTGCTCTTCGCGCTCTCGGCGTCGATGCAGCAGCACGCCGCCCGCGCCGAAGCCGGCACGGTGCACCACGGCCGCCAGGGTCATCCCAGCGGGTCGTCCATCCTCGTGGCGATCGTCCGGCTGGTCCGCCGGCTGATCCGCAACCGGCTCTGGCTGATGGGGTGGGGCACCAACCTGACCGGGTTCATGTCGCAGGCCATCGCCCTGCATTTCGGCTCGGTCGCCCTGGTGCAGCCGCTGCTGGTGGCCCAGCTGCTGTTCGCGCTGCCCCTGGCCTCCAGCCGCCGCCGCCAGTGGCCCACCACGCGCGACTGGGCGTCGGCCTGGGCCATCTGCGCCGGATTGGTGATCTTCCTGGTCGTCAAGGGCATCGCGCCCGCCGCCGACGTGCCCAACCGGCCCCGGGTGATCCTGGCCGGCCTGTCGGCCGCGGTGCTGATCGCGATGCTGGTGTCGGTCGCCGGCCGCTACAGCCCGGCGGTGCGGGGGACCCTGCTGGCGGTCTGCGCCGGCCTGTGCTTCGCCATGACGGCTGTACTGATCAAGCTCACCCTGCAGGATCTGGTGCAGTCCGGCGCAGCCGCCACCGCCGCCGACTGGCCGGGCTACTGCCTGGCCCTGTCGACCCTGTGCGGCCTGCTGCTCGAACAGGGCGCCTTCGGCGCCGGCACGCTGCCCGGCGCGGTCGCGGCCATGACGATCACGAACCCGCTCGCCAGCTACATCATCGGCATGCTCGCCCTGAACACCGTGCCGCCGACCTCCCCGGGCGCCCTGGCGGCGCTCACCGGAGCGGGCGCGCTGCTGTGCCTCGGCTCGGTGGGTCTCGCGCATTCACCGGAAGTTCGGGCCGAGATCGGCGATACTGGCCAGACCACGCCGTCGGTGAGCCGCGACGGCGACCGTTGAGCCGGCCGGGCGCGGCGGCCGCAAGCCGATCCGCCCCTCACGACGCCATATGTGCGCCATATATTTGCGAGGTCCATCCGGTGACATCTTCCCTTGAGGGCGGGCGTGAAGCAGCGCCGAGCGGGCATCACCTGGGCAAGGCGGAAGCCTCCGACGAGGCCGGCACGGTCAGAGCACACCCGATGACCAGCGATAATGGCAGTCCGGCCATCATGAGCGCCGCGACGCGGGGCGGGGACGGAGGGGACGCATTGAGCGTGCGAGGCCGTGAGGCGAACGATGCCACCAGCAGTGCCGTGAGCACGGTGAGCGCCGTGATCGATCTCGGCGCTCTCAAGCCCAACCTGTTGCGCGGGGCGCGGATGTTCCTGGAGACGGTCGCGATACCCACCGCCCTGCTGTACGTCATCTTGCACTTCGTGGGCCTCGGTGCGGGGCTGCTGGCCGTCATCGGCTGGTGCGCCTTCACGGTGATCGCGCGGCGGCTGCTCGGGCATCCGCTGCCCGGCACCCTGCTGCTGTGCACGGCGATGCTGTGCGGCCGGGCACTCGTCGCGCTGGTCCTGTCCAGCGCGGTGGCGTTCCTGATGCAGCCGGTGATCGGTTCGATCCTCATGGCGGGCCTGTTCCTCGGCAGCGCGGCGATCGGCCGGCCGATCACGGTGCGGCTCGCCCGCGACTTCGTGTCGCTGCCCGCGCACTTCTTCCACAAACGGGCGGTGCGCCGCGTGTTCACCCAGGTGGCGCTCATTTTCGGGGTGTCCCGGCTGTGCGACGCCGGCATGAGCATCTGGTTCATCGGCGGCGGCATCGACCTCGGGCTGTTGTCGCGGGGCGTGTTCAGCACCCTGCTCACCGTCGTCACCGTGGCGGTGTGCGCCTGCTGGGGGTGGCGGCAGATGCGCAGCATTCCCGGCATCGACCTGCGCATAGGGTCGGCGGCGCCCACGCCGATCATTTGATCGGCCGATCATCTTCCCTGCTTGGGGCGACTCGCCCGGCGAAATACCAGGCGTTATCTTCGCCCCGGCATGTGTTATAAGGGATCAGTGGCTGCCGGTGTTTCCCTTCTGTCAAGTTCGGATACGCCCGTACGTCCCGACCTGCGCAGGGAAATCGCGCTCGGGCTTGCGGTCTTCGCCCTCTACGGCCTGGTCACGGCGGGCGGGGCGACCGGTCACGACGCGGCCGCCGTCAACGGTAACCGGATCCTGGAATTCGAGCGCGCCCTGCACATCGACGTCGAGCAGGCGCTCAACCACTGGCTCGCCGGCACGGGCGTGTTCCGGTTCATCGTCAACTACGAGTACGCGATCACCTACCTGGCCGGGGCGGTCGTCACGATGGTCTGGCTGTACGTACGCCGGCCCGAGGCGTACCGGCAGGCCCGCACGTCGTTCGTCCTGATCAACCTGGCCGGCATCACCTGCTTCGCGGCGTTCCCCGTCATGCCGCCGCGGCTCATGCCCGGCGACGGCTTCATCGACACGGTGCGGCTGGGCGGCACCTGGCTGTCGTGGGGCTCGCCGCTGGTGCAGCACGCCAACCAGCTGGCGGCGATGCCGTCGCTGCACGTCGCCTGGGCGGTGTGGATGAGCGTCTCGCTGGTGCGCGCGTCGGCGCCGCGGCCGATCCGCTGGCTGAGCGCCCTGCACGTGCCGGTCACCGTGTTCGTGATCATGGCGACGGCCAACCACTACCTGCTCGACGCGGTCGTGGGGGCGCTGCTCACGGCGGCCTGCGTCGGTCTCGTCCGGCTGCCCCGCGCCACCACGGCCGACCCGGTCGTGCCGGCGGCCGACGCGTTCTTCCTGGCCGTCGAGACCCCCGAGGCGCCACAGCACGTCGGCGGGCTCGTGCTGCTCGACACCGAGCGCGAGGAGGTCACCCGCGACAAGCTGGTGGCGCTGGTGCTGAGCAGGCTCGACCGGCTGCCCAGGTTCCGCCAGCGGCTGTCGGAGGGCGGCCGGTGGCGGCGGCACCGCTGGGTCGACAGCGGGCCGATCGACTGGGACTGGCACATCCAGGTCAGGGACGTCTCCGGGCCGGACGGCACGCCGGGCGGTGAAGCGGGCGTCCACGCCGAGGTCGCCCGCGTGCAGAGCGAGACGCTGCCCCGCGACCGGCCGATGTGGCGGCTGATCCTGCTGACCGGCGTGGCCCCCGGCAGGGCGGCGTTGATCTTCATCATGCACCATGTCGTCGCCGACGGCATCGGCACCATCACCCACGCGATGCACCTGCTCGAACCCGCCCTGCCCGAGCCCGAGGGCATCGTGGACCGCCGTCCCAAGGGGCTGAAGGCGGTGGCGGGCACCGTGGCCGGGCTGGTCGCGCTCGCGGGCGACGGCCTGGCGAAGCCCCGGCTGCCCGCGGGCGGCGGCGAGCGGAGCTTCGCCACCGTGCGGTTCCCCTTCGACGAGGTCCGCGAACTGGCCAAGCGGCACGGCGCCCGGGTGAGCGACGTGCTGCTGGCCGCCGTGGCCGGGGGCCTGCGCCGGGCGCTGCTCGACGGTCGGTGGCCGCTGCGGCAGGTGCCCGAGCGGCTGCGGATCTCCGTGCCGCTCATGGTGCGCAAGCCCGGCGACTCGCCGACGGGGAACCTGACGGCCGCCGTCATGATGGACCTGCCGCTCGGCCCGGGCACCGAGCCGGAGCGGCTCGCCCGCACGATCGAGAACGCGGCGCGGCTGCGGTCGGGCATCAGGATCCTGGCCTCCAGGTTCGTGATGGGCGCGGTGGGCCAGGCGCTGCCCCCGCCCGTGCACGCCTGGTTCGCCCGCGCGGTGTACGGCGGCCGGTTCTTCCAGGCGATCGTCTCGAACGTGCCCGGCGCGGCCCAGGACCTGACCCTCGCGGGAGCGCCGCTCGTGGCGGCCCACCCCATCCTGCCGGTCGCCCCCGGCACCTCCCTGGTGGTGGGGGCGCTGGGCTGGAACGGCGAGCTCTGCCTGGGAGTCACCACCGACCCGAGCGTGCTGCCCGCGGCGGACTCGCTCGCCGCGGCCGTGCGCGCGGCATACGACGACATGCTGACCGCCGGCTGAGGAACCGTTGATTCGTATAACGGGGAAAACCACCCCGTTATACGATCAAGTTTCTCCTACGGAGGTGAGTGCGAGATGGCCGATGAGGCGCGAACCCCCAGCGGGCGCCCCGGAGACGGAATCGACACGACGGTGCCGCACTCGGCGCGCATCTGGAACTACTGGCTCGGCGGCAAGGACAACTATCCGGTCGACCGCGCGGCGGGCGACGAATATAAGAAGCTCGCTCCGCAAATAGTGGAAATGGCGCTATATGACCGTTACTTCCTAGGAAGGGCGGTACGTTACCTTGCCGGGGAAGTGGGCATCAGGCAGTTCCTCGACGTCGGCACCGGCCTTCCCACGGCCGACAACACCCACGAGGTGGCGCAGCGGGTCGCCCCGGACGCCCGCATCGTGTACGTCGACAACGATCCCCTCGTCCTGGCCCACGCCCGCGCCCTGCTCACCAGCACCCCGGAGGGCGTGACCCACTACATCGACGCCGACATGCGCGAACCCGACCGGATCCTGGAGCAGGCCGCCAAGGTCCTCGACTTCGAGCAGCCGATCGCGCTGATGCTGATCGGCGTGCTCGGCCACATCGACCCGTACGAGAAGGCCGTCGAGATCATCCGGCACCTCTTCGGCGCCCTGCCGCCGGGCAGCCACCTGGCCATCACCGAGGCCGGCGACGACAACGAGGCCGTCAACCGGGCGCAGGAGGGCTACAACAACAGCGGCGCGGTGCCCTACCACCTGCGCACCCACGAGCAGATGGTGGGCTACTTCGAGGGCCTGGAGCTGGTGGAGCCGGGCCTGGTGCGGGCCCCGCTGTGGCGGCCCGACCCCAGCCCGTTCGAGCCCGACCTCACGATCCCCGCCTGGGGCGCGGTGGCGCGCAAGCCCTAGCACCGCCCACCGCGCCACGCTCCTGTCGACCGCGCCGCTCTCCACCGCGCCGCGCTCCCGGCGTGCCCGGCCCGGGCGCGCCGGCCCGTCAGTCCTTGCCGGCGGCCGACCAGTCGGTGTAGGTGTAGGGGTTCTCCTGCACCGCCACCTCCGGCACCTCGGGGTTCATGCCGCCGGTCCAGGTCTCCTCGCCGAGCTCGCCGATCAGGTACTCCACCGTGCGCTCCACGGCCTGCCGGGCCGGGGCGAGGTCGATGCCGACGAGGCGCCCGTCGTGCTTGAGCACGCGGCCGTTGACCAGCACCGTGTGGACGTCGCCGCGCTGGGCCTGGAAGACCACGTGGCCGTAGGGGTTGAGCAGCGGGAACATCGCCGGCGAGGCGTCGTTCTTGATCAGCACCACGTCGGCCCTGCGGCCCGGCTCCAGGCTGCCGACGACGCCGTCCAGGCCGAGGGCGCGGGCGCCGCCCCGGGTCGCCCAGTCGACGACCTGCTCGGCGCGCAGCGCCGAGTGGGTGACGGTCTCGCCCTTGGCGTGCGCCTCCAGATGCTCGCGGGACCGGTCGGCGCTCAGCGTGGTGCGCATGGCCGTGAACAGGTCGCCGCTCCACCAGACGCTGGTGTCCATCGACAGCGACACCGGGATGCCGTGGCGGCGCAGCCGCCAGGTGGGCGGGTACCCCTGCCCGGCGCTCTGCTCGCTCTCGGTCGACACCGACGCCGAGCCGCCCGTCGCCGCGATGCGCTGATAGGAGTCGGTGGACAGCGTCGCGGCGTGCACGTAGACGGTCTCCGGCGTCATGAAGCCGTTCTCGTGCATCAGCCTGATGCCGTCGTCGTTCGTGGCGCCCCATACCCCGGCATGCGTCGTGACGGGCACGCCCAGCTCGCGCGCCACCTCGAACGCCGCCCGCTCGGGGAAGGCCGGGTCGCCGGTGACGTCGAACGCGATCTGGAAGCCGAGCAGGTCGCCGCGGCCCTGCATGCGGCGGGTGACGAAGTCGCGGAACTCCGGCTTGGCGGTCCACTCCCACGGGCCGGCCTGGATGTTGCCGTACGCGAGCACGAAGCGGCCGGGCACGCTCTCCAGGGCGTCCACCGCCGCTTCGGCGTGGTCGACGGTCCGCAGGCCGTGCGACCAGTCGACCGTGGTGGTCACGCCGGCGTCGATGGACTCGATGGCCGACAGCAGGTTGCCGGCGTGGACGTCCTCCGGGCGGAAGATCTTGCCCCACTCCAGGTAGTACCAGACGAAGTACTGGGTGAGCGTCCAGTCGGCGCCGTAGCCGCGCATCGCGGTCTGCCACATGTGGCGGTGGGTGTCGATCATGCCGGGCATGACGATGCCGCCGCTCGCGTCGATCTCGAACGCGTCGTCCGGCGCGGCCAGGTGGGGGCCGACCGCCTGGATGCGCTCGCCGGCCACCAGCACGTCCGCGTCGCGCAGCACGGTGTGCCGGTCGTCCATGGTCAGTACGGTGCCGTTGCGGAAGACCACCGGCCGGCCCGGGGCCGGCGTGTCGCCCGTGGGGCCGCTCATGTCGCGTCACCTCTTCCCCGCTTGATCGGACAGTTGTCCGTACAGCGGTCAACGATAGAGTGATGCAACAATGAAGCGATTCGTATGAGCCTGTCAAGAGCCGTTTTCCGACCAGAGAGGGGCGCCATGGCGCGCCAGCAGACCGGGCCCGACTTCATCGAGGCGCTCGCCCGCGGGCTCGACGTCATCAGGGCCTTCCGGCCGGGCCGGCCCGTCATGTCGCTCACCGACGTGGCCACGGCCACCGGCCTGGCCCGCCCGACGGCGCGGCGCATCCTGCTCACCCTGCGCGATCTCGGCTACGCGCGGGCGGAGCCCGGCGGTTTCGCGCTCACCCCTCGCGTGCTGGAGCTCGGCGTGAGCTACGTGCGGTCCATGGGGCTGTGGGAGGTCGCCCGGCCGCACATGGAGGAACTGGTCGCGCGCACCGGTGAGTCGTCGTCGATCGCCCAGCTCGACGGATCCGACATCGTGTACGTCGCCAGGGTCGCCGTCCCCAAGATCGTCACGCTGGCGGTGACCATCGGCACCAGGTTCCCCGCCCTGCAGACCTCGCTCGGCAAGGTGCTGCTCGCCGGGCTGCCCGCCTGCGAGGTGGAGCGCGTGCTGGCCGAGCCCAGCAGGTCCGGCGTGACGCCGCGCGTGCTGCCGACCCCCGAGGAGCGCGACGCCCAGCTGCGCGAGGTGCGGGCCAGGGGGTGGGCGATCACCGACCAGGAGCTGGCGCTCGGCATCCGCTCGGTGGCGGCGCCGCTGCGCGACGGCGACGGCCGGGTCATCGGCGCGCTGAACGTGAACGCGCACGCCGCCGAGACCTCCATCGAGACCCTGACCGACGAGTACCTGCCGCTGCTGCTGCGCGCCGCCGGCGCGATCAGCGCCGACTGGGCGCGCTGCGCCTCGGTGCCCCAGGTCACGATGGACACGGCGCCGAAGGGCGCGGCCGGGCGGGGTGCGGCCGAGGAGGGCACCGCGGGCGCGGCGCCGCAGGTCACGATGGGCACGACCTCCTGACCGGAGACCCGCCGTCACTTGACATCGGGCTGGGGGGACTTACACACTCTGGATGGCGGACATATGTCCGCTGTGTGGACATCCCTTCCGGATGAGAGGAACCAGCGCCGCATGACAGCCCCCGAGACCCAGGCCCGCGGACCGCTGGCGGGGCTGCTCGTGGCCGACTTCTCCCGGGTCCTCGCCGGCCCCTACGCCACCATGCTGCTGGCCGACCTCGGCGCCGACGTCATCAAGGTGGAGGGCCCCGGCGGCGACGACACCCGCTCGTGGCGGCCACCGGCCCGCGGCGAGGTGTCGACGTACTACCTGAGCATCAACCGCAACAAGCGCTCGATCGTGCTCGACCTGAAGGACGACGACGATCTCGCCGCCGCCCGTGAGCTGGCGCGCCGCGCCGACATCATGATCGAGAACTTCCGGCCCGGCGGCCTGCGCAAGTACGGCCTCGACCACGCGGCCGTCGCCGCCGCCAACCCCGGCGTCATCTACGCGTCCATCAGCGGGTTCGGCTCCGGCGCGGGGGCGTCGCTGCCCGGCTACGACCTCATCGTCCAGGCCATGTCGGGCCTGATGAGCCTCACCGGCGACCCGGACGGCCCGCCGTACCGGGCCGGCATCTCGGTCTTCGACGTGGTCACCGGGCTGCACGCCGCCATCGGCATCCTCGCCGCGCTGCGGCACCGCGAGGCCACCGGGCGCGGCCAGCACCTGGAGGTCAACCTGCTGTCCTCGGCGCTGTCGGGGCTGGTCAACCAGACGAGCGCCGTCGTGGCCGGCGGGGTGGTGCCCTACCGCATGGGCAACGCGCACCCCAGCCTGTTCCCGTACGAGCCGCTGCCCACCGCCGACGGCGACCTGATCATCACGTCGGGCAACGACGCCCAGTTCCGGCGGCTGTGCGAGGTGCTCGGCCTGCCCGACCTGCCCGACGACCCCCGGTACTCCGACAACGACGGCCGCATCGCCCACCGGGCCGAGCTGCGCGAGCTGCTGGTCGAGCGGCTGCGGCAGCGCACCAAGATGGAGTGGTTCCGCGACCTCACCGCCGCCGGCGTCGCCTGCGGCCCGATCAACACCGTCGACGGCGGCGTCGCGTACGCCGAGGAGCTGGGCCTCGCCCCGGTCGTCGAGGTGGGCGAGGGCGACCGCATGGTGCCGTCGATCCGCAACCCGATCACGTTCTCCGAGACGCCGCCCCGCTACCACCTGCCGCCGCCCCGGCTCGGCGAGCACGGCGCGGAGATCCGCGAGTGGCTGGCGAAGGCGCCCCCAGCCGCGCGGCCGACCGGCGACACGGCACGCGAGAACACGGCGCACCGGGACACGGCGCACCAGGACACGGGACGGGAGGTCGAGCGATGACGACGGGGGAGCGGGAGGACCGGCCGAGCTATCCCACGTCGATCGGCACCTCCGACGCGACGACGATCCGCGTGCTCGGCCAGGACCTCGCGGCCGACCTCATGGGCCGGGTGGGGTTCGGCGAGCTGGCGTTCTGGCTGGTGGCCGGGCGGCGGCCGACGCCGGGCGAGACACGGGTCTTCGAGGCCGTGCTGGTGGCGCTCGCCGACCACGGGTTCACGCCGACCGCGATCGCCGCGCGGCTGACGTACCTGAGCGCCCCCGACTCGCTGCAGGGCGCGCTGGCCGCCGGGCTGCTGGGCGGTGGGTCGCGGTTCCTCGGCGTCACCGAGGACTGCGGCAGGTTCCTCGCCGGCGTGCTCGCCGCACACGACGGGCCGCCGCCACAGGATGACGCGGACTTCGACAGGCTGGCCCTCGCCGCCGTGACCGACGCGCGCCGCGCGAAGCGGCTGGTGCCCGGCCTCGGGCACCCCGTGCACAAGGTGCAGGACCCGCGTACGCCCGTGCTGATCCGCCTGGCCGAGGAGGAGGGGGTGCGCGGCCCGCACCTGCGGCTGTTCGAGGCGATCGGGCGGGTCCACCCGCAGGTCCTCGGCCGCACGCTGCCACTCAACGGCGCCGGGGTGTGCGGCGCCGCGCTCGCCGACCTGGGCCTGCCCGTCGACCTGCTGCGCGGCTTCGCCCTGCTGGCCCGCGCCGCCGGCGTGCTCGGGCATCTCGCCGAGGAGCGGCGCCGTCCCATCGGCATGGACGTCTACCTGTCGGTGGACCGCAACGCGACGTACGTCCCCGGCACGGACCCGGACTCCTCCACGGACACAGGCACCGGCCCAGCCGCCGACGCACCCCCCGCATCCTGACCGGAGGTCCCATGGCAACAGTCGCCGCGGTGATCGCGTCCACGCATCACCCGTTCTACTACCGGGCGAGCACAGCGCCGCCCGAGGAGCGGCCGCCCTTCGCCGACGAGTGGGTGACCAAGATCGAGGCGTTCCGGGAGACCCTCACCCGGGCCCGGCCCGACGTGCTGGTGATGGTCGGCAGCGACCACTTCCACCAGCTGTGGCTGGACAACATGCCGCAGTTCCTCATCGGCAAGGCGCCGTTCTATGACGCCAACTGGTACAACGAGGAGCGGGAGTTCGGGCTGCCGCGGATGTTCCTGCGCGGCCAGGAGGACCTGTCGGCGTATCTGCTGCGCGAGGGCATCGACGCCGGCTTCGACCTGGCGTTCAGCAACGAGCTGCGCATCGACCACAGCATCACCTGCCCGATCATCACGCTGCGGCCCGACGCCGACCTGCCGATCGTCCCGATCTACACCAACATCTTCGCCCCGCCGCTGCCCCGCCCGAAGCGGTTCGTCGAGCTCGGCCGCACCATTCGCGAGCTGGTCGAGTCGTGGCCGAGCGACCTGCGGGTCGCGATCATCGGCACCGGTCACCTGTCGCTGGAGCTCGGCGGGCCGCGCCAGTTCGGCCCGCACGGCCCCGACCCGGAGTTCGACCGCAAGGCCGTCGAGTGGATCGCGAACGGCGACGTCGACGCCTGCCTGGGCGAGGTGACGCTCGACAGCCTGTGGGAGCCGGGCAACGCCACCCACGGCTTCATGGACTTCATGCTCATGATGGGGGTCGCCGGGGCGGGGGCCAAGGCGGATCATGTCGACACGCTCGACCTGTTCCACACGATGGAGGCCTACTTCACCTGGTACCCCAACGGAGCGCCCGCATGAGCAAGTACCTGGTCAACAAGTTCCTCTACACCGTCGACCGCGACCCCGGCCTGGTCGAGCGGTACCGCGACGACCCGCACGGCACCGTCGCGTGGTGGGAGGCCGAGCGCGCCAACGCCCTGATCAACTGCCACACCGGCGAGGCGAGCACCTGGCTGCGGTTCGAGGACGCCGAGCGCACGGCCCTGGCCGCCCACGACTACGTGAAGCTGTTCGAGCTGGGCGCCCACCCGTTCTTGACCCTCACCCTGTTCATCGCCATGTTCGAGCGCGACTACGCCGAGCCCTTGGGGTTCCAGCGGGAGTACGCCCGGCGTCTCGCCCACTTCAGCCTGCCGTATCCCGACATCTCCACCTGACCGGTGCGGCCCGCGGCCCTGGGGCGTGCCCGCGCTTCAGGGCCGATCGGCGCCGCCGCCCGCCGTGCTCTCCCGGACGATCAGGCGGTGGGGCGCCACGAACTCGGTGGGCGAGGGGGCCGTGCCGTTGATCGCGTCGATGAGGGTGTCGACGGCCATGCGCGCGATCTCGGCCTTGTCGGGGGCGATGGTGGTGAGGCTGGGCGTGCTGAACTCACCTTCCTCGATGTCGTCGATGCCGACGACCGCGACATCGCCGGGGACGCTGCGGCCGGTGCGGGTCACGGCGCGGATCGCGCCGAGCGCCAGCAGGTCGTTGTAGCAGAACACCGCGTCGGGCGGGTCGGGCAGCGCGAGCAGGCGCGTCATGGCCTCGGCGCCGAGACGCCGGTGGAAGTGCGGCACCGGCACGATGAGCCGCTCGTCGACGGGCAGGCCGGCCCGCGCCAGCGCCTGCCGGTAGCCCATGGTGCGCAGCTGGGCGGTCTCGCCGGTGGCGTACGGCTGGTCGCCGATGGCGGCGACGCGGCGGCGGCCGAGGGCGAGCAGGTGGGCGGTGGCTTCGCGGGCCGCCGCGACGTTGTCGATGGCCACGTGGTGGAAGCTGCCGTTGTAGATGTGCTCGCCGAGCAGCACGATCGGCACCCGGTGGCCGCGCTGCCGTAGCTCGTCGGCCGACACGGCCATCGGGCTGAGCAGCAGGCCGTCGAACATGGTGGCGCGGGAGTCGCGGCCGAGCAGCTCGCGCTCGCGTGCGCCGTCGCCATCGGTCTGGTCGATCATCACGACGTAGCCGCGGGCGCGGGCGGCGGTGATCACCTGGCGGGCCAGCTCGGCGAAGTAGGGCACGTCGAGCTCGGGCACCACCAGGGCGATCATGCCGGTGCGGCCCTGTTTGAGGTTGCGGGCGATGAGGTTGGGGCGGTAGTCGAGCTCGTCCAGCGCGGCCTGCACGCGGGCCCGCAGCTCGTCGGACACCGGCGCGTAGCCGTTGACCACGTTGGACACCGTGCGGATCGAGACGTTCGCCCGCTTCGCCACGTCGCGCAGGGTTGCTCCGGCCATCGACACTCCATTTCCCCCGAGGGACCGACTGGATCATAACTCACTCTTGCATCGTTGCAGAGAAGTATGCATGATGTCTGCATCGTTGCAGAGCCGTCTTTGGTACCGTTCGGCGATGGCTGCCGCACGTCCGGAGCCCGGCGAGGAACCCCCCGCGCGAGCGGCGCCCGGTTAGGAGCACATATGACCACACCTCTCACCACCCGCCGCGGTCTGCTCAAAGGAGCGCTGGGCCTCGGCGCCCTAGCCGCGACAGGCGGCGCGCTCGCCGCATGCGCCCCCGGCGGCACGAACTCGGCGCCGAGCAAACTGGCGAAGCCGTCGGCGTCCGGCTCCGCGAAGGGTGAGATCACCATCTGGAACCGGTCAGGCGACCTGTACAAGGTGTTCGACGCCGCGATCGGACGGTTCGAGCAGCGGTACCCAGGCGTCAAGGTCAACCATCTGGCCGTCGACATCGACGCCAAACTGGCCAACACCCTGATCAGCGGCACCGACGTGCCCGACGGCAGCTTCTGGGACGACGCCAAGATCGGCGGCCAGGCCGAGCACCTGTACGACCTCACCGACCTGATCGCGCCCTACCGGGACAAGATCGCGCCGTACAAGCTGTCGGTCAACACCGTCGACGGCAAGATCTTCGGCGTGCCGTGGGACCTGGACCCCGGCCTGCTCTGGTACCGCGAGGACATCCTCCAGGACGTCGGCGTCGACCCGGCCGGCATCGCCACCTACGACGACCTGCTGGCCGCGGCCCGCACGATCAAGGACGACAAGCCCGGCACGCGGCCCATCCACCTCGACAAGGACCCGTTCCTCGGCCAGCTCTGGCTGGAGATGCTGGCCAACCAGCAGGGCACCGCCATGACCGACGCCCAGGGGAAGCTGCGGCTCGACTCGGCGGAGTACCGGCGGATCCTCGGCTGGATCCGCAGCGTCGTCGACGAAGGACTCGCCACCCACGTGCCGTACCTGAAGCCGGCCGACGTCAAGACCCTCGACAACGGCCGGCAGGTGTTCGTGCCGTGGGCCATCTGGTGGTCGTTCGCCCCCCAGCAGGTGCTCAAGGCCACCAAGGGCAACTGGCGGGCCATGCCGCTGCCCGCGTGGACCCCCGGCGGCGCGCGCAGCGGCGCCATGGGCGGCAGCAGCTTCGTCATCCCGGCCAAGGCCAAAAGCCCCGAGCTGGCCTGGCTGCTCTACGAGTTCCTGTGCTTCACCGAGCCCGGCTACACCGCCGTCTACGGCCCCAGCGAGGTCTACCCCGGGGGCCTGTCCACCTCGGTGCCCGGCTTCACCCCCGCCCTCGACCCCGACAAGCCGCTGTTCCAGCCCATCGACGCGCTCGGCGGGCAGGACCTGTGGAAGGTCGCCGTCGAAGCCGCCCAGACCATCCCCGCCGCCGCGCCGATCCCGCTGTGGTGGTCCCAGTCGGTCGACTACCTCGGCGACAACCTGCAGCGGCTGATGGACGGCACGATGACACCGGACGACGTCATCGCCGAGTCGGCCGAGAAGATCCAGCGCAACCTCATCGACCGGTCGTGATGCCCGCTCTCGCCGCCCGCTTCTCCGTCGGCTCGCACCGCGCCGGCCTGCGCGCCAGGCTCCGCGGCACGCGACCGGCGCCCTACCTGTTCATCGCCCCGTTCTTCGCCGTGTTCGCCGCCTTCGGGGTCTATCCGCTGATCTACGCGCTCGAACTCAGCTTCACCCGCTGGCGCGGCGCCGGCACCGCCACCTGGGTCGGCCTCGGCAACTACCGCTACCTGCTGACCAGCCCCGAGTTCTGGGCCTCGCTCGGCAACAGCGCGGTGCTGTGGCTGCTCATCGTGCCGATCCAGCTCGTCGCCGGGCTCGGCGGTGCCGTGCTGCTCGCCAACGCCAGGCTGCGGCTGCGCGGCCTGTACCGGGTGGCGTTCATCGCGCCGTTCGTGACCCCGCTGGTGGCGATGGCACAGGTGTGGATCGTCGTGTTCGACCAGAACTACGGCCTCGTCAACCACCTGCTCAACCTGGTCGGCCTGCCCGACGTCGGCTGGCTCACCTCCACCGCCTGGTCCAAACCCACCCTGGCCCTGCTGTTCCTGTGGAAGACCACCGGCTTCGCGATCATCATCCTGCTGGCCGGCCTGCAGGCCGTGCCCAGCGGCGTGTACGAGGCCGCCGCCATCGACGGCGCCTCGCCCTGGCGGCGGTTCTGGTCCATCACCATGCCCCTGGTGCGGCGCAGCATGGCCTTCCTCGTCGTCGTGCAGACCCTCGCGGTGTTCCAGATGTTCGCCGAGCCGTTCGTCGTCACCGACGGCGGGCCGTACGGCTCCACCACCACGGCCGGGCTCTACCTGTACGACCACATCACCGCCTCCGACCTCGGCACCGGCGCCGCCAACTCGTTCCTGCTGGTGCTGCTGGTCTTCGGCCTGTCGCTGATCTCGGTGCGGCTGCTGCGACCCAAGGACGAGGCGTCATGAGAGAGGTGTCATGAGATCAGCCCGGCCCGGACCCGCGCAGTACATCGTGCTGACCCTGCTCGCGGTGGCGTTCCTCTACCCCATCTGGTGGGCCGTCGCCTCCTCCCTCAAGCCGGCCGCCGAGATCATCGGCGACCCGCTGGCGTTCGACCCCGGCGGCATCACCCTCGACAACTACCGGGCGATGTTCGCCGACGTGCCCATCGGCACCGGGTTCGTCAACACCGCGGTGGTGCTGGTCGTCAAAGGCGCGATGACGATGTTCTTCTGCCCACTGGCCGGCTACGCGTTCGCGAAATACAGCTTTCCCGGCAAGAACCTGCTCTTCGGCACGGTGCTGCTCACCCTGATGCTGCCGACCCTCGTACTGATCATCCCGCTGCTGCTGGAGATGAGCGCGCTCGGCTGGGTCAACACCTACCAGGCGCTGATCCTGCCGGGCAGCATCGACGCGTTCAGCATCTTCTGGATGCGGCAGACCATCGCCGCCATCCCCGACGAGCTGATCGACGCCGGGCGGGTCGACGGCGCGAGCGAATTCGGGATCTTCGCCCGGGTCGTCCTCCCGGTGATCCGCCCAGGGCTCGCCGCGCTCGCCGTGCTCACCACCATGAACGTCTACAACGACTTCGTCTGGCCGGTCGTCGCCGTCAACGACACCGCGCACCAGACGCTCCAGGTCGTGCTGTCCACCCTCGCCCAGAACATCACCGCCAACCGCATCGGCGCCGACTTCGCCACCGTGTGGGGCGAACTGCTCGCCGCCGGAAGCATCGCCCTGCTGCCGCTACTCGTGATCTTCGTGCTGCTGCAGCGCCACTTCATCAACGGCATCCTCGCCGGCAGCCTCAAAGGCTGACCGGCCCCGAACCACCTGCATCCGCCCACCTTCCCGAACGGAGCACCATGACGCCGCGCGCGGACTATCCCCGGCCCCACTTCGACCGGTCGCACACCTGGTCCAGCCTGAACGGCGCATGGGACTTCCGGCCCGGCACCGACCCGGAGTGGAGCCGCACCATCACCGTGCCGTACGCCTGGGAGACCCCCGCCTCGGGCATCGCCGCCCACTGGCTGCCGCTCGCCTGGTACCGCCGCCGGTTCACCGTGCCGCCCGGCTGGGCCGGGCAGCGGATCGTGCTGCACTTCGGCGCCGTGCACCACGAGGCCACCGTATGGGTCAACGGCACCGAGGTGGCCGCCCACGAGGGCGGCTACACCCCCTTCGAAGCCGACATCACCGACGCCCTCGCCCCGGACGTCCAGGAGGTCGTGGTCCGCGTCCGCGCCCCGCTGGACAAGCGGGAGATCGCCCACGGCAAGCAGCGCAGCATGCCCCGCGACGACTACGACGGCGTCTGCTTCACCCCGTCGTCCGGCATCTGGCAGAGCGTGTGGCTGGAGGCCCGCCCCGCCACCCACCTCACCGCGCTGCGGCTGCGCCCCACCGACGACCTCGACGGCATCGCGGTCGAGGCCCACGTCGCAGGCCCCGCACCGGCCACCGGGACCGCCGCCCCGTCCGCCGCCCCGTCCGCCGTCCGGATCGGCACACCGGCCGTGACGCTGCGGCTGAGCCTGCGCGGGCACGACGTGACGGCCGAGGCACCGGTCGCCGACGGCGTCGCGCGGGCCGTGCTGCCCATCGCCGAGCCCCGCCTGTGGTCCCCGGCCGACCCGCACCTCTACCACGTGGACGCCGAACTGATCTCCGCCGACGGCACCGACCGCGTCTCCGGCTACACCGGACTGCGCCGCGTCGAGATCGTCGGCGAGGAACTGCACCTCAACGGCCGCCGCCTGTACGTGCGCGGCGTGCTCGACCAGGGCTACTGGCCGCACACCGGCATCACGCCCCCCGACGACGCCGCCCTGCGCCGCGACCTCGAACTGGCCGCCGAACTCGGCTACAACCTGGTCCGCAAACACCTCAAACTCGAAGACCCCCGCTTCATCTACCACGCCGACCGGCTCGGCATGCTGCTGTGGGCCGAACCCGCCGCCACCGGCCGCTTCACCCCGCGGTCCGTCGCGGCCTTCGAGGCGCAGCTCGCCCCCATGGTCGAGCGCGACGGCAACTCGCCGGCGATCGTCATCTGGGGCCTCTACAACGAGGAATGGGGCCTGGACTGGGACATCCCCGGCGACCCCGCCAAGCAGGACGCCGCCGCCCGCGCGTACGACCTGCTCAAATCCCTCGACCCGAGCCGCCCCATCGTCGACGACTCCGGCTGGGCGCACGTCAGAACCGACCTGCTCGACTGGCACTACTACGACGAATCGGCCGCCTCGTGGGCCACCACCGTCAACGCCCTCGTCACCGGCGACCAGGCCGACTTCCCGGTGCTCCTCGGCCCCGGCTTCGTGGTCCGCAAAAGCCTCGCCGGCACCCCGGACCAGCCCCTGCGCGGCCTGCCCAACCTCAACAGCGAATACGGCGGCGGCCACACCAGCGTCGACCGCGCCTGGCACCTGCGCTGGCAGACCCAGGAGCTGCGCCGCCACGACCGCCTCAGCGGCTACGTCTACACCGAGCTCTACGACATCGAACACGAGTCGGCCGGCCTGCTCGACTTCCATCGCGCCGCGAAGGACCTGGCCGGCGTCGCCCCGGCCCACGTCAACGCCGAGACCACCCTCGTGCTGGACGTGACCCCGGTGGCCCCCGGCCGCGACCTGCTCACCCCGCCGGGCGGCTTCACGGTGCCCGTCCGGGTCTCCCACCACGGCCCCGAACCCGTGACCGGACGCCTCCACACCGCCTGGACCCCCGTCTACGCCCCCGCCCCGGAGAACCCGGGCCGAGCGGCCACCCCCGACATCGAGGCCAAGCCCTTCCACCTGACCGCCCCCACCACCCTGGCGGCGGAGCTGCCCTCGGGCTGGCCGAGCGGCCGCCTCCACATCGCCCTGGTCTGCGGCGACACCGTACTGGCCCGCACCGCCCTCGACGTCGACACCCGCACGGCCCCCGCCCTGGGCGACGACCCTCTGGCCCGCCCCGCCTAGCCGGACCGGGCTGCCGGACCCAGGCGGCGGAACCGAGCGGCCAGATCCGGGCTGCCGGACCGAGCGGCCGAACCCGGGCGGCCGGACCGGGCGGCCAGATCTAGGCGGCCAGATCCGGGCTGCCGGACGTGGGCTGCCGGACGTGGGTGGCCGGACGTGGGTGGCCAGACCCGGGCCGGTAGGACCCGGGCCGCCCGATCGGAGCAGCCGGCCGAAGGAACACGCACCGGGAGACGCGTCGGCGCGGCTCAGCGGAGGTGACGCTCGAAGACGTCGCGGGTGCGCTCGACATGGGCGATGTCGGCGAGGTAGAGGCGGTCGTGGCCCTCGGCCAGGTGGCGGGCGAAGGCGGCGTTGCCGGCCGCGGCCTCGGCCCGCATGAAGGCCACCAGCGCGTGCAGGCGGGTGATCACGGTGCCCACCAGCTCCGCCCGCCCTGCCGCGTCGAGCCCGTAGGCGTCGCAGAAGGTCCGCACGCGCGCCGCCTGCTCCTCCGGGGTGCCGAAGCCGTCGGGGTTCGCCGGCCCGGTCATGGGTGCCCAGCGGTAGACGGCGTAGGCGATGTCCCAGACGCGGGGGCCGGGATGGGCGGCGTCGAAGTCGATGATGCCCACGACCTCGGTGCCGCGCAGCACGCAGTTGTACGGCGCGAAGTCGCCGTGGCAGATGACCTCGACCGGGTCGCGGGCCGGCACCATCCAGCCCTGGCGGGGCGCCTGGGCGGCGTAGGCGGCCGTGTGGTCGTGATAGTCGCGCAGCAGCGCCGCCGCGCCGCGTAACGCGCTCAAAGAAGTGACGGCCGGCGACAACGGGTAGTTGCCGACATCGCCCGGGATGAAGTCGAGGACCTCGAACCCGTCGGCGGTCACCTCGTGCACCGACGGCGCCGCCGTGAACCCGCCGGCCCGCAGCCGCCCCAGCAGCTCGTGCACCAGCGGCGACCACGCTCCGGTGAGGCGTCGCACCGTCTCCCCGACGCGGACCACCTCGTTGACCCCGCCCCCTGCGAGCGGCTCCACCTCGACCACCTGCGGCTCCCGGCCAGAAAACGGACACCAGCGGCCGGGACGGTCACCCCGAGCCGCACACCGGGAGCACTTTAACGAACCCCGGACACCCGGCCAACGCGTTTTCCGCCGCCTGTGGACGACCGAGGCGGGCCGGCCCGGCGTGCGCGGCCGGCTAGTGGCCTGTCCCGGAACGTTGACCGGGTAATTGATCTCGGGCGGTGAACCC
>JBIQJI010000107.1:0-14165 GCA_044507605.1 Actinomycetales bacterium | reverse complement strand
AGAACGCGATCATGCTGTGCTCAGACCATCACCGTCCGGAGATGAAAAGCGTTCCATGATTTTAGGTGTTGAATACAATTACGACAGAAGTATGGCATCATCGCGTTCGTCGGCCATGACACGCGCAACGGCACGCCCGGCCGCCTGAACCTGTGGCCGGGCCTCGTCGGCACGGTGCTCGCCCTGCTGATCTCGACGTGGGTCTCGATCAGGGGCCGGCAGGACATCCCGGACGGCAGCCGGGTGCCCGCGCACTGGAGCCCTCTCATCGGAGACGGCCGGTACGAGTACGGCAAGCTCGAAGTGCTGGTCGACATGCCGGTCTTGATCCTGGCCATCGGCGTGTTGTTCGTCGTGCTGCCGCTCATGCTGCCCCATGGCGCGTACCTCGCGGGGTCGATGCGCCTCTATAACGCCGCCTGGATCGGCGCTCTCGTCCCCGTGACCGGCTTCCATGCGGAAGGTGTCGCCAGGGCCGCCAGGGCGGACGGACCGGTGTTCTCGTTCGGGATCTTCCTGACCGCCTGGGTGCTGACGTTGTTCGGTGGTTACCTGATGAGGCTTGGCACCAGGGCGCTGGGCCCCCGCCCACGGCCGAAAATGCGCGAGTGGCATCCCTGGGTGCGGACCCACTGGCAGGCGGGCCTGGTGCTCATGTCGCTCGGGCTGGCCCTGATCCTCGTCAGGGTCTTCGTTCCCGGGCCGGCCCTGATGCCGGCGTTCCTCGCCGGCATCCTCGTCGCCTGCCTCGTGCAGATGGTTCTCTCGTGGCGCCGGTGGCCGGCCGGGCCGGCCGCACCGTCCGGCCCGGGTCGCTGCTGAGACGCCGGACCCTGTCGTCGATCGACGCCGTCCGCGTCGTGCGGGCACGATGTGCCGGACACGGTTCAGGGTTCGCGTCTCGCGCGTTCGATGACCTCCTCCGTCGTCAGCGGGGACTTCGGGTGGTGGGTGAGGCACAGCGGGGTCTGCGTCTTCACGAACGGCCTGCCCTCGGTGGCCACGTAGAAGCGGCCGGTGGTGAGGCCGGAGATGTCGTCGACACGGCCGCCCTTGGCCAGGGCCATCTCCTTCGCCGCGGCGATCTGGGTCGAGCTGTTCAGCATGCCGTAGAGCTGCGTCGCCGCGTTGCCGGGGATCTGGTTGTGCAGGCCCTTCGGGGCCTGGGTCGCGAACACCAGGCCGAGGCCGTACTTGCGGGCCTGTGAGGCGAGGGCCAGGGTGCTGCGGGTGCAGGCCGTCGTCGCGCCCGACGGGGCGAACGTCTGCGCCTCGTCCATCACGAACAGGCCGCCCAGCGGCCGGTCGCCCGCCGGGTGCTTCTTGACCCACGCGAACAGCTCCATCTGCAGCTGGTTGACGAAGCTCTGCCGCTGCTCGTCCGACGGCAGCCCGACGAGGCTGATCACCGACACCCGGGCCCGCTTCCCCGCCGGCGGGGTGAGCAGCAGCCCGGGATCCATCGGGGTGCCCTCGCCGCTGAACAGCGGGTCGGTGACGCGGGCCGCGAGCAGCGACTGGGCCACGTCCGCCGCGATCTTCGCCGCGTTGTCCAGTGCGCTCACCCCCTCGGGCAGCTCCGACAGCACGTCGATCAGTCCCTGCAGGCTCCGCCCGCCGCCGCGCCCGTAGTACGCGAGCGCCTCCCGCAGCACCGCCTGCCCCCGGTGCGCCCGGACGGTGGTGCCGGTCAGCTTGGCGCGGGGCGCGAGCGACGCCAGGGCGACGTCGACGGCTTCGGCGAACTCGTCCGGGTCGTCGGCGACGCTCGCGAAGTCGGGCAGCGGCTGGAAGACCAACGGTCGGCCCTGCGTACGCCGGGGCGTCCACACGACCACGTCGGTGCCCGCCAGGTACGCCGCGGCCCGTGCCCGGTCGCCTGCCGCCCACTCGACGGGCGGCTCCGGCCACGGGTCGCCGAGCCGCGCCAGATCGTTGTTCGGGTCGAGCACGATCGCCGAGACGCCGCGCAGCGCGCACTCCTCGACCAGCCGCCGGATCAGCACGGTCTTGCCCGATCCGGACCCGGCGAAGATCGCCACGTGTTTCCGCAACGCCTCCAGCCCGACCGCCACCGGCCGCCCTCCGGCCACGGCCCACCCCAGCACGACGGGGGCCTCACCTTCGTCCGGACCTCCTGCGGCCGGTGCCACGGCCGGCCCAGGCGCCTCCCCGCCGGTGACGCCACCGCCAGGGTTCCGATGCCCGTACGCCGAGCCGCCCCCCTGCCCGGCGTGGTCCGCGTGGCCACGAGTCGTCTCGGCGGGGCCGCCGCGCCCGAGCACGTCACCGCCGACGGCGGCCCCGGCCGCCGTGCCCGGCCCGCCGGAGACGACCCCCGTGGAGGTGGCCCGCCCGAGGGCCTGGCCGAGGTCGGCCAGCGCCGCCTGCCCCGCCGGGCCCAGCCCGCCGGGGAGCGGGGACTCGCCCTGCTGGTCCGGGCCGAGGCCGGGCCGGTCCTGGCCGGGGCCGGTGACGGCGCCGGCAGACTCGGGGCCGGAGGATCGGCCCGGCCCGGCCGGGGGAACGCTCCAGATCTCGGCCAGCGCCTGCCTGAGGATCGAGATGTAGCCGGTGGGCCGCCTGCGCGCGAGCCAGGCCCGCAGGTGCGGCGAATTCTCGTCGAGCATGCCGCGAAGCGCGGTGAGGCCTTTCAGGTCGCTGTTCGACAGCCGCAGCACCCTGCCGCCGGCCTGCTCGAACGCCGCCAGCGCCTCCTGCGTGCGTTCGCCCTTCGACCAGGGCGCGTTGCGAAGCACGAACAGCCGCCGTTTCGGGATCGCGGCGTCGAGGCCGGCGGCGACCGAGGCGTGGCGCAGGCGGGTCAGCGCGGCGTTCGGGTGCACGGCGGAGATGGCGCGGAAGGCCCAGTGCGCCTCGTCCTCGGTGCTCTCGTCGAGGCCGAGCCGCAAGCGCGCGTGCAGCGGCGGTTTCGCGCTGGGCGCCGGGTCCAGGCCGAACAGCCGTTCCGCGTCCTCGCCCCGCTCCAGGATCCACGCGTGGAGCCCGGCGGCGAGCAGCCGGGGCATCACCTCGTCCTCGGTGGCCTGGTCGAGCGCGGGCGCGATGTCGGCGGCCTCCCGCAGGGCCGCGCATCGGGCGTCGAGCCTGGCCAGTTCCTCCTCGGGCGGCCCCACGGGAGCGGGACCGTTCGGGGTGATGCCGATCGGGCCGCTGAGGCTCGCCAGTTCCCTGATCTCGTCGTCGAGCAGGCAGGCCCGCACGTGCTCGTCGATGCGCTTGAGCAGGCCGCGCGGGGTGAACCGGGCCGCCTGCTGGAACGCCGACGGCAGCACCGGCCACGTCGGATACGGCGGCTCGAACCCGATCTCGCCGTACTGCACCGCGAACCGTTTCTCGATCAGCGCCCGCCCGGTCGCGGCGTCCGGGATCGTCATGAGCTGCGCTGTTTCCTTGAACCGGTCCTGCACGGTCTCGGTGGCCCAGCGTTTGATCAGCTGCCAGGTCTGGGGCAGGGCGGTGACGACCGTCATGGTCCGGCGGGTGCCTTCGCGCAGCGCCATCAGGCCGTGCGCCACCTGTTCGAGCAGCAGCGACTCCGGCGCGTTGGGGATGGCGCCTTCGAGGGTGATCGAGGACTGCGCGATGAGCAGGTCGATCTGGTCGACCGCGATGATGGCCGGGCCGGTCAGCGCCAGCAGCCACGAGATCTCCCGGACGATCTCCTGTGGCGACTTCTTCCGCCTGCTCATCCCCCAGGCGGCCCGCTCGCCCGGCTGCTCCTCCGGGTCGCCGTTCAGATAGCCGTCTGAAATGTCCTGGGCGAGCGGATCCGGGGACGCCCGCATCACCAGCGCGCGCACGGTGTCCCGGGTCCGCAGCACCACGGGTTCGTCCACCCGGCGCAGCGCGTTGACGAACGCGTCGAGCGTCGGCTTGGTCAGCGCCGACTCGCCCATGATCTCGCGGCGTTCCATCCGCGACAGGTCCACCATCATCGTCAGCCGCTTCAGCAGATCGCCGAGCTGAGTGTCGCCGTCGCGGCCGGGACGCGACAGGCCGTCGAGGATCGACAGCAGCGTGCTCTCCCAGAAGTTGCGCGCGTCCAGCAGCTCCACCAGGAAGAAGTAGCCTTCCCGCCGCTGCGTCTGCTCCCGGATCCAGCCGAGCAGGTGCGTCTTGCCGGCGCCCCGCTGCCCCTGCACCACCATGCCGATAGGGCTGGCGTCCCGGCTGTCGCGGGCCTCGTCCAGGCCGCTCAGCAGAACCTGGGCGCACTGCCGGTGCAGCGCCTCCACGTGGTACGGCGACGGCTTCCACACGTCGTCGAACCCCTTCGTGTAGTTGAACCTGAGCGCCGCCAGGGCGCCGCGTTCGTCGGCCATCAGCGGACTCCGATCCAGATCAGATGCTTGTCCTCGTTTCCGATGCGCACCGCCGCCGCCCGGTCGGCGCCGGTGAGCGCCTTCTGGTTGGACGCCGGCACGATGTTGACGTCCGGTAGTTCGATCATCGATTCCAGCGCCGCGTCGACGTCGGCGCGCGCGACGTCCGCCAGCCGCTCCCGCACCCGCGTCAGGCTCACCCAGTCGCCCGGCTCACGGGCCAGCTCCACGTACGCCGCCCGGACCCGCGCCTGGACGTCCGCCATGGTGAGCGTGACCGTCGGGGCGGGGGACGCCGCGGGCCCGGCGATCTCCCGGGGAGCCGGCGCGGGTTCCACCGGCGCACTCGGGGATTCGAAGATGTCGGCGAGCCTCCGGTCGTGGCGCACCAGGTGACGCTGGAGGCCGCCCAGCAGGGCGAGGCAGCCGGCACCGGCCCAGCCGGACCGCTGCGGCGCCCTGACGCCCTCCGCGGCACCCTCGCCGGTGCCCGTTGCGACGAGCTCGCCCAAGTGGCGCCACCCGTGGTCGCTGAGCAGGTGGAAGAGCGCGCCCCGCTCACCCTTGCGGCTCTCGACCAGCTTCAGCTCGTTGAGCTTCCTGCACGATTTCCCCGTGAGGGTGACGCCGTAGCGTTCCTTGAGGACGGGGTTGGAGACCTCGTCGGCTTCGGCCATCAGGACCACCAGGATCATGACCTCGGTGGGCGTGAGGGTCGCGTCTGACATGTCATGGTCCTTTCCTGCCGTCGGCGCGGCGTTTCTGGAGGAATCTGCGGAGCTGGTCGACCACGATCCCGGTGTCGGAGAGGACCTGGTCGTTGGTGAAGCGGAGCACGGCGTAACCGTCCAGCTGGAGCTGAACGTCGCGACGGTGGTCGGCCGCGAACTTGTCGTGGGCGCGGTGATCGGGGCCGTCGATTTCGACGACGCACCGTTCGGCCGGCCACATCAGATCGACGCGAATGGGGTTGGCGAGCGCATGCGACCGGTACGACCGGTTCCAGGCCCGGCCGCTCGCCCAGTCGCACCCGGCCAGGGCGGCTTCGAGGGCCCGCTCGGCCCGGCTGGCCGGATGCGGGACGTTCTCGACCGGCGGATGGCCGAGCGCCGGCCGCCTGACGGCAAGGGCCCGGTCAGGACGATGCGCCGCCGAGCCGCCGGACGACGAGAGGACCGAGCGGGTCCGGCCGGACCGATCCAAAGGACCCATGCGGCCCACTCGACCCGCCGCATCCGACATGTCCGGATCCGACGTGACGGTCAGGTCCGACCCGACGCGCCGATCCGGCATGACAGGCGGATCCGACGTGACCTGCGGGTCCGGCCCGACTGGGTCCGCCATGACGCGCGGGTCCGGCGGGACGGTGCCGGCCGGGACGCGGTCCACGGCCAGGAGCGGGGCGCCGGTGAGCCAGATGGCCAGGCCGGCGTGGCGGGCCAGCCATTCACAGCCCGCGACCAGTGACTCCTCCTCACCGCCGGTGAGGCCGTCCGGTACGTGGACGACGAGCGAGGTCCGGGGGCGGCCGTAGGCGGCGGCGAGGACGCGGGCGAGGCCGGCGGCCCGGGTCTGCGGCGGGAACCTGGTCGTGGGCCGGGACCGTTCCGCCCGCCGCCGGGCGGCGCACACTCCGGCTGCCGCGCCGGGAGAGTCCGCGTCCGGGACGCCGGCCGCCGCCGGGTCATCGGGGTGGACCGTGCCACGAAGGGCCAGCTCGGCCAGGTCGGCGAGAAAAGGGGCGAGGCCCGTACCGGGGCCGGCCATGGCCCGGGCCAGGGCCCGTACGGCGGGTACGGCGGCACCTCCTGGGCCGGCGATGTTCCGCGCGGGCGGTAGCCAGGCCGGGTACAGCCGTACGGCGGCGGCCTCCAGCTCGGACAGCAGCGCGGCGACCATTTCAGCGACGGTCTGCGCATTTCCGGCAAAATACGTAAATATCGCGGGTGCGTCGGGAGGCAGTGATTCTATTGCCGCCGTCAGCGCATCTTGTGACATGCCATAAATGCGTACGACGCATCCGGCGGGCAGCTCTGCCCACGACCGTGCCATGCCCTGTACCTCTGATGTCGGCTGCGACGACTCGCCGAGAGTACACGCATCGGGCGGGTGGTGCGGCCCATTAGGGCTATATGTCCGCTTATCAGGAAATCGACGGGCGGGCATTACTGCCGGATAGCCGAACGGTCGAATCCGCCGGTCTGGAGCGTGCGGGCCGCCGCGATTTCTCCAGGTGGCACGTGACTCACCCGCGGCGGCTGGGGACGCGCCATGCCGACGGCGGAGGATCTCGCGAGATGTAGGCGCATGGCGGAAATGCCGGTTTAGGGCGGCTGTACTTAACTGAGTGTCACGTACACTTACGTACAGTGACTATCGGTTGATACACACGGAGAGACGCCAAGGTGCCGACGGAAAGGAGGCCATGAGCGTGAGCGAGACCGTTGCCGCGATCGATGAGATCCACACTCTGTGGATGCCCAACGGGACGCCCGGCCCCGGCGGCGTCCCCGCAGCGGCCACGCCGCCACGTCGCCACGCCGCGAAGACCCCCCTTCCCGCCCCCTGGCAGACGCATCGCGGGCAGCCCGGCGCGAACGCCGGCACGCCAGAATGCCCGACGACTTTCCCCGGCCTCGACCCGGCCCGCACGCGCGGAGGCCCCACGCCCGTCGAAGACGGCACCCCGCCCCGGCACCCCTGCCGCCCGGCGCGGGCCGCCACCCGGGAGGAACCGCGATGACGGCCCCGCCCGACGTCGTCGAAGGCATCGAAGCCCTGCTGATGCGGGCCGAGTCGCTCAGCGACCCCAAGGCCCGCGAACTCACCACAGGGCTGCTGCGCGCCGTCCTCGACGTGTACGGCGCCGCGCTCACCCGAGTCACGACCATCGCCGGGGAGACCCTGACCGAGGAACTGGCGGCCGACCCGCACGTGTCACCCCTGCTCCTCCTCCACGACCTGCACCCCTGGGACACCCGCACCCGCCTCGACCGGGCACTGGAAGCCGTCGGCGTCGACCCCGCCGCCGTGACAGTGGACGACGGCGACGGCGACTGGGCGGCCATCGCGACGGTACGGCTACCCCGCACCGGCAGCGCCTCCGCCCCGAACCGCCGAGCCGAGATCGAGGCGGCCATCCTCCGCGCTGCCCCCGAAGTGGAGCGCGTCGAGTTCACCGAACCCGCACACCGCCGCGGCAAGCCCAGCGCCAAGACCAGGTGGCCGATCACATGACCCACCCCCGGACTCACACCGCCCCGCCACCCACCCGGCCCATGCCCCCAACCCCACCCACGACCAGGGCCACCCCTGCAACAGCGACCACGACCACACCCACCACCGAGACCCAAGGGACCGGGACCGCGCTCGGGGAGCCGGTGCTGCGGTTCACCGTCGAAGGGGTGGACACGCCCGCGCTCTCGGTGGTGCCCGCGCTGAGGTTCGCCGTGCGGGTGGAGAGCGAGGGGGGTCGCCCTGTCGAGGCGATCGCCCTGTACGCGCAGATTCGTGTCGTGACCGCCACCGGCGTCGCCACACGAAATGGCGGACGGCGTGCCGGCCTCCCCGGCGGTGATACCGCTGCCGCCGCACATGGCTCGGCGCGAGAGGGCGCGGCAGCGACGCCCATCCGTGGCGGCGGCGAGGCGTGCGGGAGCGTGACACCCACATCCCCAAGCGCGGATGGCCGGACGCCGGCAAGCTCCGGAGCCCTCTGGGCGGGGCCGGCGCAAGGGCCCGGGGGCGGACCGGCGCAGGGGCAAGGGCCGGGGGCGGCACGGGAAGAGCGAGCGCCGGGGGCAGGGCCGGGCGGTGCGGCCGGGCTCGGGTCTCGGCTGCGTGGGTTGGGGATCGGCGGCGTGGTGCCGCGCAGCATGCTGTGGACGTATGCCTCGGCGCAGGTGGGTCCATTCACCGGTGCCACCACGGTGTGGTTGACCGTGCCCTGCACCTACGAGTTCGAGGCGGCCGTCGTCCGGCACTTTTCCCTCATGTCCGGCGGGGCCGACGACTTCGGCCGGGGCGATTCCCGCAGCGCGGGGAGGGGCCACGGTGGTGGCTTCGGAGACATCGGCGGCGCCACGGATATGGGCGGCGTCGAGGATATCGGCGGTGTCGAGGCCGGCGGCATCAGCCGCACCGGCGGCGCTGACGGCATCGATGGCACTGGTGGCATCGGCGGCACCGAACGTATCGAGGGCACTAGTGGCATCGGTCGCGAGGGCCTCGGTCGGGTCGGTGGCGTTGGCGATGCAGGGTGCGTTGGCGGCGTTGGCGGCCCTGGTGGGGAAGTGCCGCTGGAGTTCGTGTTCAGCGGCAGGGTCTTCTATGCCGATGGCGATCGGCTTCGGGCCGGGGCGATTCCCTGGGGGAGCGAGGCGGCCTTCGGGCTGCCGGTGCGGGCGTGGCATGAGGTGATGAATCACCACTTCCCCGACAGTGCGTGGCTGCGTATCGACGACGCACGGTTCGACCGTCTGTGCGCCTACAAGGCCGCCCGCTCCCTGGCGACGTGGGACGACGTGATCGACGAACTGCTGCCCGGAGGTGGGTGATGGGCATCGGTGCGACACGGCATGCGGCGACGCGGATCACCGGGTGGGCGCGGAGCGAAGCATCTCCGGCGCGGGGGGAAGTGCTTCCAGCACGGAGCGAAGCCCCTCCAGTGTGGGGGGAAGCCCGTCCGGCGCGGCGGGAAGGCTCTCCGGCGTGGGGCGGGTCTTCCGGCCGATTTCCTGGCCTCCCGGGCTCGGCTCGACGGATTCCGCGCCGCCACGCGTGGGGCGGGTCTGTGGCCGGTGGTGAGCGTGTGCGCGGCGGGCGGCGCGGTCTCGTATGTCGCCTTCGGCGGCTCGTGTCCGGTCGGGGGGCGCGATGAACGGGGCCGGCTTCTGGCCGGAGATGGAGCGGCGCGGGCCGGACACGGTTCGTGTGGGCGGTGTGGCGGTGGGCGCGGGAAGCAGGGTGCGGCTGTGGCCTCGGTCGCGGGCCGACATCTTCGACCTGGCCGCCGAGGGACGGGTGGCGATCGTCGAGTCGGTCGAGCAGGACGCGGACGGCTCCTTCCATCTGGCGGTCACGCTGGAGGACGATCCGGGCCGTGACCTGGGGGAGGCGCGGCTGCCCGGCCACCGGTTCTTCTACTCGCTGGACGAGGTGGAGCCTCTTGCCTCGGGGGAGGGGCCGGCGGACGGGCCGAGGGTGCTGGTGGCGGGCATCGGCAACATCTTTTCCGGCGACGACGGCTTCGGTGTGGAGGTGGCGCGGCGGCTGGCGGGGCGCCCGGCTCCGCCCGGCGTGGACATCATCGACTTCGGCATCCGCGGTATGGACTTGGCGCATGCGCTGCAACGTGGCTACGACACCGCGATCCTCGTGGACGCGGCCCGTCGCGGTCGGCCACCCGGCACCCTGACCTTCCTGAGGCTCACCACCCCTGTGGATAACCCTGTGGACAAGTCGGTGGATAAGTCCCCATCGGCTGTGGATATGCCGGTGGATAACGCTGTGGACAGCGCCGCCAAGTCTGTGGACAACTTCCGTACGACCGTGACCGGTCCCGGTGCCGACCGGGGCGTCTACCGGAACGCCGGATGTGGTGACGGTCACGGTGATGGACGAAGCGATGGACATCGTGATGGACGTCGTGCCGGCCACGCCGACGACTCCGCCGTCGAACCCGCCGTCGATCACGCTGCGGATCACGCTGCCGATCACGACGTCGTTCCCGACGCCGATCACGGGGTCGTGCACGGTGACGGCTACGGCATGGACCCGCTGACCGTGCTGGCCTTCGCCCGTGACCTCGGCCGGGTGCCGGACGAGGTGCTGCTGCTGTGCTGTGAGCCGGCGGCGGTGCCGGTGGGCGAGCCGGGCGAGAACGTCCTGCTCGGGCTCAGCGCCCCGGTGCGCGCCGCGCTCGTCGAGGCCGAGCGCAAGGTGATCGAGCTCGTGTCCGAGGCACTGGCGCAGGGCCGAGCGGCGCACGGGACAGGGGACGAACGGGTCCACGAGGCCGAGGGTCCGCGGGAATCGCGGGAATCGCGGGGTCGCGGGAAGCGAAGGGGAGGTGAGACGGCGTGAAGAAGCTGTTCGTGCTGGCCCTGCTGACGGGGGCGGCCACGGTCGTGGCCATGCAGTGGCCCAAGATCCAGCGGTACATGAAGACGGAACGGATGTAAACGATCATGCATGAGATCGGCATGTGCGAAGGGCTCGTCGACCTGATCGAGCAGCGTGCCGCCGGACGGCGCGTCACCGGGGTACGGCTGCGCGTCGGGGCCCGGCACGCCGTACTGGACGAGGCGTTCGACCAGGCGTTCACGCTCGTGACCCAGGGCACCTGCGCCGAGGGGGCGGTCATGGACCTCGTCGTGACGCCGGTGACCCTGGTCTGCCGCTCCTGCGGCCACCACACCCGCACGCGGGACGTGCTGGCGGTGTGCGGCCGGTGCGGGCACGACGACGTGGAGCCGACGGGGGGCGACGAGCTGGTGCTGGAGTCGCTGACGTTCGAGCCTGAGCGCCCTCGTGAGGGACGGGCCGGGGCGCGTGCCGGGGAGGAGGCCGCCGATGTGTCTGGCCATTCCCAGTGAGCTGGTGGGTCCCGTTCCCGGGAAGCCGGATCTCGCGGTCGTCGAGATCAGCGGGGTGCGCCGCCGGATCAACGTCGCCCTGCTGGAGGGGGAGGACCTGCGGCCGGGCGACTGGCTGCTGGTCCATGTCGGGTTCGCCCTGTCGAAGATCTCCGAATCGGAGGCGCGGGCCGTGCTGGAGATGCTGGCCGAGATGGGTCAGCCGTACGAGGACGAGATCGACGCGGTGAGGCAGTCGAGCATCGCGTGACCTGTGAGGGCACGAAGGAGGGGGAGACGTGCGATTCGTCGATGAGTATCGCGATCCGGGCAAGGCCCGCGAACTGTCGCGGGAGATCGCCGCGCTGTGCGAGCCGGGCCGCGACTACGCGTTCATGGAGGTGTGCGGGGGGCACACGCACGCGATCTACAAGCACGGGCTGGAGGACTACCTGCCCGAGTCGGTGTCGCTCGTGCACGGCCCGGGCTGCCCGGTGTGCGTGATCCCGATGGGCCGCGTCGACGACGCCATCCACATCGCCAAGCAGCCGGGCGTCATCATGACGTCGTTCGGCGACATGATGCGTGTGCCCGGGGGCAGCGGCTCGTTCCTCGACGCCAAGGCGGCGGGGGCCGACATCAGGATGGTGTACTCCCCGCTCGACGCCCTCATGATCGCCCGCGCGAACCCGTCGCGGCGTGTCGTCTTCATGGGCATCGGTTTCGAGACCACGGCGCCGTCGACGGCCATGACGTTGCTGCGCGCGGCCGAGGAGGGCGTCCGCAACTTCTCCGTCTTCTGCAACCATGTGACGATCATCCCGGCGATCAAGGCCATCCTCGACTCGCCCGACCTGCGCCTCGACGGTTTCCTCGGCCCCGGCCACGTGTCCACGGTCATCGGCTGCCGCCCGTACGAGTTCATTCCGCGCGACCACGGCAAGCCCCTCGTCACCGCCGGTTTCGAACCGCTCGACGTGCTCCAGGCCGTGGTCATGCTGCTGCGTCAGCTCCGCGACGGCCGCAGTGAGGTCGAGAACCAGTACGCCCGCGTCGTGCCCTGGGACGGCAACCGCGCCGCCCTCACCGCGATCGCCACGACCATGCGGCTGCGTCCCCACTTCGAGTGGCGCGGCCTCGGCTTCATCTCCCATTCGGCCCTGCGCATCGCCGACGAGTACGCCGACTACGACGCCGAGCGGATCTTCGACCTGCCCGGCGTGCGGGTGGCCGACCCGAAGGCCTGCCAGTGCGGCGAGGTCCTCAAGGGCGTGCTCAAGCCGTGGGAGTGCAAGGTCTTCGGCACCGCCTGCACCCCGGAGACCCCCATCGGCACCTGCATGGTGTCGTCCGAGGGCGCGTGCGCGGCCTACTACAACTTCGGCCGCTTCACCCGGTCCCGCGTGCGCGAGGCGACCCGCGAGCCGACGACGACCCCGGCCTGACACGTGACGGCGGCGAGACGACGACGCGACGTGGCTCGCGGGCCTCGCCGCCCGTGACCCGGGCCGCCAGTAACTCAGGCCGCCCGTGACCCCGCCGCGCACGCCCGCGACGGCAGAGCCCACGGCCGGCCGCCCGGCCGCGCCAGACCCGACAGAGAAGGACGATCCGCCCGTGACCATGGACGTGAGCCGCGAGCGGCAGGTGCTCGACCGCATCGAGAAGGCCCGCCGCCGCAAACCCGTCGTGCGCGAGGACCGCATCACCCTCGCCCACGGCTCCGGCGGCAAGGCCACCCACACCCTGATCGACGCCGTGTTCCTCGACGCCTTCCACAACGAGTGGCTGGCCCCCTTGGAGGACGGCGCCCGCCTGCCCGTGGGCCCGGCGCGCACCGTGCTCACCACCGACTCGTACGTCGTGTCGCCCCTGTTCTTCCCCGGCGGGGACATCGGCGACCTGGCCGTCAACGGCACCGTCAACGACCTGGCGGTGTGCGGCGCCCGGCCCCTCTACCTGTCGGCGGCTTTCATCCTGGAGGAGGGCTTCCCGGTGGCCGACCTGCGCCGCGTCACGGCCTCCATGGCGGCGGCGGCCGAGGCGGCCGGGGTGTCGATCGTCACCGGCGACACCAAGGTCGTCCGGCGCGGCCAGGCCGACGGCTGCTTCATCACCACGGCCGGGGTCGGCCTGGCCGACCGCCCGATCACCCTGTCGGCGGCGGCCGCCCGCCCCGGCGACGCGGTGATCGTCTCCGGCCCCATCGGCGACCACGGCGTCACGATCATGGTGGCGCGGGGCGAACTCGGCATCGAGACCGACCTCACCTCCGACACCGCCCCTCTGAACGCCATGATCGCCGACCTTCTCGACACCCTGCCCCCGGGCGAGGTCCGCGCCCTCCGCGACGCCACCCGAGGCGGCGTCGCCACCGTGCTCAACGAGATCGCCACCGCCTCGGCGGCCGGCGTGGTCCTCGACGAGGCGACGCTCCCGATCCGCCCCGAGGTCACCGGAGTCTGCGAGTTCCTCGGCATCGACCCCCTGTACGTGGCCTGCGAGGGCCGCCTCGTCGCCATCGTCGCCCCGGACCACGCCGACCAGGCGGTCGACATCATGCGCGGCCACGAGGCCGGCAGCGACGCGACGATCATCGGCACGATCGGCGCCGACCCACCGGGCCTGGTCCTGCTCCGCACCACGATCGGCGGCACCAGAATCGTCGACATGCTGATAGGCGACCCGCTGCCCCGCATCTGCTGAGGGCGGCGCCCGCGGTCCAGGGACGGCGACGCTCGACATCGCCCAGCGCATCGGCGTCCGGATCGGCAGGTGCGGCCACTCTGACGTCGTCGACGTGTCAGTGGCGCTCTGCGCCGAAGACCATGGCCGGCCGGTGGTGACCGCCGACCCGGACGACATCTGCGCGGTCTCCCCGTCCCTTGGGATCATCGCGATCTGAGCCGTCGTCGCGTCGATGGTCCGCGTGGATCTGATCGCGGCAAGGAAGTTCCGCGAAGGCACCGGTCAGCGTCAGGCGCTGCGTCGGCGAGGGCGGGCACCGTCCTTTGAACGGCAGATCACGGAGGTTCCGGCGGAGGCGTGCCCGAGGCGCCCGGTGGAGAGCAGAACGCGCAGGGATGAACTAGGAGTCCGCCGCCGGAGCGGTGAGGTTGGGGGCGGAATGGTGCGGTTTCGAGTGAGGGGAGAGGGCGTGGTGTGCGCTCGCGGCAGGTGGGGCCGGCGGGCGGTGGTCGAGATGGTGCGCGGGAGCGTGCGTGGCGTGGTGGGGGAGGGCGTC
>JBIQJI010000106.1:0-14305 GCA_044507605.1 Actinomycetales bacterium | reverse complement strand
GAGAGCGCTACCTTGACACGGTAGAGGCCACTGGTTCAATCCCAGTATCGCCCACCACTGTTTTCCCAGGTCACCGGCCCTGCGGTTCACGTCATGCGGTGGCGGCCCACCGATCATGTGTAATACGACCACCAGAAAAAGTAGTACCCGAGGTCGTGCCGGTAGCATCCGGAAACAGGGTCGACGGGGTGACCTCCCGCTTTCCTGAGCGCCTTCGCGACCTGGCATTGCTGAGCCGTTTCGTAGTATCCGCTGAGGTGCCAGATGGCGGCACTCGAGGTGGCCGCCGCATGGGAGACATCGGCGGCCGGGGTGGATGCCAGTGCTCCCGTCGCACCCCCTGTGGTGAGCAGTGTGGTGAGCAGGATGGCGCCGGTCAGCACCGACATGGCGCGTGCCGTGAGCCGCTCCCATGGGCGTCTCCGTTCGGTTGTCGCGGCGGCGCCGCCCTTCGCCGAGCCCCGCCCCTCGACCTTCTCCGCCGGCGGCGTGCTGACCAAGACGCAACGGCTTGCCCGTCCGGAATCCTGCGATGGCTGTCCGGCGCGAACGGGTACCGGCTGGGCTTCGCCCGCGCGTGATCGAAGGTGCGAGGGCCGGCTCTTCGAGACGACTCTTCCGCGAGGAAGCCGATATCGAGCGGGTGCGGCCGGTGGGTTATCGGGTGGGGACGATGTCCTTGCCCAAGGGGGTCAGGGAGATGGGGATCATCTTGAGGTTCGCGATCGCCAGCGGGATGCCGATGATCGAGATGAACAGGGGGATCGCGGTGAGGAAGTGGCCGATCGCCAGCCAGATGCCGGCGACGATCAGCCAGATGACGTTGCCGATGGTGGACCAGGCGCCGGCGGACGGCTTGTCGGCGATGGTGCGGCCGAACGGCCACAGGGCGTAGCCCGCGATGCGGAACGACGCGATGCCGAACGGAATGGTGATGATGAGGACGCAGCAGATGATCCCCGCCGCGACGTAACCCAACGCGAGCCACAGGCCGGCCAGGACGAGCCAGATGACGTTGAGGATGGTGTTCATGGTATCCACTGTTCCATCTGACCCGGCCGCGCGCGCGGCGAAAGCCGGCAGGCGTCGCGTGCCGCGTCGCCTCACATGCGGGTGACGCGGCCCGGTGCATGTGCCGGCTCGATGACCGGCCCGCCGCCCAGCACCACGCACAACGGGCGTCCCATTTCTTCCCCTCCTCCTGCCCAAGGGTCTCTGCTCGCGGTCTGCGCTCCGCGCCGCAATGGGAACTTTTCGGACGAAGGGGACTTTCCGCATTAATCGGCACATGATGCCGTCGCCGGTCTGCCCCATGAGGAGGGCTAATGACGACCAGAGCGACTCACGACACCGGCATGGCACAGCACCCGCGAAGAACGTCCGGCTGGCTGACGTTCGCCGGCACCCTCACCCTGGTGATCGGCGTGTTCAACGTCATCGACGGCCTTGTCGCCCTGCTCCAAGCCGACTACTACCTCGTCCGCGACAACAAGATCATGGTGTTCGACTTCACCACGTGGGGCTGGATCTGGTTGATCGTCGGACTCGTCCAGGTGGCCGCCGGGGCCGGGATCATGGCGGGAAAGGTGTGGGCACGCGCCCTCGGAGTGGTGTTCGCCTTCCTGGCGGCGATCGGGCATGTGGCGTTCCTGCAGGCGTTCCCGCTCTGGTCGGTGCTGACCATCGGATTGTGCATTCTGCTGATCTACGCGCTCACCGTCCCGCCCGCCTGGGCACACGGGTGACCGCACGCGCGCGGAGCCTCTCGGTGTCAGGCCGGCCCATGACGCCCTTGCCGACCAGGGCGACCCAGGCGACCAGCGCGGCCAGGGCGACCTGGATCGGCGGTGGGTCATCGGGTGGGGGCGATGTCCTTGCCCAGGGGTCAGGGAGACGGGGGTTCATCGCGCTGGTGGGGCCGCCAGTCCCGCGTACACCTGCATGGCGTTGCCGGCGAGGACGGCCGGGGCCGTTTCGGGTGGCAGCAGGCCGGCGACGGCGCGGGCGTTCGCGGCGGTGCCGGGCACTCCTGGCCAGTCGGTGCCGAAGATCCATTTTCGGGAGAGGCGGGCGAGGTCGTATCTGGCGTAGTACTCGGGGAGTCGTTTGGGCGGGAGGCCGGACAGTTCGATCCACACCGTGTCGTTCGACAGGGCGAGGAAGGCGGCCGCGTCGTACCACCAGCCGCGCCCGCCGTGGGCGAGCACGACGTTGAGGCCGGGGAAGTCGCGGATGACGGGGATGAGGAAACGCGGGTCGGCGTTCTCGTTCGACGCTCCGGGGAAGGAGCTCGTGCCGCAGTGGACGACGAGCGGGACCTGCCGCTCCTGGAGCACCTGGTAGGCCGGGTAGAGCGCGGCGTCGTCGCAGCGGAAGCCGCCGTGCACGGGATGCAGTTTCAGGGCCGCGGCGCCGAGGTCGAGTTGCCGGCGCACCTCGGCGGCGATGGGAAAATGCAGGTGGGGGTTGACGTTGGCGACCGGGCGGAACCGGCCCGGGTTGTGGTCGACGATCGGCAGCAGGTCCTCGAACGTCTGCATGCCGGTCGCCTTGGGGCTGTATTCGCAGAACAGCAGGGCCACGTCGACGCCCTGCGCGGCGAAGAGCTCGTCGAGGCGGGCCGGGCGCGGCCGGCCCGCCGGGTCCCAGACGTCGTCCAGGAGGCCGTCGGGGCCGAATTCGCGGGCCCACGTCAGCCAGGCCGGCTTCAGTGTGCCGAGCAGGGGCACGTGGACGTGCGCGTCGATGAGCGGGATGTCGTCGAGCATGGGTCAATCCTCGCCGATCAGGTCGTGCGGCGATCGCATCGGCCGGCGGGTCACCGGCCTGCCCTCGTTCAAGCGGCCCCGGCGAGTGGTGTTCGTGGAGGCCGTGCCCGTCACCGCGACCGGCGAGGTCAGCCGGGTGGAGCCGCGTGCGCACGCCACCGGCGTCCTGTCGGGCGCGGCGGGCAGGCCGCTGCGGGCCTGTCGAGCGTACGGGGCGGGCACGCGCGGCGGGCCGGTGCGCCGCACCGGCCCGCCGGGGTGTGTCAGCCGTCCTTCGGCTCCGGCCAGGAGCGGATGGTGGAGACGAAGTTCGACGGCCCGGCCGCGACGAGCAGACGGGCGGGCTCGCTGCCGGGGTTCGTCAGGGAGACCGCTTCGTCCTTGCCGACCAGGGCGGCGTCTCCGACGTGCACGTCGATGGTCTCCCCGTCCTTGCCGATGCGCACGAAGCCCGCGATGGGCGTCAGGATCACATCGGATCCGTGGTGCTTGTGCGCGGGCATCCCGGCGCCTGCCGGCACCTCGACCTGGACCAGCCCGACGGCGGGGCTGTCGTCATCGCCGCCGAAGAACACGGTGGCGGTGGGACTGTTGGGTGCCGGCGGCTTGCGGACCAGGGCGTCCGCCGCTTTGCGCAGTTCCATGGCGCTGACCTTTCATCGCCTCTGGACGGTGGAGATCCGCTCGCGGCTCCCCCGCCCCATGGTTTCTACAAGTGCGTGTTGTAAAAACTCTAGGGCATGCGCCGTCCGGCCCCGCGCCCTCCCCACCACGAGCACCGCCCACCCGCTCGTGGCCAGGGCGGGTGGGCGGAGTCGTGGGTTCCCGGCCGGCGATCCCGAGGTGCCGCCTTGGGGCGGTCTCGGCGGATCGGTGCCCGGGGCCGTCAGCTGGTGAAGGTGAACCAGTTGATGTTGACGAAGTCGGCCGGCTGGCCGCTGCTGAACGTGATGTAGACGGTGTGCTTGCCGGTCACGGGCGAGATGTTGGCGGGGATGGTGCGCCAGCTCTGCCAGCCGCCGGTGTTGGCGACGGCGAAGTCGCCGAGGACGGCGCCCGTCGGGCTGTCGAGACGGACCTGCACCAGGCCGCTCACTCCGGCGGCCGCGCCCGAGGCGACCCTGGCGATGAACTGGCGGGCCGGGGTGCCGCCGAAGTCGACGTTGTCGAAGCGCAACCAGTCACCGTTGGCGATGTAGCCGACGTCCTGGCCGCCGCCGGTGTCGGTCGTGGTCTCGGTCTGGGTGCCCGACTGGGCCTGGTAGCTCTCGGCCTGGATGGTCGAGCGCGCGTCGACGGTGCCGCCGTTGTCGCCTCCGCCGTTGTCGCCGCCGTCACCGTCGTCACCGCCGCCGTCGTCACCGCCGCCGCTGCCGCTCTGCCAGACGGCGACGTAGTCGACGACCATGGGGTGGCCGGGTTCGGTGGCCGAGGTGGGTGTGGACGAGCCCAGCACGCCGTCGGGGAAGGCGCCGCCGATCGCCACGTTGAGCAGCAGGAAGTAGCCCTGGTGGCTGGTCAGGTTGTTCCAGGTGGTGGCGTCGAGGTCGCTCTGGCTGACGCTGTGGAACTGCTGGCCGTCGACGTACCAGCGGAGCCGGTTCGGCGAGATGCTGCGGTCCCACTCGAAGCGGTAGGTGTGCATCGCCGACTGGCAGGTCGCGCCGGGGCAGGGGCGGCTGGCGCCGCGGCCGATGGTCTCGTTGCACGGGCCCTGGCTGGCGGTGCCGCAGTGCAGGGTGGCCCACACCATGTTCTGCCCGTTGACGTTCTCCATGAAGTCGTACTCGCCGATGCTCGGCCAGTTCCAGTAGTTGCCCCGGTACGGCGCGCCGAGCGCCCAGAACGCCGGCCAGTAGCCGAGGGCGGCGCTGCCGGTGACGTTGGGCATCTGCAGGCGCGACTCGATGCGCAGGATGTGCCCGTCGGCCGGTTTGAAGTCCGAGCGCCGGGTTTCGATGCGGGCCGACGTCCACTCGCCCGAGCTGCTTCTGAGCGGGGTGATGCGCAGGTTGCCGGAGCCGTCGAGGCTGACGTTGGAGGGGCTGTCGGTGTAGCGCTGGATCTCACCGGTGCCCCAGTTGCCGGGGCCGCCGGGGTAGCCGTGCCCGGTGTCGATGATCCAGTTGCCGGACGAGGGCAGCGAGCCCGAGGGGCCGTTGAAGTCGTCGGACCAGACGAGCGACCAGCCCGAGGGGGACGGGACGCTCGCCGCGGCGGGCGCGGCGGTGAGGGCGACGGCGGTCACCGCCGCCGTCGCGATGGACATGAGCCACCGGCCTGGATGCCGGCGAGCTGAGGGGCGGCGCATGTTCTCTCCTCGATCTGCTGGTGATGGCCGGGCCGTCGCACCCGAGGTCAGGTGTCGGGCGGGGTCCGGGGGGCGTCGGCCGACGTGATCGTGAGAGCGCTCTCACGCCCAGAGCGTGCTCCTTGACAAGCACCCTGTCAAGAACTTCACGGTATTGGGCCAGAAATTCGCGATTCGCACGATTAATACCGATTAGTCCGAGATTTTCGGCCAGGTTTCGGGCTGACCGAGGTGTTGACAGCGCCGCCTCCGAGCGATCAAGCTCTGTTCCCAGGAGGCTCCGCAGCGGAGAGAGCGCTCTCCGCACGGATGGGTACCGGGGGGTGTCCGGGCGATGAGGCGACCCACGCTGGAGGCCGTGGCGGCACGCGCGGGCGTGTCGCGGGCCACGGTCTCCCGGGTCGTCAACGGGCACGCCAGCGTCGCCCCGCAGATCCGCGACGCGGTGATGCGGGCCGTCGACGAGCTCGGCTACGTGCCCAACTCGGCCGCGCGGAGCCTGGTCACCCAGCGCACCGGCTGCTTCGCGCTCGTGGTCTCCGAGCCGCCCACGCGCGTGTTCTCCGAGGACCCCCTGTTCGCGAGCGTGATCCGCACGGTCAGCGTGGAACTCGACCGGGCCGGCGGACAGGTCGTGCTCATGCTCGCCGGCAGCGCCGAAAGCCACAACCGGGTCGAGCGGTACATCGCAGGCGGCCACGTCGACGGGGTCATGCTCATCTCGATGCACGGCGCCGACCCGCTCCCGGCGGCGATCCACCGCATGGGCGTCCCCGTGGTGTCGTACGGCAGGCCCGCGGTCACCGTCGACCTGCCGTACGTCGACAACGACAACGTGGGCGGCGCGCAGCGCGCCGTGCGGCGGCTGCTCGACACGGGACGCCGCCGCATCGCCACGATCGCCGGGCCGCTCGACATGATCGGCGGGCAGGACCGCCTCACCGGCTACCGGAACACGCTGCGCGACTCCGACCGCAGGTCGATCGTCGCGGTCGGCGACTTCACCCGCGAGTCGGGCGCGGCCGCGATGCGCCAGCTGCTGACGGACGACCCGGACCTGGACGCCGTCTTCGCGGCCAACGACCTGATGGCCATCGGCGCGATGCAGGCCCTGCGCCAGGCGGGGCGGCGCGTCCCCGACGACGTGGCCGTGGTCGGCTTCGACGACATCGAGGCGGCGAGCTTCACCGAGCCGCCGCTGACCACGGTCCGTCACCCGATCGTCGAGCAGGCCACCGCGATGGTGCGCCTGCTGCTCACCCCGCCCGCCGAGCGCGAGACCGACCATGTGATCCTGCCGACGGAACTGGTGATCAGGGCCTCCGGCTGACGGAGAGGGCCTCCGCCTGACGGAGAGCGGTCCGGCACCGGGACATATGACGTAGTCCGCCCACGACACGGGGCCCACGATCTTAAGGCACGCCAGGACTACAGTCCGTATAACTGCGACCTTCGTCACAGGACTTCCCTAACAGGACCGCTGAGGAGCACCACCGTGGCTCAGCCAGACACCCCCGCCGGAACTTCGAAAAAGGGCCTGTTCACGGCCAGCATGGTCGGCACGTCGATCGAATGGTACGACTACTACATCTTCGGGATCGCCGCCGCGCTCGCGTTCGGCCATCTCTTCTTCCCCGAGTTCTCCAGCGTGGCCGGCACGCTCGCGTCGTTCGCGACGTTCGCCGTCGGATTCGGTGCCCGCCCGCTCGGCGCGGCGATCATCGGTCACTTCGGTGACCGCATCGGCCGCAAGTCCATGCTCATCCTCACCCTGCTGCTGACCGGCGGGGCGACGTTCCTGATCGGCGTGCTGCCGACCTACGCGGCCATCGGCGTCGGCGCGCCGCTGCTGCTCGTCCTGCTGCGCATCATCCAGGGCTTCGGCGTGGGCGGCGAGTGGGGCGGCGCCGTGCTCATCGCCACCGAGCACGCGTCGCCGCGCCGCCGCGCGGTGTACGGCAGCTTCGCCCAGTTCGGCGTGCCGATCGGAGTACTCACCTCGAACCTGGCGTTCCTCGCCGTCTCGAACCTGTCGAACGACGCCTTCCTGTCGTGGGGCTGGCGCATCCCGTTCCTGCTGAGCGCGCTGCTGGTGATCCTCGGCTTCGTGGTGCGCACCCGCCTGCTCGACTCGCCCGAGTTCCAGCGGGTGCGGGAGCGCAACGCCGTCGTCAAGGTCCCTTTCACCGCGCTGGTGCGCCGCCAGCCGCGCAACCTGATCCTCGGCAGCCTGGCGTCGATCGCGCCGCCGGCGGTCGGCTACACGGTGATCGTGTACATGCTCACCTACGGCACCAACGTCGTGGGCTACGACCGGACCACGCTGCTCTGGCTCATCTTCATCTCGACGATCTTCTGGGTCGGCACGATCATCGGCTGCGCGGCGATCTCCGACCAGTTCGGCGCCAAGCGCGTCTACACCGCCGGCGCGCTGACCGCCGTGATCTGGCCGCTGCCCATGTTCGGCCTGGTCAACACGGGCAGCGTGGGCCTGGCGCTGCTGGCCTTCATCGTGGCCGCCATCGTGCAGGGCATCATGGCCGGTGCCCAGGGCGGCCTGTTCACCGAGATCTTCGACGTCGACATCCGCTACAGCGGCATCTCCATCGCCTACCAGCTCGGCGGCATGATCGGCGGCGCGGTCACCCCGCTCGTCGCGACCGCCCTGTACGGCGCCTACGAGTCGTCGACCCCGATCGGCCTGTACGTCTCGGCCCTCTGCCTGGTCAGCTTCGCCTCGGTCATCGGCATCCGCGGCGCCTCCATCCCCTCCCGCGTCAAGACCGGACCGGCGCCCGCCTCCGCCTCCTCCGACTGACACGGGACGGCGCATCCGGACGCCGCCCGAGCGCCCGCCCCACCCCCGACGCAGCCCTCGGGCCGGCCGTCATGACCCGATGACGGCCGGCCCCGCTCACTTATGCCGGTTCGCGGACCCCGTCCGGCGCCTCTTCGGCTTCTTGCGTTTTCGGCCTTTCACACTCTTCTCGCCATCGGTCGCGATGGTGTCACCGTGTTTCCGCTTCTTCTTCTGCTGCTTGCTGTCCGAATTTTTCCTTGTCGAGGAGTGGCTGGAGTCCTCCTTGGATTCCGGGTCGCGATTCGAGAGGCGGGACAACACCCCTTTTGCGTACTTCTGAAATTTGTTCGCAAGGTCCTTGTCCACCGTTCTCCCGGTGAGCTCCGCCACATGTTCGACAATATTGTACTTTCGCTCGGCGTACGTCTTCCCGTACTTAGCTCCCCAGTCTTCAATGTAGTCCTTCGTGTGGCCGGCCCGGAGATAGTTCCTTAGGCGCTCGTACAGGCTCCCCCCCACAATTGTCGCGTAGGTCTTATTCTTGAGAGCTGCGGACGGCGTCAGGGTCAGCGGCTCGTTCGTCAGATCATCGATGACGGAGCAGCAGTCGCGGTCGTTCATTACCTTTGGCCAGAGCCGGTCGAAGCGCTCCTCGCTGCCGAATTCCAGCACCTCCTTGGCGAGCGCATAGACGTCACCGTTCACTTTGCCTGCTGCGGCCCCCGCATCGATGCTGAGAAATTTTTTGCGCTGGGCGGCGTTACAGAATTCGAACAGGGTGTGCTGCATGTACCGCCAGTAGTTGCCGCCCTCTTTCAGGTCGACCGGCAGGTCGTCCGTCCCCTCGGCCTGGCCGAGCTCCACCAGATGGAGAGGAGCGATGTAGAGCGCGGCAGGGCTCGGCCGTCCGTCCGCGTCGTACTCGAGGTCGTCGAAGCCGGCCCGGTCGAGCACCACGATCCCCACGCTCTCGGGAACCTTGGCGTAACGGGTGAGCACCTTATCGGGCATCCGTTGCTCTTCGGGGAGCTTCTTATGGTCGTCCAGCGCCGCCTTCCAGCTTTCCGGCTTGACGGCCGCCACGTCCCGCAGGAGCTTACTGAAAATGGGGTTATTGCGGATCTTGGTCAGTGTCTGATAGAGGTAATCACCCTCAAGGTAGTCCTGCGACTGGGGCTCCAGCGTCAGTAGCGCGATGTCGGGCCGATCGTCGTCGCCGGTGATGATGATGGGGTTCTCCCCGCCCACTTGTGGAGCTTTCGTTTCGGCGGACTCCTGCTCGCCGACCGGGGTCACGGTGTTCACCGTGGTTTCCCCCGTTGTGCTCGACACCAGCCCGCTCCGCTTTGTCAGCACCTGGTCCAAGGCAGCGGTGGTGGTTCGCTTATCGCCGCTCTCCGTCCCGGGCGACGGCACCGAGGTGTTGCGTTTCCGCTTCCTGGACTCTTTTCTGCTGCGTAACTTCGGTTTCGTCGTGGTCGACGGGTCGTCGGGGGACGGCGTCGACAAGCCCGGAGATTCGGGCGGTGATACACTCATCGGCCTCCTGTCGTCGCGGAACGAACGGCACGATAGGTGCGTGCGGATCGGCCGGTCAATGGCCCGGACTGTCCGGGATTGACAGCGTGCGGGTCCGTCGCTGTCACCTTTCGGCTGTAGCCCGTCGGGGCCGCCGCGCCGTAGTGCCGTCGTGTGACGTCAGGCGGCGTGTCGTCCCGGGTCTTCGGGCGGCACACCGTCGCGTGCCCGGGTCTGTTCGCCGAGCCGGGGCGCCCCGGCCTTCAGCGGTTCGGCGCCTTACAGCAGTTCGACGTGGTCGCGGTAGGGGTCGAGGCGTTCGTCGTTGACGTTGAGCTCGGTGACCATGAGGTCGATGCCGTCCCAGGGCAGGCAGCGGGCGGCGGCGCCGGTGCCGAGCTTCTGGGAGTCGACGGCCATCACGACATGGTCGGAGAGCTCGGCCATGAGGCGTTTGATCTCGCATTCCTCGGCGCTGAACTCGCTGGTGCCGAAGTGCGGGTCGACCGCGGCGGCGGACAGGAAGGCGCGGGCGAACGAGAACTGTTTCAGCGACTTCGACGTGAGGGGGCCGACGAGGCTGCCGGCGTTGGGGTCCTTCTGGCCGCCGGTCAGGTACGCGTGCACGGTCGGGTCGCGGGTGAGGGTGAGGAAGGTCTCGATGCCGTCGGTGACGACCGACAGGTTCTCGGCGGGGGGCATCGACGCGGCCAGTGTGCACAGGGTGGACGAGGCGTCCATGCAGATGCCGACGCCGCCGGAGGGCACCAGGCCGGCCAGCTTGCGGGCGATCTCCTGCTTCGCCCGGCCGGCGCGGCCTTTGCGCGCCTCGAACGGCTGCGCGGCGCTGATCGCGCCGCCGCGGACGCGGCGCACCAGCCCTTCGTCTTCCAGCGCCTGCAGATCACGGCGGATCGTCATGGTGCTGACCTCGAAGCGCTCGGCGAGATCCTCGATGCGCAGGCTGCCGTTGGACGACAGCAGCTCGGCCAGTGCCTGACGCCGGCTTTCGAGGTTCACCGTGCCTCTGACGACCATGTCGTCTCAGACCTCGTTTCGCTGTTCGATGTTGTCAACTCTCACACAAGCCGTCTCGACCGGTGACCGTGAGGCTTTTGGCGAGTGACGATAGATGAACCCGCCGGACAGCGCAAGAGCCCTGTCCCACCGGGCTTATCGCCCTGGAGACGGTACACCCGGGCAGATCGGGCCACACCCACCACAGGTAACGAATAGGCAACGCAGGCTTGACAGGTACATGTCGCTTCGTGTGATGTTCACACGAACAAACAACGAACCCCGTGTTACCGGGCCGCCCGGGCACGGGTCGGGAGAGCAGCCGTGGAAGATGTGGCTTTGGAGTGCCGGGAGCTGACCAAGGCGTTCGGCGGCGTGCCGGTGCTGAAGGGCGTGTCCCTGACCCTCCGGGCCGGTTCCGTGACGGCGCTGGCCGGAGAGAACGGCGCGGGCAAGTCGACGATCATGAAGATCGTGACGGGCCAGGAGCGGCCCGACCGCGGCCAGGTGCTGGTGGACGGCGCGCCGCTGCCGCACGGCGACCCGCAGGCCGCGTACCGGCGCGGGGTCGCGATCATCCCCCAGGAGCTCGCGCCGATCATGGACATGACGGTCTACGAGAACCTGTTCATCGGGCGGGAGCCGCACAACCGGGCCGGACTGCTGGACCGCCGGGCGATGATCCGCCAGGCCCGGGAGATCCTCGACGTCTTCCGCCTCGACATCGATCCGCAGACGACGATGCGGCGGCTGCCGGTCGGGCTCCAGCAGCTCGTGGAGATCGCCAAGAGCACCAGCCGCGGCGCGCGGGTGCTGCTGCTCGACGAGCCCACCTCGGCGATCTCCGAGCGTGAGGTCGAGCGGCTGTACGACGTGGTGCGGACGCTGCGCGAGCAGGGCGTCGCCATGCTCTACACCACGCACAAGATGGAGGAGATCCGCGCCCTGGCCGACCGGGTGGTGGTGCTGCGCGACGGCGGGCTGGTCACGGACCGGCCGATCGGCGAGATCGGCGACGACGACATCGTGCACGCGATGATCGGCCGCGAGCTCAGCGGCTTCTTCCCGGAGCTGCGCCCGGCGGGCGAGGAGGTGGCGCTGGAGGTCCGCGGGCTGCACGTCAGCGGCTATCCGGCGCCCATCGACCTGACCGTGCGCCGCGGCGAGATCCTCGGTCTGGCCGGGTTGGTGGGGGCCGGCCGGACCGAGCTGCTCGAAGCGATCTTCGGGGTGCGCAAGAGCGTGGCCGGCACGATCACGGTGGCCGGCCGGACGGTGCGGCGCAACGCCCCCGCCGCCGCGATCGGCGAGGGCATGGCCCTGGTCCCCGAGGACCGCTGCTCGCGCCCGCCGAGGAGTGGGCGGGCCGGGGCGTGACCGTGAACACGATCTCCCCCACGGTCGTCCTCACCGAGCTGGGCCGCAAGGCCTGGGCCGGTGCGAAGGGCGACGCGCTGAAGGCGCAGATCCCCACCGGCCGGTTCGCCTACCCGGAGGAGATCGCCGCGACGGCCCTGTTCCTCGCGTCCGGCGCCGCCGACATGATCAACGGCGCGGACGTCCTGGTCGACGGCGGGTTCACGATCCGCTGACCGGGTCCGGCAGGTGTTCGGCGATCAGGGCGAGGTTCTGGATGGCGGCCAGCCCGTACTGGGCGGCGTCGTTGGTGGAGACGAACGGCGCCTCCTCGACGGGCATCAGGACGGCCGGGCCGTCGACACGGGTGCGGGTCCAGTGGGTCTCGCGCTGCAGCCGGTTGACGTTGACGTGGTCGCCTTCGTCCAGGTGGAACTTGCGCCAGGCCAGCGCGGCCAGGGCCGCATCGCCGGTCCTGGCCGCGGCGTACGCGGCGAGGCGGCTGTGGCCCTGCACCAGGGAGATGCCCTGGAGGGGACGTCCCACGTCGGCCGCCTGCTCGTCGGGCGTGGCGAGGTACAGGCGGCAGTAGCGCAGCCACGCCGCCTCGAAGCCGGGGACGCCCAGGTCGAGCGCGATCAGCTCCGAGCAGATCTCCGGCAGCCCGAACACCGCCGACAGGTGCGAGACCGACACGCCCGGCCGGGAGAGGTCGAAGCGGCCGGTGGTGAGGTCGAGCCGGGCCTCGCCGGTGAGGAACCCGTACGGCATGGCCCCGATGCCGGCCATCGTGCCGAGCAGCATGTCCCGGGCCCGCTCGTCGCCGTGCCGCTCCCACCTGGTCAGCCACGCCCCCGCGAGGGCGCCCCAATCGGTGCCGAGGCCGACCGGCACGGCCGGCGGGCCGGGCGTGTAGCCGTCGGAGCGGATCTTGCGGGAGGGGTCGACCGTGAGGAAGGTCCGCTCGGGGGCGGCGAGTTCGTCGAGCAGGTCGCCGGTGCGCTCGTCGGCCGTCAGATAGTAGAAGAACCGGCGGTAGAGGGCGTTGGAGATGCGCAGCTGTTTGCACGAGCAGCCCCAGTGCTGGACGTTGTGGCGGCTGCCGAGCCCGGCGAACCGGCCCAGGTGGTGCACGTCGACCTCGCCGGTGTGCCGGGTCATGGCCTCGGCGAACCGGAACACGTCGGCCCGGCCGGTGCGCAGGTACTGATACCACAGCCACAGGTCCGGCGACAGCTCGGAGTTGTCCCAGGCGTAGCCGCCGACGTCGTACCGCCAGGTGTGCCGGTCGGCGTCGTAGGTGTGCATGACGTCGCCGTAGTCCCAGAAGCCGTACCAGCGGCGCTGCTCGCGCTCGGTCACGTAGAGGTCGAACAGGAAGTCGAGGCGGTCCTCGATGGCGGCACGGGCCGGGGTGGAGCGGTCGGGCGGGGCCCAGTCGCCGAACACGCCGGCCGCGCGGATGCGTTCGGGCGTGGCGGTGAGCAGCGCGGGGTCGTTCAGCGCGGCCGCGTGCGCGGCCAGGTCCACGCCCGGCGGGGTGGCGGGGTACGCCCGCAGGGTCAGCTCGTGGGTGCGGGCGATGCCGTGGGCGTCGCCGAAGCCCGGCTCGTAGTCCTCGTAGGTGATCTCCAGGCCTTCCAGCTGCTCGGCGAAGGTGTCCTGGCCGAGGCCGTCGTGGTAGAAGCGCAGGTCCATGGGCGGCGCGGACGGCGACCACAGCCAGACCGTGGCGGTGGCCAGGTCGCCTGCGGCGCCCCGCACGTCGAGCCGCGTCGGGTACAGCCGCCAGAAGTCGCGCAGCCCGAACCCGAGGCCGCCGGAGACGCCGCCGACGTACCCGTAACCCGCCGACCGGGTGCCGGAGGGGACGGTGACCCAGCCGTGCCCGGGCGAGGTGCGTTTGCGCAGGGTGAAGCCGTCGGCGCTGGACTGGTCGAGCGTGTAGTCGCCCCAGGTGGGTATCAGGTGCAGCCGGTCGGCGACGACGGGCGCGATCGGCCCGCACGGCCGCCCCTCGACCTGCGCCCGCCGCACGGCCGCACCGGGGTCGCGGCGCAGCCCGGTCAGGCCCCGCACCGCCTCGGTGAGGAAGCCGCCGCCGGGCCCGGCCAGCCGCACGTGCCGGTCGTGCGGCTCGTCGCGCATGACGACCCCGGCCCGCAGGCCGAGACCGCCGACGAAGTCGCGCCCGGGGTCGCCGCCGAAGACGAAGGTGTGCACCACCCGGACGTCGTCGGCCCCGGCGTAGAAGTACAGCCGCACGTCGAACGGCGACCCGGCGGCGTAGCGGCCCGACAGGCGGACGACCGCGCGCACCGGGCCCTCCTGCTCGACGGTGACGCGCTCCACCGTGCCGCGCCCGGCCGCGCCGTTCACGATGTCGACCAGGTGCACGTCGCGGGCGATCTCGCGGTCGCCGTAGGCGACGGATCGGATCAGGGCGTCGCCGGGCGCCGCCGCGACGGTCCAGGTGACGGTGCCCGTGCCGGTGCTCGTGGCGACGCGCAGCGTGCCGTCGCCGGGCCGGGTGAC
>JBIQJI010000022.1:54242-73417 GCA_044507605.1 Actinomycetales bacterium | reverse complement strand
CCAGTTGGGACGGGGCCCGCCCCGGCCCTCGGCCCGGGCCGGGCCGGGCGAGGCCCCGACCGGCCGGCCGGCGTCCGCCGGACGCCCGCCGGGAGACCGCCCGCGGCCACCCGCCCGCGAGCCCGGGTCCGCGCCCGGCGCGGGCGGCCTGCCGGGGCCGCGGGCCGGGCGTCGCCGTCGAAGCGACCGGGGCGGCGTCCTATGCTGCATGTCATGACGGAGTCGCTGGAGAACGGGCCGGTGCGCGATGAACCGGCCACGCCGGGCCGGGCAGAGGAGGATGCGACCGCGGTGGGATCGGGCGAGCAGGAGCCGACCGAGCAGGCGGGCGCCGGAGTGCCCGACAACTTCCAGCGGCTCTGGACACCACACCGCATGGCCTACATCAGGGGAGAGAACAAGCCCACCGGCTCCGGTGCCGGCGACGGCTGCCCGTTCTGCGAGATCCCGAAGATGGGCGACGAGGACGGGCTCGTGGTGGCCCGCGGCACCGTCGTCTACGCCGTGCTCAACCTCTACCCCTACAACTCCGGGCACCTGATGGTCGTGCCGTACCGTCACGTCGCCGACTACACCGAGCTCGACGACGCCGAGACCGCCGAGCTCGCCGACTTCACCAAGCGGGCCGTGCAGGCGCTGCGCAAGGCGAGCGGCGCGCAGGGCTTCAACGTCGGCATGAACCTCGGCCATGTCGCCGGCGCCGGCATCGCCGCCCACCTGCACCAGCACGTCGTGCCGAGGTGGGGCGGCGACACCAACTTCATGCCGGTCGTCGGCCACACCCGGGTGCTGCCCCAGCTGCTGCGCGAGACCCGGGCCCTGCTCGCGGGCGCCTGGCCGGCCTGACCCGGCCCCGGTCCGACCCGGCCGGGGTCAGGGCGTGACAGGCGCGGGGCTCGTGCTCGGGGCCTTCGCCCCGGCGGCCCCCGCGCCGTCCACGTCGTCGCCGACCACGCTCAGGCCGGTGCTCAGCACGAGCGGCACGGCGAGCGCGAGGGCCATCGACAGCACGGCGGTGCCCGAGTCGTTGACCAGCATGCCGACCACCCCGCTGACCAGCACGCCGAGCAGCCCGGCGCGCAGCATCGGCGCCCGCTCGAAGGCCGCGGGCAGCACCCCGGCGGTGGCGACCCCCGGCCGCAGCAGCGCGAACACCAGGAACGCGAACGCCGCGACCACCACGGGCATGAGGTTGGGCGAGATCATGGTGTGCAGCATCGCCGTCAGCTTCCGGCCGATCACCGGCAGGAACGTGCCGTCGAGCACCTGGCCGACGAACCGCCCCAGATGGGTCTGCGCGGAGGCCGGCCGCAGGTGGTCGAGGTAGGCGATGCCCATCACGAGCATGCCCCCCGCCGCGCAGAACGCCCCGAGCCGCACGACCGACACCCGCCGTCCCGCGACGATGAGCGCGGCCACGGCGATGCCGGGCACGAAGGCGATCACCCCGCCGAAGTCGCTGCCCACGCCCGGCCAGCCGTCCAGGATCATCGCGAAGCAGCCGAGCCCCGCCACCAGGGCGACCGCCCCGCGCCGCCGTCCCGCCCGCACCAGCCCGTCGGCGAACGCCGCGGCGACCAGCAGCACGGCGGAGGCGAGCAGCGCGAAGGGGATGTTGCCCAGGCCGTAGTAGCGGGCTCCGACGACGCCCGTGTAACCCATCACGCTGTTCAGCTGCAGGCTCGTGCCGGTCAGCAGGTCACCGAGCAGCACCGCGGCCGTGACCCCCGCGATCACCGTCGGCGGCCCGAGCGGCGAACGCCGCCACGGCCCGGCCAGCGCCACCGCGGTCAGCAGCACGACACACCCGGCGATGCCGCCGGCCATCGCCAGGGCCGGCATGTGCGCCCGCGGCCACGGCAGGAGATTGACCAGGAACGTCGACACCGGGATGGCGGCGAGCGCGAGCGCCGCCACCCGCAGCGGCCACAGATCGCGGCGCCGGCGGCGCAGCAGCAGAAGCGCCAGCACGTAGAACAGCACCTGCAGCACGGCCAGTAGGGTGAAGAAGATCCCGACGACGTCGCGGATGGTCTGCCCGGCCACGTCGGCGGCCCGCAGGTCGTCGGCGGCGTCGCCGAGGTCGGCGCGGTGACCGGCCGCCCACGGCACCCCGATGACCCCCGGCGGCGGCGTCAGCCCCGCCGCCGTGAGCATCGTGGCCGTGATGTCGGGCAGGATCACCATGTCGTCGCGCCGGGTCGACTCGGCGCCGAGCGACCGGCCCGCCACGCCCGGGGCGCGCCACATGGCCACCCGCAGGTGGGGCACCGCGCCGTGGTCCGACAGGCCGGCCAGCAGCACACTGGTGCCGGCGGGCACCGCGGCCAGCACGTCCCCGACGGCCGTGTCGGCCGCCGTGACCGCCGCGCCGCGCTGCGCCTCTGTGAGCCGCTCGGGGGCCGTCGTGAGCCGTCCCCGGTCGAGATAGGGGCGGATGAGGGCGTCGACGTCCACGGCCGCGACGCGGCAGCGGGCCCAGTCGTCCGCCGTCAGACCCGCCGGGGTGGGGGAGTACACGTCGACCCGGCCCTGCCCGTCGGCCAGCGCCAGCGCGGCGCCCGGCCCGGCCGCGACCGTGCACTGGCCGGCGTCGTGCACCGCCGAGCCGAGCGTGCCCGCGCCCCCGGCGAGCTCGGTCAGGCCCGGCACCGTCGCCCCCCGGCCCAGCGTGCGGGGCTCGGGCGCCAGCCCGCACCGGCCGCCGACGGCCGAGCGGACGCCCACCGAGACCGTCAGCCAGCCGTCGTAGGGGCAGGTGACGCGGCCGACCGCCTTGACCGACAGCGACCCGAGGGCGCTTTCGCCGGCGAGGCGCCACAGGTGGGGCGTGCCCGTGGGGCTGAGGTCGTGCCAGCGCAGACCGGGCACGCCGATGAGCACCACCCGGCCGGCTTCGCCGGCCGCGCCCCCCGCATCGGCCCACGCGGCGGGCGGCCCGGCCGCGAGCCCGGTCAGCGAGCCGATCGCGAGCATGGCCAGCGCCACCGCAAGCCGCCTGAGCAATGGTCCGTCCCCTTCGCAATGCCGGCATCATCGCCCGGATGATCCGCCGGGCTGCTGCGTCGAATGCTGGCACCGTAGGGGTAAACCAGGCCCATAGTCGATAAAGATCGGTTAAAGATTCCACTGGAGCGTTCCGCTGCGAACACCGGCTCGCGCCGCTGCTCGCCCGGCGGGGCGAGCCCGGTTCGTGCCGCTGCTCGGCGTGGCGATGTCGGCCCGTGCCGCTACTCGGCCGGCGCGGCGATCCTGGCTCGTGCTGCTGTTCGTGCGGCGGGGCGAGCCCTGTTTGTGCCGCTGCTCGGCGTGGCGATGTCGGCCCGTGCCGCTACTCGGCCGGCGCGGCGCCGGGCGCGAACGCCCGCCTCGGCCATCCGTAGAGCCGCCCGAGGCACCGCCCGCCCCGGCTGCTGGCGAACTCCCGTCGGCCCCGCCCGCCCTGCGGCCCGGCTGGGCCGGCGACGGCCGGTGGGCGTCAGTGCCCCGGGACGGTGATGCGCATCGGGGCGCTCTCGTTGCTGAGCCGGTCGAGGGCGGTGACGTAGTAGGTGCCGGGGGCCTTGGCCGCGAAGGTCTGCCGGGCGGTGCCGGTCGACGGCACCACCGCGACCATGTTGCGGGCGCTCGCCGTCGCGCAGTCGTCGCCCTTGCCGGCGACCCGGTAGACGACGTAGGAGCGGGCATTGTCGTCGGCCTGCCACGACAGCGTGTTGCCCGACACGGACAGGCCCTGCACCTTGGCCGGCGGCTTGGAGCCCCGGTCGGGCATCCGCGGCACCAGCGCCGGCCGCTTGTACGCCCCGGCGGCGATCCGGTTCATCACGCCGAGCGGGTCGGTGAGCAGCTGCTTGGCCGAGAAGAAGACGTCGCCCTTGATCTCGGGGTACTTGCGGTTGAGGGCCAGATGCGCCGGCAGCTCGCCCGGGCCGGTCCAGCCCTTGACGTCCCTGGTGCCCACGAGATAGAGCGCCTGGCCGATGTACAGCTGCACGTCGGTGCCGGCCACCTGCTTGGCCCACCAGGGCGCGAGCACGCTATAGTCGGCGGCGGAGTAACCGCGCGGCCAGTAGAGCTGCGGCACGATGTAGTCTACGTCGCCGGCCTTGATCCAGGCCAGCGGGTCGGCGTAGATCGTGTCGTAGGCCGACATGCCATGGGTGGCCGAGCCCTTGGGGTCGTCGCTCTTGTTGCGCCAGATGCCGAACGGGCTGACCCCGAACTTCACCCACCTCTTGGTCTCGTGGACGCTGTCGGAGACCTGGGCGATGAGCTTGTCGACGTTGGCGCGGCGCCAGTCGGCCAGGCTCTGGCCGCCGCCGTAGCGCCGGAAGGCGGCGGTGTCGTTGAAGACCGCGCCCTGCACCGGATAGGGGTAGAAGTAGTCGTCGAAGTGCACCCCGTCGACGTCGTAGCGCCGCACCACGTCGTCGACGACCTTCGTGACGTAGTCGCGCACCTCGGGCAGCCCCGGGTTGTAGTAGAGCCCGTCGCCGTACTTGACGATCCAGCCGGGATGCTCGCGCGCCGGATGACCGGCGGGCAGCGAGGCCGTGGACGTGGTGTCGATCGCCGCGCGGTAGGGATTGAACCAGGCGTGGAACTCAAGGCCCCGCTTGTGCGCCTCGTCGATCAGGAAGGGCAGGGGGTCCCACCCGGGGTCCTTGCCGGCGGTGCCGGTGAGGGACTGCGACCAGGGCTCGTACGGCGACCGGTAGATCGCGTCGGAGGCGGGGCGCACCTGCACGAACACCGCGTTGAGCCGGCGCTTCACGGCACTGTCGAGGATCTTGGTGTACTGCGCCTTCTGCTGCGCCTGGGTCAGCCCCGCCCTGGACGGCCAGTCGAGGTTGCGCACCGTCGCGATCCACACCCCGCGCAGCTGCCGCTTCGGGTAGGCGGTGTCGGCCGGGCAGTCCTTGGGGTCGGCGCTGCCCGCGGCCGCCGCCCGGGTGGCCTTGGCGGTCTTCGACGGCTTGGCCTTCGCCGGTGTGGCCTGGGCGTCCGGCCCGAAGGTGTAGGCGGCGCCCATGGCGACGGCCGCGACGATCAAGGCGACGAGCAGAGCACGGTACACCCGCGGATTCCCCCCGAGTCGAGGCGGCGCGGCGACGTGGCATCCCGGAACGGGGCCCGGTCACGCGCCTCCGGTTGGCACTGGGGTTCCAGTCTCGCATCGGGCACGTAATGCTTCGGCCCCAAAGGGGAAACCGTTCGGTCGAGACTGGCGGGCCGCGACGCGGCACCACGCGGCCGTGCTCGGCCGGCCGTCCCCGCGGCGGGCCGCGCGGCCGCCTCCGGCGCACGGCGCGCGAAGTCCGGCACGCCGCGTTCCGCATGCGGCGTCGTGTGCGAAGTCCGGCACGCGGAGCCGGGCCGGACGCCGGGCGGCTCAGGAGGCGCGGGCCGCGCGGAACTCCGGGCGGCCCGGTGCCCGCCCCGGTGGGGACGGCACCGGGCCTGCGGCGGCCTGCGGGGCCGCCGGATGACGCCCGGCAGGCGGACCCGCGGATCGCATGGCGGGCGCGCGTCGGGCGCGCCGGCTCACTCCTCGGCGGCCTTCACCTTCTCGGCCAGGTGCGAGGGCAGCGGCTCGTAGCGCAGGAACGACCGGTGGAAGGTGCCGGTGCCGTGCGACATCGAGCGCAGGTCGATCGCGTAGCGGGTGATCTCCAGCTCGGGCACCTCCGCGCGCACCAGGGTGCGGCCGGTGCCGACCGGCTCGGTGCCGAGGACTCTGCCGCGCCGCGACGACAGGTCGGACATCACCGCGCCCACGTGGTCGTCGTCGATCAGCACCGAGATCTCGTCGACGGGTTCGAGCAGCAGCACCGGGACCTTGGCGGCGGCCTCCTTCAGCGCGAGCTGCCCGGCGATCTGGAAGGCCATGTCGGAGGAGTCGACCGAGTGCGCCTTGCCGTCGAACAGCGTGACCCGGATGTCGACCACGGGATAGCCGGCGAGCACCCCGCGCTCCATCTGCGCCCGCACGCCCTTCTCGACCGAGGGGATGAACTGGCGCGGCACCACCCCGCCGACGATCTTGTCGACGAACTCGAAGCCGCCGCCCGACGGAAGCGGCTCGATGCGCAGGTGGCAGATGGCGTACTGGCCGTGGCCGCCGGTCTGCTTGACGTTGCGGCCCATCGCCTCGCACGTGCCGCCGAACGTCTCGCGCAGCGGCACCCGCAGGTCGATCTTCTCCACCTCGACCCCGTAGCGCTTGGCGAGCCGGTCGAGCAGGACGTCGGCGTGCGCCTCGCCCATGCACCACAGCACGAGCTGGCGCGTCTCGGCGTTGTTCTCCAGCCGCAGCGTGGGGTCCTCGGCGACGAGGCGGCCGAGGGCCTGCGACAGCTTGTCCTCGTCGGCCTTCGACTTGGCCCGGATCGCGACCGGCAGCAGCGGGTCGGGCATCGGCCACGACGTCATCAGCAGCGGCCGCTCCTTGTCCGACAGGGTGTCGCCGGTCTCGGCCCGCGACAGCTTGGCGATCGCGCAGATGTCGCCCGCGATGGCCTTGCCGAGGGTGCGCTGGGTCTTGCCGAGCGGCGATGACAGCGCGCCGACGCGTTCGTCGATGTCGTGGTCCTCGTGGCCGCGCTCGGTCAGGCCGTGCCCGGAGACGTGCACGGTCTGGTCGGGGGTCAGGGTGCCGGAGAACACCCGCACGAGACTGATGCGGCCGACGTACGGGTCGCTGGTGGTCTTGACGACCTCGGCGACGAGGGGGCCCTCGGGATCGCACCGCACGCCGGGCACCGGCCGGCCGTCGATGGTGGTGACCTCGGGCATGGGGTGCTCCAGCGGCGACGGGAAGCACTGCGTGATCGCCTCCAGCAGCTCGGCCATGCCCACGACGGGGCCGGAGCCGGGCGCGGCGGACACGGGGAGCACCGGGTAGAAGCTGCCGCGGGCCACGGCCTTCTCCAGGTCGGCGATGAGCACCTTGGCGTCGATCTCCTCGCCGGAGAGGTAGCGGTCCATGAGGGACTCGTCCTCGCTCTCCTGGATGATGCCCTCGATGAGCTCGCCGCGGTACTGCTCGATCTGGTCCTCGTACTCGGCGCCAGGCGCGCGCTCGGCGCGGGAGCCGGAGGTGTAGTCGAAGAACGTCTTGGTGAGCAGGCCGATGAGCCCTTCGACGCGTCCGTCGGCCGACACGGGGAGGTACAGCGGGGCCACGCCGTCGCCGAACACGTCCTGGCAGGTGGCGAGCACCTCGTCGAACTCGGCGCGCTGGTGATCGATCTTGGAGATGACCACGGCGCGCGGCATGCCGACCGAGGCGCACTCCTCCCAGAGCATGCGCGTCAGCCCGTCGATGCCGTCGGCGGCCGAGATCACGAACAGCGCCGCGTCGGCGGCGCGCAGCCCGGCCCGCAGATCGCCGACGAAGTCGGCGTAGCCGGGGGTGTCGAGTAGGTTGATCTTGATGCCGTTGTGCACGATGGGCGCGAGGGAGAGGTTGACGGAGCGCTGCTGCCGCACCTCGACCTCGTCGAAGTCGCTGACGGTGGTGCCGTCCTCGACTCGTCCCATGCGCCCGATGACGCCGGTCGCCGCCAGTAGCGCCTCGACCAGCGTGGTCTTACCCGAGCCCGAATGGCCGACCAGCACGACGTTGCGCACTCTGTCCGGCCGGTCGGCCTCCGGTGCCCTGCCGGCGGCTCCCGCTGTGCCAGTGCCTGCCTTTTCCGCCACATCGCCTCCCAGTGCTCGGAGGGCGTCCCTGGCGGGACGCGCGTTGTCGGGTCGAAGTCCACATCGCTCGTGTAGTTCACCCTTTACCCATGTGGCGTTCATCACAAGAGGGCGACGGTAAAAGTGCTGGGGGAGTGCCGGATATCCGAGGGGCGCGCACGTGGCCTACGATCGGTCGGGCCATGAGAGAACCCAGTCCGGGCGCCACGCGATGCTGAGCGTCCTGCGCCCCGCCGTGACCCGTGTCCTCACCCCGCTGGGCCGTTTCCTCGCCGACCATGGGGTCAGCCCCAACATGGTCACGGCGACCGGCACCTTGGGGGTCGTCGCCGGCGCGCTGATCCTGTTCCCCCTCGGCCGGCTGTTCTGGGGCACGGTGGTCATCACGGTCTTCGTCCTGGCCGACATGCTCGACGGCGTGGTCGCCCGCATCAGCGGCGGCACCGGCAGCACGTGGGGGGCGTTCCTCGACTCCACGCTCGACCGTGTCGCCGACGGCGCCGTCTTCTCCGGCCTGGTGTTCTGGTTCGTGCTCAGCGGGCAGCGAGCGCTGGCGGGCGTCGCGCTGTTCTGCCTGGTCGCCGGCACCCTGGTGTCGTACGCCAAGGCCCGCGCCGAAGGGCTCGGCATGAGGTGCGACGTCGGCATCGCCGAGCGCACCGAGCGGCTGATCACCGTGCTGGTCGCCGCCGGGCTCGACGGGCTCGGCGTTCCGTACGTCCTGGCGATCGGCCTGTGGCTCCTGGCGGCGGCCACGGCCTTCACCGTCGGGCAGCGAGTCCTGCACGTCTACCGGCAAGCGGTGCCAGAATGAGGCCAAGGGAAGGCCAAGACCGAGCGCCGGGGGTCACGTGTCGCGGCCGGGCTCGCGACCACACCGGCCGACGGGGGGTGAACGGCGCTGAAGGACCGCCTTGTCGCGGCCGTGCTGATCGTCGGCTGGCATCTGGTGCCGCGCCTGCCACAACGGCTCACCGCCTGGGTCTTCCGCCTGGTCGCCGACCGCATGTGGCGCCGCCGGGGCCCATCGGTCCGCCGTCTTGAGTCCAACCTCGCCCGGGTCACCGGGACCGACCCCGGCGACCCGCGGGTCCGGGCGCTCGCCCGCGCGGGCGTGCGCTCGTACATGCGCTACTGGATGGAGGCGCTGCGGCTGCCCGCCATGAGCCGCGACCGCGTCGTCGGCGGCATGCGGATCACCGGTGAGCAGGCGATCTTCGACGCGGTCGCGGCCGGCCGCGGCGCGGTGCTCGCGCTGCCCCACATGGGCAACTGGGACCACGCGGGGGCCTGGCTCGCGCACACCGGCCACCCGTTCACGACCGTCATGGAGCGGCTGCGGCCCGAGTCGCTGTACGAACGCTTCGTGGCGTTCCGGGAGGGCCTCGGCATGGAGGTGCTGCCGCTCACCGAGCGGGGCGGCGGCAGCGCCCGGGCCTTCGGCACCCTCGCGCAGCGGCTGCGCGCCGGCCGGGTCGTCTGCCTGCCGGCCGACCGCGACCTGACCTCCTCCGGGGTCGAGGTCACCTTCTTCGGCGCGCGGGCCCGCATGGCGCCGGGCCCGGCGCTGCTCGCCGTCCAGACCGGCGCGGCGCTGCTGCCCGTCACCCTCTGGTACGAGGGCCGCGACTGGGGGGCCCGCGTGTGGGACGAGATCCCCGTGCCGACCGGCGGCGACCGCAGGGCGAAGGTCGCCGCCATGACCCAGGCGATGGCCGAGGTGTTCGAGAAGGGCATCGCCGAGCATCCCGAGGACTGGCACATGATGCAGCGGCTGTGGCTCGACGACCTCGCCCCGTCGCCGACCGGTGCGGAGGCGAGGACCCGATGAGGATCGGCATCGTCTGCCCCTACACCTGGGAGGTCCCCGGCGGCGTCGCGGCCCACGTGCGCGACCTCGCCGAGGCGCTGCGCGACATCGGGCACCACGTCTCGGTCATCGCCCCCGCGGCCGATGACGCCCCGCTGCCCGGCTACGTCACCTCCGCCGGGCGCGCCGTGCCGGTGCCGTACAACGGGTCGGTGGCCCGGCTGGCGTTCGGGTTCCTGTCGGCGAACCGGGTGCGCAGGTGGATCCGCGAGGGCCGCTTCGACGTGCTGCACGTGCACGAGCCGCAGGTGCCGTCGGTGGGGCTGCTGGCGTGCTGGGTCGCGCGCGGGCCGATCGTGGCGACGTTCCACTCCTCGGTCGGGCGGTCGCGCGCGCTGTCGGTGGCGGCGCCCATCCTGCAGACCGCGCTGGAGAAGATCAGCGGCCGCATCGTGGTGTCCGACGCCGCCCGCAAGACCCTCGTCGAGCACATCGGCGGCGACGCCGTGCTGATCCCCAACGGCGTCATGGTCGACCGCTACGCCGACGGCGGCCCGCTGCCCGGCTGGGAGCCGGAGGAGCGGGGCGAGGTGATCGGCTTCCTCGGCCGCATGGACGAGCCGCGCAAGGGCCTGCCGCTGCTGCTCGACGCGTTCGCGCGGCTCGCGCCCGACCGGCCGGCGCTGCGGCTGCTGCTCGTGGGGCGCGGCGACGCCGGCGAGGTGCGCGAGCGGGTGCCGCCGGAGCTCCGCGACCGGGTCGTGCTGCTCGGCATGGTGAGCGAGGCCGACAAGGTGCGGGCGTACCACTCGGTCGACGTGTTCTGCGCGCCCAACACCCACGGCGAGAGCTTCGGCATCGTGCTGGCCGAGGCGATGGCGGCCGGGGCCACCGTGCTGGCGAGCGACATCCCGGCGTTCCGGCGGGTGCTGGGCGAGGGCCAGGCGGGGGCGCTGTTCCGCAACGGCGACCCGGACGACCTGGCGCGGCAGGCGGCCGCGCTGCTCGACGACCCGGCGCGCCGCGCCAAGCTGGCCGACGAGGCGCGGCTGGCGGTGCGCAAGTACGACTGGTCGACGGTGGCGCGTGACGTGCTGCGGGTCTACGAGACGGTCACGGCCCGCGCGGCCGGGGTGACGGAGGACGAGCGCTCATGACGGCGCTCACGGGCGACTGCCGCGAACGGCACGGCGGAGAGGGCGCATGAGCAGCTGGGCATGGTGGGCGGCCGTGGTGGTCGTACTCGTGGCCGTGTACATCTCGTGGCGGGCCGGTCGGCTGGACCGGCTGCACATCCGCCTGGAGACGGCGCGTGAGGCGATCGACGCCGCCCTGGTGCGGCGGGCGGCGGTCTGCCTGGAGCTCGCGGCGTCGCGCTTCCTGGACCCCGCGACGAGCCTGGTGCTGGCGGCCGCGGCCCACGAGGCCCGCACGGCGGGGCCGGACGAGCGCGAGCACGCCGAGAGCGACCTGTCGCGGACGCTGCGCGCGGTGGCGGACCAGGACAGGTTCCGCGAGCGGCTGTCGGAGACCCCGGCGGGGCGGGAGCTCATGGAGGAGCTCGACGCCGCGGTGGCCAAGGTGGTCTACTCCCGCCGCTTCTACAACAACGCCGTGGGGGTGACGCGGACGGCGCAGCGGCGGTGGCTGGCGCGGGTGCTCCGGCTCGCGGGGCACACCGAGTACCCGGGCTTCTTCGAGATCGACGATGATCCGCCGAAGACGTTCGCGACGGAGAAGTAGTCACGAGATGTAGCCGGACGTCGCTAAGCTCTTCCCGATTTCCTGTCAACTCGGGAGGAGTAGTGCGATGCACGTAAAACGGGTGGTAGGTGTCGCACTGGCCACCGGGGCCGTTCTCGCCCCCACGGTGGCCTGCTCGTCCTCCGCCGAGCCCAGCGGCGGCGCCGCGCGGCCCTCGGCCGCGTCGGAGTCGCAGGCCCCGGCGGAGACGACCCCGCCGCCGTCGCACCCGTTCACCGGGCAGCCCATCGAGAGCCGCAAGCCCGTGCTCGCCGTCAAGATCGAGAACACCAAGGCCGGCAAGCCGCAGATGGGCCTGCGCAGCGCCGACATCGTGTACGTCGAGCAGGTCGAAGGCGGCCTGACCCGCCTCATGGCGATCTTCTCGACCAGGCTGCCGGCCAAGGTGGGCCCGGTGCGCAGCGCGCGCATCTCCGACCTGCACATCCTGCCGCAGTTCGGCAAGCCCGCGCTCGCCTACTCCGGCGTGCAGAGCAAGATGATCCCGTTCGTGCAGAAGGCGTCGCTGTTCGACGTCTCCGACAGCGCGGCCCCGGGGGCCTACTTCCGCCAGCCCGGGCGCGTGGCGCCGTACAACCTGTTCGCCCGGACCAAGAAGCTGCTGAGCAGCGCCCCCGAGGCGAGCAAGGCCAAGGACATCGGCTTCGTGTTCGGCGACGCCCCCGAAGGCGGCGTCGCGCGCAAGTCGTTCACCGTGAAGTACCCCGCCGCGAAATTCACCTTCCGCTGGTCGGCCGCCCAGGAGCGCTGGCTGGTCTGGCAGGACGGCGTCAAGGACATGGCCGCCGAGGGCGGTCAGCAGGGCGCCCCGACCATCGTCGTGCAGTGGGTCAAGACCACCCGTTCCCAGTTCCACGACTTCACCGGCAGCTACACGCCGCTGATCGGCAGCGTCGGCAAGGGCAAGGCGGTCGTGCTGCGCGACGGCAAGGCCTACCAGGCCCGCTGGTCGCGCCCCTCAGAGAAGGAGGGCACCACCTACACCACCCCGTCCGGCGAGCCGATGACGTTCAGCAGGGGACAGGTCTGGGTGGTGCTGGCGGCCCGCAAGCCGGTCGCGCCCTAGCCGCCCCGCCAGACGCCGCGCACCGGCCGGAAACGCTGCCGGCCGGCACCGTCCGCCGGTCGGACATGGCGTACAGAACAGGCCCGCGACTCTGACATTGTGGCCGGGCCGTAATCAGATCGCGGGCCACGTATCCTTGATGCTGAACAACCCCGAAGCCGTGCGACGTGAGGTATCACCGTGTCCAGCAGCACTCCCGAAGTCCCCAGCAGCGCTCCAGGCCGTGAGCCGGGCACGGCCAGGGTGAAGCGCGGCATGGCCGAGATGCTCAAGGGCGGCGTCATCATGGACGTCGTCACCCCCGAGCAGGCCAAGATCGCCGAAGACGCCGGCGCCGTCGCCGTCATGGCCCTTGAGCGGGTGCCGGCCGACATCCGCGCCCAGGGCGGCGTCGCGCGCATGAGCGACCCTGACATGATCGAGGGCATCATCAACGCCGTGTCGATCCCGGTGATGGCCAAGGCCCGCATCGGCCACTTCGTCGAGGCCCAGGTGCTCCAGGCCCTCGGCGTCGACTACATCGACGAGTCCGAGGTGCTCACCCCGGCCGACGAAGCCAACCACATCGACAAGTGGGCGTTCACCGTGCCGTTCGTGTGCGGCGCCACCAACCTCGGCGAGGCGCTGCGCCGCATCTCCGAGGGCGCGGCCATGATCCGCTCCAAGGGCGAGGCCGGCACCGGCAACGTCGTCGAGGCCACCCGCCACATGCGGGCGATCCGCGCCGACCTGCGCCGGCTGACCACCCTCGACGAGACCGAGCTGTACGCCGCCGCCAAGGAGCTGCGGGCGCCGTACGAACTCGTCGCCGAGATCGCCCGCACGGGCAAGCTGCCCGTCGTGCTGTTCACCGCAGGCGGCATCGCGACCCCGGCCGACGCCGCCATGATGATGCAGCTCGGCGCCGAGGGCGTGTTCGTGGGCTCGGGCATCTTCAAGTCGGGCGACCCCGCCAAGCGCGCGGCCGCCATCGTCAAGGCCACGACCTTCCACGACGACCCCGACGTGATCGCCAAGGTGTCGCGCGGTCTCGGCGAGGCCATGGTCGGCATCAACGTGTCGGCCCTGCCCGAGTCCGAGCGGCTGGCCACCCGGGGTTGGTGACCCGGGCGGGCCAACGGCGCCGGGCCGCACCGGATTAGTCTGACCTGGTATGACGATCGACGACCCGGTGACCCTCGCCGCCGGCCTGTCGCGTGCGCTGCGCCACGTCGTGCTGGTGATGCGCCGCGCGATGGCCGGGCAGCCCATCACCGGCCAGCAGTTCGCCGTGCTCGTGTCCCTGGTGGACGGCCCGCGCCGCATGAGCGAGCTCGCCGAGGAGCACGGGGTGCAGCTGCCCACGATGACCGTACTGGTCAACCGGCTGGAGACACCGGGCCTCGTCGTCCGCGCCGTCGACCCCGCCGACGGCCGGGTGCGCACCGTGGGCCTCACCGAGTTCGGCCGGGCCCGGCTCGACGAGGCCAGGCGCATCAGGTACGCCTACCTCACCGCGCGGCTCGCCGAGCTGACCCCGGCCGAGCGCGCCGACATCGCCCGCGCCCTGCCGGCCCTGGCCAAACTCGGCCGCCCCTGACCGGGCCGGCCCGGAAGCAGCACGCCCGTCGCGACGTTGTCCATCGATGGCCGCGGGTTTCCGCGGCCGGCGACCTCGCCACGACACCTCGAAGGGAATTGTCCTGTGCCAACGACGCCGCCCCCGCTGATCGGTGTGCTCGCCCTCCAGGGCGACGTGCGCGAGCACGTGCGGGCCCTGGAGGCCGCAGGTGCCAGGGCGCTCGCGGTGCGCCGCCCGGCGGAGCTGGCGGCCGTCCACGCGCTGGTGATCCCCGGCGGCGAGTCCACGACGATGTGGAAGCTCGCCGACACCTTCGACCTGCTGGAGCCGCTGCGGCTGCGCATCAAGGCCGGCATGCCGGCGTTCGGGTCCTGCGCGGGCATGATCATGCTGGCCGACCACATCACGGGCGGCGTCGAAGGGCAGCAGACCCTCGGCGGCATCGACATGGAGGTCAGGCGCAACGCCTTCGGCCGCCAGATCGACTCGTTCGAGACGGACATCGACTTCGCCGGGCTCGGGCCGGTGCGGGCGGTGTTCATCCGCGCCCCCTGGGTCGAACGGGTCGGCCCGGGCGTAGAGGTGCTGGGCCGGGCCGCGCCTGGCGATAGGATCGTCGCGGTCCGCCAGGGGCCACTGCTCGCGACGTCATTTCATCCCGAGCTCACCGGGGACGGGCGGGTGCATTCGTATTTCGTCGATCTAGTACGGCGAGCCTAGATCGCGGGCCAGACCGGCGCGTCGATCGAGCGAGCCGACAGCAACGAGAAGGGGAGCTTCAGGCGATGTCCGGCCACTCCAAATGGGCGACGACGAAGCACAAGAAGGCCGTGGTCGACGCGAAGCGCGGCAAGCTGTTCGCCAAGCTCATCAAGAACGTCGAGGTTGCCGCCCGGACCGGCGGTCCCGACCCTGATGGCAACCCGACCCTGTACGACGCCATCCAGAAGGCCCGGAAGAACTCCGTGCCCATCGACAACATCGAGCGGGCCCGCAAGCGCGGCGGCGGGCTGGAGGCCGGCGGAGCCGATTACCAGACGATCACGTACGAAGGCTATGCGCCCGGCGGCGTCGCCGTGCTGATCGAGTGCCTCACCGACAACCGCAACCGCGCGGCCTCCGAGGTCAGGGTCGCGATGACCCGCAACGGCGGCTCGATGGCCGACCCCGGCTCGGTGTCGTACATGTTCAACCGCAAGGGCGTCGTGATCGTCCCCAAGACCGGCGGGCTGACCGAAGACGACGTGCTCGCGGCGGTGCTCGAGGCCGGCGCCGAGGAGGTCAACGACCTCGGCGAGTCCTTCGAGGTGGTCTCGGAGGCGAGCGACCTGGTGTCGGTGCGCAAGGCGCTGCAGGATGCCGGCATCGACTACGAGTCGGCCGAGGCGTCGTTCCTGCCCTCGATGAGCGTGCCGCTCGACGAAGAGGGCGCCAGGAAGGTCTTCCGGCTGATCGACGCGCTCGAAGACAGCGACGACGTGCAGAACGTCTACGCCAACTTCGACGTCCCCGACGACGTCATGGAGAAGATCAACGCCTGACCCGCGCCGATCTCCGCCGCGCTGTATCGTCTCCTGTAGCCGAACGCGTGTTCGCTGAAATGAGATGGTCCGGGAGGGTTCGTGCGGGTGATGGGGGTCGATCCTGGCCTGACCAGGTGTGGTCTGGGCGCCGTCGAGGGCCGGCCCGGAGCCCCGCTCTCCCTCGTCAAGGTGGGCGTGGCCCGCACCAGCCCCGGCGATGACATCGGCGTCCGGCTCGTCGCGATCGAGGCCGAGATCGAGGCGTGGCTCGACGAGGTGCGGCCCGAGGCGGTCGCCGTCGAGCGGGTCTTCGCCCAGGTCAACATCCGCACCGTGATGGGCACCGCGCAGGCCTCGGCGGTCGCCATCACCTGCGCGGCCCGGCGTTCGCTGCCCGTCGCCCTGCACACGCCGAGCGAGGTCAAGGCGGCCATCACGGGCTACGGCAACGCCGGCAAGGCACAGATCGGCGCCATGGTGACCCGGCTGCTGCGCCTCGACGCCCCGCCCCGCCCCGCCGACGCCGCCGACGCGCTCGCGCTCGCGATCTGCCACGTGTGGCGGGGTGGCGCCACCTCCCGCATCGCCGAGGCCGCCGCGCGTGCGAAGGCCGCCCAGAGGAGGACCGTGCCGTGATCGCTTCAGTCGCCGGGCGGGTGGCGTCCATCGCCCCGGACGGCGCCGTCATCGAGGTCGGCGGCGTGGGCGTGCTGGTGCACTGCACGCCGGGCACGCTCGCCACGCTGCGCGTGGGGGAGCAGGCCCGGCTCGCCACCTCGCTGGTGGTCCGCGAGGAGTCCCTCACCCTGTACGGTTTCGCCGACGACGACGAACGCACCGTGTTCGAGCTGCTGCAGACGGCGAGCGGCGTCGGCCCGCGGCTGGCCCTCGCGATGCTGGCGGTGCACACCCCGGCGGCCCTGCGGCTGGCCGTGGCGAGCGCCGACCTGAAGGCGCTCACCCAGGTGCCCGGCATCGGGCAGAAGGGCGCCCAGCGCATCGTGCTGGAGCTGAAGAACAAGCTGGGCGCCTCCGAGGCGGCCGTCAACGCCGCCATCAACGGGCAGGCCGCGGCGCCTCCCTGGCGCGAGCAGGTGCACTCGGGGCTGGTCGGCCTCGGCTACTCGGCCAGGGACGCCGACGAGGCGGTGGCGGAGATCGCCCCGCTGGCCGACGAGGCGCACGCCGCGGGTCGCGCACCGGACGTCGCGGCGTTGCTCAAGGCGGCGCTGCGCGCGCTCAGCGTCCGCTGACACCGGCCGCGATCGTGAAAGTTTCACCAGTTCAGCCGATTCGCGCAGGAGGGCCGCATGACCGCCGACCGGGAGCTCGTCTCGCCCGACGCCGAGGGCGACGAGCGGGCGATCGAGGCGGCGCTGCGCCCCAGACGGCTCGCCGAGTTCATCGGGCAGGCGCGGGTGCGCGAGCAGCTGTCACTGGTGCTGCAGAGCGCGCTGCGCCGCCAGCGGCCGCCTGACCACATCCTGATGAGCGGCGCGCCCGGCCTCGGCAAGACCACCCTCGCGATGATCATCGCGGCCGAGCTGGGCGCCCCGCTGCGCCTCACCTCGGGCCCCGCGCTCGAACGGGCCGGCGACCTGGCGGCGATCCTGTCGACGCTGTCGGAGGGCGAGGTGCTGTTCGTCGACGAGATCCACCGCATGGCGCGCCCCGCCGAGGAGATGCTCTACCTCGCGATGGAGGACTTCCGGGTCGACATCGTCGTCGGCAAGGGCCCCGGTGCCACCGCCATCCCGCTGGAGATCGCGCCGTTCACGCTGGTGGGGGCCACCACCCGGGCCGGGCTGCTGCCCGCGCCGCTGCGCGACAGGTTCGGGTTCGTCGCCCACATGGACTTCTACGAGACCGGCGAGCTGGAGCAGGTGCTGCACCGCTCGGCGCGGCTGCTGTCGGTCGATCTGCCGCCCGACGGCGCCGCCGAGATCGCCCGGCGCTCGCGCGGCACCCCCCGCATCGCCAACCGCCTGCTCCGGCGGGTCCGCGACTTCGCCGAGGTGCGCGCCGACGGCCTGATCGACGCCGACATCGCGTCGGCTGCGCTCAACCTGTACGAAGTCGACGCCGAGGGCCTCGACCGCCTGGACCGCTCGGTGCTCCAGGCGCTGCTGACCAAGTTCGGCGGCGGGCCCGTGGGCCTGTCGACGCTGGCCGTGGCGGTGGGCGAGGAACCCGAGACCGTCGAGGTGGTCGCCGAGCCGTTCCTGGTCCGCCAAGGGCTGCTGGCCCGCACTCCGCGGGGCCGGGTGGCGACCGCGGCGGCCTGGGCGCACCTCGGCCTGACCCCGCCGCCCGGCGCGTTCGGCGCCGGCGCCCCGGCCACGCTCTTCGACGACGCACAGCACGACGCACGGGACGACGCACAGTGACAGTGACCGTGGCATAGTGGAGTTTCGGGACTGCAGGCCGGGCGGGGCAGGTGGCCGAAGGCGGTACAGTACGTGTCACGGATCGGTCACTTGATCTCAAAGCGGGAACTTTCCCGCGTGCCGGATCGTGGGTTCGTTGCCGGGGCTTGACTGGCTCGCCTACACTCCGTGGCTTGGCTGGCTGTGGAGGCTTGACGTGGCCGGCGGCACGGCCACGTTTCGTGTAATGACCTCCGGCACGCAGGCCGGTCATCTTCGTTAGTGGAAGGACAGCCCCGTGCAGGGCAATTCGATCGCGACATTTCTGCCACTGATCCTGATCGTCGTGGTGTTCTACTTCCTGCTCATCCGGCCCCAGCGGCGCCGGCAGCAGGAGCAGCTGCGCATGCAGAACAGCCTGGTGCCCGGTTCGCGCATCATGACGACGACGGGCCTGTTCGCCACGGTGGTCGTCGTCGAGGACGACGACGTGGTCCTGGAGATCGCGCCGGGCGTCGAGACGCGGTGGCTCAAGCAGGCCGTCGGGCGGGTGCTCACCGCGGCGGACGAACCCGAATCCGCCGGCGACGGGGCGTCCGAGGAGGCGTCCGCCGAGTCCACCGGCAAGGAGCGGGACGCCGAGCCGGAGAGCAGCCGCGACGACGAGGACTCCACGAGCAAGAAGTCCTGAGTAGCCTGAGAGGGCTCTTTCGCACGGCCCCGGCGGCATAGTCCGTTCGCGTGGCGCATCACCTGTCCCATAACTTCGAAAGAAACCGACGACCAGTGGCCCCACCGACCAGAAGCCAGAGCCGGCCAGGACGCACCCTCCTGGCACTGCTGGTGCTCATCCTCGCCATGGGCGGGGTGATCTTCCTGCAGAAGGCGTTCACCCCCCAATACGGTCTCGACTTAGCAGGTGGCACGACGGTGACGTTGTCACCGGTCACCGAGACGGGGAAGACCCCGCCACAGGAAAGCCTCGACCAAGCGGTCAACATCATCCGTGACCGGGTCAACGGCACCGGCATTTCCGACGCCGAGGTCGCCAGGTCGGGTGACAACATCATCATCTCCGTGCCCGGCAAGGGCCAGGAGGAGGTCATCAAACTCGTCGGCACCACGGCCGAGCTGAGGTTCCGGCAGGTGCTCGCGGTCGCCGCGGCCAAGATCCAGCCGGCGGTGCCCACCCAGGCGCCCAGCCCGGCGCCGTCGGACGGCGCGACGGGCACGGTCACGCCGTCCACGACGCCCTCGGCCAAGGCATCGGGCGCGGCGGCGACCCCGGCCGGCAGGGCACCGTCGGCGGCGTTGACCGCCCCTTCGGCGAGCCCAGACGACGCCGACGACGAGAAGGGCGACCAAGCCGGCGCCACGGCCG
>JBIQJI010000022.1:0-54142 GCA_044507605.1 Actinomycetales bacterium | reverse complement strand
ACAAGGACGCCAAGGGCGACAAGGACGCCAAGGGCGACAAGGACGCCAAGGGCGACAAGGACGCCAAGGGCGAGGCCACTCCGTCGCCGACCCCCACCGAGGCGCCCACCGCGAGCGACGACCCGCTGGCCGGCGTCGACACGACCGGCATCCCGGTCGACGTCCAGAACGAGTTCCGCGAGATCGACTGCACCGCCAAGGACCGCGGCCAGGGCGAGCAGGACGATCCGAACAAGCCCCTTGTGGCCTGCAGCAAGGACGGCACGGCGCGGTACATCCTGGACAAGGCGGCCGTTCGCGGCACCGAGATCGCCGGGGCGACCGCCGGCGTCGACCAGACCACCGGTGAGTGGATCGTCTCGGTCGACTTCAAGAGCAAGGGCGCCAACCAGTTCGCCAAGATCACCAGCGACATCACCTCGGCCCCCTCGCCCCGCAACCAGCTCGCCATGGTGCTCGACGGCGTGGTCATCTCCTCCCCGGTCATCGAGGAGGCCATCCCCGGCGGCCGGGCGCGCATCTCGGGCAGCTTCAACCAGCAGAGCGCCACCGAGCTGGCCGACCAGCTCAAGTACGGCGCGCTGCCGCTGAAGTTCGAGCGCAGCTCGGTGCAGGAGGTCTCGTCGACCCTGGGCGCCGACCAGCTCAGGGGCGGCCTGCTCGCGGGCGGCCTCGGCCTGCTCGTGGTGCTGATCTACTCGATGCTCTACTACCAGGGCCTGGGCGTGGTGTCGGTGTCGAGCCTGATCGTGGCGTCGATCGTCACGTTCTTCAGCGTCGACCTGCTCAGCGAGAACGCCGGGTTCCGGCTGTCGCTGCCGCACATCGTCGGCTTGATCGTCTCGATCGGCATCACCGCCGACTCGTTCATCGTCTACTTCGAGCGCATACGTGACGAGCTGCGCGCCGGCAAGACGCTCCGGCTCGCCGTGGAGGTGGCCTGGAAACGGGCCAGACGCACGATCATCGTGGCCGACGCGGTCACGTTCATCGCGGCCGTGGTGCTCTACTTCCTCGCGGTCGGCGGTGTCCAGGGCTTCGCGTTCGCGATGGGCCTGACCACGCTGATCGACGTCGCGGTGGTGTTCTGGTTCACCAAGCCGATGGTGACGGTGCTGGCGCGGCTGAAGTTCTTCGCCAAGGGGCACAAGCTGTCCGGCCTGTCGGCCAGCCGCATGCACCACACCGATACCGCCGTCCGCTCGACCCCGCAGGAGGCCTGATGTCCGGCAACGTCATAGGCAAGCTGTACCGGGGCGAGTCGAACGTCGACTTCGTCGGCAGGCAGAAGCTGTGGTACTCCCTGTCGATCACGCTGCTGATCCTGTCGCTGGCCGGGCTGTTCGTCCGGGGCCTCAACTTCGGCGTCGAGTTCACCGGCGGGTCGGTCTTCTCGTTCAAGGCGCCCACGGCCACGGTCGACGAGGTGCGCGACTCCATCGAGTCGGCGGGCCCGCACCAGGTCATCGTGCAGAAGGCCGGGGAGAGCTGGCGGGCCACCACCGAGAGCGTGCCCGACGCGGAGATCACCCGCGTGCAGCAGCAGGTGGCGCGCGACTTCGACGTGCCGCAGGATCAGGTCAGCGTGCAGGTGATCGGCCCGTCCTGGGGCGGGCAGGTCTCCGAGAAGGGCATCATCGGCCTGATCGTGTTCATGGTCGCGATCATCGTCTACCTGTCGATCGCGTTCGAGTGGCGCATGGCGCTCGCCGCCGTGGTGGCCCTGCTGCACGACCTGGTGATCACCGCCGGTGTCTACGCCTGGTCCGGCTTCGAGGTCACCCCGGCGACCCTGCTCGGCTTCCTCACCATCCTCGGTTACTCGCTGTACGACGCGGTCGTCGTCTTCGACATGATCAAGGAGGTCACGGCCAAGCTGGGCGGCCAGGCGAAGATCACCTACACCCAGGCCGCCAACGGCGCCCTCAACTCCACGCTGATCAGGTCGCTGAACACCTCGCTCGTCGCGATCCTGCCGGTCGCCTCGATCCTGTTCATCGGCACCACGCTGCTCGGCGCGGGCACGCTGAAGGACCTGGCGCTCGCGCTGTTCGTCGGCATGATCATCGGTACGTACTCCTCGCTGTGCGTCGCCACGCCGCTGCTGGTGACCCTGAAGGAGCGCGAGCCGCAGTATCAGGCGCTGACCAAGCGCGTCGCCGCGCGCAACCAGTCCATCGCCAAGGCCGAGGCCAGGGAGGCCAGGAGCGCCGCCAACGCGCGGGCCAAGAGCGTCAAGGCCGGCGGCAAGGAGCCGGTGGCCGCGGCCAAGGGGTCGGCGACGGCCACCCAGAAACGCAAGAAGCGATGACTCCACCGCGCCGCGCGCGGGCCGGCCCGCGCGCGGCGCGATGACGTCGCGCAGATCCCCCGAGCCCTGGCAGGAGTCCGTGAAGGCAGACCCACCCCCGATGAGCGTCCCCGACTTCACGTCGCTGATCCTGTCCAAGATTCGCGACGTGCCCGATCACCCCAAGCCGGGTGTGCTGTTCAAGGACATCACGCCGTTGCTCGCCGACCCGGCGGCGTTCGCCGCGGTCATCGAGGAGCTGGCCGACGGCCGGGCGCGCGAGGTCGACAAGGTGGTGGGCATCGAGGCGCGGGGTTTCATCCTGGCCGCTCCGGTCGCCTACCGGTGCCACGCGGGGTTCGTCCCCGTGCGCAAAATCGGCAAACTGCCCGCCGAAACCCTGTCGGCGTCCTACGATCTGGAGTACGGCTCCGCCACGATCGAGGTGCACCGTGACGCGTTCGCGCCCGGTGAGCGGGTGCTGATCGTCGACGACGTGCTCGCCACGGGCGGCACCGCGCTGGCGGCGGTGGAGCTGATCAGGAGCGCGGGCGCCGAAGTGGTCGGGGTCTCGGTGCTCATGGAGCTGGCCTTCCTCAAGGGCCGCGAACGGCTGGGCGATGTCGGGCTGCGGTCCCTGGTGGTCGTCTGATCCGGGCTCTCCGCCTGGTCCGCGCAGCCCCGCGCACTGCCCTGCCAGGTACTGTTCGGGGCGTGGATAGACTGGGGAACCTGGACTCAAGATGAGGAGTCTGAGTGCCCCGTGATGTGGTCGTGTCGCAGGTGACCGAGCCCATGGCGAGCGGGTCCAAGGCGGATGGGTCCCGCGTCGCCGCTTCTCCGCGGGCCCGGCCGCCGGCCGCCGATGCCGTCGGCCGCACGCCCGCCTCGGGCGGCGGCACGGGTGAGACGTCCGGCACGGGGGGCGCCCCCGCGGGGGCGGCGCAGGACCGGTCGGCGGGCGGGCGGCGCAGGCGCGGCCGGTTCACGGGGCAGTGGGGTGGCACGATGAATCCGGTACTCGAACCGCTGTTCAAGACGGTGCGGGCGACGCATCCCAAGGCCGACCTGCGCCTGATCGAGCGCGCCTACGATGTCGCCGCCTACCATCACCGCGACCAGAAGCGCAAGAGCGGCGACCCCTACATCACCCACCCGCTGGCGGTGGCCACGATCCTCGCCGAGCTCGGCACCGACGACGAGACCTTGTGCGCCGCGCTGCTGCACGACACCGCCGAGGACACCGCGTACGGCCTCGACGAGCTGCGGGCCGACTTCGGCGACACCATCGCGCTGCTGGTCGACGGCGTGACCAAGCTCGACAAGGTGAAGTACGGCGAGGCCGCGCAGGCCGAGACCGTGCGCAAGATGGTCGTGGCGATGTCGCGCGACATCCGCGTTCTGGTGATCAAGCTCGCCGACCGTCTCCACAACATGCGCACGCTGCGCTATCTGCCCCGGCACAAGCAGGAGCAGAAGTCCCGCGAGACCCTGGAGATCTTCGCGCCGCTGGCCCACCGCCTCGGCATGAACACCATCAAGTGGGAGCTCGAGGACCTCGCGTTCCTCATGCTCTACCCCAAGAGGTACGCCGAGATCTCCCGCATGGTGTCCGAGCGCGCCCCGCGCCGCGACCTGTTCATGCAGGAGGTCATCGAGGAGGTCTCGGCCGACCTGCGCGACGCCCGCATCAAGGCGACGGTGAAGGGCCGGCCCAAGCACTACTACTCGATCTACCAGAAGATGATCGCCCGCGACGTCGCGTTCGACGACATCTACGACCTGGTCGGCATCAGAGTGCTCGTCGACACCGTGCGCGACTGCTATGCGGCCCTCGGAACGATCCACGCGCGATGGAACCCCGTGCCCGGCAGGTTCAAGGACTACATCGCGATGCCGAAGTTCAACATGTACCAGTCGCTGCACACGACGGTCATCGGCCCCGAGGGCAAGCCGGTGGAGCTGCAGATCCGCACCCGCGCGATGCACCATCGGGCGGAGTACGGCGTGGCGGCCCACTGGAAGTACAAGGAGGAGATGAACTCCGGCGGCGGGCAGAAGATGAAGCCGGCCAGCGACATGGCCTGGCTGCGTCAGCTGCTCGACTGGCAGAAGGAGACCTCCGAGCCGGGCGAGTTCCTGGAGTCGCTGCGCTTCGACCTGTCGGTGTCGGAGGTGTACGTCTTCACCCCGCGCGGCCAGGTGATCGCGCTGCCCGAGGGCGCCACCCCGGTCGACTTCGCCTACGCCGTGCACACCGAGGTGGGCCACCGCTGCGTCGGGGCCCGCGTCAACGGCCGGCTGGTGCCGCTGGAGTCGCGTCTCGCCAACGGCGACACCGTCGAGATCTTCACCTCCAAGTCGCCCGACGCGGGGCCGTCGCGCGACTGGCTGAAGTTCGTCAAGAGCGGCCGGGCCCGCAACAAGATCCGGCAGTGGTTCTCCAAGGAGCGCCGCGAGACCGCGATCGAGGCCGGCAAGGAGGCCATCGGGCGGGCCATGCGCAAGCAGGGGCTGCCGCTGCAGCGCATGATGTCGGGCGAGGCCCTGCTGGCGATCGCCCACGATCTGCGCTACCCCGACGTCTCCGCGCTGTACGCCGCGGTGGGGGAGGCCCACGTCGCCGCCCAGGCGGTCGTGCAGAAGCTCGTGAAGTCCCTGGGGGGCGTCGACGGCGCCGAGGAGGACATCGCCGAGGCGGCGGTGCCCACGCGCATCAGGGGCCGCTCCAGGAGCTCCTCGCAGAACCCCGGCGTGATCGTGGCCGGCGACCTCGACGTGTGGGTGCGGCTGTCGCGCTGCTGCACCCCCGTGCCCGGTGACGAGATTATCGGATTCGTGACGCGCGGGCACGGCGTGTCGGTGCATCGGGTCAACTGTCCCAACGTCCAGCAGCTGCGCGAGCAGGCCGACCGGCTGGTCGAGGTGAGCTGGTCGCCGAGCGACGACTCGGTGTTCCTGGTGGCGATCCAGGTCGAGGCGCTGGACCGGCCACGTCTGCTGTCCGACGTCACGCGCACGCTGTCCGACCAGCACGTCAACATCCTGTCGGCGTCGGTGACCACCTCACGCGACCGGGTCGCGGTCAGCAGGTTCACCTTCGAGATGGGCGACCCCAAGCATCTGGGGCACGTCCTGCGGGCCGTACGCGGCGTTCAGGGCGTCTACGACGTCTACCGCCTCACCGCGGCACCCTCCTAGGCCCCGAGGGCGTCAGACGCCCTCCTGGGCCTGGGAGCGGCCCAGACGGCCTGCAGGGGCGCGCGCGGTGGCGGGCCCGGGGGCGGGCGTGAGCCGGGAGCGGGCGTGCCGCGGGGCGGGCGGGTCAGGAGAACTCCGCGAGGGTGCGCTCCGCCTCCGCCAGCCAGGACCGGCGGGCGGTGAGGGCCTCCTCGGCCTCGGCGGCGTCCTTGGCGCGCCCGGCCGCCTGGGCCTTGGCCAGCCGGGTCTCCAGCTGCTCGATGGACTTGCGCAGCTGGCTGACCGTCGCCTGGGCGCGGGCCCGGGCCTCGGGGTTGGAGCGTTTCCACTCGGCCTCCTCGGCCTTGCGCACCGCGTCGTCGATGCGCCGCAGCCCGCCCTCCAGCCGGTCGCGCGAGTCGCGCGGCACCGGCCCGATGGCCTCCCACCGGTCCAGCACCCCGCGCAGCACCGCCCTGGCGGCCCGCGCGTCGGTCACCGGCAGGATCTTCTCGGCCTCGACGAGCAGCTGCTCCTTGAGCTCGGCGTTCTCGCGCAGCGAGGCGTCGCGCTCGGCGAACACCGCCGCGCGGGCCTGGAAGAACTGGTCCTGGGCGCCCTTGAACCTGGCCCAGAGCTCCTCCTCGGCCTCCCGGGAGGCGCGTCCCGCGGCCTTCCAGCGGCGCATCAGCTCGCGGTACGCCGAGGCGGTCGGCCCCCACTCGGTGGAGGACGCCAGGGCCTCGGCCTCGGCGACGATGCGCTCCTTTTCGGCCTTGATGGCCTCACGCTGCTCGTCGAGCCCCGCGAAGTAGGCCTTGCGCCGCTTGGCGAAGGCGGTGCGCGCGGCCGACAGCCGCTTCCACAGCGCGGCCTCGGTGGCGCGGTCGATGCGGTCGGCGGCCTTCCACTCCTCGACGAGGGCCCGCAGCCGCTCGCCGGCGGACTTCCAGTGGGTGGTCTCCTCGGCGATGCGCTCGGCCTCGGCGACGATGCGCTCCTTGACCTCGCGGGCGGCGGCGCGGGCCTGGTCACGGGCCGCCTTGACCTCTTCGCGGCGCTCGGCCGCGAGAGCCGACAGGGCCGTGAGCCGGTCGAGCAGCGAGTCGAGGTCGCCGACGGCGTGGGCGCCGGTGATGGCCTCGCGTAGTTTGACCATGCTCGCCTCTGCCTGCGCGGGAGACAGATCGGTGCCGCGCATCCGCTGCTCCAGCAGTTCGACCTGGGTGGCGAGCTCGTCGAACTTGCGGCGGAAGTAGGCCAGGGCCTCCTCCGGCTCGCCCGCTTGCCAGGATCCGACGGCGCGTTCGCCCTCGGCCGTACGAACATAGACGGTGCCGTCGTCGTCCACCCGGCCCCACGGGTCGGTGCTCACCGTGTCCTCCCGCACTTGAATCAGACCTTTCGGGATTACCATCCCTGGTTGTATTACGTCAGCTCTTGCTGGTGATTGTCACGTCTTTAAGGTCAACGGTCATCTTCGGCGTACCGTCGGTGCCGCCTCCCTGGACGCCCGCCTTCGCGACCTTGTCGACGATGTCCATGCCCTTGGTGACGGTGCCGAACGGTGTGTAGTTGGGCTGCAGGTTGTTCGTGTCGTCACCATAGATGATGAAGAACTGGCTGCCGTTGGTGTCGGGCCCGCTGTTGGCCATCGCCACCACGCCCCGCTTGTACGGCATGCCGCCCAGGTTCTCGTCGACGAAGCGGTAGCCCGGGGTGCCCTGGCCGTCGGTGGTGGTCTTGCCGTCGGCCTTGGCCAGCGCGTCGCCGCACTGCAGCACGTGCAGCCCTTCGGTCACCAGGCGATGGCACTTGGTGCCGTCGAAGTAGTCCTTTTCCGCGAGGTAGGCGAAGGAGTTGACGGTGCAGGGCGCCTTCTTGCCGTCGAGATCGATCTTGATCGTGCCGAGGTTCGTCTTCATGGTCATCACCCGCGGCCCCGGGCTCACCTTGGCCGGGGGCAGCCCGACGTCCTTCACCTGGCCCTTGTCGGAGGCGGCGTAGCCGCAGGTGCCCGACGCCTCGTTGTACGGCTTGGGCTCGGCGACCGCGCTCGCCGTGGGGGAGGCGGACGCCGAGGCGGTGGTGGTGTCCCCGCCGCGCAACAGCACCACCGCCGATGTGACGCCGCCGACCACCACGACCGTGCCTACGGCCGACCCGATGATCGCCCTGCGCCTCGCCCTCGCCTGCCGCTCCGCGCGGCGTGCCATCTGCCGCTCGTAGTGCTCGCGCGCCAGCTGCCTCTGGCGATCCTTGCCGGTGGCCACCGTGCCCCTCCCGAGTGTCGGTAATGACTAATGAGGTGGGCGAAATCGTATCCGCCCGGAGGTAATGATTCGCAGCCCGGCGACGCGCACCGGTACCCTTCGGTTACATTCCCATCCGTTTTACTTGACGGGACGTAACACATCGTCCCGCCGGACCGAGGACCGCGCCGTGCTGATCGCCGGGTTTCCCGCAGGGTCGTTCCAGGCCAACTGCTACATCGTCGCGCCCGCAGCGGGCGAGGAGTGCGTGATCATCGATCCGGGGCAGGACGCCGTGGCCGGCCTCGACGAAGTGCTGCGCGAGCACCGGCTGCGGCCCGTGGCGGTGCTCGCGACCCACGGCCACATCGATCACATCTGGTCGGTGGCGCCCGTGTGCGGCGCCCGCGACGTCCCGGCCTGGATCCACCCCGACGACCGTGAGCTGCTGTCCGACCCCGCCAAGGGCCTCGGGCTCGGCCCCGGGCGGCAGGCGTTCGGCGGGCTGGAGTTCACCGAGCCCGACGACGTGCGCGAACTGCGCGACGGCGAGGTGCTCAAGCTGGCCGGGCTGGAGCTGACGGTCGACCACGCCCCCGGCCACACCAGGGGCTCGGTGACGTTCCGCACCCCGAAGACCGAGGAGCTGCCCGACGTGCTGTTCACCGGCGACCTGCTGTTCGCCGGCTCCATCGGCCGCTCCGACCTGCCGGGCGGCGACCACCCGACGCTCCTGCGCAGCCTGGCCAGGGTGTGCCTGCCGCTGCCCGACGATACCGTGGTGCTGCCCGGGCACGGCCCGCAGACGTCCATCGGCGTCGAGCGCGCCACCAACCCCTACCTGCAGGGCCTGACGCCGCCGAGCGGCCCGGGCAGGGGCCTGTAGAGCCCGCCGGTCGTGATCACCGTGAGTCACGAACGGGCCGCCGGGCGGCCGGGCGCGTGCGCGGGCATCGACCCCCGGGCGCGCGCTATGTTTTCCGCCGATCGTGAATCTTTCGCGGCGGCGCGCCGCGACCGGCGGCGCGAACGGGCCACCGGGCGGGCCGCCGCACCATCCACCGAGATCGTCACCACGATCGTCATGACGACGAAGGAGAAGCTGACCACATGATGCGCACCCACCACGCCGGGTCGCTGCGCCGAGAACACCAGGGGCAGCGGGTGACGCTGGCCGGATGGGTGGCCAGGCGCCGCGACCACGGCGGCGTGGTCTTCATCGACCTGCGCGACGCCAGCGGCACCGCCCAGGTGGTCTTCCGGGAGGAGGACCACGCGCACGACCTGCGCTCGGAGTACTGCGTCAAGATCGTCGGCGAGGTGCGCCGGCGCCCTGAGGGCAACGAGAACCCCGAGCTGCCCACGGGCGAGATCGAGGTCGTCGCCTCCGAGGTCGAGGTGCTGAGCGAGGCCGCCCCGCTGCCGTTCCCCATCGAGGGCGACGCCGGGGTGTCGGAGGAGGCCCGGCTCAGGTACCGCTATCTGGACATCCGGCGCCAGGAGGTCGCGCGGGCTCTGCGCATCCGCTCCCAGGCGACCTACCTCGCGCACGAGGTGATGCGCGAGCACGGCTTCGTCTACCTGGAGACCCCGCAGCTCACCCGCTCCACGCCCGAGGGCGCCCGCGACTTCCTCGTGCCGGTGCGGCTGCAGCCGGGCACCTGGTACGCCCTGCCGCAGTCGCCGCAGCTGTTCAAGCAGCTGCTGATGGTCTCCGGCATGGAGCGCTACTACCAGCTGGCCCGCTGCTTCCGCGACGAGGACCTGCGCGCCGACCGGCAGCCGGAGTTCACCCAGATCGACATCGAGATGTCGTTCGCCGACCAGGACGACGTGATCGCCCTCGGCGAGGCGCTGATCGGCCGCATCTGGAAGGAGACGATCGGCTACGAGCTGCCCACCCCGCTGCCCCGCATCAGCTACGCCGAGGCGATGGCCAGGTACGGCTCCGACAAGCCCGACCTGCGTTTCGGCTGCGAGCTGGTCGACCTGACCGAGTACTTCGCCGGCACCTCGTTCCGGGTGTTCCAGGCGCCGTACGTCGGCGCCGTGGTGATGCCGGGCGGCGCCGCGCAGACCCGCCGCGAGTTCGACGCCTGGCAGGACTGGGCCAAGGCGCGCGGGGCGCGCGGGCTCGCGTACGTCACCCTGCAGGAGGACGGCGGGCTCGGCGGCCCGGTCGCCAAGAACCTCTCCGACGCCGAGCGGGCGGGGCTGGCCGCCGCCACCGGGGCGTCCCCGGGCGACGCGGTGTTCTTCGCCGCCGGCGCGCCGCACGCCTCGCGCGAGCTGCTGGGCGCCGCCCGGCTGGAGATCGGCCGCCGCCAGGGGCTCATCGACGAGTCGGCGTGGTCGTTCCTGTGGGTGGTCGACGCCCCGATGTTCGAAGACGACGGCGAGGGCGGCTGGACCGCCGTGCACCACCCGTTCACCGGCCCCAAGCCCGAGTGGGCCGACACCTTCCAGGACAACCCCGGCGAGGCCCTGGCGTACGCCTACGACATGGTCTGCAACGGCATGGAGATCGGCGGCGGCTCGATTCGTATCCACCGGGCCGAGATGCAGCAGCGGGTCTTCGACGTGCTCGGCATCTCCAAGCAGGAGGCCGAGTCGAAGTTCGGCTTCCTGCTGGAGGCGTTCAAGTACGGCCCGCCCCCGCACGGCGGCATCGCGTACGGCTGGGACCGCGTGTGCATGCTCCTGGCGGGCAGCGACACCATCCGCGACGTGATCGCCTTCCCCAAGACCGCGTCGGGCTCCGACCCGCTCACGGGCGCGCCCACGCCCATCACGCGCGAGCAGCGCAAGGAGGCCGGGGTGGACGCCCGGCCGAAGGCCGCCGAGCAGGCCGGCCGCTAGCGACATGAGAACCGGCCGGTGAGCGCTCCCTCGGGGGCGTCACCGGCCGGTCCGCCGGGGCGCCGGGGCGCGGCGCCCCGGCGGGCAAGGTCACCGCACGATGATCGTCTTGACCTTGACCTTGATCTTGGGGGCGCTGGATCCGCCGTCGCCGGTGATGTCGTCCTCGTTGACGATGACACCGCCCTTGGACACCTTGTCGATGATGTCCATGCCCTTCGTGACCTTGCCGAACGTGGTGAACGCCGCGCCCTGGGCCAGCTGGTTGTTGTCGTCGGTGAACGAGATCGCGAACTGGCTGCCGTTCTGGTTGGCGTCCTCGGGGCTCTGCGCCATGAAGACCACGCCGCGGCCGTAGGTGAGCCCGCCGAGGAACTCGTCGTTGAACACGTAGCCGGGGCCGCCGGTGCCGTCGGTGGGGTTCTTGCCGTCGCCCTTGGCCTGCGGGTCGCCGCACTGCAGCAGCCCGAGCCCCGCGGTCTCGAGGGTGGCCAGGCGGTGGCAGACGGTGTTGTCGAAGAAGTGCTTCTTGGCGAGGAACGCGAAGGAGTTGACGGTGCAGGGGGTCTGGGAGGTCGCGAGGGAGATGACGATGTCGCCGAGGTTGGTCTTCATCGTCATCGTCTTGGCGTTCAGGACCTTCTTGCTCACCTTCGCCGGGGGCCGGCCGACGTCCTTCGCCGGGGCGCCGGAGGTGTCGTCACGATACTGACACGTGACCGGGCCCGTTCTGGGCGTCTGGCTGGGCAGGGCCGTGAGGTCGCCCGACTTCGACGCCGAGGCCGTGGGAGAAGCCGTGGGAGAAGCGGCGGTCTCCGGGTCACCGGCGCCACCGGTCAGCGTCATCGCGGCGACGACGCCGCCCGCGACGACGACGGCCGCGCCCCCGACCCCCAGGAAGAGATTGCGCCTGACCCTGTCACTCTGTGCGGCGCGCGCCCGCTGCCGCTCGGCGTGCTCCCGCGCGAGCTCCTCCCGGCGGTCATTGTCGGTCACCGCTCTGTCCTCCTGTTGTCGTGATATCCGTGCGGTGGCCGGCGCGCCGGCAGGGCCGCAGAGGCCTGCCTCGTGCGATGCCGGGCCACCGTCTCGCCCCGGGCGGGCACCCTCTCGCGGCTCGCCCGCACCGCGGGTCAAATGAAACGTTCGCTGGCCAAATGTATCGGCCATCTTGGGGCGCTGTGCGTCATGTCGGCGTAAACGGCCCCTTGTCCGGCGGACGAGCGGCCAGGTGAACGCCCGAATGGGGGTCCGGAAGGCGCTCTTATATCTTTCTCACATCCCACTGAGAACCTGGCCCCCGACCTCATCCGTATGAGGAGTGACGATCCCGTCATCTCGCCGACTCCAGGGGAGAAGCCATGTTCGATGAGATCTTGGGCCTTCCCGCCCACGCCCTGATCGTCCACGCCGCGGTCGTGTTCACCCCGCTGCTGTCCGCCGCGGCGGTGGCGTACGTGCTGCTGCCCCGCTGGCGGCGCCGCCTGGCCTGGGCCGTGGTGCTGCTCTCGGTGGTCGCGCCGCTGTCGGTGCTCGCCGCCCGGCAGAGCGGCCCGGCGCTGGAGCAGCGGCTGTTCCCCGACGGGGTGCCCGCGGACCCCGCCGGGCAGCGCGTCCTCGAGCACGAGACCTTCGCCCTGCCGCTGCTGGTGTTGACGATCGGCCTCGGCGTCGTGGCGGCGCTGCTGGTGTACTTCTCGGCGCGGGCCGGCGACATGGCGGCCGCGCCCGCCGAGGCGAGGCACTCGGCCGGCGCGAGCGCGGGCCGCACCACGGTGACCATGACACTGTCGGTGGTCACGGTCCTGCTCGCCATCGCCGCGCTCTACTTCGTGATCCGCGCCGGGCACTCGGGCGCGACGGCGGCCTGGGGAAGCTGACGGCGGCGGTAGTGTCGGCGTGTGGACAGCCTGTTCGACTCGGCCGCCGAGGAGGCGCACAAGGGGCAGGAGCCGCTCGCCGTGCGCATGCGGCCGCGCGCCCTCGACGAGGTGATCGGCCAGCGGCACCTGCTCGGCCCCGGCACCCCGCTGCGCCGGCTGGTCGAGAGTGAGGCGCCCATGTCGCTGTTCCTGTGGGGGCCGCCCGGCACCGGTAAGACCACGCTCGCCTACGTCGTGTCGAACGTCACCAAGCGGCGCTTCGTCGAGGTGTCCGCCGTGTCGGCCGGCGTCAAGGAGGTCCGCGCGGCGATCGAGCAGGCCCGGGCCGAGCTCGGCATGAGCGGCCGGCAGACCGTGCTGTTCGTCGACGAGGTGCACCGGTTCAACAAGGCGCAGCAGGACGCCCTGCTGCCCGCCGTGGAGAACCGCTGGGTCACGTTCATCGGCGCCACCACCGAGAACCCCTTCTTCTCGGTCATCTCTCCGCTGCTGTCGCGCTCGCTGCTGCTCACGCTGGAGCCGCTGTCCGACGACGACATCCGGGCCGTCATCGAGCGTGCGGCCGCCGATCCGCGCGGGCTCGCCGGTCGCGTGACGATCGCGCCCGACGCCGTCGAGCATCTGGTGCGGCTGGCCGGCGGCGACGCCAGGCGGTCGCTGACCTACCTGGAGGCGGCGGCGCTGCTGTCCGGCGAGATCACCGTCGAGGTGGTCGAGAAGGCCGTCGACAAGGCGGCGGTGCGTTACGACCGGCAGGGCGACCAGCACTACGACGTGATCAGCGCCTTCATCAAGAGCATGCGCGGCTCCGACGCCGACGCCGCTCTGCACTACCTGGCGCGCATGGTCGAGGCGGGGGAGGACCCCAGGTTCATCGCCCGCCGCATCGTCATCTTCGCCTCCGAGGACGTCGGCATGGCCGACCCCACCTGCCTGCAGACCGCCATCGCCGCCGCGCGGGCCGCCGAGTTCGTCGGCCTGCCCGAGGCCGCCATCAACCTCGCCCACGCCGTGATCCACTGCGCCCTCGCGCCCAAGTCCAACGCCGTCGTCAAGGCGATCGGGGCGGCCCAGGCCGACGTGCGACGCGGCCTGATCGGCCAGGTGCCCGCCCACCTGCGCGACTCCCACTACCCGGGCGCCGCGTCGCTCGGCCACGGAGAGGAGTACCGTTACCCACACGACTTCGAGCACGGCCTCGTGCGGCAGCGGTACGCCCCCGAGGAGGTGCGCGACCGGCGCTACTACGAGCCCACCCGCCACGGCGCCGAGGCCGCCGTGGCCGACCGCTGGGCCAAGATCCGCGATTTCCTGCGCGGTCCCTAGGCGCGGGGCGCGGTAGGGTCTTCCCATTCCGCCCGCGTTCAGGGACGGCCGGGCGGACGGCAATGAGGGGACTGATCCGCACATGCTCACCGCGGGACAGGTCGCGGGCCTGATCGTCGCCATGTTCTGGGCGATCCTGGTCTGCTTTCTCGCCATGGTGCTGGTCAAGCTGGCGCGACTGATCAACGAGACCACCAAGATGGTCGCCGAGCTGGGCGACAAGGTGCCGCCGCTGCTCGACGACGTCACCATCACGGTCGGTGAGACCAACCGCCAGCTCGTCACCGTCGACGCCATCGCCGGTAACGTCAAGGAAGTGACCGACCACGCCGCCAAGGTGAGCAGGGTCGCCTCCGGGCTGATGACCGGCCCCGTCATCAAGGTGTCGGCCCTGCGCTACGGGCTGCGCCGAGCGGTCGACGGGCGGCGGCGATGATCCGCCGGCTGTTCTACTTCTCCCTGGGGGCGCTCGCCGCGGTGTGGACCATGCGCAGGCTGCGCACGCTGAGCCCCGAGCACGTCGCCCGCCGCGCCCTGACCTCGGCCGCCGGCACGGCCGTCTCGCTGCGCGAGTTCGCCGCGCAGGTGCGCCGCGAGGCCGCCGTCAGGGAATCCGAGTTGCGCGCACAGTACGGTCTGACCAGTCTGGAAGGACCGGACCCGGGGCACGGGCCCGGCGGCGGGCCGACGCCGCCCCCGGCCGGCCCGCACCGGCCGGACGAGCCCGGCATCACCGTGACCCGTGTGGCGAGCGCTTCGCGCCGTGCGCGCGCCGCCCTCCCGGCGGGTCCCGGCGAGCACCGTCAACATCACCGACGTCAACACCACCGACACGACGAAAAGGATGGCCGCTGAAATGGAGTCGGCAGAGATCGCCCGCCGCTTCCTGCGCTTCTTCGAAGAGCGCGGGCACACCGTCGTGCCCTCGGCCAGCCTCATCGCCGAGGACCCGACCCTGCTGCTGGTGCCTGCGGGCATGGTGCCCTTCAAGCCCTACTTCCTCGGCCAGCGCACGCCCCCCGCCCCCCGCCTGGCCAGCGTGCAGAAGTGCATCCGCACGCCCGACATCGACGAAGTCGGCAAGACCACCAGGCACGCCACCTTCTTCCAGATGCTCGGCAACTTCTCCATCGGCGACTACTTCAAGGAGAAGGTCATCCCCTACGCGTGGGAGCTGCTGACCACCCCCGAGACGGGCGGTGGCTTCGGCTTTCCCGAGGACCGCCTGTGGGTGACCGTCTACGAGGATGACGACGAGGCGGCCGACATCTGGCACCGCGTGGTCGGCGTGCCGCTCGATCGCATCCAGCGCCGGGGGCTCGCCGACAATTACTGGCACATGGGCGTGCCCGGGCCGGGCGGGCCGTGCTCGGAGATCTACTACGACCGCGGCCCGGAGTACGGCCGCGACGGCGGTCCGGTCGCCGACGAGGACCGCTATCTCGAGGTGTGGAACCTCGTGTTCATGCAGTACCAGCTCACGGCGGTGCGCAGCAAGGTCGACTTCGACGTCCAGGGTGAGCTGCCCAGCAAGAACATCGACACCGGCATGGGCCTGGAGCGCATGGCGGCGATCCTGCAGGGCGTCGACAACATCTACGAGACCGACACCCTGTGGCGGATCCTGGACCGCGCCGCGGAGCTCACCGGCGCCAGGTACGGCCGCGACCACCGCGCGGACGTGTCGCTGCGTGTGATCGCCGACCACGTCCGCAGCGGGACGATGATGGTCGCGGACGGCATCCGCCCCGGCAACGAGGGCCGCGGCTACGTGCTGCGCCGCATCCTGCGCCGCTCCATCCGCAACCTGCGGCTGCTCGGCGGCCAGGACGCCGGGCTCATGCACGAGCTGACCGGCGTCGCGATCAGCGCGATGGGCGAGCAGTACCCGGAGCTGGTCCGCACCGCCGCGAACATCCACACGGTCATCGACGCCGAGGAGGACTCCTTCCTCCAGACGCTCCGCACCGGCACCGCGATCTTCGACACCGCGGTCGAGGAGACCAAGCGCTCCGGCGGCGCGACGCTGCCCGGCGAGCAGGCGTTCAAGCTCCACGACACCTACGGCTTCCCGATCGACCTCACCCTGGAGATGGCGTCCGAGCAGGGCCTCCAGGTCGACGAGGAGGGCTTCCGCCGGCTCATGCAGGAGCAGCGGGAGCGCGCGAAGAAGGACGCCCGCGACAAGAAGACCGGCAACCTCGACGTCTCCGTCCTGGACGAGCTGCTCACCGGCGCCGGCGGCAGGGTCGACTTCACCGGCTACGGCAGCCTCACCGGCGAGGCCCGCCTCGTCGGGCTCCTCGTCAACGGCGCCAACGCGCCGGCCGCCGGGGAGGGCACCGAGGTCGAGGTCGTCCTCGACCGCACCCCGTTCTACGCCGAGGGCGGCGGCCAGCTCGCCGACCAGGGCGTGATCCGCACCGGCGGCGCCGAAGTGGAGATCACCGACGTGCAGTCGCCGGTGAAGGGGCTCATCGTGCACCGCGGCAAGGTCCGCTCCGGCGAGATCGTCGTGTCCGACCAGGCGGTCGCCGAGGTCGACGTCGAACGGCGCCGGGCTATCTCCCGCAGCCACACGGCGACCCACCTGGTGCACCGCGGCTTCCGCAACTTCCTCGGCGAGTCCGCCGCCCAGGCCGGGTCGGAGAACTCCCCCGGCCGGTTCCGCTTCGACTTCACCGCCGCCGGCGCGGTGCCGCCGAGCGTGCTGCGCGACGTCGAGGACGAAGTCAACGCCGTGCTGATCAACGACCTGAAGGTCAACGCCTTCCACACCTCGCTCAGCGAGGCGCGGTCGATGGGCGCGCTCGCCCTGTTCGGCGAGAAGTACGGCGACGAGGTGCGCGTCGTCGAGGTCGGCGACTACTCCCGCGAGCTGTGCGGCGGCACCCACGTCGCCAGCTCCGGCCAGCTCGGCCTGGTGAAGGTCCTCGGCGAGTCGTCGATCGGCGCGGGCGTGCGCCGCGTCGAGGCGCTGGTCGGCCTCGACGCGTTCCGCTTCCTGGCGCGCGAGAGCGTGCTGGTGGCACAGCTCAGCGAGCAGCTCAAGGCGCGCCGCGAGGAGCTGCCCGAGCGCGTCGACGGCATCGTGAGCCGGCTGCGCGCCGCCGAGAAGGAGCTGGAGCGGCTGCGCTCCGCCCAGGTGCTGGCCCGGGCCGGCGAGCTGGCCGCAGGCGCCCGCGACGTCGACGGCGTCTCGGTGGTCGCCGGCCGCGCGCCTGATGGCACCTCGGCCGATGATCTGCGTAAGCTCGCCCTTGACGTGCGCGGCAGGTTCCCGAGCGACCGCGCGGCGGTGGTGCTGATCGCCGGTGTCCCCACAGACCGGCCGGTCGTCGTCGCCGCCGTCAACGAGGCGGGGCGCGACCGCGGCCTGAAGGCCGGCCGGCTGGTCGGCGTCGCCGCCAAGGCGCTTGGGGGTGGCGGTGGCGGCAGGGACGATGTCGCACAGGGCGGCGGTTCCCGCCCGCAGGCCGTCGGCGACGCGCTCGCCGCGGCCGAGCGGGCGGTGGCCGACCAGCTCGGCCGGGCATGATCCCGCAGGGGCCGTGGCGGCCGTGATGCGGGCCGGCGCCCGGCTGGGCATCGACGTGGGCACCGTTCGCATCGGCGTGGCGCGCAGTGACCCTTCGGGGCTGCTCGCCACGCCGGTCGAGACGGTGCGCAGGGGCAAGGGCGACCTCGCGCGCATCGCCCGCATCGCGGCGGAGCACGACGTCGTGGAGGTGATCGTGGGGTTGCCCACGTCGCTGTCCGGGCGTGAGGGGCCCGCCGCCAAGGCGGCGCGCGAGTTCGCCGCGAGGCTGGCCGCGCGCCTGGCGCCGGTGCCCGTGACGCTGTTCGACGAACGGCTGACCACGGTGACCGCGCAGCGCGACCTGCGGGCGGGCGGCGTGCGGGCCCGTGACCAGCGCGCGATCGTCGACCAGGCCGCGGCCGTCGTGCTGTTGCAGGCCGCGCTCGACGCCGAGCGGGCATCGGGGCGGCCGCCGGGCAGACCGGTCCCGCCGCCCGGGCGGCTACCCTAAGATCACCAAGGTGATCCGTGACGAGCTGGCGTGGCGAACCGGATTCGTGACCTCCCCTCCAGCGCATAGAATCACGAAATTCACCGACACTGAGAGTGAGTTCGTGCTATTTCGGGAAGAGACCAACAAGTCCAGCGGGCCCGGTTCATGTCCGTGGGCGCTCCTTCCGGCTTCGCGCGGGCTATGACGCACATACGGAGCAACGTCCCGCCTCCGCGGGCGGTTCATCCCGGCACCGCGACCCCGCGCGGTTCGGCGCCAGAGCGAGACGCCGCACCCGTCACGTGGGGAGATTGGCCAGCGAAGCTATGAACGACCACGACCTTGACATGGACGCCCTGCTCAGTCCCGAGGACGACGGGCCGCCCAGACGGCGGGGCGGCGGGGCCAGGAGCGCCAGGGGCCGGCGCCGGCGGCGGCAGCGGCGCCAGCGCCGCAAGGGCTACGCCGCGTCGCTGCTCGCCGTGGTCATCGTGGTGGCCGTCCTGGGCGCGGGCGGCTACTTCGGTTACTCCTGGGTGCGCGATCTGCTCGTGCCCGACGACTACACCGGCAAGGGCAGCGGTGAGGTCGTGGTCGAGATCAAGGAAGGGCAGATCACCGCCGACGTGGCACAGACCCTCGTCGACCTCGGCGTGGTCAAGAGCGTCCGGGCGTTCACCAACGCCGCGGAGGCCGCCGGCAAGAGCGCCTCGCTCCAGCCCGGCGAGTACAAGCTGCGCAAGCACATGGCCGCCGAGTACGCCGTGGCCGCCCTCGACCCCAAGAACCGGCTGCTGACCCGGCTCACCATCCCCGAAGGGCTGCGGCTGTCGCAGGTCCTGGAGCGGCTGTCGACGGCCACCGGCCGCCCCGTCGAGGAGTTCGAGAAGGCCGCCAAGCGCCGCAAGGCCATCGGGCTGCCGTCCTACGCGCGCAGCCTGGAGGGCTACGCCTTCCCGGCGACGTACGAGGTGTCGCCGAAGAAGAGCGCCGAGGACATCCTCACCACCATGGTCGACCGCTTCCGCAGGGCGGCCGACGAGGCCGAGCTCACCGAGGGCGCCAAGCGGCTCGGCATGAAGCCGGCCGAGATCATCACGATCGCGAGCATCGTGCAGGCCGAGTCGGGCAGCAGGGAGGACATGCCCAAGGTCTCCAGGGTCATCTACAACCGGCTCAAGCTGCCGATGAAGCTGCGCATGGACAGCACCACCATGTACGGCCTCAACAAGTTCGGCATCGCCGCCACCAACGCCGACCTGAAGAGCACCTCGCCCTACAACACCTACATGCACGACGGGCTGCCGCCGGGCCCGATCGGCAACCCGGGCGACCACGCGATCCAGGCCGCCCTGCACCCCGCGAAGGGCTCGTGGCTGTATTTCGTGACGGTCGACCCGAAGAAGGGCATCACCAAGTTCACCGATTCGGAAGCGGAGTTCTACAAGCTGCGCGACGAGTTCAACAAGAATCACGGAACGGGATGATCGTGTCTGCCACCCGGCGGGCGGCCGTGCTCGGCTCGCCCGTGGCCCACTCCCTGTCCCCGGTGCTGCACCGCGCCGCCTATCAGGCCCTCGGGCTCGGCGCGTGGCGCTATGACGCCGTCGAGTGCACCGAGGACGCCCTGCCGGGCTTCATCGCCGGCCTCGACGGCTCCTGGGCGGGGCTGTCGCTCACGATGCCGCTGAAGAAGGCCGTGCTGCCGCTCCTGGCCGCCGCCTCGCCGCTGGTCGCCGAGACCGGCGGCGCCAACACCGTGGTGTTCCGCGACGACGGCCCGTACGGCGACAACACCGACGTGTACGGCATCGTCACGGCCCTGCGGGAGGCCGGTGCCGCCCGGCCCCGCTCGGCGGCCGTGCTCGGCGGCGGCGCGACCGCCGCCTCGGCCCTGGCCGCGCTGCGCGAGCTCGGCCTGGACAAGGCGACCGTGATCGTGCGCGACCCGGGCCGGGCGGCCGGGCTGCTGGCGGCGGCGCGCCGGATGGGCGTCGCCACCGACCTGCGGACGTTCGACACGGCGGCCTTCGACACCGAGCTGGTGATCTCCACGCTGCCCTCGGGAGCCGCCGACCGGTACGCCGGGCGGCTCGCCGCCGTGCCGGTCGTGTTCGACGTCGTCTACGCCCCGTGGCCGACTCCGCTCGCCCGGGCCGTCGAGGCGGCGGGCGGCACCGTCATCGGGGGTTTCCCGATGCTGCTGCACCAGGCCGCCCGTCAGGTCGAGCTGATGACGGGCCGCGCCGATGTGCCCGTGGCCGCCATGCGCGCTGCCGGCGAGGCCGAGCTGCGCCGCCGGTCGGCGCGGTGAGGCCGACCCCGGTGGCCGGGAAGTTCTGGCCGCCCGCCGGCGTTGTACACAGTGCAATGATCCGCTCCTTGATCGTGCTTGACGCGTAGGCGATTGCGCCGCACTATGCCTGTGGTAACGTAACTACGTGATCGGTCCGGCGTGCCTGCCGGACGCGCAAGCGGAGGTCTTCCTCCCACCTGCCCGGCCGCGAGGTCGGCGGGTCAAGGATTCCGCCGGGATGCGCCGCCAAGCCATAAGGTCGTAACGGCTCACGGGCTCCACGGCGGTGACCCAGGGGAGCTCTCGCAGAGAGCTCGGTGGCCCCGCATGCGCGACGTGCGGGGCTTTTCGCGTTGGCTCGGTGTCCGGAAAATCCCGGATGCCACCTGCGTACGGCCCGGCACGGTCAAGCACGTGGCGGTCGCCCGAAGGGGCGGCCGACGAGCCCAACCTAGGAGGTCCCATCAGCACTGAGCCCCGCATCAACGACCGCATTCGCGTGCCCGAGGTTCGCCTCGTCGGCCCGAACGGTGAGCAGGTCGGCATCGTCTCCATCGGCGATGCGCTGAAGCTGGCCCAGGAGGCCGACCTCGATCTCGTGGAGGTCGCGGCCACCGCCCGGCCGCCCGTGTGCAAGCTCATGGACTACGGCAAGTACAAGTACGAGTCCGCGATGAAGGCACGCGAGGCGCGCCGCAACCAGGCGCACACGATCATCAAGGAGATCAAGCTCCGGCCGAAGATCGACCCGCACGACTACGAGACCAAGAAGGGTCACGTCGTGCGCTTCCTTAAGGCGGGGGACAAGGTCAAGGTCACCATCATGTTCCGCGGGCGCGAGCAGTCCCGCCCGGAGCTCGGCTTCCGGCTCCTGCAACGGCTCGCGGAGGACGTCACCGAGCTGGGCTTCGTCGAGTCGCAGCCCAAGCAGGACGGCCGAAACATGATCATGGTGATCGGGCCGCACAAGAAGAAAGCGGAGGCCAAGGCCGAGAAGGCCGCTCGCACCCGGCGCGACTCCGAGTCCGCAGGCGTGTCCGCGGCCGAGCGGTCCGCCAGGTAGCGGGTGGCGTAGGCCGCCACGTGCCTGGGCCGCCCGGACCCTCGGGCGGCCCCGAGGATGAGCCGAGACCGGGTCCGGTTTCGCCAGTCAGGTTCACGCCCTTGACTCGGGTGACCGGCCCGGGCATCGGCACGACGTAAAGGAGAGACGGCTGACATGCCGAAGATGAAGACGCACAGCGGTGCGAAGAAGCGGTTCCGGCTGACCGGGTCCGGCAAGGTCGTGCGCCGTCGCGCCAACCGTGCTCACTACAACGAGCACAAGTCGTCACGAGTGACCCGCCGTCTCAAGTCCGAAGTCGTCTTGGCCGACGCGAACGTCAAGCAGATCAAGAAGTTGCTCGCGAAGTAACGACCCCCGGGGAGATGGATAGACATGGCACGCGTGAAGCGGGCGCTCAACGCCAAGAAGAAGCGCAGGGTCGTACTTGAGCGGGCGAAGGGCTATCGCGGCCAGCGGTCCCGGCTGTACCGCAAGGCCAAGGAGCAGATGCTCCATTCGATGACCTACGCCTACCGCGACCGCAAGGACAAGAAGGGCGCGTTCCGGCGCCTGTGGATCCAGCGCATCAACGCCGCGGCCCGGCAGAACGGCATCACCTACAACCGGTTCATCCAGGGTCTGAAGCTGGCCGGCATCGAGGTCGACCGCAAGATCCTGGCCGACCTCGCGGTCAACGACTCCAAGGCCTTCGTGGCCCTGGTCGAGGCCGCCCGCAAGGCGCTTCCGGCCGACGTGAACGCTCCGGTGGCGAGCTGAGCACCGGTCCGATCCGAATATGGGCCTGCGCACATGGGCCACGGACAGGGCGGACCGTTCATCCCTCGGGGTGGGCGGTTCGCTTTTTCGTGTGCGGCTGAACCTTTCCGGCGCGACCGGCGTTCTTTCCTTTCGGACGGTGCGCGGCCGGCGACGAACGTGGGGGGACGGGTATGGCGGGTGCCGAGCTGACCAACATCAGGTCGCCCAGGGTCAAGGCCGCCAGGCGGCTGGCCAAGCGGGCGTTCCGCGACCGTGACCGCGCCTTCCTGGCCGAAGGCCCGCAGGCGGTCCGTGAGGCGCTGGCGGCCGGTGACGTGGTCAGCGAGCTGTACGTCACCGCCGGCGCCCAGGCGCGGCATCAGGACATCGTGGCGGCCGCCGAGGCGGCCGGCGTGCCCGTCTTCCAGGCCAGCGGCGAGGTCATGGCCGAGCTGGCGCAGACCGTCACCCCGCAGGGGCTGCTGGCCGTGTGCGGGTTCGTGCACGTGCCGCTCGGCGCCGTGCCGCGCGACGCGCGGCTGGTGGCGGTGCTCGCGCACGCCCGCGACCCCGGCAACGCCGGCACCGTGCTGCGCACCGCCGACGCCGCCGGGGCCGGCGCCGTGGTGTTCACCGACGCCTCCGTCGACCCCTACAACGCCAAGTGCGTGCGGGCCAGCGCCGGCAGCCTGTTCCACCTGCCCATCGTCACCGGCGTGCCCGTCGCCGACGCCATCGGCGAGCTGCGCGCCCGCGGCCTGCGCATCCTGGCCGCCGACGGCACCGGCGCCGCCACCCTCGACGACGCCGACCTGACCGCCCCCACCGCCTGGATCTTCGGTAACGAGGCCTGGGGGCTGCCCGCGGAGCTGCTGCGGCTCGCCGACGAGGTGGTGCGGGTGCCCATCTACGGCCGGGCCGAGAGTCTCAACCTGGCCACCGCCGCCGGGGTGTGCCTGTACGCCTCGGCGCGGGCCATGCGCTCGGGCACGTGAGGCTGCCCTGGGGCACCGGAAACCCGCTATTGTCGGGCTTGTAGCGTCGAGGAGGCTGGTCGTGCAGGGCGAACAATCCCCCCATGGGGCCCCCCAACCGGCCCCTGATCGCGGAGCCGCCGCCGCATGCCCGAGCAACGTGATCGACGTCGACGAGCTGCCCGACGGGCTGATCGTCACCGACGAGTCGGGCCGTGTGATCACCCTCAACCGCGCGGCGACGCGGCTCACCGGCGTGCGCGCCGACGAGGCGATCGGGCGGCTGCTGCCCGACGTGCTGCCCTTCCGCGACGCCGAGGGCCGCGACTGGTGGAAGTGCCTCGACCCGCAGGGCGGGCTGCGCACCCGCACCCGCCAGCCCGAGCGCTCACTGCATCTGCCCGGCGGGCAGGAGCTGCTGGTGGCCGCCAGGTTCGTCCGCCGGCCCGAGCGCGCCGGCAGCGTCGTCCGGGTCGCGATCACGCTGCGTGACACCGCGGCCCGCGCCCGGCTCGAACGCAGCCGCGCCGACCTGGTGTCCACGGTCGCCCACGAGCTGCGTTCGCCGCTGACCAGCGTGAAGGGGTTCACCGCGACCCTGCTCGCCAAGTGGGACCGCTTCACCGACGACCAGAAGCGGGTCATGCTCGAGACCGTCAACTCCGACGCCGACCGGGTCACCCGCCTCATCACCGAGCTGCTCGACGTGTCGCGCATCGAGTCGGGGCGCGTCGAGGTGCACCGGCAGATCGTCGACCTGCCGGCGCGGGCCCGGCGGCTGATCGCCGGGCGGGTCGCCGCCGGCGAGCCGGAGGACCGTTACGTCCTGCGGGTGCGCGGCGAACTCCCCGAGACCTGGCTCGACCAGGACAAAATAGATCAAATTTTGGGCAATCTGCTGGAAAACGGGGTGCGGCACGGACGCGGTACCGTGACCATAGAGATAGAACCCGTCGAGTGGGGAGTTGCCGTGTCCGTGCGTGACCAGGGCGAGGGTGTCGCACCCGAGCTGGCCTCGCGCGTGTTCCGGCAGTTCTGGCGCGGCAACCGCAGGCGCAGGGGCGGCACCGGCCTCGGCCTGTTCATCGTCAAGGGCCTCGTCGAGGCGCACGGCGGCACCATCACCGTGCAGCGGGCGCCCGGCGGCGGCGCCGAGTTCCGATTTACCGTGCCCACCGGCGCCCCCGACTTCACCTGATCGGTCGTGGCATGGGGCCGGTGGGCCGGCCCGGGCACTAGACTTCTGCCGCTTACGCCCTGATACGGAGCTCTCGATTCATGCCGAACACCTATGACCCCGTCGAGGTGACCCCGCTGCACGCCGATGAGGTGGCGCGCATGCGCGACGAAGCCCTCGCCGCCATCGGCGCCGCGAAGGACCTCGACGATCTCAAACAGATACGGCTCGCCCACGCCGGCGACCGCTCACCCATAGCCCTCGCCAACCGCGAGATCGGCGCGCTGCCGCCGCAGGCCCGCGCCGAGGCCGGCAAACGCGTCGGCGCGGCCCGCAAGGCCATCGCCGAGGCCCTCGCCGCCCGCCAGGCCGAGCTGGAGGCCGAGCGCGACGCGCGGGTCCTCATCGAGGAGACCGTCGACGTCACGCTGCCCTGGGACCGCCGGCCCACCGGCGCCCGGCACCCGCTGACCACCCTGCAGGAGCGCATCGCCGACGCGTTCATCGGCATGGGGTACGAAGTCGCGGAGGGCCCCGAACTGGAGGGCGAGTGGTTCAACTTCGACGCGCTGAACATCGCCCGCGACCATCCCGCGCGGTCCGAGCACGACACGTTCTTCGTCGGCTCGCCCGACTCCGGGCTGGTGCTGCGCACCCAGACCTCCCCGGTGCAGATCCGTGCCCTGCTCGGCCGTGAACTGCCCGTCTACGTGGTCTCGCCGGGCAAGACGTTCCGCACCGACGAGCTCGACGCCACCCACACCCCGGTGTTCCACCAGGTCGAGGGCCTCGCCGTCGACGAAGGGCTGACGATGGCGCACCTCAAGGGCACCCTCGACCGGTTCGCCGAGGTGATGTTCGGCGAGGGCATCGGCACCAGGTTCCGGCCCAACTACTTCCCGTTCACCGAGCCGTCGGCCGAGATGGACCTGCGCTGCTTCGTGTGCCGCGGCGCGTCCGCCGCGCCGGGCGGGCCGCCCTGCCGCACCTGCAAGTCGGAGGGCTGGATCGAGTGGGGCGGCTGCGGCATGGTCAACCCGCGCGTGCTCGTCGCGTGCGGAGTCGACCCGGCACGCTACTCCGGGTTCGCGTTCGGCATGGGCATCGAACGCACCCTGATGTTCCGCCACAACGCCGAGGACATGCGAGACATGGTCGAGGGAGACGTGCGCTTCACGCTCGCGTTCGGGATGGAGGTCTGATGAAGGTCCCGCTCTCCTGGCTCCGCGAGTACGTCGACCTGCCCGCCGTCACCGCCCACGAGGTCGCCGACCGGCTCACCGCCGCCGGCCTCAAACTGGAGGGCATCGAGTCGGTCGGCCACGAGGTCAAGAACGTGGTCGTCGGCGAGGTGCTCGCCATCGAAGAGCTCACCGGGTTCAAAAAGCCCATCAGGTACTGCCAGGTCGAGGTCGGCGAGGCAGCGCCGCGCGGCATCGTGTGCGGCGCCACCAACTTCGACGCCGGCGACCGGGTGCCGGTCGCGCTGCCCGGGGCCGTGCTGCCCGGCGGGTTCGAGATCGGCTCGCGCAAGACGTACGGGCGCCTGTCCGACGGCATGATCTGCTCCGCCCGCGAGCTGGGCGTCGGCGACGACCACACCGGCATCATGGTCCTGCCGCCCGGCACGCCCATCGGCGCCGACGTGGTCGAGCTGCTCGGGCTGCGCGACGACGTGCTGGAACTCGAGATCACCCCCGACCGCGGCTACGCCCTGTCGATCCGCGGCGTGGCCCGCGAGGCCGCCACCGCCTACGGCGTGCCGTTCCGCGACCCCGCCGACGTCGACCTGCCGGCCGACTCGGGCGAGTCGTACCCCGCGTCGATAGCCGACCCCACCGCCTGCGACCGGCTGGTGCTGCGCACCGTCACCGGCCTCGACCCGCAGGCGCCGTCGCCGCTGTGGATGCGGGTGCGGCTGGCCCGCGCCGGCATGCGCCCGGTTTCGCTGGCCGTCGACGTCACCAACTACGTGATGCTGGAGCTCGGCCAGCCGCTGCACGCCTACGACCGGGCCCGCCTCCAGGGCCCGATCGGTGTGCGGCGCGCCCGCGAGGGCGAGACGATGGAGACGCTGGACCACGTGTCGCGATCCCTCGACCCCGACGACATCCTCATCACCGACGATTCGGGGCCGATCGGCCTCGCCGGCACCATGGGCGGCCTGCACACCGAGATCAGCGACACCTCGACCGACCTGGTCATCGAGGCCGCGCACTTCTCCGCCGTCGGCATCTCCCGCCAGTCGCGCCGCCACAACCTCGTCAGCGAGGCGTCGCGCCGCTTCGAACGCGGCGTCGACCGCGAGCTGCCCCTGTACGCCTCCTGGCGGGCCGTGCAGCTCCTGGTCGCCCACGGCAAGGGCACCGCCGAGCCGGGGGTCACCCACGTGTCGTACGACGTGGAACCCACCACGATCACGATCCCGGTCGACTATCCGGGCCGGGTCGCGGGCGTGCCCTACGACCGTCAGACCGTGGTGCGCGGCCTGGAGCAGGTCGGCTGCACCGTCGTGCCCGCGGGCGCCGGCCACGGCGAGCCCGGCGCCCAGGCCGCCGAGCCGGCCGGGCCGGAAGCGGACGGCTCGCCGGAGGCCGCCGGCACCGGGGCCGAACACGCCGCCCTCGGCACGGCGACCGTCGCCGGCGGCACCGCCGTCGCCGCCAAGCTGTCCGTCATCGGCGACTCCACCGACCTGATCACCGTCACCCCGCCGTCCTGGCGGCCCGACCTCACCGACCCCAACGACCTCGCCGAGGAGGTCATCCGGCTGGTCGGCTACGAGGGCCTGCCGTCGGTGCTGCCGGCCGCCCCCGCCGGGGCCGGCCTCACCGAGGCCCAGCGGCTGCGCCGCCGCGTCGGCCGCGCCCTCGCGAGCGCCGGATACGTCGAGGTGCTGAGCTACCCGTTCATCGGCGACCGCGACCTCGACGGCCTGCTGCTCCCGGCCGACGACCCGCGCCGCACGGCGGTCAGGCTCACCAACCCGATCAGCGAGGACGAGCCGCTGCTGCGCACCACGCTGCTGCCGGGCCTGCTCAAGGCCCTCGTCCGCAACGTGGGCCGGGGCTTCGCCGACGTCGCCCTGTTCGAGACCGGCCTGGTCTACCGCCCCGAGCCGGGCGCCCCCCTGACCGCCCCGGTGCTCGGCGTCGACCGCAGGCCCACCGAGGCCGAGCTGGCCTCGATCGAGGCCGCGCTGCCGCGCCAGCCGCTGCGCGTGGCCGCGGTGCTCGCCGGGGAGTTCGAACGCTCCGGCTGGTGGGGCGGCGGCCGCGAGGCGAGCTGGGCCGACGCCGTCGAGGCGGCCCGCATGGTCGCCGGCCAGGCCGGGGTGCGGCTGACCGTCACCGCCGACCGGCACGAGCCCTGGCACCCGGGCCGCTGCGCCGCCCTGCACGCGGGCGACACCCTGGTCGGCCACGCCGGCGAGCTGCACCCGCGCGTCGCCGAGGCGTACGGCCTGCCACCCCGCACCTGCGCCATGGAGCTGGAGCTGAGCCTGCTGGAGGCCATGCTGCCGGGCCCGGCCCAGACGCCTCGGGTGTCGGCGTACCCGATCGCGACCCAGGACGTCGCGCTCATCGTGCCCGAGACCGTGCCCGAGGCCGACGTCGCCACCGCCCTGCGCGAGGGCGCCGGCGACCTGCTGGAGTCGATCCGCCTGTTCGACGTCTACACCGGCCCCCAGGTGGGCGCGGAGAAGAAGTCGCTGGCCTATAGCCTGCGCTTCCGCGCCCCCGACCGCACCCTGACCGTCGAGGAGACCACGGCGGCCCGCGACGCGGCCGTCGCCCTGGCCTCCGACCGCACCGGCGCCATCCTCAGAGGCGCCTGACCGCCGGCCCATCGTGCCCGCCGCACGCTCCTCACCGGCGGGCACGATGCCGGTCCGGCCCCCCCCACACACGAATCGGGGCGGCGGATGAATCCGGGGCGGCGGCCGGTCGCGAGGCACACCGTGCTGCCGGTGATCGCCGGCTTCCGGGCCTACGGCCTGGAGACCGCCGAGTCCGACACCGACCGGCGCGGCGTCTTCGCCGTGCCCACGCCGCATGCCCGGCGTAGGAAATCACCGGCATGAACCCCTCGTTCCGCCGCCGATCGGCCCCTGCTACGGTTGAGGCCGGCGCGGGGTGCTCGGCGATGGCCGGGCTGAGATCACACCCGTCGAACCTGAACTAGTTCGCACTAGCGGAGGGACGTCGTCGTGGCGGAGGCCATGGATTTCTGTGACCAGGCGTGGGCCCGTGCGGCCAAGCTCGTGCGCGCGATCCACGAGCACCCGTTCAACACCGAGCTGGGCGCCGGCACGCTCGACCGTGACCGGTTCGCGTTCTACATCGTCCAGGACGCCCGCTATCTGCAGGCGTTCGCCAAGGCGCTCGCCACGGCGTCGGCCCGCGCCGGAGACCCGGCCGACGCGGCGTTCTTCGCGCAGAGCGCCCACACCGCCCTGGTCGTCGAGAGCGGCCTGCACGCCGGCTACGTCGAGGAGTTCGGCCTGACCGCCGGCGACCTCGAGGGCATCGCCACATCGCCGACCTGCCTGGCCTACTCGTCGTTCCTGCAGGCCACCGCCCTGGCCGAGCCGTACCCCGTGCTGGTGGCGGCGCTGCTGCCCTGCTTCTGGGTCTACCAGGACGTCGGCACCGCCCTGCTCGACCGCACCGACCTGGCGGGCCACCCCTACGCCGCGTGGATCGCCACCTACTCCGACCCCGACTTCGCCAAGTCGGTCGACCAGATCAAGACCATCGCCGACCGGCTCGCCACCGGCGAGCCCACCCGCGAGGCCATGACCGCCGCGTTCCTGCGCGCCACCGAGTACGAATGGCTCTTCTGGGACAGCGCCTGGCGCCGCGAGTCCTGGCCGACCGCCCAGTGGCTTCCCTGACGCCGTCCATCCCGCGGCCACCGCTGCAGCCGGCCCGGCCCGCGGTGACGACGTTCCGGCACTCGTCCGGTCGCCTCCGTGAACGAGGTGCCGAACCTCGCCGGTGACGCCCGGCGCATGCTCGTCCACCCGGCCGACCGTACCGGCATGCCCGAGCACGACGCCCCGGTCGCCATGACTCCCGGACCGGGGCGTCCTGATCGGGGGCGGGGACGAGCGCGATCGTGGCCCCCCGGAGCAGTGAGCGCCATGCGAGGCCGGTGTGGCGGACCACGAGGGCGGTTTGTGGGTGCTTTGCCGCTATACCACGGTGATTGCGTTAATTGACCCACTATTGGTGGTTTCGCGGCGAATCGGTTGGTTTGGATGGGTAACCCTAGGTGTATGGCCAGGCCGAAGACGTCAGCGACCGCGGCCCCGGGCCGGGACCGGGCCGCCACACTCGCGCTTGCGCGCGAGCACTTCTTCGCCGGCGAGACCATCGAGACCGGCGTGAGCGAGGAGGTGCTCGCCTCGTGGCGGCGCTGCCTCAGCCTCGGCATCGACCCCGACCGGGCGCCCGCCCTGTACAAGGAGGAGGTCGATGTGGAGAGCAAGCTCGTGCACGCAGCGTCGCCGGTGCTCGATGCGCTCGGCTCCCGCCTCGCGGACCTCCAGGTGGGCGTGCTCCTGTGCGACGAGAAGGCGCGGCTGCTGCAAAGCCGGGCGGCCAGTCCCGAGGTTCGCGACCTGCTGGCCGAGCTGCCCGCGCTGCCCGGCCGGGGCTTCGACGAGCGGATCTTCGGCACCAACGGCGTCGGCACCGTGGTGATCGAGGGACACCCCGCGTTCATCCGAGGCGGGGAGCATTTCGTCGGTGCGCTACGCACCCACGCGTGCGCGGGAGCGCCCATCCGCGACCCGATCAGCGGCAGGATCACCGGCGTGCTCGACCTGACCTGCCTCGACCGCAACGCCGACCCGGCCATGCTCGCCTACTCCGTCAAGGCGGCCGGCGAGATCGAGCGGCGCCTGTACGAGCAGGCGTCCGCCCGGGAGCAGGCGCTGGCGCGGGCGTTCCTCGACGCCAGGCGACGCTGCCGAGGCGCGTACGCCGGCCGGGCGGCCCCCGGTGGCGGGCCCGCCGGCGTGGACGTCCCGGTCGCCCAGCTGCTGTCCCCGCGTGACCGGCATCACCTGCTGGAAGAGGCCGCGGAGCTGATCTCCCTCGGCCGGGTGGGCGTGACGTCGGTGCCGCTGTCGCAGGGCGCCGTGGCCACGCTGCTCAGCCATCAGGTGGAAGACGCCACAGGGGTGCGCGGCATCGCCGTGGAGGCCGTCCTGGACGACGGCCTGTCCTGGCGGGTGGCGTCCGCGGCCGACCTCGGCGCCGCCCACAGGCCGGCCCCCCAGGAGGCCGGGCCGCTGGTGGCCGCACGCCCCGGCAACGGGCCCGGCGTACCCGTGTCGACCTATCCGCCGAAAACGCCGGAGCGGCAAACGAAGGCGGCCCCGCCGGACGACCCGCTCGGCGCGGCCGACAGCTGGCTGATCGCCGTGGGAGAGCCCGGCATCGGCCGGCTCGCCGTGCAGGCACGCGACCGGCTCAGCCTGCTCTTCGAGGCCGGCGCCCGCATCGGCAGCACCTTGGAGGTGACCCGCACCGCCGAGGAGCTGGCCGAGGTCGCCGTGCCGCGGTTCGCCGACTACGTCGCGGTCGACGTGGCCGACTGCGTGCTGCGCGGAGAGGAGCCCGCCGGCATCGACGCGTCGATGGTCCGCATCGCCCTCGGCGGGGTGCCGAAGGAGACGGCGCTGTTCCCCGTCGGCGAACTCTTCGACCTCCTCCCGTGCACACCGCAGGCGCGCAGCCTGGCCGTCGGACGGCCGGTGCTCGAATCGGACCTGACGGGCTCCGAAGGGTGGGTCGCCCAGGCCCCCGAACGCTGCCGGGAGGCCCTCGCCACCGGCGTCCACTCCCTGATCGCGGCACCGATGCGCGCCCGGGGCGTCACGCTCGGCGTGGTCAGCTTCTACCGCTCACGGGAAACGGCGCCGTTCGAGGACGACGACCTGTCCCTGGCGGCCGAGCTGGTCGGCCGGGCGGCGGTGTGCGTCGACAACGCCCGCCGCTACACCCACGAACACATGATCTCGGCGGAGCTGGAGTGGGCCACCGAGTCGCTGGGCCGGGCGCTCGACCGGCAGCGGCGCTTCACCACCGACGCCTCCCACGAGCTGCGCACCCCGCTGGCCGGGCTCCGGGCCCAGCTGGAGGAGGCGCAGCTGCACCCCGACGACACCGACATAGGCGACCTGCTGAAGCAGACGCTGAACGACGTCGACCGGCTGGAGAACATCCTCGACGACCTGCTCCTGCTCGCCCAGATCGGGTCCGCACTGCGCTCGGAGCGGGAACACGTCGACCTGGCCGAGCTCGTCGCGGCCGAGACCAGCGGCCGCGTCGGCGATCGCCACCCGGTGCACCTGGACCTGCAGCCCGGTGTCGTGGTCGACGTGGTGCCCTCGCGGTTCGGCCGGGTGCTCCGCAACCTGCTCGACAACGCCCAGCGCCACGCCACCGAGAACATCGTGGTGCAGGTCCGCCGGGTCGGCGAGACGGCCGAGCTCAGCGTCACCGACGACGGCCCGGGCGTCCCCGAAGAGGAACGCGAGCACATCTTCGAGCGCTTCGCCCGCCTCGACACCGCCCGCAGCCGTGACCGCGGCGGCACCGGCCTCGGCCTGGCCATCGCCCGCGACATCGTCCAGGTCGCCCAGGGCACCCTGCACGTCGAAGACGCCTCCCCCCGCGGCGCCCGGTTCGTCGTCCGCCTGCCCATACCCCAGGACGCCGCGCAGGGCCGCCCGGGGGCGCCGAAGACGACCGACGACCGGCTGAGCGCATAGCCGCGAGGCGGGCGGCCCGGTCCGGTGCGACGGCAGGCCGCGCGCCGCTGCGAGAAGCATCGCCCGGCTCGCCTGCTTTCGCCGCACCGGCGTACCGCGCTCCGAGGAGACAAGGAGAGGAAGGTCCGTCGATCACGATGCGGCCGACGCCGGCGCCGAAGAAGCCGCGCCCGCCTCCGGGCACCGGCACGGGCCCGCGGGCACCTGACCGCGAACGACCCATAGCGGTTGGGGATTCGCCGGAGCCGCAGGTGGGCGCGGGGTTATGGTGGTCGCACCGGTCAGCCGAGTCGCCGGGGGGCGGGTCATGGAGGAAGTGCCGTCGAACACCGGGCCGCTGTCACCGGACTTCATGGGCATCGACCCGGAGGCGATGGATCGGTTCGCGGGGGAGCTGGAGCGTGCTCGCGGAGTCCTCGGCGAAAACCTCGCCGCGATCCGGCAGGTGCTCACGAGCAACGGCATGCCGGCGTCGTCGCTGGAGCCGCTGCGCGAAATCGAGCAGTGGATCGACGAACGGCTGCCCGAGCTGCGGCGGCGCGGCCGGATGGCACAGGACATGGCGTGGCTGCCCGGCTGGACTCCCGGCGGCGCCGGGCTGGTGCCGTACGACGAGTCGGCCGTGCTGTCCTCCGCCGAGGCGCGGCGGCTGGGGCGTGCGCTGGGGGAGCGGTACCGCGCCCTGAACCCGAACCCGTTCGTCGCGGCCGACCCGGTCGCGGACCATCGCGCGATCGTCACCGAACTGGCGGCACACGCCGGCGACGGGGAGTTCACGGCCGCGTTCTTCGCCGCGCTCGGCTACGACGCGACACTGGGGCTGCACGCGCAATGGCTGCGGGTGTTCCAGCTGCCGCACTCCCGCGAAGGCGAGGCGGACGCCGCGATGGCCCTGGTCGGCCGGGCCTTCGGCGCGGCGGTCGGCGGCGGAGCCGACGTGCCCGGATTCGCCGCAGTCATGGCGGCCGTGCACAGGCCGGCCGACGGCGACGAGCGCCGCCGCATCGGCGCGCTGCTCTCGACGGGGCGGTTCCCCGCCGAGTGGCTCGCCGGAAAGGTGGCCGACCAGATCCTCGCCCCGGGCAGCGGCGTGCCGGGACGCGACCTGACCGGCTACCTGGACGCCCTGGCGAACAACCCGAGCGCCGCCCGGCTCGCGCTGAACCGCCTCACCAAAGGCGGACCCGCCGGGCCGGCGACGGCAGGCGGGGCCGACGGCCGCCCCGACCTGGCCCGGCTCCTGATCGACCTGAGCGAGCGCGTCGCCGTCCCATCGGCGGGAGCCTTCGGACGCATGCTGGCGGCCGCCTCCGGCGCGTACGACGAACTGGACGGCGCCCACAGCGACGCGGCCGCCCGCGTCGCCTTCACCCTGATGACCACGGCCGACGACATGCGGCTCATGGCCGCCGAGCGCGTCCACCTGGCCGAGGTCGCCGGCTCCTACGCGAGCGAAATCGCCGAGGGGGCCGACCTGGGCGACGACAACCAGCTGCTGCCCAGCGCCTACGGCCCGGTCGACTCGCGGATCACCGGCCTCACCCCGATGTTCCGCCTCAGCCCCAAAGACACCTACCGGTTCATCCAGACGTTCGCCCTGCGCGACGAAGACCTGCTCCCGTTCGAATCGGGCATGGGCGCGCTGGTCCAGCGCCTGACCGGCACGGCCGTCCCCATCATGCGGGCCACCGGCGACACCACCCGCCTCGACGCCGCCTTCGCCGCCTTCGGCAACGTCCGCGGCCTGGAACTGGCCGCCGCCGAAAAGCTACGCGGCGCGGCCGACGCCGCCGACAAGGCGGCGAACGACATGGGGAGCCTGGTGTTCGACCTCGCCACCGGATTCAGCGCGTTGGAGCTGCCCGGCAAGCTGGCGACCGCCCTGGTGTGGGAGGGCCTGAACGGCGCCTGGTCCCAGGCCGACCCGCTCGACCTCGACCCCGACGGCCCGACCAGAGTCGACCGGCTCCACGACTCCGACGCCGCCCAGACCCTGGCCCGCAGACACGCCGTGGCCACGACCCTCCTGGCCGCCGGCTTCCCCGCGAAGATCCCCCCGGCCACCTACCAGACCACCCACCCCTCGGCCATCCCCATAGCCGACGAAACCGGCACCCTCCGCCCCTTCGCCGACCTCGCCAAGCACGGCGACCAAGGCCTCCGCGCCTTCGAAGGCTGGCTCATCGCGAACGGCCTGGGCGGCAAAGACAAGGGCGCGTTTGGGGAAGTGACCAACAACCTCGCGAACCGCTTCGAGGGTCAGAAGTCGTCGGCGATACCGCGAGCCCGGCTGTTCGACCAGTGATTACGAGACAGGCAGACAGTCGGTTTCCCCAACTGCCGAGTAGGTGCCGTCTCCGGGTGAGTTGAACGAGATGGTGGTCTTTGTTGTCTCGTTGACCACTCTGATCGGTTGCCCTTTGGCGTCGGCGGACACCACTTTATATGGCGTGATGCCTTCTAGTGCGCCGAGTAACATGTTGTTCAAAGCTTCCGGGTCCGATCGAGCCGAAAGGTCGTGCCCTGTCGCGGCGAAGGTCTGCTTGGCTCGGTTGTTGCCGCATGCGATGTTCTTCCCTCCTGGGTCGGCGACGACGATGTCCTGCGCGTTCTGGGCTTTCAGTGCCGCTAAAATGTGAGCCTTCAGCGCCCGCCCGGCCTCGGCGCTCGTCGGACTGTTTTCGGACCCGCACGAGGAGACCAGCAGCAGGATTGGAAGAGCTGCCAAGGATAGACCGATACGGCCGACTCTGCGGCGGCTACTCCGCATACTCCCCCTCCCTGACAAGGTCAGGTCATCGAAACCTAGGATCGGGATATGCCCGTCTCGCTCGTAGGCGACGCGTAATACCCATCGTGGCAATGCTCGCGCATTCGCACCGGAGTTTCCATGTCGCGAGACGCCCGGAGTAGCGGAATCTCCCTGCTGCTCCGGGTCCTCTCCAGGTGCGGCCGGTTCGGCCGAAGCAGCACCGATACGTCGTGATCCCGGTCGGTGGTGATCTGTGTGGAGTGGGGCCAAGCCCGGCCAGGCACCGGCACCAGGGGGCGCGGCGGGGCGTGCAAGGGCTGGAACACATGCACCACGCCGACATGAGTCTTATGTGGCCAGGTGAGACGTGGTTCTTGCCCGGCGGCCCGACGATGAAGGCGGAGCGCCGGGAGAAGTGGTGTTGCCGCGCAAGGACAAGCCGCCGTATGCACCAGCCCAGCAGCACCTGCGCGAGGACAAGAGCAGCAACTCACAACTCGCCCAAGGGCGTCGAAGACGGCGACGTGAGGTGCGGGACTCGAAGCGTGGCCATCGCTTCGCGCCACTCGTAGGATGCGTAGCCCTTCGAATCGAACAGAGCATTGAGGTCGTGAGCGCGAATCACCACGGCTTGAGCAGGAGCGGTGGGCAGTTTGTGGATGGCCTCTACGGCGAGGCGGCAGGCTTCCTCAAGCTCGCCGGACTTGGCCAGGGCGCTGGCGTGAGCGAAACGTACGAGAGCGGGATCGGTCTGAGAGGTCGGCTCATACTCGGGCAGCGCGCGGGCCGCGGCCACGCCTGCCCCTTCCGTGTCGCCGAGATCCGCACGGCCTCGTGCTTCGAAGAAGGCCTGCTTGCGAGGTAGGAAGGAGAAGACGCCAGGTTTTATCGCGTCTGGATCGCAACGTGACAGAGTGTTTCGGGACAAATTGATCGCGCGCTCGAAGTCGTCCCGGTTCCCCAGCTTCGCGTGGGCCAGCGCGGCGAAGCCCCACATCCAGGCGACCGAGGGTGTTGCTTTGGTCGCCATCTCCAAGCGGGGCATGACCTGCGCCAGCACATCGTGCGGAGAGCCGGAGTAGACCGGAAGATACGTCGAGTCGGCTATGGCCGTGTTGACGAGATGCGAATCCCCTGTTTCCTGCGCCGCGTGCAGCGCCGTCCTCCACCATCTCCGCGCGAGTATCGGCTGGTTGAGGGCGAAAAGGATCTCACCCATCACGATGGACAGCTTGGCACCCACGCGGGCAAGTCGACGCTGGGTGGCCAAGGGCTGCCGGTTCCTCAGCAACTCACGGACGGCCGAGAAATGTACGAGGACCTCGGCCAGGACGGCCGCATTCGCAAGGTGGCAGACACGTACCCCGAGCCGCTCGGTTTCGGCTTCCAAGAATGCGAGTTTTGTATCACCCACAGAGGTGGCATCGAGGACCTGCTCAAGCTGGTCCGGGCCATGGGTGAGGGTACTTATGAGGCCGGTAGTAAGCGTGGCCGCACCGAGTTGGAAGACCTGTCGCCGGTTCGTGGTCGTCGCCTCCTGGTCATCGGAGGGCGGGTCGGAAACACCCGGAGTTTCCTTTTCAGGATCGTACGGGGCGAGCAGTTCCGCAACGCGGTAGCCCGGAAACATGTGTTCCAGGACGCGGCATCGGTCGACGCTGGGCTTGGTCTTGACGCGGCCGGCGAGCCAGCGGCCGAACTGCTCGCGGCCGGGCGCAGAGGCGATCAGCCGTTTGTCGAGCCGTCGCGCCACTTTGTCATATTCCAAGCGAAATGCCCGATGTGTTTCCATGTGCCGGTTCATGAGCAGCTTCTTGAGAAGCGTCATCTCGTCCGCCATCTGCTTCCTCCTTTTCGAACCGGGATCGTGACCAAAAGTAAGCACGTGTGTGGTCACCGTAGGCGCTGTGCGCTCCCGTGGCAGTCGGTTGGGTGCATGTGGCCGCGCATGACGCGTCGGAGACCGTGTCATGTCACACCGGAGACGCATTGGCAACGCTCGATGTCGTTCGAAACGCATGGTGACGTGTCGGATGCTGTTGGTAGCATCCCGCTGTGTCAACGAAACGTCACGAACTGTTAATACATCTTGTCCTGAATCAGCCGGCTTTGGTGCCCGCTTTGCTCGCCGAGGCCCTGAACGTGGCGCTGCCCGAGTATGCGCAGGCCGAGATCGCCTCGGTCGACTTCAACCAGTCCACCCCGACCGAATACCGTGCCGACTCCGTCGTGGTCCTGAAACGAGACCAGCGACCGAAACTGGCCGTGGTCACCGAGGTGCGGCTCGGCCGCGACAAGGACAAGCGGTGGAGCTGGCCCGTCTACGTCACAGCACTGCGCGCCCGGGTGCAGTGCCCGGCGATGCTCCTGGTGCTGTGCCCGGACCGGAGCATGGTCCAGTGGTGCGCCAGGCCGATCGACCTGGGACATCCCGGGTTCACCCTCACTCCGCTGGTCATCGGCCCCGACGTCATACCGTGCATCACCGATCCCAGACGCGTGGCCGAGCTGCCCGAGCTGGCGGTCATGTCCGCCGTCGTGCACGGTGCGGACCCTGAGGGGCCACAGGTCCTGAAGGCGCTACTCACCGTGCTCATGGATGCGCGAATCGTCGATCAGAAGCGCGCCACACTGTACTCTGACATCGTCTACGCGGCTCTTCCTGAAGCCGCCCGCAAGGAGATGAAGGCTCTGATGTCCGTGGACACGTATCACTACCAAAGCGACCTGGCGAAGAGAATAGCCGCCGACGGCAAGCTCGAAGGCAAGGCGGAAGGCAGGGCGGAAGGCAGACGCGAAGCCAAGGCCGAGGCGGTCGTGGATGTGCTGGAGGCTCGGGGTCTGCGGGTGGGGGCCGAGGTGCGGGAGCGTGTGATGGGCTGCGAGGACGTGGCGACGCTCGATGTGTGGCTTCGGCGGGCGATGACCGTCGCCGAGGCCAAGGACCTGTTCGAAAACCTCTGATAGCGAGTAGGGCGGCCAAGCCGAGACCGCTCATGCTGAATGGGGGCTTTGATGTCGACGGACACGTCGAGCTACCCAGGAGACTTGGCCGCCCGCATCTTCGCCGATGGCCGGCTCGAGGGCAGAGTCGAGGGCCGGCTCGAGGGCAGAGTCGAGGGCCGGCTCGAGGCCTGTATCGAGGCGATTCTGGTTGCGTTGGAGGCTCGGGGTTTGCGGGTGGGGGCCGAGGTGCGGGAGCGTGTGATGGGCTGCGAGGACGTGGCGACGCTCGATGTGTGGCTTCGCAGGGCGGTGCAGGTCGACGAGGCCAGGGACCTGTTCGAGGCCTGATGGTCGGCGGGCGTCGTGTTCCGCAGGGCTACGGGGCGGGGCGGGTCATGCCTTGCGGGCCGCGGCGCAGTAGTGCGGGACTTCGGGGGCGGGCCCCAGGGGTGGCTTCGGGGCGCCGGTGTGAGCAGGTGACGACGCCTGGGGGAGGATGTCCAGGCCGTCGAGGAGATGCTCGATCTGGGCGGCGGTGCGGAGCACCGTGGGGGTTTGCCGTAGGTGTCGACGGCGGCGTCGGAGGCCGCGGTGCTGCTCTCGTTGGTGCCGTGGCTGATCGCGACGAAGCCGCCGGAGGGCAGGGCGTCGACCAGGTGACGCACGACGGAGCGGGCCTCTTCGTCGTCGAGGACGAACCGGGTGATCGCCAGGAGCATCAGGGCGGCGGGCCGGGTGAAGTCCAGGGTGGCGGCGGCCTTGGGCAGGATTTCGCCGGGGTCGTGGACGACGGCCGGAATGTGCCGGTGCGGCCGGGCGGGATGCTGGTCAGCAGGGCCTTGGCGTGGGCCGGCACCAGGGGATCGGTGTCGACGCGGACGATGCGCGGGCCGGGGGCGACTCGATGGGCCGCCTCGTGGGCGTTGTCGATGGTGGGCGGGCCTGGGCCGATGTCCGGGAACTGCCGGATCCTCTCGTCGCCGGCCAGGTAGCGGACGGTGTGGCCGAGGAAGGCGCGGCCGGCCGGCGCCGAGTCGATGATGTCGAGGAAGAAGTCGCGGATCCGGTCCCCGACGTGCCGATCGGACGGATAGTTGTCTTTTGCCGCCGAGCCGGTGGTTCCAGATGTGCGCCGAATGCGGCACCGCGGGGTCGATCTTGGGGGGCGGGTGGCGAACCGTGCGCTTCGTCTGCCATGGCCGCCTGCCTTGATCGGATCGGTCGGGGCGCTCCTTGATCCAATGCGCTCGTCCGCCCTGGCCGCGGGCCGATCTGCACGAAAGAGTCGATCAAGCCCTTGTGCAAGCCCTCATGCGGAGCGCGGGTCCGGCGGCTGCGCGCCCGCAGCATGATCGGAATCGTTTGAAATCGGTGTCGACCAGGACTTTGTGGCATCTTCGCGCAAGCGGAGCGGGCGGGATGGGGCGGAGGGGGGTGGTTCCTCCGGGAAGCGGCGCGGATGCGACATCAGCGGCCGGGTGGCGTTTCTAGCGTCGTGGCGCAATCAGGTCACCACGGCCATGGCCGGAGCGTGGGGCGCGAGATGGCGCGGGGGACGCCGGCGGGGCCCGTGGGACCCCCCGACCACGAAGGATTTCACGATCGATGAGCACGACACCTGAGTACACGGTGCTGGAGCGTCTCACCCTTCCGGCGTCCGAGCTTGCCGCCGGTGAGGCGAGGCGGTGGCTGCGGAAGGTCGTGGGGGAGCATCCCCGTCTCGACGACGCGGTGATACTGCTGTCGGAGGCCGTCGGCAACTCGGTTCTGCACACAGATTCGGCGGTCATCGGGATCGTCGTCCTGGTCGAGCGGCAGGGCGACCTCATGATCGAGGTCATCGACTCGGGGTCGGCGACCGTGCCGACGGTGGCGGCCTCGGCCGACCCGCTGGCGGAGTCGGGGCGGGGGATCCGCCTGATCCGGGCCCTGTCGGCGCGCTGGGGCTTCGCCGAGGAGCCGCCGCACTGCCTGCTGTGGTTCCTGCTGACGCCGCACGCCGGGCCGCCCGCGCCGTCCCGATCGCCCAGGGTGAGGCGGGGGCTACGTCAGGTCGGACTCTCCGGGCCGGGAACACCAGGGTCTGCTTGATCGCTTTACTTTCGGATGGTATACGCCGGAAGGGTGGGTGTTGTGGACATGGCCGGAAACAGGAAGATGTTGCGGCTGCTCGCCGGGGGAGCGGTCGCGGCCGTGGCGGGATGGACGTTCCGGGACACGCCGGCGCAGCTCGGTGGCCGGGTCGGCGGTCGGGCGGTCGGCACGAGGGCCGAGCGGATGCGCAGATCCCCGCAGTTCTCCGGCAAGGCGTTCCGCAATCCGGTGCCTCCCGACGTGGTGCCGCCCGGTACGATGGCGGCCGTCATGCGCGAGCTCGTGCTGGGCCGGGAGCGGCGTCGGCCGAGCGGCGCGGTGCCGCTGTGCACGCCGGACCACACCGGCCCTCCGTCCGACGGGGTCGGCGTGCTGTGGTACGGCCATGCCACGGTGCTGGCCGAGATCGAGGGCCGGCGGGTGCTGTTCGACCCGCTGTGGAGCGACCGGACCTCGCCGGTGCCGTTCGCCGGGCCGCGCCGCCTGCATCCGCTGCCGGCACCGATCGAGTCGTTGCCGCCGGTGGACGCGATCGTCATCTCCCACGATCACTACGACCACCTCGATCTGGCCACTGTGCGGGCGCTGACGCGCCTGCAGTCGGCGCCGTTCCTGGTGCCGCTCGGCATCGGCGCGCACCTGGAGCGCTGGCGGGTGCCGGCCGAGCGCATCATCGAGCTGGACTGGGAGGAGGAGGCGCAGGTGGCGGGCCTGCGGTTCGTGGCGACGGCCGCGCGGCACTTCTCCGGCCGTACTCTGCGCCGCAACGACACCTTGTGGAGCTCGTGGGTGGTGGCCGGGCGGGAGCGCAAGGTGTTCTTCGGGGGCGACTCCGGCTACTGGAACGGCTACGAGACCATCGGTTCCGCGCACGGCCCCTTCGACCTGACGATCATGCCGATCGGGGCGTATAGTCCGGCCTGGCCGGATGTCCACATGAATCCCGAGCAGGCCGTCGCCGCGCACATCGACCTCGGCGGGTCGCTGCTGCTGCCCATCCACTGGGCGACGTACGACCTGGCCACGCATTCGTGGGTGGAGCCGGCCGACCGGCTGTGGCGCGAGGCCAAGGCGCGCGACGCGCGGATCGTCGTGCCGCGGGTGGGTCAGCGGATCGATGTGGCCGAGCCTCCGGCCGTGGACGGCTGGTGGCAGACCCTGGCCCCCGCGCGCTGAGTTTCGGCCGCCCGGCGCCGCCGGTGCGGGGTGGCCGGCCTGGTCTCCGGTCGCGCCCGCCCGCGTGTCACCCGGGCGGGCGCGGCCGGGCTCTTCTTCACGTCTTCGGGGTCAGGGGCCGCCCAGGATCTCCCGGCGCAGCCGCGTCTTGAGGATCTTGCCGCCGGGGTTGCGCGGCAGCTCGTGCTCGTAGAACCAGAACCTGACCGGCACCTTGAAGGCGGCGATGCGGCCGCGCAGGAAGTCTCGCAGTTCCTCGGCCGTCGCCGTCCGGCCGGGGGCGATCCGCACGACGGCGCCGACCTGCTCGCCGAGCTCGTCGTCGGGCACGCCGATGACCGCCGCGTCGTCGATCGCGGGATGCTCGAACAGGGCGGCCTCGACCTCGGCGCAGTACACGTTCTCGCCGCCGCGGATCACCATGTCCTTGGCGCGGTCGACGATGTAGACGAATCCCTCGTCGTCGACGCGGGCCAGGTCGCCGGTGTGCAGCCAGCCGCCGGTGAACGTCTCGGCGGTGTCCTGGGGCCGGTTCCAGTAGCCGGCGATGACGTTGGGCCCGCGCAGGCACAGCTCGCCGACCTCGCCCACGGGCAGCTCGCGGCCGTCGGGGCCGGTGATCTTGACGTCGACGACGGCGAGCGGCAGGCCGACGCTGCCCGGTTTGCGGGCGTAGTCGGGCCCGCTGTTGCCGATCGTGAGGGCCGAGGTCTCGGTCATGCCGTATCCGTTGAGGGGGGTGCGGCCGGGCAGCAGTTCGGCGATGCGTTCGCGTAGCTTCGGTGGCGCGGGCGCGCCGCCGTAGCCGATCGAGGTGAGGGAGGAGATGTCGCGTTTGCGCAGGTCGGGGTGGGAGAGGAGCTGCCAGGCGTTGGTGGGGACTCCGCTCAGCACCGTGACCCGTTCCCGCTCGATGAGCTGCAGGCCGTGCCCCGCGTCCCAGCGGTACATCAGGACCAGGGTGCCTCCGCCGAACATGGCGGTGGTCATCACCGCGAAGCTGCCGGTGACGTGGAACAGCGGCACCGTCAGGAGGGTGACCCGGCGCGCGCCGATCGCCCGGCGGGGGTCGTGGCCGGCGCGGGCCAGGCCGCGCATGATGAGGTAGGCCACGCTCATGGGCGACTGGCCGATGTTGCGCTGCGTGATCAACGCGCCTTTCGGGCGGCCCGTGGTGCCGGAGGTGTAGAAGATGGTGGCGGGGTCGTCGGGGTGCACGTCGGCGGGCGGGAGCGTGACGCCGGCGGTGGCCTCGCCGAGCAGGTCGCCGAGGAGCCGGGCGCCGGGAGGCGGGTCGGCCGCGCCGGGGCGGGTGACGATGAGCCGCGCCGCCAGGGGCTGATCGGCCAGGCGCTGCGCCCGTTCGCCGTCCACGATCGCCACTGTGGCGCCGGAGTCGGCCAGGCCGTACTGCAGTTCCTGCCGGGTCCACCAGGCGTTGAGGGGCACGGCCACGGCGCCGATGGCCAGGACGGCGCTGAACGAGACGATCCACTCGGGATAGTTGCGCATGGCGATGGCCACCCGGTCGCCTCTGGCGACGCCGTACTCTCCGGCCAGCCGGCGGGCGAGCGCCGCGGCCCGGCGGAAGTGCTCCTCGAAGGTGATCCGCTCGTCCTCGTAGACGATGAACTCCTTGTCCCCGTGGTGGCGGCTCGCCTCCAGCAGGGCGCGGAACGTCGGGGGCGCGTGCTTCCAGGTGCGGATGGTGGTGCCGCGGACGTTCACCTCCTCCATCTCGAAGAGTCCACCGGGCGCGGTGAGAGCGGCCTCGGTGCCGGCGGAGGAGGGTGCGGGGGAAGCTGTCATGTGCGGGCGCACTCCTCGGGTCGAGGACGGACACCGGTCATGGTACCGACCGGTTGGTATGGCGACCAGAGGAAGATTGGCGCTTGCATGATCATCCTTTTTGGCGCATACTCTGTCTAGTAAGAACATGAGATAGAGTGCATGAATATACGGTCGGTTCGAGGCGATGCAGACCCCCAGAGAGCGACCCTGGAAGACCTACCCGGAAAACACACGCAGGGAACGGACGCGGAAGAACGAGGTGGACGCATGACGACGCGGGCGGCGATCGCCGGTGCCAGCGGGTACGCCGGAGGTGAGCTGCTGCGGCTGCTGCTGTCCCACCCCGAGATCGAGATAGGCGCGGTCACCGCCGGATCCAGCGCGGGCACCCTGCTCGGCGAGCACCAGCCGCACCTGGCGCCGCTCGCGGAGCGCGTCATCGCCGAGACCACCCCGGAAACGCTGGCCGGGCACGACGTGGTCTTCCTCGCCCTGCCCCACGGCCAGTCCGCCGCGCTCGCCCAGCGGCTGGGCGACGACACGCTGATCGTCGACTGCGGCGCCGACTTCCGGCTCACCGAACCCGCCGCCTGGGAGCGCTTCTACGGCGGCGCTCACGCCGGCACCTGGCCCTATGGCCTGCCCGAGCTGCCCGGCCACCGCGACCGGCTGCGGGGCGCCCGGCGCATCGCGGTGCCCGGCTGCTACCCCACCGCCGTCAGCCTGGCGATGTTCCCGGCGCTGGCCGCCGGCGTCGCCGAGCCCGACGTGGTCGCCGTCGCGGCCAGCGGCGCCTCCGGCGCCGGCCGTTCGCTCAAGCCGCACCTGCTGGGCAGCGAGGTGATGGGCTCGGTGAGCGCCTACGGCGTCGGCGGGGTGCACCGCCACACCCCCGAGATGGAGCAGAACTTCTCCGTGGTGGCCGGCCGCCCTGTCACCGTGTCGTTCACCCCCACGCTCGTCCCGATGAGCCGCGGCATCCTCGCCACCTGCGTGGCCCCGGCCGCGCCCGGCCTCACCGCCGCCGCGCTGCGCGAGACGTACGAACGGGCCGTCAAGGACGAGCCGTTCCTGCGCCTGCTGCCCGAGGGCGTGTGGCCGGCCACCTCGATGACCCTCGGCGCCAACACCGCCGTCGTGCAGGTCGCGCTCGACGAGCGCGCCGGCCGGGTGGTGGCCGTCGCCGCGATCGACAACCTCACCAAAGGCACGGCGGGCGGCGCGATCCAGTGCGCCAACCTCGCCCTCGGGTTTCCCGAGGACCTCGGCCTCCCCAGCAATGGAGTAGCTCCTTGAGCCAGCGGACCGGCAGCAACCGAGCGATCGCCAAGCGGACCTTGGAAGGTGCGAAATGAGCGTCACCGCCCCACTCGGATTCAGCGCCGCGGGCGTCGCGGCCGGCATCAAACCCGCCGGCGCGCGCGACCTCGCCATCGTCGTCAACGAAGGCCCCTCACGCGCCGCCGCCGGCGTGTTCACCGCCAACCGGGTCAAGGCCGCCCCCGTGCTCTGGTCGGAGCAGGTGCTGAAAGGCGGCCGTGTCAAGGCCGTCGTGCTCAACTCCGGCGGGGCCAACGCCTGCACCGGCCCCCTCGGCTTCCAGGACGCCCACGCCACCGCCGAGAAGGCCGCCGAGGCGCTCGGCGACTCCGCCGGTGAGATCGCGATCTGCTCCACGGGCCTGATCGGCGAGCGGCTGCCCATGCCCGAGCTGCTCGACGGCGTGGCCCTGGCCGTCGCGCAGGCGTCCCGCGACGGCGGGCTGCACGCCGCCGACGCCATCCGCACCACCGACACCGTCTCCAAGATCGCTTTCCGGCGCGGCGAGAGCGGCTACATGGTCGGCGGCATGGCCAAGGGAGCCGGCATGCTCGCCCCCGGCCTCGCCACCATGCTGTGCGTCATCACCACCGACGCCGACGTGCCCGCCGACCTGCTCGACAAGACGCTGCGCGAGGCCGTCGCCGTCACCTTCGACCGCATCGACACCGACGGCTGCATGTCCACCAACGACACCGTGCTGCTGCTCGCCAGCGGCGCCACCGGCGTCGTGCCCGACCTCACCGAGTTCGAGGGCAAGGTCACCGAGGTGTGCGCCGACCTCGCCCGCCAGCTCGTCGTCGACGCCGAGGGCGCCACCAAGGCCATCGCCATCGAGGTCGTCGGCGCCGACAGCGTCGAGGACGCCGTGACCGTCGGCCGCGCCGTCGCCCGCTCCAACCTGCTCAAGTGCGCCATCCACGGCGAGGACCCCAACTGGGGCCGCGTGCTGGCCGCGGTCGGCACCACCGACGCGGTGTTCGAGGCCGACCGGCTCAACGTCGCCGTCAACGGCGTCTGGGTGTGCAGGGGAGGGGCCGCCGGCGACGACCGGTCCCGCGTCGACCTGCGGCCGCGCGACGTCACGATCACCGTGGACCTGTCCGCCGGGCCGCACGCCGCGACCATCCACACCACCGACCTCACCGCCGAGTACGTTCACGAGAACTCGGCGTACTCCTCATGAGCGACGTCATGGACCCCACCCCGGCGCCCGGCCCCGCCGGCGCGCCCGCCCTGACCCCCGGCGAGAAGGCGGCCGTCCTCATCGAGACGCTGCCCTGGCTGGAGCGTTTCCGCGGCCGCATCGTCGTCGTCAAGTACGGCGGCCACGCCATGACCGACGACACGCTGCGCGCCGCCTTCGCCGACGACATCGTCTTCCTGCTGTACGCCGGGCTGAAGCCCGTCATCGTGCACGGCGGCGGCCCGCAGATCAACGCCCACCTCGACCGGCTCGGCATCGAATCGACCTTCGCCGCCGGGCTCCGCGTCACCACCCCCGAGGCCATGCAGGTCGTGCGCATGGTGCTCGTCGGGCAGGTCAACCGCGACGTGGTCGGCCTGATCAACCGGCACGGGCCGTTCGCCATCGGCCTGTCCGGCGAGGACGCCCAGCTGTTCACCGCCGAGCCCAAGCACGCCGTCGTCGAAGGCGAGCAGGTCGACCTCGGCCGGGTCGGCGACATCGTCAAGGTCGAGGCGGGGGCCGTGCGGGCCCTGCTCGACGACGGGCGCGTCCCGGTCGTGTCGTCGATCGCCCGCGGCGCCGACGGCACCGTCTACAACGTCAACGCCGACACCGCCGCGGCGGCCCTCGCGGTCGCCCTCGACGCGAGCAAGCTCGTCGTGCTGACCGACGTCGAGGGCCTGTACGCCAACTGGTCGCCCGGCGCCGACGACCCGGGGGAGGTCATCCCCCAGCTCACCGCCGCCGAGCTGGACAAGCTGCTGCCGGGCCTGGCCAGCGGCATGGTGCCGAAGATGGAGGCATGCTTGACGGCCGTACGGGGAGGGGTGCCGCGTGCGCACGTGCTCGACGGGCGGGTGCCGCACTCACTGCTCGTGGAACTGTTCACCGACGAGGGCATCGGCACCATGATCGTTCCAGACACGACGGAAGGAACCGACTCGTGAGCGTCAACGAGCTGCAACGGCGGTTCGAGGCCGCCTTCATGCCCAACTACGGGGTGCCGCCGACCGCGCTGGTGCGCGGCTCGGGCGCCCGGGTCTGGGACGCCGACGGCAGGGAGTACCTCGACCTGATCGCCGGCATCGCGGTCAGCTCGCTCGGCCACGCCCACCCCGAGCTCGTGGCGGCCGTGGCCGGCCAGGCCGCCAAGCTGATCCACTCCAGCAACCTGTTCCTGCACGAGCCCGAGGTGCGGCTCGCCGAGCGGCTGCGCGAACTGCTCGGCCCCGCCGGCGGCCAGGCCAGGGTGTTCCTCACCAACTCCGGCACCGAGGCCAACGAGTGCGCGTACAAGATCGCCGCGAAGTTCGGCAAGCAACGCGGCCGGGGCTACTTCGTCGCCGCCGAGAACGGGTTCCACGGGCGCACCATCGGCGCGCTGTCGCTCACCGGCAAGGCCTCGATCCGCGACCAGTTCGGGCCGTTCCCGATCGATGTCAGGTTCGTCCCCTACGGCGACGCCGACGCCCTCAAGGAGGCGGTGGGCCCCGAGTGCGCGGCGGTGTTCCTGGAGCCGGCGCTGGGCGAGGGAGGCGTGCTGCCGCCGCCCGACGGCTACCTGCGCGCCGCGCGTGAGCTGTGCGACGCCACCGGCGCGCTGCTGGTCGTGGACGAGATCCAGTCGGCCATCGGCCGCACCGGCCGCTGGTTCGCCCACCAGGCCGAGAACATCACCCCCGACCTGCTCACCCTCGCCAAGGGCCTCGGCGGCGGCATGCCGATCGGCGCCTGCGTCGGCTTCGGTCCCGCCGGCACGATCTTCGCCAAGGGCGACCACGGCTCGACGTTCGGCGGCAACCCCGTCTCGTGCGCCGCCGCGCTCACCGTGCTCGACGTCATCGAACGCGACGGGCTGCTCGCCCACGCCGCCGAGGCCGGCGCGCTGCTCGCCGACGGCCTCGCCGCCATCGACCACCCGCTGCTGAAGGGCGTGCGCGGATACGGTCTGTGGCGGGCCGCCGTGCTCACCGAGCCGGTCTCGGCCAAGGTGGAGGCCGCCGCGCGGGCCGCCGGCTTCCTCGTCAACGCCGTGCAACCCGACGCGGTGCGCATCGCGCCCCCGCTGGTCATCACCAATGAGCAGATCGCCGCGTTCGTCGCCGCGTTCCCCGCGATCCTCGCGGAGGCGGCATCATGAGCCACGACCCGACCGGCACGAAGGACGACCAGATGACCAGGCACTTCCTGCGTGACGACGACCTGACCCCGGCCGAGCAGACGGCGGTGCTCGATCTCGCCGACACCATGAAGAAGGACCCGTTCGGCCACCGGCCGCTCGCCGGGCCCCGCACGGTCGCCGTGCTGTTCGACAAGAACTCCACCCGCACCCGCGTGTCGTTCGCCGTCGGCATCGGCGAGCTCGGCGGGCTGCCGCTCGTCATCGACGCCGGCGCCTCCCAGCTCGGCCGGGGCGAGAGCATCGAGGACACCGCGCGCGTGCTGGAGCGCCAGGTCGCCGCGATCGTGTGGCGCACCTACGGCCAGGAGCGGCTCCAGGCCATGGCCGCCGCGTCCCGCGTACCCGTGGTCAACGGGCTCACCGACCAGTTCCACCCCTGCCAGATCCTCGCCGACCTGCAGACGATCCGGGAGAAGAAGGGCGTCCTGGCCGGGCAGACCCTCGTCTACCTCGGCGACGGCGCCAACAACATGGCCCACTCCTACCTGCTCGGCGGGGCCGTCGCCGGCATGCACGTCCGCATCGCGGCGCCCAGCGGCTACCAGCCGGACGCCCTGATCGTCAACGAGGCCGCCGCCATCGCGGCCCGCACCGGCGGCTCGGTCACGGTCCTGTCCGACCCCGCCGCGGCCGCCGCCGGGGCCCACGTACTGGCCACCGACACCTGGGTCTCCATGGGCCACGACGACAAGGACGCGCGGGTGGCGGCGCTGCGGGCGTACCAGATCAACGAGACGCTGCTCGCCGAGGCCGCACCCGACGCGATCGTGCTGCACTGCCTGCCCGCCTATCGCGGCCTGGAGATCACCGCCGGGGTCCTCGACGGGCCGCAGAGCGTCGTGTGGGACCAGGCCGAGAACCGCAGGCACGCGCAGAAGGCGCTGCTGGCGTTCCTGCTCGAACGGAGCGGGACGGCGTCATGACCATCCCGATGACCAAGGCCGCCCGGCACGCCCGCATCGCCGAACTGCTCGCCCATCAGCCCGTGCGCTCCCAGCCGGAGCTGGCCAGGCTCCTGTCGGAGAGCGGGGTCGAGGTCACCCAGGCCACCCTGTCGCGCGACCTGGACGAGCTCGGCGCGCTCAAGCTGCGCGCCGGCGACGGCACCCTGGTCTACGCGCTGCCCGGCGAAGGCGGCGGGCGCATCCCGCCCGCCCCCGTGGGCCCGCGCGGCGAGTCGCCGGCGGCGCGGCTGCGACGCATCGCCGAGGAACTGCTGGTGTCGGCCGAGGCGTCCGCCAACCTGGTCATCGTTCGCACCCCGCCGGGCGCCGCGCAGTTCCTGGCGTCCGCCATCGACCACGCCGGCTGGGACTCCATCCTCGGCACGGTCGCGGGCGACGACACGATCCTCGTGATCAGTCGCGACCCGCAGGGCGGAGAGGCGGTCACCGAGGCACTGCTCCGGGCGGCCGACAGGCGCAGCCCCAACCCGCAGCGCCCGCCGCACTCTGCGAAGGAGACGAGCAGCAATGACTGACAGAGTCGTACTCGCCTACTCGGGGGGCCTCGACACCTCGGTCGCCATCCCCTTCCTCGCCGAGAAGACGGGCGCCGAGGTGATCGCGGTGGCGCTGGACCTCGGCCAGGGCGGCGAGGACATGGAGGTCGTCCGCAAGCGGGCCCTCGACTGCGGCGCCGTCGAATCCGTCGTGCTGGACGCGCGCGACGAGTTCGCCCGCGACTTCTGCGTGCCGGCCCTGCGCGCCAACGCGCTCTACATGGACCGCTACCCGCTGCTGTCGGCCCTGTCCCGGCCGCTGATCGTCAAGCACCTGGTCGCCGCCGCCCGCGAATTCCACGGCACCCACGTGGCGCACGGCTGCACCGGCAAAGGCAACGACCAGGTGCGGTTCGAAGCCGGCCTGGCCGCCCTCAACCCCGACCTGAAGGTCATCGCCCCGGCCCGCGACTTCGCCTGGACCCGCGACAAGGCGATCGCGTACGCCGAGGAGCAGGGCCTGCCGATCGACGTCACCAAGAAGTCGCCGTACTCCATCGACCAGAACCTGTGGGGCCGCGCCGTCGAGACCGGCTTCCTGGAGGACATCTGGAACGGCCCCACCGAGGACGTCTACGCCTACACCGCCGACCCGGCGATCCCGCGCCGGCCCGACGAGGTCGTCATCACCTTCCGCGGCGGCGTGCCGGTCGCGGTCGACGGGCGGGAACGCACACCGTACGAGATCATCGCCGAGCTGAACCGCCGCGCCGGCGCGCAGGGGGTCGGGCGCCTCGACCTCGTCGAAGACCGGCTGGTCGGCATCAAATCGCGCGAAGTGTACGAGGCGCCGGGCGCCATCGCGCTGATCACCGCCCACATGGAACTCGAGAACGTCACCATCGAGCGCGACCTGGCCCGCTTCAAGCGGTCGGTGGACCAGCGGTGGAGCGAGCTGGTGTACGACGGGCTGTGGTTCTCGCCGCTGAAGGACGCCCTCGACGCGTTCATCGACGACGCCCAGCGATACGTGTCCGGAGACATCCGGATGACCCTGCACGGCGGCCGGGCCGTGGTCACCGGGCGGCGCTCCGACGCCTCCCTGTACGATTTCTCGCTGGCCACCTACGACACCGGCGACGCCTTCGACCAGTCCCTGGCCAAGGGCTTCGTGCGGCTGTGGAGCCTGCCGTCGAAGATCGCCGCCGCGCGGAACACGCGGGTGTCCTGAATGCGGCCGGGCGGCGCACCGGCGACGCCCCATCGACGACACCGTCCAGGCGGGCCCGTGGGGGCGGACCGGCCGCGACGTTCGTGAGCACGCCGCGGTTCGGCTAAGGTCGCGCATTGGACTACAGGAGGAGAACAGGTGGCGGACAATTCCGACGGCAAGCCCATGCGGCTCTGGGGCGGCAGGTTCGAGAGCGGCCCCGCCGACGCGCTGACGCGGCTGTCGGTGAGTGTGCAGTTCGACTGGCGGCTGGCGCCGTACGATCTGCTCGCCTCGCGCGCGCACGCCCGCGTGCTGCATCGGGCCGGGCTGCTGACCGACGACGAGCTGGCGCGCATGCTCGGCGCGCTCGACGACCTCGACGAGGCGTGCAAGTCCGGTGCCTTCCGGCCCATGGTCGCCGACGAAGACGTGCACACCGCGCTCGAACGAGGCCTGCTCGAACGCCTCGGCACCCTCGGCGGCAAACTGCGCGCCGGCCGCAGCCGCAACGACCAGATCGCCACCGACCTGCGCCTCTACCTACGCGACCACGTGCGTCACATCGTGTCCCGGCTCGTCGAGCTGGAGACCGCGCTCATGAGCCAGGCCGAGCAGCACGCCGACACCGCCGCGCCCGGCATGACCCACCTGCAGCACGCCCAGCCGGTGTCGTTCGGCCACCAGCTGCTCGCCCACGTGCACCCCCTCGCCCGCGACGTCGACCGGCTGCGCGACTGGGACCGGCGCGCCGCCATCAGCCCGCTCGGCGCCGGCGCCCTCGCCGGGTCGTCGCTGCCCCTCGACCCCGAAACCGTCGCCAGGGAACTCGGGTTCGCCGGCGCCGCCACCAACTCCATGGACGCCGTCGCCGACCGCGACTTCGCCGCCGAGTTCCTGTTCTGCGCCGCGCTGATCGGCGTCCACCTGTCGCGGCTCGGCGAAGAGATCGTGCTGTGGGCCTCCCAGGAGTTCCGCTGGGTCGCCATGGACGACGCCTACTCCACCGGCTCGTCGATCATGCCGCAGAAGAAGAACCCCGACGTCGCCGAGCTCGCCAGAGGCAAGAGCGGCCGCCTCATCGGCGACCTGACCGCGCTGCTCACCACCCTCAAAGGCCTGCCCCTCACCTACAACCGCGACCTGCAGGAGGACAAGGAGCCCGTCTTCGACGCCGTCGACACGCTGCTGCTCGTCCTGCCGGCCATGGCGGGGCTCGTCGCCACCATGCGCGTCAACACGGCCCGCCTGGAGGCCACCGCCCCCGACGGCTTCGCCCTCGCCACCGACCTCGCCGAACTGCTCGTCCGCCGCGGCGTGCCGTTCCGCGAAGCCCACGAGGCCGTCGGCCACCTCGTCGTGTGGTGCCAGGTCAACGACAAGGACCTCGGCGACCTCACCGACGAAGAACTGGCCAAGGTCTCGCCGCACTTCGCCCCCGGACCGGCCGCGTCCGGCACCGGCGACGTGCCCGACGTACGGGGCGTGCTGAACGTGCCCGGCGCCCTCGCCGCCCGCAAGGCCCAGGGCGGCACCGCGCCGAGCCGCGTACGCGAACAGCTCGCCGCCCTCCGCGACACGGTCGACGCGCAGGCGGCGTGGGCGAGCGGTGCCTGACCCCGACCCGGCCGAAGAGAGCACGACGGCGGCCACCCCGCCTACGGGCGCGGCCGGAGCCGCCGATCGGGCCGCCGGCGACGCCACGACCGCGTGGCGGCCCCTCGACCGGTCGTTCTTCGACCGGCCGTCCTACGAGGTCGCCCCCAACCTGCTCGGCTGCGTGCTGTCCCACGACTCACCGGCCGGGCGGGTCGCCGTGCGGCTCACCGAGGTCGAGGCGTACGGGCTGCCCGGCCACGACACCGCGTCCCACAGCTACCGCGGCAAGAACCGGCGCAACGCCGTCATGTTCGGCCCGCCCGGCCACCTGTACGTGTACTTCACCTACGGCATGCACTACTGCGTCAACCTCGTGTGCCTGCCCGAAGGCACCTCGTCGGCCGTGCTGCTGCGCGCCGGGGAGATCGTCGAAGGAGTCCCGCTGGCCCGGTCCCGGCGCACGGGAGCCCGGGGCAGGGCCGTCCCCGACCGCGACCTCGCCCGAGGCCCGGCCCGGCTCACCGTCGCCCTCGACCTCCGCAGAGAACACAACGGGCTCGACTGCTGCGGCGACGGGCCACTACGCGTGTTCGACCGGACCGAGCCGGTCGACCCCCGCCTGATCCGCAGCGGACCGCGCACCGGGGTCTCGTCCGCGGCCGAGGTGCCGTGGCGGTTCTGGATCGAGGGAGAGCCGACCGTCTCGCCGTACCGCGCGCACCAGCCCCGCCGCCGCTGACCCCACGACCACAACGGCCGGGGCCCGTTCGAGCGGCGTTGTCGAGTGGCATTGCGGCGAAGAGATCCGGCAGGCTGGTATAAACGCATGCGTTCCCGCACACGAGACGGCGGGCCCCGCCGCCCTCCCCGTCTCGCGGCGGTTGCAGCGAACCCGCGAACCACATTCACGAAAGCCAGGACTGTGACCGACATCCTCGATGAGCTCGAATGGCGCGACGTGCTCGCGCAGACCACCGATGCCGACGCGCTGCGCAAGGCACTCGCCGAGGGCCCGATCACGGTCTATGCCGGCTTCGACCCGACCGCCCCCTCGCTGCACATGGGCAACCTCGCCACCCTGCTGATCCTCACCAGGTTCCAGCGCGCCGGGCACCGCCCCATCGGCCTGGTCGGCGGGGCCACCGGACTCATCGGCGACCCCAGCGGCAAAAGCGAGGAGCGCGTCCTCAACTCCACCGAGGTCGTCGCCGAATGGGTGCGGCGCATCAGGGTCCAGGTGGAGCGGTTCCTCGACTTCACCTCCGGCCCCAACGCCGCGACCCTCGTCAGCAACCTCGACTGGACCGGCGAACTGAGCGCAATCGACTTCCTGCGCGACGTGGGCAAGCACTTCCCGGTCAACCGCATGCTCGCCCGCGAATCGGTCTCCGCGCGGCTCGCCGGTGACGGGCTCAGCTACACCGAGTTCAGCTACCAGATCCTGCAGGCCAACGACTACCTGGAACTGTACCGGCGGCACGGCTGCACCCTGCAGGTCGGCGGCAGCGACCAGTGGGGCAACATCACCGCCGGCTGCGACCTCATCCGCCGCGTCGAAGGCGCCCACGTCCACGCCCTCACCGGCAAGCTGATCACCAAGGCCGACGGCACCAAGTTCGGCAAGACCGCCGGCGGCGCCGTGTGGCTCGACCCCGCCCTCACCTCCCCGTACGCCTTCTACCAGTTCTGGCTCGGCACCGACGACCGCGACGTCGTCCGGCTCCTCAAGGTCTTCACCTTCCGCACCAGGGAGGAGATCGACGAACTGGAGAAGGCCGTCTCCGAACGGCCGGCGGCCAGGCAGGCGCAGCGAATCCTCGCCGAGGACCTCACCGAGCTCGTCCACGGCCGAGCCGAGCTCGACCGCGTGACGGCGGCCTCCAAGGCCCTGTTCGGCCAGGGCTCGCTGGCCGACCTCGACGAGCGCACCCTGGAGGCGGCCCTCGCCGAGGTCCCGCGCGCGAAGGTGCCCGCCCTCGGCGCCACCTTCGCCGACCTCCTCGCCGAAAGCGGCCTGGTGGAAAGCAAGTCCGCCGCCCGCCGCACGATCAAGGAGGGCGGCGGCTACCTCAACAACGAGCGCATCAACGACGAGGCGTACGTGCCGGAACCCGCCGATCTGCTCCACGGCCGCTTCCTCGTGCTACGCCGCGGCAAGCGGTCGATCGGCGGTATCGAGGTCGGCTCCTAGCGTTCATAGAGCCGTCATGGAGGCGGTCTACGGATAACGTTCCGGTAGCGAAGCGGCGATGTTATGTCATAAGTGTCGCTGACCTGCTGGAACGTCCCGCTGGGCGATTTGACGTTGGCCGGAGGGCGACATAGTGTTCTCTTCGCCCCGGGATGAGCAGCAACGCTCGGTCCTTGCGGGCAAGCCCTTCGAACCTACCGCTCCGGTGCCTCCGGCCCCGGGGTTCGGTCGTGGCAAAGCGGATCTTCCGAGAAATTCGGTTGATTCGACGCGACACGGCTGAGACGGTAGATTTGAGGAAAGAGACGAAGTACGCCTCCGGCGGCAGATTCTTGATCAACTGGACCTGTTCAGCCGGTGTTCGCGTCCGTTTCTTGAGAACTCAACAGTGTGTTAAAAGCCAGTGCATGA
>JBIQJI010000021.1:0-74000 GCA_044507605.1 Actinomycetales bacterium | reverse complement strand
GCCCCGGCCGGCCGCCGGGGCCGGCGACGAAGGGGATGCACCGTGCGTTACGCGGATGGCCCGAACACGACCTGTGAGATCCGCATCCAGGCCCCGCCGAGCCGCGTCTGGGCGCCGGCGACCGACATCGCCCTGCCCACCGCGCCCAGCCCCGAGCTTCAGCGCGTGGAATGGCTCGACGGCGCCACCGGACCGGCGCTGGGCGCCAGATTCGCGGGCTACAACCACAACCCGTACCTCGGCGACTGGCGTACCGTCAGCGAGATCGTCGAACTGACCCCCGAGCAGGCGTTCGCCTGGGCCGTCATGGACGCCGACGGCCGCTTCGGGCCGCCCGTCGACGACCCCGCCCACCGTCTCGCCACCTGGCGCTTCACCCTGACCCCCACCGAGACGGGCACCCTGCTGCGCCAGTCGGTGCGCATCGGCCCGGGCGCCTCCGGCCTCAGCGTGCTGATAGCCCGCAAACCCGACAAGGAGGCCGCCTACATCGCGGCCCGCCTGTCCGACCTGCGCAGCGCCATGACCGCCACCCTCGCCGCCATCAAGACCCGAGCGGAGGCCTGACCACCACCGAAACCGCGACCGCCGCCGCTCCCGGCGGGGCCGGTCGCGGGCGGCGGCGCAGGTGGGCGGCGAGGGTCAGCGGTCGGTGACCTCCAGGACGACCGCGCCGGCGCTGTCGCCGGCGGCGCAGCCGGTGAACAGGCCGCGGCCGCCGCCCCGCTCGCGCAGCGCCTCGATCAGTTCGGCGATGGCCCGGGCGCCGGTGGGGGCCTGGGGATGGCCGTAGATCAGGCTGGAGCCGTAGACGTTCATCCGGTCGAGGGGGTAGCCGGTCTGGCGGGAGAAGTACAGGTCGTTCACGGCGAACGGGTTGTGCGTCGTGACCAGGTCGATGTCCGAGATGTCCAGACCGGCGTCGTGGAGGGCGGCGCGGGCCGCCGGCACCGGCGCCTTCGGCATGCGGGCCGGCTCGACCCGGGCGAACGCCACCGCGTGCACCCTGACCAGGCCGGCACCGTCGCCGAGCTCCCTGGCCAGGTCGGCGCGCGTCAGCACGAAACCGGCCGTGCCGTCGGCGGGGTGGGTCTGCGAGCCGTACGTGAGGACGCCGCCGGGCGTGACCGGGTCGAGCTTGGCCAGGCCCTCGGCCGTCGTCGGATGCACGCCCTGGTCCTCGGACACGACGGTCGAGGTGCCCTTACGGCCCGGCACGTGCACCTCCACCATGTAGCGGCGCTGGAAGGCGCGGTCGTCGGCCAGGGCCGCACGATACTGCTCGTAGCGGAGCAGCGTCACCTCGTCGATCTCCTGGCGGGTGTAGCCCTCGTCGGCGGCCGTGTTCTCGCCGGTGTCCAGCATCGACCGGCCCGTCGTCGGATCCTGCCGCATCGGGTCGAGCACCCAGTGCTCCGTGTCGGGCGCGCCGCCCGCCCCCGACACCGACGGGTAGACCAGCAGCGGGCCGTTGCTGGTGCGGTCGGTGGCGATCGCCAACGTGGCCTCGTGAGCGCCGCTCTCGATCTGGGTGGCGGCGGCCTGGAGCACGGCGGCCGACGTGGCGCACGCCTGCGAGATCATCGGGCCGGTCTTCGCGGCCAGGCCGAGCCGGGCGGCCACGGTGGGGCCGCCGTAGAACGCGGTGTGCTGCGGAATGGTGATGCCGAGCACGATCCCGCCGACCCGGCCCAGGTCGAAGCCGGCGCCGGCGAGCCGCCGCCCGGTCACGTCGACGGCCAGGTCGAGGCTGTTCATCCCGGCCAGCGCACCCTGCCAGCGCGCGAACGGCGAGGACCAGGCGAGCCCGAGCGGGATGGCGGTCTGCTCCAGTTTCATCGGTGCTCCAGATGATCTTCGGGTCGGTATGGTGCCCCGTCCCCGGTCGGCTCAGTACTTGTAGATGGTGTTGCCGGACGCCGACTCACGCGGGCCGTACGGCGCGATGTCGAGCCAGTGACCCATGCTCGGGTCGTGCTCGGCCGCCTCGGCGGCGGCCTCCAGCTTGGCCCGCTCCTCCGGGCCCGGACGCAGGTGGGCGAGCGCCGCCCCGGCGGCGTCGCAGTTGTACAGGGCGGCCCGGCGGCGGGAGATGGCGAACTCCTCGACGGCCGCCGCGGCCCGGGCCGGCGAGACCGCCGACAGGGCGACGTGCACCGCCGCTGCGGCCGCCTCGGCGTCCGGCACGCCCGAGTTCATGCCGCGCGCGCCGAACGGCGCGAACAGGTGGGCGGCCTCCCCCGTCAGCAGCACCCGGCGGTGCGGGTCGGTGAACTCGTCCGCGATGACCTGCAGGAACCGGTACGTCGAGGCCCAGCTCACCCGGTCGGCGTACGGGGCCGGCAGCACCGCCCGCAGCCACTCGCGCAGCCCTTCCCCCTGGCTCAGCGCCTCGGGATCGTCGTCGTCGTGCAGCTGCAGGTCGACCCGCCAGCCGCCCGCGAACGGCACCAGCAGCACGTTCCGCCCGCCGACACCCGGGTGGGAGTAGTGGAAGATCCGCTCGACGGGCAGCGGGTCGGCGGCGTCCTCCTCGACGTCCACCACGATGTACCAGCCGTCCGAACGGCTGCCGGTCAGCTCGATGCCGAGCGACCCGCGCACCGCCGAACGCGCCCCATCGGCCGCGATCACGTAGTCGGCGTGCCAGCGGTCGCCCGACGTGGTGGTCAACGTGACACCGCCGGAGTCGCTGACGGCCGTGCCGACCTCCTGATTCCAGGCGAACTCGACACCCGCCTCCTTGCACGCCTGCAGCAGCAGGCGCTCGGTCTCCACCTGCGGCAGGCTCGTGGAATGCGGCAGCGTGTCGGGAGCCGGCGGGGGGTAGCTGCGGGAGAACACCTGACGCCCGGCGTAGAACGTCCGTTTGGTCTGCCAGAGCAGCCCTTGCGCGGCCAGTTCGAACGCCAGCCCGGGGTGACTCCGTTCCAGGATGTCCAACGTGGCCCTGTGCACGAAGATGGCCCGGCTGCCGGGCCGCAGCCTGTCCTGCTCTCCCGCCTCCAGCACCGTGGCGGGGCGGCCGAGCGCGCGCAGCGCCAGCGCCGCGCTCAGCCCGACCGGGCCGGCACCGACCACGATCGTCGGGCGGTCCAGGCCGGCTGCGGTATCAGTCATGGGTGACCTTCCTAGAGAGTGGGGGTGGTGAGACGACCGGCCCGTCCGGCGTCCCCACGACGAGCGCGTCCAGCGCGACAGGCCCGTCCGGGGTGAGCCGCAACGGATTGACGTCCAATTCGGAAATGCCGTCATGGCCGGTGATGAGCGAGGCGACCGCCAGCACGACACCGGCGACGGCCGGCACGTCGAGAGGCGGCGCGCCCCGGTGCCCCGCCATCAGGGCGCCGGGCAGCGCGCGCACCATCTCGGCGGCGTCGGCGCCCGACAGCGGCGCCAGCCGCAAGATCGGCTCCGGGGCGAGTTCGACGCCGACCCCGCCGAGCCCGAGCAGCACGACCGGCCCGAACGCCGCGTCGCGCATCGCGCCCACGATCAGCTCCACACCGGGAGCGGCCTGCCGCTCGACCAGGTAGCGGGCCGGTCGGCCCAGCACAGCTGCGGCGACGGCGTCGATCGCGTCCAGGGCCCGGACCAGGTCGGCGGTCGTGCGGACCCCGGTGTGCACGGCCCCGTGGTCCGACTTGTGCGCGATGCCGGCATCGAGGATCTTGACCACGACCGGCCCGCCCAGCTCCTCGAACGCCCGCCGGGCCTCCTCCCGAGTGCCACAGGCCCGCCCTTCGGGCACCGCCACCCCGGCCCCGGCCAGCAGCCGCTTCGCCGCGTACTCGTCCAACGCGCCGACTTCGCCGCCGGGCGTGTCCTGCCGCGTTCCGCGCCGCTGATCCGGCGCCGCACTCCGCCGCCGTGCTTCTCGCCGACGCGGCGCTTCATCGGCCGGCGCCTCGCCCGCACCCGCGCCCGGGTGGGCAGGTGGGGCTGAGGGGCTCGGGGGAGCCTGGGTTCTGCGGTGGCGGGCGGATGCGTCGGCGGCCAGGGCCGTGGCGGCCTTGGCGGCGCGTTCGGGGGAGCGGTAGAGGGGGATGGGGCCGAGGGTGGCCTGGCGGGCGTCCAGGGCCGGGGCCGGGCCGCCGGCGGCGAACAGGACGGGGGTGTCGGGCGGGAGGTGTTTCAGGGCGGCCGCCGGGTCGAGGGCGTCGGGTTCCTCCAGGGCGTACACCAGGAGGGCGTCCACGGCGGGGTCGGCCGCGACGGTGGCCAGGACGTCGCCGAAGGTGTCGCCGGGGCGGCCCGTGTCGACGGGGTTGCGCTGGTAGGTGAGCGGAGGCAGCAGTTCGCCCAGGCGGGTCATCGTGGGGCCGGCGAGTTCGGGGACGGAGGTGCCGGCGGCGCGCAGCGTGTCGGCGATGATCAGGCCGGGGCCGGCCTGGCCGGTCACGACGCCGATGCCGGGGCGGGGACGGGGCGGCAGGCGGCGGGCGGCGAGGGCGCGCATGGCGTCGGTCAGTTCCGTCGGGTCGTCCACGATGACGGCGCCGGCCTGGGCGAGGGCGGCGCGGGTGAGGGCGAAGCCGCCGGTCAGCGCGCCCGTGTGGGATTCGGCGAAGTCGCCGACGTCGGATCGGCCGACCTTCAGCGCCACCACGGGCTTGCGTGCGCTGAGCCGGCCGACGGCCTCGTACAGTTCCCGGCCGGCCGCCGCGCCTTCGACGTGCAGGCCGACGACCCGTGTCTCGTCGTCGTCGGCCAGGTGGTCGAGCACGTGGTGGAAGTCGACGTCGACGGCGTTGCCGAGGCCCACGCCGAGGCGGATGCCGAGCCCGTCGGCGGCGGCGAGGAAGCACAGGGCGAGGTTGACGCCGCCGCTCTGTGCGACGATCGCGGCCGGGCCGGGGGGCAGCGCGGTCACCCCGGGCAGGAAGTTCGCGAGCACCCCGGCCGGGGGGTTCATGAACCCGGAGGTGTTGGGGCCGAGCACGCGGATGCCGTACGCGCGCGCGATGTCGCGCACGCGTTCCTGCAGTTGCCGCCCGTCGGCGCCGCTTTCGGCGAAGCCGCCGGCGCAGATGACCGCGGCGCGGACGCCGGCGCGGCCGCATTCCTCGAGCGCTCCGGGCACGGCGCGGGGCGGCACGACGAGCACCGCCAGGTCGACGTCGCCGGGGACGGCGGCGATCGACTCGTACGCCTGGTGGCCGGCGATGGTGCCGCCGCGCGGGTTGACGGGGTACAGGGGTCCGGGCAGCCCGGCCAGTGAGCGTGTCATGGCGTGCCCGGCTTTTCCGGGGGTCGCCGAGGCCCCGATGACGGCCACGCTCGCCGGGGAGAACAGCGCGTGCAGGCTCACTCGGCACCCACCTCCATCAGTCGAGAAACGCCCCAAAGTTAGACATTTTCTCATCCGATCGTCAATCTGACCACCTACTCCCTCACCGTCGGCCCGCATCATCGGACCGGCACGCCGGGTGATCACCCCGCGCCGAGGCCTGCACCAAGCGGCCACGCAGAACGCACACCGCCGGGACACCCTCCTGGGCCCATCGTAGATGGCAGATGCATTTACGGTCGATGACTTATATGTTACACATATGGAACCGCATGGCCCCATCGGACCATCGATCCCCGTCGACGCGCCGATCGGGCGGGCCGCCGTCCCCCGACGCACCCTGACGGGGTGACCAGTGCCGGACAGAAGTCGTTCGCGTCGACCACGCGGGACTTGTCGTCCGGCTCACGCCGGACGATCGCCGAGCGCGCCGCCGACTGTCACGTGTCGGAGTGGGCGAGGCGGGCCGCCGCGGACGTACCTCGACCGGTCGTCGGCGGGTCCGGATCCATGCACGGGACGACCCGCGGTCCGGTGAAGCGACCGGCCGCCTGCGCGACGTCGGCCACGACCGGGGGCGGAGGCCGGCATCCGAGCAGGTCGGAGACGTCGTCGTTATCTCACGACAGTAGACAGTTAAATCAACGCCCGTCTATTCTCAATGTCGTTCATTGAGAACGTAGCGATCTTCTCAGTGACGCATGAAGCACACCATGCGTGTCGGGGACGTTACACCAGCCGAGGCGCTCGGCCACAGCCCCTGGAGGAAGAACCATGACCCGTCCACGACTCGGTACCCTGCGATCCGCGGCGGCCGCCGCCTTCGCCGCCTTGCTCTTGGCGACCGGGTGCGGGTCCGGCGAGTCGGGCGGCGGCGACACGTCGGTGCCGGCCGACGCCCCGGCCGAGCTGCGCCCGCTCATCGAGAAGGCGCAGCAGGAAGGCGAGCTGGTCTGGTACAGCGTGCCGGCCGAGAACATCGCCAAGGCCGTGTCGGACTCCTTCGCCAAGAAGTACGGCATCAAGGTCAAGTTCATCCGGCTCACCTCCAGCGACCTCGCCCAGCGCTTCTCCGCCGAGGCCGCGACCGGCAAACCGGCCGCCGACCTGTTCGTGGGCTCCTACACGCCGTTCATCCCCGAGGCGCTCGACAAGGGCTGGACGATCAAGCTCGCCGACGCCGGCATCCCCGGCTACCCGAACGGCTTCCCCGACAAGTACCTGCTGCCCGACGACGGCACCGCCGTGGTGCAGCTCCAGCCGTCCGGCCTCGCGGTCAACACCGACAAGGGCGCCGACGCGATCAAGGACTGGCAGGACATCCTCGACCCGAAGTGGAAGGGCCAGATCCTCCTGGTCGACCCGCGCGCGTCGGCGGCCTACACGCCGTTCTGGAACCTGATCATCAAGGAGTACGGCGAGGAGTTCCTGACCAAACTCAAGGCCCAGCAGCCCATCCTCGCCGCCGGCTCGGCCCCCGCCACCCAGCAGCTCGCCGCCGGTGAAGGCGCCATCGTCATGCCCGGCGTCCAGTCCATCGTCACGGACCTGAAGAGCAAGGGCGCGCCCATCACCTACGTGCAGCCGCCCGCGTCGACCGGCCCCGAACTCGTGCCCGGCATCGCCGCCAAGGCCGCCCACCCGAACGCCGCCCGGCTGTTCGTCCACTACCTGATGAGCGAGGAGGGCGGCAAGGTGCTCAACGCGACCCCCGGCTCGGGTTCGCCGCGCGACCCCTCGACGCTCCCCGCCCGCTACGCGTTCAACCGTGACCTCACCGGCACCCCGGCCGACCGCATCTACTCGCTGCTCGGCCTGGGCCAGGAAAGCGGCTCGTGACGGCGGTCAAGGCACGGCCAGGCGAGGGGCGCCGCGGGGGCCCGCTCGCCCGGCTCGGCCCGTTCCAGGTCGCCGCGACCCTGCTGGCGCTGGTGCTTGGCGTCCTCGCGGTCTACCCGCTCGCCCTGGTGGTGATCCGCCCCTTCTTCACCGAAGAGGGGCGGATCGACCTGTCCCCGGTGCACGACATGCTCGCCCAGCCCGACCTGGGCACCCTGCTCTGGCACACCGCGGTGGTCGTCTGCGGCAGCGGCGTGGCCGCGCTGCTCGTCGGGTCGGCGCTGGCCTGGGTGAACGAACGCACCGACGCCCGCATGGGCCTGCTGACCGACATCGTGCCGCTGGTGCCGTTCCTGCTGCCGCCGATCGCCGGCGCCATCGGCTGGTCGCTGCTCGGCTCGGCACGGTCGGGCTACCTCAACCTGGCGCTGCGGTCGCTGTTCGGCGCCGACGGCGCCGAGGGGCCCATCGACATCCACTCCTGGTACGGCCTGATCTTCGTCTACACGATCTACCAGGTGCCGTACGTCTTCATGATCGTGTCGGCAGGGCTGCGCAACGCCGACGCGAGCATGGAGGAACAGTCCCGCATCAGCGGCGCCGGGCCGCTGAAGACGCTGCGCCGGGTCTCGCTGCCCGCCGTACGGCCCAGCCTCGGCGCCGCCGCGCTGCTGATGGTGTGGACCGGGTTCGGGCTGTACTCCATCCCGGCGATCCTCGCGCCGCAGGCCCACCTCGACATTCTGTCCGTACGGGTCGTGCGGCTGCTGTCGTTCACGTACCCGCCCGAGACGGGCATCGCGGTCAGCCTCAACCTGGTCGTCATGCTGGTCGTCACCCTCGTCTGGTACGTCCAGTCGCGGCTGCTGCGCAGCTCCCGCAGCGCCCGCATCGGCGGCAAAGGCGCCCGGCCGCGCCCGCTGCGGCTCGGCCGGGCCCGCACCCCGGTGCGGGTGGCCGTCATGCTCTACCTGGCGCTCACCTCGATCCTGCCGCTCGGCGCGCTGGTGCTGGTGTCACTGACCGGCTACTGGAGCAACACGGTCAACTGGTCGAAACTCAACCTCGACGCCGTCACCCGCACCCTCTCCGACGCCGTCACCCGCGAGGCCCTGGTCAACAGCCTGATGCTCGGCGTCGTCGCGGCCACGATCGGCATGCTGGCGGCGGCCGTCGTGTCGCTGCTGGTGCGCCGCGCGGGGCGCCGCACCGGCCTGCTGGTCGACGCGGCGATCAAGTTCCCGCCGACGCTGTCGCACCTGGTCATCGCGGTGGGCTTCGTGCTGGCGTTCAGCGGGCCGCCCTTCCACCTCGGCGGCACGCTGTGGATCCTGCTGCTGGCGTACGTGTCGCTGCACATGCCGCAGGCCACCACGGCCTCCGACGCGGCGATCAGCCAGGTCGCCCCCGAGCTCACCGACGCCTCGCGCGTCGGCGGCGCCGGGCCGGGCCGCACCTTCCGCCGCGTCACCCTGCCGCTGATGACCCCGGGCCTGCTCGCCGGGTGGGCGCTGCTGTTCGTCACCATCGCCGGCGACATCAGCGCGTCCGCCATCCTCGCCGGCACCGACAACGAGGTGGTGGGCTTCCGCATCCTGGAGGTCTTCGGCAACGGCGACTACGCCATGCTCGGCGCCATCTCCGTCATCTTGACCCTGGCCACCTCACTGGTGGTCCTCCCCGTCACCTGGTACGCCCGGCGGCGTGGCCGGGGCGGCGCCTCCCCCTTCCCCAGCACCCACCCCTGACCCCCGAGGCGGGGGACCATGCACGCGACGGACACCACCACGACGAACCCGGACACCCCCGGCGGCCCGGGCGAGACCGGTGCGGGCACCGGCGCGCCCGTCGTGCGGCTCACCGGCGTACGCAAAAGCTTCCGTCGTGTCGACGGCACGCTCACCGCCGCGGTCGACGACGTGTCGCTGGACGTGGCGCCCGGCGAGTTCCTCATCCTGCTCGGCCCGAGCGGCTGCGGCAAGACGACGCTGCTGCGGTCGATCGCCGGTCTGGAGACCCCCGACGCGGGCCTGATCGAGATCGGCGGCACGGTCGTGTTCGACGCCGGCCGCAAGGTGGACGTGCCGCCGGAGCGGCGCGGCCTCAGCATGATGTTCCAGTCGTACGCCCTGTGGCCGCACATGTCGGTCTTCGACAACGTGGCCTACCCGCTGACCAACCGCCACGGCTCCGGCCGCCCGCGCAAGGCCGAGATCGCCGCCAAGGTGCGCGAGGCGCTGGAGATGGTCGGCATCCCCGAACTGGTCCGCCAGTACCCCGGCGAGATGAGCGGCGGCCAGCAGCAGCGTGTCGCCCTGGCCCGCGCCCTGGTCGCCGGCGACGGCCTGGTCCTGTTCGACGAGCCCTTGTCGAACGTCGACGCCAAGGTCCGCGAACGCCTCCGCGTCGAACTCCTCGCGATGCAGCGCCGCCTCGGCTTCGCCGCCGTCTACGTCACCCACGACCAGACCGAGGCCATGGAGCTGGCCACCCGCATCGCCGTCCTGGGCTCCGGCCACGTCGAACAGCTCGGCACGCCCCACGAGATCTACGCCCGCCCGGCCACCAGATACGTGGCCAACTTCGTCGGCGTGGCCAACGAGATCCCCGGCACCGTCACCGCGGTCGACGAAGCGGCGGGCACGGCCACGCTCGGCTCGCCGTACGGACCCCTGACCGGGGTGGCCGCCCCCGGCCTGACGGAGCACACGGAAGCCGTGGCGGTGTGGCGCCCCGAGCACGGCCGGATGACCGAGGCGGAGCCCACCGGCCCGAACCGCTGGCCGGCACGGCGCCGCCTGTCGATGTTCGCCGGGCCGCACATCGAGCACCACCTCGACGCCGAAGGCGTCTCCTGCCGCCTCTGGTCCACCGAGGAGGCGCCGTCGGACCAGGTCTGGCTCCAGGTCCCGCCGGCCCACCTGCGCGTCCTGCCGGCCTGATGCCCGCCCCTCAGGACGCGCCCAGGGCCGCCTCCCGCTCCGCGTGGGCGGCGAGACCCTTGAGGGTCCGGGCGGAGAAGTCGGCGAGGACCTTCCGGTAGAGCCAACCCGTGCCGGGGACCTTGGCGTCGAACGACGAATGCCAGTGGATCCACGTGCCGTCCATGAGCGTGGTGAGGTCGATGACGGCCCGGTAGTCGCTCAGGGGCAGGCCGGACAGCAGGGTGTAGGCGAACCTGTAGGGGGGGTCCAGCTCCACGATCTGCTCCCGCACGGTGACCGTGCGGCCCCACCACCTGGTGCGGAAGACCCGGATGGTGTTGAGCCCCTGCGGGCCCTCCGGCCCGGCGCGCTCCAGCCGGTAGGAGCCCACCGGCGACCATGTGGGCCAGCTCGCGTGGTCGACCAGCAGCGCGAAGAGCCGCTCGGGAGAGGCCGATGTCTTCACTTCGACCTCGAACCGGTGTCGCGGCACGATAACCTCCTCGGTGTGAACCATTCGGTACATGTACCACTTGGTACAGACGATGGCAAGGGTGAGGCGAAGAAACGACTGCTCACCGCGTGCATCGACCACCTGGGCGCCCACGGCGTCGCCGACATCAGCCTCCGCAAACTGGCGGAGGCGATCGGAACGAGCCACCGCATGCTCATCTACCACTTCGGCTCGAAAGACGGCCTGCTCGTCGAAGTGGTCCGCGCCGTCGAGGAACGCCAGCGCCGCGTCCTCACCGAGATCTGGACCGACCTCGGCCCGGGCGCCGACCTCGCCCTGCTCATGCGCCGCCTGTGGGCCCGCCTCACCGACCCCGCCCTGGCGCCGTACGAACGCCTGTTCTTCGAACTGTACGGCCGCGCACTCCGGGGCGACCCGCGGACGACCCCCCTCCTGGAGGGCCTGGTCGACACCTGGCTCGACACCACCATCACCCTCGCCGACCGCCACGACGTCCCGGACGACCAGGCCAAGGCCCTGGCCCGCCTCGGCGTGGCCGTCGTCCGAGGCCTCCTCCTCGACCTCCTGGCGACCGGCGACAAACCCGGCGTCGACGCGGCGATGGAGACGTTCATCGCCGCCTACCGGCGGCAGGACTGACCCACCCCCGCAGCGTGAACGAGCGAGTCCCCAGCACGGCGAATTTTCCCCGCGATTTTCCCCCACGAGCAACACATACGGCAATCGATCAGACACAATCCGCGTGCAGTCCGGCGATGCCTCCGCTAAGGTGACGCTGTCTTTACCTACTAGGTAAATCTCGCAGGGAAGTCCCCGTGGCCGAACTGGTCAAGCGCGGCGTGCTCCCGCAGGAGCCGAAGGACCGGGTGTCGCGCATCGATCAGCTTCTGGCGTTCTTCGCCGTAGCCTCGGTCGACGTATGGCGAGAGTTGTACGAGCAGCCAACGGCATGCGCCTTCAGAAAGTCCAAGGCGCGAGACTCCAAACTCGGCCCGTTGGCCACCTGGCTCCGCCTGGGCGAAATCGAGGCGCAGCAACTGCTATGTAGCGGCTTCGACGCGACCACGCTCAGGGAGTCGCTTCCCCGGCTGCGGTCTTTGACCGTGCATCCCGCCGACGAGTTCCGACCGCTTCTGCAGCAGATCTGTGCCGCCAGCGGAGTGGCCGTGGTCTTCGTCGAGGAGGTCCGTGGAGCGCGCGTCAGTGGAGTGACGCGAAGAATCGGAGCGAGGCGCGTCATCCAGCTCAGCCGGCGCTACCGCACCGACGATCAACTGTGGTTCAGCTTCTTCCACGAACTGCACCATGTGCTGAACGGTGACGACGACATCCGCATCGACCTCGCCGACAGGACATCGGTCGACGATCCGAAAGAGTCGGCGGCCGACCGCTTCGCGGCCGACCTGCTCATCCCCCCCCAGAACGCCTCCCGGCTGGCCGGCCTGACCTCGAAAGCGGCCGTGCGGGACTTCGCCGAGGAGATCGGGATCGCCCCGGGGATCGTCGTCGGACGCTTGCAACGGGAAAAGCACTGGCCCTACAGGAATGGCAACGATCTCAAGCGCAAGCTTGATCTGCTCGACATCTGACGTGCCTACCGGAATCTGTCGAAAACACGCTTTCCGCTGGGCCGGCGGCATGTCCTGTCAGGTTCTGGGGAGGACCTCCGCTTTCAGCCACTCGGCTATGCGGTCGGCGACCGCGGTGTTGTCGTAGGTGCGGGTGTCGACGTTGTCGGCTTCGATCTCGATGACGGGGAAGCCGGCCGCTCTGAGGGCCCTGGTGGTGAAGTAGCCGCCTCGGGGGTCGTCGGAGACCAGGTGGACGACGCCGTCGATGGCGTGCAGGCGGGCCTCCTTGACGTACCACTCGCTGGACCAGGGCGGGGTGTAGAGCTGGTCGATGAAGGCGGCGAAGCGGGCCGCCAGGGCGCGCATGGGGTCGTCGCCGTAGCGGATGTAGCCGTCGGCGGCGATGGCCAGGTACATGGACCAGACGAAAACGGCGCCGTACTCGTCCTGGAAACGCTGGTAGAAGCCCATGTCGTACCAGAGGCCGCGGCCGATCCACATGAGGCGGGCCCGCTCGCCGGGACAGGCGGCGACGCCGTTGTCGACGCGGTCGCGGACCTCCTCGTAGAAGCGGCGGGCGGCGTCGCGGCCCCATTCGGTGCCGCGGTGCCACTGAGGGAGCATGACGGACGGGATGCCGTCGACGACGCTCAGCGGGGCCGGGCGGGTGCGGGCGATCAGGTCGCGGGTGCGGCGGTTCCACTCCTCCTGCTCGTTGACCAGGGCCATGACCTCGCGGAAGCGCGACTCGCGGAAGACGCGGCCGGTGGTGGTCTCCAGGTACGCCACCAGGTTCTCCAGCTCGGCGGTCAGCAGGTCGAGGCGGGCGGGGCCGATGGCCTGCTCCCAGCGGTGCGGCATGAGGTCCCACCAGGTGGCCGGCACTTCGTTCTCGGCGCCGCTTTCCAGGGTGTAGCCGGTGATGCCGGGTTCGCGGCCCCAGATGTCGTAGATCTTGCGGGTGATGTCGCCGGAGGCGTCGGCCACGACCAGGGTGGGCCGGGGCAGGCCGCCCCACGGGCCGGACGACGGGTCGGGGTCGAAGGCCGAGCCGAGACTGACGGCGTTGTACTGCTCGGAGTGGTCGGGGTAGCCGCGTTGCCGCAGCAGCTCCAGGTAGTGCCCGGACCGCTGTTTGGCGGTGACGACGGAGGCCCACCATTGGCTGACGACGTACGGGATGTCCATCGTCCGGAAGATCTCTTGGGGCACGTCGGCGTTGACGACGGCGAACGGTTCGCCGGCGGCCACCCGCCGCTGCAGGTCCGCGAACCATTCCCGCTGGTGGCGGGCCGCCTCGATGGCCGAGGCCAGGGTTTTCACCGCGCGCACGAGTCCACCTCCACGGGCAGGGCGGCCACGTCCACCCGGCCGTACGGCTGACGGTCGAGGAGCACCGCCGGAACGTTCACCGCGGCGCGTTGCGCCGGAAAGTCCCAGGTGGGGGCGTCGTCGCCGATCCGGGCGTACGCCACGAGCAGGTCGGCCGCGCAGCGCCGGGCGCCCAGCGACGTGTACGCGGCGCGGGCGTCGACCGTGGCGCGCTGAGCGGTGGGGCCGTTGTGGTGGTAGTGCTCGGCGAGGGCGTCGAGGGTGGCGGCGCCGACGCGGCGCTCGTAGGACAGGTCGCCGGAGGGGTGGTCTTCGCCGACGACGACGTGGCCTTCGGCCTCGATGGCGCGGTAGACGTGCGGGGTGTCGTGGTCGCTGCCGCTGAGGTAGACGCGGCGGCCGGTGTGCTCGGGCAGCCGGTCGGCCTCGTCGAGCAGCCGCCGCAGCAGGGCGACGTGCTCGGTCACGGGCAGCGGGGCGTTGGCGACGGCCAGGAACCGGGCGCCGGTGAGCCGCGCCGGCACGGCGCGGCGCAGGCGGGTGGCGGCCTCGGCGAGCAGCCGCCGCCGCTCGTCGTGGGCCGCGACGGCCCGGGCCAGGGCCTCGGCGCCGATCGGGCGGCCGGTCCAGGCGGCGAGCCGGTCGGCGAACTCGCCGACGCGGCGCCGGTTGTAGCGGGCGGTGGTGCGGCGGGGCAGGTGGAGTATGTCCACAAGGTAGGTCTCCGGCAGGCCGCACCCGGGGTCGACCCGCCGCAGCTCGCGGATCGCGTAGAACAGCCGCAGCGACGCCTCGCAGTCGTACGAGACGACCAGCCGGTCCAGCGGCCCGTACGCGCCGTCGAGCAGGCGGGTGAGGATCGAGCGGTGCATCGGGTCCAGGCCGCGGCCCAGGTAGATGTCGCCGAGCGCCGTGCCGGCGTCGGGGTCTCCGGTGAGCCGCACCGCGAGCGCCCCGGCGGCCGTGATCAGTTCGACGGGAACGTCGGTGCCCACGTATCCGATCAGCGGTCCGGGCGGTGCCGAGCCGGCGAGCGCGGGCCCGTCGGCGTACGCCTGTTCGAGGGCGGCGAGGGCCGATGGGGCGGGCGGGGTGGAGGGCGCCGCGGGCCGGGGGCCGGGCCGGTGGGGGTCGGGTCGGTGAGGGTTCGCGGGCACGGTCAGATCACGCCCTCTTCGGCGAGGGTCTTGAGGTCGTCTTCGGTGTAGCCGAGGGCGCCGTAGATCTCGGCGTTGTGCTGGCCGAGCCGCGGCACGGGCCGGTCGAGGGTGGTCTCGGCGGCGGAGAAGCGGATGGGCAGGCCGCTGCCGTGCAGGTCACCGACGGCGCCGTACTCGGGGTGTTTCAGGGGGACGACCTCCTCGCGGGCGAGGACGATGGGGTCGCGTACGGCGTCGGCGGGGTCGCGGACCTCGGCGGCGGGGACGCCGCGCGCGGTGAGCTCGGTGAGGACGTCGGCGAGGGGGCGGTCGGCGGCCCATTCGGCGATCAGGTCGTGCAGGTCGGCGGCGTTGGCGACGCGGGCGTCGCGCTCCGCGTAGCGGGGGTCGGTGGCGAGGTCGTCGCGGCCGAGGGCGGCGAAGACGCCTCTGGCGAAGGCGTCGGTGGGGCCGCACAGGGCGAACCAGCCGTCGGCGGCGCGGAAGATGCCGAAGGGGGCGAGGCGGGGCACGGTGCTGCCGGTGCGGATGGGCAGGCCGAGCGTCTCGTACACGTCGAACGGTTCGCAGGCGACGAGCGAGGTGAGCGCGCCGAGCATGGACACGTCGACGTGCTGGCCGCGGCCGGTGGCGTCGGCCTGGACGACGGCGGCCAGGGTGCCGATGACCGCGAACAGCGGCGCGACGAGGTCGCCCACGGGCAGGCCGAACCGCACCGGCGGCTCGCCGGGGGCGCCGGCGGTCATCATGACGCCGCTGAGGGCCTGGATGATGGTGTCCATGGCCTTGCCGGAGCCGGGGCCGCCCTGCCCGCCGAATCCGCTGATGGACGTGCACACGATGCGCGGGTTGATGCCGCTGGCCCAGGCGTGGTCGATGCCGAGCCGGGTCGTGACGCCGGCGCTGTAGTTGTCGACCATCACGTCGGCGTCGCGTACGAGCCCGGCGAGCAGGTCGCGGGCCTTGGGGTGTTTGAGGTTGAGCGTGACGCTGCGTTTGCCCCGGCCGCGCACCAGCATCGACACCGACATGTCGCCGGGCGCGGCGCGGCGGGGCGTGAGCCCGTCGGCGCCGAGGTACGGCGCGTTGTTGCGGGAGCTGTCGCCTCCGGTCAGCGGGTTCTCCACCTTGATGACCCGCGCGCCGAGCCCGGCCAGCAGCAGCGTGGCGTAGGGGCCGGCCAGGGCGGTGGTCAGGTCGATCACGGTGCGCCCGGCGAGCGGGCCTCGCTCAGCGGTCATGGCCGATCCCTGACATGATCACCTCGTTGCCCTCCCGGCGGAAGCCGGTGTCGAGCCCGGCCCGCCGCGTGATGTCCTCGATGTACGCCGTGACCTCCCCGGCCCTGGGGTCGTCCGGGCCGAGGGGGACGGGTCTGCCTTGGTCGTCGATCCAGCAGGGCACGAACCCGGCGGAGACCAGCCCGTCCCGCCCGAACCGGCACACGGCGATGGCCGTGTTGCGGCTTTCGGGGTGGAACGGGTAGAAGGGCATGTCCGGGTCGGGGGCGAAGCCGTACAGCTCGACCCGCCGGCGCGCCCATTCGGCCCGCTCGCCGCTGTCGTCCCCTTTGGGGGTCAGCGCATGAGTCACGGTCACAAAGTTTCCCAAACCATGATAAATCGGGCGTCCGTGGTAGACCTCGATGCCGCGCATGATGTGCGCGTGATGCGCGAACACCGCCTGCGCCCCCGCGTCGATCGCGGCCCGCGCCACCGGCCGCTCGTACATCGCGAGCACCGCCGGCGTGTGCCCCACGCCCTTGTGCATCGACACCACGACCGCGTCGACCTCGGCGGCCAGGGCCGCGATGTCGGCCGCCATGGCGTCCAGGTGGGCCGGGTCGGCGAAGGTGTAGACCGTGGGCGGGCCGCCCGGGCTGGCATGGTCGAGCTCGTAGTGGGTGAGCACCTTGATGTACGCGCAGCCGGGCTTGGCGCTGGTCGCCCACGACTCGCGGGGGCCGACACAGTTGTAGCTGAGCACGCCGACGCGCAGCCCGTCGCATTCGACGACGGCCGGGCGGCGGGCCTCGGCCAGGGTCATGCCCGCGCCCACCGGGCGCAGCCCGGCCGCCTCGGCGTACTTGATCGTGTCGGCCACGCCCTCGTCGCCGGCATCGTACACGTGGTTGCCGGCGAGGGTGACGACGTGGAACCCGGCGTCGGCGACCGCCGTGAGCGCCGCCGGGTCGGCGGGCGGCGCCGGCACGTCGGTGCTGACCTGCGCGGTGGTCGTGCTGTGCGGCACCTCGATGTGGCCGATCACCACGTCGCCGCCGCGCAGCAGGTCACGGGCCGGGGCGAAGTACCGCTCCGGCTCGGGCTCGTCGAGCACGAGGTCGCCGACGGCCAGCACGGTCACACTCATCGAAGGCTCCTTACGGCGCGGGGACATGGTCGGCCGGACGCCTGGGCCGGCTGCCTGCGCACCGCCGAAAGGCGTGGCAGGCCCGCCGTCAGGCGTGGTGGGCGGGTCAACCGCTGGTCTCCTTCTCGGGCAGCCGGCCCGCGTAGCGGGACAAGAAGGCGCGCAGCCGCGGGGAGCACGGCCGCTCGAAGATCTGCTCGGGGGTGCCGGCCTCGACGATCCGGCCGCGTTCCATGAAGACGCAGCGGTCGGCGACCTCCCGGGCGAAGCTCATCTCGTGGGTGACGATGACCATCGTCATGCCGCCGTCGGCGAGGTCCCGTACGACGGCCAGCACCTCGTCGACCAGCTCGGGGTCGAGGGCGCTGGTGGGCTCGTCGAACAGCATGATGCGCGGCCGGGTCGCGAGCGCGCGGGCGATGGCGACGCGCTGCTGCTGGCCGCCGGACAGCTGGCGGGGGTGCGCGGTGGCCTTTTCGGCGAGGCCGACCCGTTCCAGCAGCCGCATGGCCTCCTCGCGCGCCTCCTCGATCGGCCGGCCGTGCACCCGCACGGGGGCCTCGGTGACGTTGCGCAGCACGTCCCAGTGGGCGAACAGGTTGAACTGCTGGAACACCATGCCCATGCGCCGCCGCTGCGCGGCGACCCGGCGCTCCGGCAGGGGGCGCAGGTGGCCCCGCTGCCGCTCGTACCCGAGCAGTTCGCCGTCCAGGAACATCGCCCCGCCGTCGATCGACTCCAGCTGGTGGACGCACCGCACGAGCGTCGACTTACCCGAGCCCGACGGCCCGATCAGCGCCACGACCTCGCCTTCGAAGACGTCCAGGCTCACGCCGTCGAGCGCGACGGTGCCGCCGAAGCTTTTGCGCACGTCGCGGACCGTCAGCACGGGCGCGCTCACGTCCGCCCCCTTCCGAAGTGTCGTTCGAGCCGTTGCTGGCCGAGCGAGAGCAGCGTGACGACCGTCAGGTACCAGAAGCAGGCGACGATCAGCAGCGGCACGATCTGGTACGTGCGGTTGTAGATCACCTGCACCGAGTGGAGCAGGTCGGCCATCGCGATCACGCTCACCAGCGAGGTGCCCTTCAGGAGGCTGATGAACTGGCTGCCCGTCGGCGGGATGATCACGCGCATGGCCTGCGGCAGCACCACCCGCAGGAACGCCTGCCGGCCGGTGAACCCCATCGCGCGGGCGGCGTCGCGCTGCCCCGGGTCGACCGCCAGCACCCCGGCCCGCACGATCTCCGCCATGTACGCCGACTCGTGCAGCGACAGCCCGAGGATGGCCGCGGTCAGCGAGCTGATCACGGCGTTGGCCGGCCACGACGCGAAGACCGGCCCGAACGGCACGCCCAGCGAGATGCGCGGCAGCAGGTAGCCCAGGTTGAACCAGAAGATCAGCTGCACCAGCGGCGGAATGCCGCGGAACAGCCCGATGTACGCCGAGCACACCCACCGCACCGGGGCGAACGCGGCGAGCCGCCCGGCCGCGAGCAGCACGCCGAGCAGCGAGCCGAGCACCATCCCGATGACGGTCAGCAGCAGCGACATGCCGAGGCCGCGCAGGATGTTCGGGTCGAACAGGTACCGCCAGACGACATCCCACTCGAACCGGGGGTTGGTCCACAGGAACACGCCGAGCTGTGCGGCCAGCACGAGCATGATGACGCCGGCCAGCCACCGCAGCGGCCGGACCCTGGGCCGCGCGGCCGCCACGTCGATGTCGCGGCCGGCCGCGACGGGTCCCGGCGGGCTCGTTGTCGCGGTGCGCACGCTGCTCCCCTTCACTCGGGCGCCTTCACTCGGCCGGGGCGCGGTTTCACTTGCCGCCCGCGCCCGTGGTGGCGGGGTTCAGCAGGGGCTCGTCGACGGCCACGTTGGTGAGCCCGTACTTGTCCATGATCTTCTTGTACTCGCCGTTCTCGAAGATCTCCTTGAACGCGTCGAGCATGACCGGGCCGAGACCGCTCGCCTTGGGCACGAGCATCGCGAGCTGGTCGACTCCGGCGCCCTGCTCGTCGGTCTGCTTGACGTAGGTGTAGGCGTCCTTCTTCTTGGAGATGGCGTCGAGCGCCGCGCTCTCGGTCATGCCGGCGGCGTCGGCGCGGCCGGAGTCGGCGGCGAGGATCGTGCCGTTGGTGTCGGCGAAGCCGATGAACTGCACCTCCGGCTTGCCCTGCTTGACGCACCACGCCGACAGCCGCTTGATCTGGTCGTCGACGATGCTGCCCTCGGTGCCGGCGACGCGCTTGCCGCACAGGTCGCCGCTGGACTTGATGGTCGCGGAGTTCGCCTTGGGCACCAGGTAGGAGGTGCGGGTGACCATCCACACGATCGCGTCGAACTGCTGCTCCCGTTCCGGCGTGTCCTTGACGGGGCCGTTGAAGGCGTCGTACCGGGACGACAGCATGCCCGACAGGGCCGCGGGCAGGCCGCTGACGATGCTGATCTCGCTGCGGACGCCGAGGGCCTTGCCGAGGGCGTCCTGCAGGTCCTTGTCGATGCCGGTGACCGTCTTGCCGTCGTCGGCGACGATCCGGTACGGCGGGTGGGAGTCGCCTGCGTACCGGATGACCCCGGACTCCTTGATCGTGTCGGGCAGGCGGTCGGTGAGGGCCGTCTTGGCCGGGCCCTCCTGCGCGGCCGTGCCGCCCTGGTCTCCCGTCGTGCCGTCGCCGCCGGCGCCACAGGCCGCCAGGCCGAGGAGTGCTAGTGCCGATATGGCCAGTGGTGCGGTCCTGGCAACTCTCATGGTGGGGTCCTCCTCGCGGGAGACGGCAACGCCGGTGGATCGAGATATACGAGAAAAGTTGACGACCGTTTTGATTAATGTCACATCTTAGGTCGTACTGGTGTCAAGGGTCAGGAGGGGAGAGTCGACAGCGAGGCTATCGGCCGTACGGGAAAACGAGCATGATCCGCCTCCCGGCGGCGGCCGGTCAGGCCAGGAAGCGGTAGACCGCCTGGGCCACGCAGGCCGGCTTGGCGGCGCCGTCGACCTCGACGGTGAAGTCCAGGGTGGCCTGCACGCCGCCCTTGACCCGCTCGACCTCGGCCACCCGCCCGGCCAGCCGGATCTTCGCGCCCACGGGCACGGGCGCCGGGAAACGGACCTTGTTCAGCCCGTAGTTGACCTTCATGCCGACGTCCCGGATGTCGAGCAGCTCGTCGAACAGGGGGATGAGCAGCGACAGGGTCAGGTAGCCGTGGGCGATCGGGCCCCCGAACGGACCGGTCGCCGCACGCTCGGGGTCGACGTGGATCCACTGATGGTCGTCGGTGGCGTCGGCGAACGTGTTCACCCGATCCTGCGTGATCTCCCGCCACTGCGTGACGCCGAGGTCGGCGCCGGCGAGGGCCACGATCTCGTCGAGGCCATGGGCGATGCGGGGCATCTGCTCTCCTTGCTGTTGTTCCCTGGGCGTTCGTCGCCCGGCCCGGGCCGCGCCGGTTCCTACAGTTCGGGCGCCGGGATGCCGTACGTCTCGGGCCGGGCCCCCACCGACGTGGCCCAGACGGCGGCGATGTCGTCCGCGCCCCAGCCGCCCTCCCGGTAGGCCATGGCGATCTCCTGGGGGTGCGACCACAGCGACAGCCGGTCCCCGCCCACGCCGATGCACTGCCCGGTGACCTGGGCGGAGGCGTCGGAGGCCAGGAACACCACCAGCCCGGCCGCGTCGTCGGCGGTGCCGAAGCCGACGCCCATGCGCAGCGTGCGGGGCAGCGGGGTGCCGTCGCGCTCCAGGGCCTCGATGTGCGGGGCGAACGCCGGGATCGTCTTGGTCATCTCGGTGGCGGCGTTCGGCACCACCGCGTTCACGGTCACGCCGGCCTTGGCGCATTCCATCGCCCAGGTGCGCACCATGGCCGCGATGCCGGCCTTGGCCGCGGCGTAGTTGGTCTGCCCGAAGTTGCCGCGCTGCCCGGCCGGCGAGCCGGCCACGATGATCCGGCCGCCTTCGCCGCGCTCGCGCATGTGGGTGACGGCGGCGCGCACGCAGGTGAAGGTGCCGCGCAGGTGCACGCGGATCACGGCGTCGAAGTCGTCGTCGGACATCTTCCACAGCACGCGGTCGCGCAGGATGCCGGCGTTGGTGACCATCACGTCGAGCCGCCCGAACGTGTCGACGGCGCGCCCCACCAGGCGGTCGGCGGCCTCGGTGTCGCCCACGGCGACCACCTCGGCGGCGGCCCGCCCTCCGGCGGCGGTGATCTCCTTCACGGCGGCCTCGGCGGCGCCGGCGTCGACGTCGTTGACCACGACCGCGGCCCCCGCGGCGGCGAGCGCCTTCGCGTACGCCAGGCCGAGCCCGCGGCCGCTACCGGTGACGACGGCCACCTTCCCCGAGATATCCATCTACAGCCCTCCCAGGCACTCTCTCACCCGAGAAGGTATTAGCTTTGAGCATCGATCGTCAAGTATTTGTCTAGTATCGAGCGCCCAACGGTCGGCTCCGGGGCGGACCCGATCAGTTGGACGCGAGGATCGTGCTCGTGCGGTGGTGGCGGACCAGCTCGGCCAGGGCGGGCTCGCACTCCGCCACGATCTGCTTGACCCGGATCTCGGCGAGCGGCCCGAGAGTGTCGTAGATCTCCACGAACAGGTCGCGTGCGGCGGCACGCGGCCAGTCGGCCGGCAGCAGCTCCGCCGGCAGGCCGGGGTCGAGGTTCGGGAACGTGCGCCAGGTGTCCATGATGCCCGTGCGCGCCACCAGCGCCTCCGAGGCCCCCACCCGGCCCTGGCGCATCCTCGTCAGCAGCGGCTCGTACTTCGCGATGAAGTCGTCGTAGCTGCTGCGCAGCAGCGCGAAATCCCACGCCTCACGGGGCTGCCGCAGGCCCGGCACGTCGGGCGCGGTGGCGCGGAACACCGTCGCGTTCGCCACGCCCAGCTCGGTCAGCGCCTCCACGGCCGCCTCCACGCCCGCCGTCGGCGACACCCACAGGCCGTCGTACAGCGGGGCGAAGCCGAGCCAGCGCAGCCGGGTGCGCAGCGCGTGCCGCAGATCTCGCTGGTCCTCGGAGATGGAGAAGCCGGCGAGGGTCCAGCTCTCGTCCCAGGCGCCCTGGTCGAGGCCGAACGACATGATGCGGTGACGGCCCTCCGACAGCACGGCCGACGCCCGGTCGGTCAGCCGGTAGTAGGTGCGCCGCCCCGACTTGGACGACTCCAGCAGGTCGCGCCGGGCCAGCCGGCTGAGCGCCGCGCGCGCCGCCACCGGCGACACGCCGAACTCCCCGGCCAGGCGCACCAGGGCGGCCGAAGGCAACTGCTCGGCGCGCGCGAACCAGTAGTCGCCGAGCAGCGTCGTGATGAGATGCTGCGGCGGCGCCCCCACCTGGAAGCGCGGCAGATCGACTTCCTCGCCCGCGGGCCATGCGCTGTCGGTCACGCCAGAAGTATACGTATGACGGTTTGGTGTACGTCCGTAACCGGAACGTCGTGGGCTCACGGATGCCGCGCCTGGTGAGGCGCGTACTGACGGCGCAACTGCTGTTTCAGCACCTTACCGGCGGCGCTGCGCGGCAGCGAGCCGGCGAACTCCACGCTTTTCGGCACCTTGTACCGGCCGATCCGCTCCGAAACATACGCGAGCAGCGCGGCCTCGTCGGCCTTCGCCCCGGCCCGCAGCACCACCACCGCCTTGCCCACCTCGCCCCACCGGTCGTCCGGCACGCCGATCACGGCGCACTCGGCCACGTCCGGATGGCCGTACAGGACGTTCTCCACCTCGGCCGGGTAGATGTTCTCCCCACCCGAGATGATCATGTCTTTGACCCGGTCGACGACGAACACGTAGCCGTCGTCGTCCACCACCGCCACGTCACCCGACCGGAACCAGCCGTCGCCGTTCAGCACGGCCTCCGTGTCGGCGGGCCGTCCCCAGTAGCCCGCCATGACGTTCGGGCCGCGCACGACCACCTCGCCCCGCTCGCCCACCGCCGCATCGGTGCCGTCGTCACGCATCACCCGCACCTCGGTGAAGAAATGCGGCACCCCCGCCGAGCCCACCTTGCGCGCGCTCATCTCCCGGTCCAGGCACAGCGCCCCCGGCGACGTCTCCGTCATGCCGTACCCCTGGACGAACGACAGGCCCCGGTCGAGATACGTCCGGATCAGCGGCTCCGGCACCGGCGCCCCTCCGCACAGCATCGTGCGCACCGACGACAGGTCGGCCCCGGCCCACCCCGGCTCCGCGGCCAGCGCGGCGAACATCGCCGGCACCCCGAACAGCAACGTGACGCCGTGCCGCTCGATCAGATCGAGCGCCCTGGCCGGCCGGAACGCCGCCTCGATGAGCACCCGGCCGCCCTTCATCAGGGTCGGCAGGCACGTCATGTTCAGCGCGGCGGTGTGGAACATGGGCGCGGTGACCAGCGTCACCTCGTCGGCGGCCAGGTCGACGTCGACCAGGACGTTCAGGCAGTTCCACGTGATGTTGCCGTGGGTCAGCGTCGCGCCCTTCGGCCGCCCCGTGGTGCCGGACGTGTACATGATGATGCACGGATCGCCCGCCCGCACCTGCTCCTCGACGGGCTCGCCGGCGCGCTCGCCGCCCTCCGCCGTCAGCAGCGCCTCGTACTCCGGGCCGACCCGCACCACCCGCGGCCCGTCCGGGACGTCGCCCGCCTCGGCGCCGCCGCCGCGGATCAGCAGCCTGGCGCCCGAGTCGGCCAGCATGTAGCCGATCTCCTCCGTGGACAGGCGGGTGTTGAGCGGCACGAAGACCGCACCCAGGGCCGTGACGGCGAACAGCGTCTCCAGGAACGCCGGATGGTTCTCCCCCAGGTACGCCACCCGGTCGCCCCGCCCCACGCCCAGCCCGCGCAGGGCGCGGGCCAGCCGGGTCACCCGCTCGTCGAGTTCCCGGTACGTCCACTGCCGGTCGCCGTGCACGACCGCCACCCTGCCGGGCGTCTTGCGCGCCCGGCGGCCCGGCCACGAACCGATGCCCTCATTCCACATGTGCCGCTATCACTCCTCCTCGCCGGGGGCGGCCGGATCGAGCCGCACCGGAACCGACACCGCGCCGATCTCCGGCATCCGGGCGGTCTCGATCGGCCCGGTCACCTCGAACCCCGATGTGCGGCGCAGCAGCTCGGCCAGGGCGATCCGCAGCGCCATCCGCGCCAGCGGCATGCCGGCGCAGGCGTGCCGGCCACGCCCGAACGCCAGATGCCGGGAGATGTTCGGCCGGTCGAGGACGAACTCGTCCGGGTCAGGGAAGACCGTTTCGTCCCGGTTCGCCGAAGCATAGACGAGCGTCACCGGCTCACCCGGCCGGATCACCCGCCCGTGCAGCTCCCGCTCCGCCACGACCGTGCGGGCGAACCCGCGATACGGCGTGTAGAGCCGCAGGAACTCCTCCAGCGCCGCCGGCTGCAGCCCCGGCTCGGCGCGCAGCCGATCCTGCAGCTCCCGATCACGCGACAGGTGCGCGCAGACCGAGCCGAGCACGATCGGCGGCGCCACCATACCCACCACGAGACACTGCCGCAGCGCGCCGACGATGTGCTCCTCCTCCAGCGGCCTGCCGCCGGGCCGTTCGGCCAGCAGCGAGCTCGCCGGGTCCTCCTCGATCGGGCGCGGCGCACGCCGCCGGTCACGGACCAGCTCGCGGGCGATGTCGTACATGTGCTCGCTGGTCTCGTTCACCACGTCGCGGTCGAGCGACCGCCACGCCCGCACCCAGGTCGCCGCCGTACGGGCCAGGTCGGGGGCGACGGCGGCGTCCAGGTTCAGCCACTCCGTCGTCACCCAGGCCGGGAACACCGCGCCGAACTCCTGCGCGATGTCGCCGCCGCCCCGCTCGATCATCGGCGTCAGCTCACGGGCCGCGTGCTCGCGCAGCCGCGGCTCCAGCCGCTCCACCCGCGACCGCTGCAACGTGCGGTCGATGGCCCGGCGGTACGGGGTGTGCGCGGGGGCGTCGTAGTTCAGCGGCGGACGGCGCAGGCCGCGCGGGTCGCTGGGCACCACGGCGCGCACGGACGAGATGTAGGTGGTGGGGTCGCCGACCGCCGCGGCCACGTCGGCGTAGCGGGTCAGCGCCCAGAAGCCGCCGTACCGGCCGCTGTGGGCCACCGGGCACTCGTGCCGGAGGCGCGCGTACATCGCATGGGCCGCTTCCAAGGTGGTCGCGTCGTCGGGATCGAAGTCGTCGGGAACCCGGTCGCCGGGTTCGACGCCGCCGGACGCGATCGTGCCGGCACCCTGCCGCGCCATGTCCTGGTGCCGGCTCATCGGGCGGCCGGGGTGAAGCGCATCGGCACCGAGTTCGTGCCCCATTCCGCCCATTTCGCCATCAGGATCTCGCCGGTCACCTCGAACGACGACGTCCGCGCCAGCGCCTCCTCCAGCGTCATGACGAGCATCATGCGCGCGAGCGGCGCGCCGGGACAGGTGTGCACACCGGCGCCGAACGCCAGATGCTTGGCGATGTTCGGCCGGTCGAACTCGAACTCCTCGCCGTTCGGGAAGATCCGCTCGTCCCGGTTCGCCGACGTGTAGACCAGCGCGATCGGCTCCCCCGCCTTGATCAGCCGCCCGCCGAGCTCGACGTCCTCGCGCGAGGTGCGCGCCATCCCCCGATACGGCCCGTAGAGCCGCAGGAACTCCTCCACCGCGCTCGGGATGCGGGCGGGCTCGGCGCGCAGCAGATCGGCCAGCGCGGGGTCGCCGGCGAGGTGCACGAACATGGTGCCGATGAACACGCTCGGCGCGACCATGCCGGTGACGAGCAGCTGCCGCACGCAGCCGAGCACCATGTCGGGCGGCAGCGGCTCGCCCTCGTACTCCGCCTGGGTGAGCGCGGTGGTCAGGTCGGCGCCGGGGTCCATCGGGTGCGCGCGCCGCTCGTCGATGACCGTCTGCGCGATTTCGTACAGCTTGCGACTCAGACGGACGACGTTTTCCGTGTCGACTATTTGAATGGCCGCCACATATTCGGCGCTGATCTGCTTGATCAGCTCGGCCAGCTCCGTGGGCAGGTTGAAGAACGTGGCGAACACGTGCGCCGGAAACTTCTGGGCGTAATCCACCGAGATGTCGCCTTCACCGGCGTCGATGATCGGCTGCAGCAGATGCACCGCGTGCTTTCGCACGGCCGGCGCGATCTCTGCCATCTTCTCCCTGGTGAAGAACCTGTTGATGACCCGCCGGTACGCCGAATGCTCGGGCGGGTCGAAGTGCAGGGGCGGCCGGCGTCCGGTGAAGGCGAATTTCGGCACCACGTTCTGCACCGAGGTGGTGAACATGTCCCGTTGCTCCAGCACGTACCGGACGTCCTCGTACCGGAACAGCGCCCAGAAACCGCCGTCATAGGTCTCGCTGTGCGCGACGGGACACCGCGACCGCATCTCCTTGTACAGCGCGTGCGCGCTGGTGAAGGTCTCGGGCTCCCGCGGATCGAAGTCGTGCCCCAGCACCCGCACCCCGCTGCGGGCCGACGCGGTCTCGGAGGCCGGATCCGACACGGTCATCAAGGCTCCCTTCCCCAGGCGAACGCCTCGCCAGGCAGCGTCGAACACAGCGGCGAAGCGACTCAACGATAGACACTTCTCTCATCGAACGTCAACGTTCTGCCCTCAATCAGGGGTGCCGCCGCTCCCGCCTCGGATCTCCCGTCCCGCGGGTCGTCCGCCCGCGTTTCGGACCGGCCCCGACCGGTCCGAAACGGCCCTGCGACTGCCGAAACGGCGAGGGGCGCGCGGCCGGGAGGCCACGCGCCCACGGCGTTCGCCGGTCGGCGTTCGCCGATCAGCTGGAGCAGGTGACGGCGCTGGGCGGCGTGCTGCCGTTGCCGTTGGCGACGAAACCGAAGGTCGTCGTGCCGTTCGCCGCGATGACGCCGTTGTAGGGGGCGTTCCGCACCGTGATCGCGCCGCTGGTGCCGGAGGTGACGCCGTTCCACAGGTTGACGATGCTCTGCCCGCCCGACAGGGTCATGCTCACCGCCCACCCGTTGATGGTCGACGAGCCGTTGTTCCGCACCGTCACCTCGGCCTGGAAGCCGCTACCCCAGTTGTTCACCGTCCGGTACGTCGCCACGCAGCCGCCGTTCTGCCCGGTGGGTGTCACGGTGGGCGTCACGGTCGGGGTGACCGTCGGCGTCACGGTCGGCGTCACGGTCGGGGTCGGGGAGGACGTGCCGCCGGTCAGGCTGCCCGGCACCGAGAGGAGCGCGTTGTACCAGACCGTCGCCATCTTGCTGTAGCCGCCGGCGTTGGGGTGCACGCCGTCCTGCAGGTCGGCCGTCGTCAGCGCCGAATACATGTCGACCAGGTGGACGTGCCGCCCGGCGTTGGCCCTGCTCTGCACAATGCCCGGAATGTCGGCGTTGAAGGCGCGCACCGTGGCGTCGGCGCCGGACATCGGGATGATCGTGGCCACGAACAGCTCGGCGTCGGGCGCGGTGGCGGTGATGTGGTCGATCAGCGTCGCCAGCCGCGACGAGGCGCCGTTCGGGTTCTGATACATGTCGTTGGTGCCGATGTGCAGCAGGATCGTGTGCGGCCGGTAGGTGTTCAGCCAGCCCACGATGTTGGCGTCGATCTGGTCGATGCGCCACCCCGAATGCCCCTCGTGGTCGTGGTCGCCGAGCGAGGCGGGACCGTTCGACATGGAGCCGACGAAGTCCACCGTGTAGCCGCCGGCGACCAGCTTCTGCCACAGGTCGATGCGGTAGCCGCCGGGCACCACGAACCCGTCCGTGATCGAGTCGCCGAGCGGCATCACCCGTACGCCGCCGTTCGACTCGGCGCCGGCCGCGCCCTGCACGGCGAACAGTGCCGCCGCGATCAACACCAGCCCGGTGAGGAGACGTGCGATCTTGACCATGAGCTACCCGTTCCTCTCTTCGATAGAGGGGGGCGAGCGCACGGGAGAACGGCGAGCGTGGCGCATGTCCGCCCGAACGCGTGACCGGCACCGCTCACCTTGTCCTCCGCCCCGACAGACGACATTTGGGGCGGAGCCAATCCGACGAGGCGACCACCGTCAACACTTGCCGATTCGCTCGTCACGCCCGGCGCATCGCGGCCGACCGTGACCTGGCAGCCTGCCGCGGGCCGCGGCCACCGCCGCGGCCCGCCGGGTGAAACGTTCAGCTCGGCGACCAGGACACAACGGGCGACCACCGGCCTCGCCGGCACCACTGGATCACCACCTCATGCCTATGTGACTATGAGAGACGAACGGTCAAGATCATTTTGAACGTGCGTACTCCCCCGTCGAAGGGCCGCACCGCATGCCTGTGACCGACCTGTCCGACGCCAAAAAGGAGCTCCTGCGCCGCCGCTTACGGGCCGCCTCGGCGCCCCGCCCCATCCCGCGCCGCCCCGAGGGCACCGAACCCCCGATGTCCCCGGCCCAGGAGCCCCTGTGGTTCATGGAGCAGTTCGCCCCGGGCACCACCACCTACACCCTGGTCCTCGCCGTACGGCTCCGCGAACCCCTCGACCCGCACCGCCTGGCCGCCGCGCTCGCCGCGCTGCCGGTGCGGCACGAGAGCCTGCGGCAGCGGTTCCCCGCCACCGAAGAAGGCACGCCGGCCGTCTACGTCGCCGAAACGGCGCACGTGCCGCTCACCCGCACCACGGCGGCCACCGACGACGAGGCGATCGCCCTCATCGGCGCCGAAAGCGCCATCCCGCTCGACCTCGCCGCAGGCCCCCTGCTCAAATGCGTCGTCGTCGACAAGACCGCGCCCGCACGCACCGGCGCGGAACACTCCGAGTCCGCGGCCGAGCACATCGTGGCGCTGCTGGTGCACCACATCGTGGCCGACGGCCAGTCGCTGCAGCTGCTGATGCGCGACCTGCTCGCCCTCTACCGCGGCGAGGAACCGCCCCCGCCCGCCGTGCGCTTCGGCGACGTCGCGCTGTGGCAGCGGGAACGGTCCGTCGACCGCGAGCTGGCGTACTGGCGGCGGGAGCTTGCGGGGCTGCCACGCCTGGAGCTGCTCACCGACCGGCCGCGCCCGCCCGTCCAGGCGCTCGCCGGCGCCACCCACACGCACCTCCTCGCGCCCGGCCTGGCCGAACGGATCGCCGCACTGAGCAGGGAGCACGGCGCGACGACGTTCATGACGCTGCTGGCGGCGTTCCAGGTGCTGCTCTCCCGCCTGTCCGGCCAGGACGACTTCGCCGTCGGGGTGCCCGTCGCCGGGCGGACCCGCCCCGAGTTCGAAGACGTCGTCGGCATGTTCGTCAACGTGCTGGCCGTGCGTTCCCGGCTCGACGACGCCCCCACGTTCGCCGAGCTGCTCGACCGCACCAGGAACACCGTCATCTCCGCGCTCGACCACCAGCAGCTGCCCTTCGCCCAGCTCGTCGACGCCCTCGCCGTGCCCCGCGACACCAGCAGACCGCCGCTGATCGACGTGCTGTGCGCGATGCACGAACCCGGCCCCGGCGGCGACGTCGAAGTCCTCGCGCTCAACCCGGGCTCGGCCCGGCACGACCTGGAGCTGTACGTCGTGCCCGCCGAACAGGGCGGCCTGCGCTGCCTGTTCACCTACCGGCCCGACCTGTTCGAGGAGAGCACCATCGCCCGCATGGCCGGGCACCTGGAGGACCTGCTGCGCGCCGCCGTGCGCGACCCCGCCGTGCCGATCGACCGGCTGCCCCTCACCGCAGACGACACGCTGATCGCGGAGTGGAACGACACGGCGGCCCCCTACCCCGCCACGGCCACCCTGCACGGCCTCGTCGAAAAGCAGGTGGCCCGCACACCCGACGCCGTCGCCGTGACGTTCGCCGGGCGGTCGTGGACGTACCGGCAGCTCGACGAACGGGCCGACCAGGTGGCGCACCGCCTCGCCGGGCTCGGCGTCGGCCCGGGAAGCCTCGTCGCGGTGTGCGCCGAACGCTCCTTCGAACTCGTCGCCGGGCTGCTCGGCACCCTCAAGACCGGCGCGGCGTACGTGCCGCTCGACCCCGGCTACCCGCCCGACCGGCTGGCCTTCATGCTCGCCGACTCGGGCGCGCCCGTCGTGCTGACCCAGCAGGACCTGGCCGACCGGCTCGCCACCGGCGGCGCCATCATCCTGCCGCTCGACCTCGACGCCGTCTGGGCGGGGCTGCCGGCCACCGCCCCCGAGGCCAAGGGCGAGCCCGGCACCGCCGCGTACATGATCTACACGTCCGGCTCCACCGGACGCCCCAAAGGCGTGCCCAACAGCCACCGCGGCATCGTGAACCGGCTCGACTGGATGCAGAAACGCTTCCGGCTGACCGGCGACGACACGGTGCTGCAGAAGACGCCCGCCGGGTTCGACGTCTCGGTGTGGGAGTTCTTCTGGCCGCTGCTCACCGGCGCCCGCCTCGTGCTGGCCGCACCCGGCGGGCACCGGGACCCCGCGTACCTGCGCGACCTGATCAACGCCGAGCGGGTGACCGTGCTGCATTTCGTGCCGTCGATGCTGCGCGCGTTCCTCGCCGAGGAAGGCGTGGCGGGCTGCACGTCGCCGCGCCTCATCGTGTGCAGCGGCGAAGAACTGCCCGTCGACCTGGCCGAACGCTGCCTGCGCACGCTCCCCGCCGAACTGCACAACCTGTACGGGCCCACCGAGGCCGCCATCGACGTCTCCGCCTGGCAGTGCACCCTGCCCGCCCTGGCCGGCCGGGCCCGGGTGCCGATCGGCACGCCCATCCAGAACATCACGCTGCACGTGCTCGACCGGCACGGCGCGCCCGTCCCCGTCGGCGTCCCCGGCGAGCTGTTCATCGGCGGCGTCGGCGTCGCGCTCGGCTACCACGCCCGCCCCGAACTCACCGCCGAACGGTTCGCCGGCGGCCGCTACCGCACCGGCGACGCGGCCCGGTGGCTGCCCGACGGCACCATCGAATTCCTCGGCCGCCTCGACGGCCAGGTCAAGCTGCGCGGCCTGCGCATCGAACTCGGCGAAATCGAGGCCGTGCTCCGGGAAAAGACCGGCGTGCGCGACGCCGCCGTCATCGTCCGGGAGGACGTGCCCGGCGACCCCCGCCTCGTCGCCTACCTGGCCGGCGACGATGTCCCCGAGGCGGCGCAGGCACGCGCCGCGATCAGGGGCACGCTGCCCGAGTACATGGTGCCGTCGACGATCGTCGCCCTCGACGCCCTCCCGCTCACCCCCAACGGCAAACTCGACCGCGCCGCCCTCCCCGCCCCCGCGGTGACCGGCGACGTGCCGTACGCCGAGCCGTGCACCGAACACGAGAAGGCCATCGCCGCCGTCTGGGCCGACGTGCTGTCGGCCGAACGGGTCGGAGCCGACGACGACTTCTTCGACCTCGGCGGCCATTCGCTGCTCGCCGTCCAGGTCGTCGCCAAGCTCCGCAAGGCGCTTCCCGCCGCGTCCGCGCAGGTGGGGCTGGTCGACCTGTTCACCTATCGCACGGTGCGCGAACTGGCGGCCTTCGCCGAGACGACCGACGCGGGCGCACGCCCGCTGCTCCAGCGTCTCACCCCGCCCCGCCCGGCCACCGTGACCTACGTCTGCGTGCCGTACGGGTCGGGCAGCGCCGTCGTCTACCAGCCGCTCGCCGACGCCCTGCCCGCCGACCAGGCGCTCTACGCCCTCGCGATCCCCGGCCACGACGTCGGCCTCGACGAGGAGCCGATGGAGTTCGCCGAACTCGCCGCCCGCGCCACCGCCGAGATCCTCGCCATCGACGGCCCCATCGTGATCTACGGTCACTGCGGCGTCGGCGGCGCGCTCGCCGTCGAACTGGCCACCCGCGTCGAGGCCGCCGGCCGCGCCGTCGACGCCGTCTACGTGGGGGCGATCTTCCCGTTCGCCCGGCCGCGCGGCCTGATGCGCGCCCTGTCCCGGATCGGGGACTTCGACCGATTCCGCAGTAGCCAGACCGACATCAACCGCCTCAAGGCACGCGGCGTCGACCTGGACGAACTCGACCCGGCCGTGGCCGACCGCATCGTCCGCACGATGCGCCACGACTCCAAGGCGGCCGAAAAATACTTCACCGCCCTCTTCGACTCCCCCGACCGCCCGCGGCTCCGCGCCCCGATCATCTCGGTCGTCGGCGAACGCGACCCGGCCACCGACTTCTACGCCGAGCGCTACCGCGAATGGGGCTTCCTCACCGACACCACCGCGCTCGTCGTCCTCGACGAGGGCGGCCACTACTTCCTGCGCTACCGCGCCGACGAACTGGCCGCCGCCCTCCGCACCCACACCCACCTCCAGGTCACCGACCGCTCCGGCAACCCGTCATGGTGGGTCCACGCGGTCACCACCCCCACCGAAACCAGCACGGCCACCGAAACCGGCACGGCCGATGGCTCCGGCAAAGCCGCCCGGTCCACCGGGACGACCGGGCCGGCCGGATCCGATGGCGCCGGCGGGGCCGGCGTACGGCCCAGCATGCGGCGCTTCCTCACCATCGCCTCCGGCCAGCAGATCTCGATGATCGGCTCGGCCCTCACCGGATGGGCGCTGCCGCTGACCGTCCTCATGGACTCCGGCTCCATCGGCCAGTTCTCCACCCTGGCCGTGCTCAACCTCGCCGGCCTGCTGATCTCCCCGCTGGCCGGCGCGATCGTCGACCGGGGCGACCGGCGGCGGGTCATGCTGATGGCCGACTGCGCCTCCGCCGCCATCCAGGCGCTGCTGGCCGGGCTGCTCCTCTTCGGCGACATCCGGATCTGGCAGATCTACCTGCTGATCGTCGCACTGTCGATCGCGACGAGCTTCCAGCGGCTCGCCTACCAGTCGGCGGTGCCGCAGCTCGTCCCCAAGCACTACCTCGGCCACGCCATCGGCGTCACCCAGACCACCAACGGCGTCGCCCAGCTCGTCGTCCCCCTCATCGCGGCCGGCCTGCTGGCCTGGATCGGCCTCGGCGGCATCGTGGCCATCGACGTGGCGAGCTACGTGTTCGCCATCGCCACGGTGGCCCTGGTCCGCTTCCCCGACACGCTGCCCTGGCGCCCCCGCGAACCCCTCAGCACCGAGATCGCCAAAGGCTTCACCCACACCTGGCACGATCGGGGCCTGCGCTCGATGCTGGTCTTCTTCGCCGTGCTCAACATCTTCCTGTCGCCGCTGCTCCTGCTGGTCTCCCCGCTGGTGCTCTCCTTCGCCACCCTCGCCGACGTCAGCGTCATCTCCCTGGTGTCCGGCCTCGGCGTCATGCTCGGCGGCCTCACCATGTCCCTGTGGGGCGGCCCCCGCCGCCGGCGCTTCCGCGGCGTCCTGGCCTTCGCCGCCGCCATCGCGGCCGGCAGCGTCATCACCGGCCTGGCCCCGTCACTGATCGTCATCGGCACGGGCGCGTTCGCCCTGAGCTACTTTCTCACCCTGATGAACGGCATCTACGTCACCATCGTGCAGATCAAGGTGCCCGCCCGCTACCACGGCCGCGTCTTCGCCCTCAACACCCTGGTCGCCTGGTCCACCCTCCCCATCGGCATCGGCCTGGTGGCCCCGCTCGGCGCCGCCCTGTTCGACCCCATGCTCGCCCCTGGCGGCGCCCTCGCCGCCACCGCCGGCGCCCTCATCGGAGTCGGCCCCGGCCGCGGCATCGCCTTCCTCTACCTGGTCTGCGCCCTGGGCATGCTCCTCGTCATCGCCGCCGCCCTCCGCGTCCGCCGCCTGGCCCGCCTCGACACCGACATGCCCGACGCCCTCCCCGACGACCTCGTAGGCGTGGAAACCCTCCAACGCCGCACGGCCGCCTGACCACAGGCGCCCGCAAGCCGGCGGACCGCGACCGCCCCATCAGCGACGCCGAACGGTCCAGGCGGCTCCGGCATCGCCCGGCGCATCGACCCGGGCCGCCCCGTCAAAGACGGCGCGTCAGCGCATCGAGGTTGGCCGCCACCCAGCGCAGCCGGGCGAGCGTGCCGGTGGGCTCGCTCCGCCCGGCCCCGTCCAGAAAGCCCAGGTACCCCCGCACCCATCCCCCGAACACCCACGCCTCCGCCGGAACACTCCCCCCGGCCCGGCGATAACCGTCCACGGCGGCGTCGAACCGTTCGACGTCCACACTCCCGTCGAGCCGGGCCGCCCAGTCCAGCGCCATCCCGGCGGCCTCCTGCTCGGCGACGTACGGACCCGCCGTATCCCAGTCGATGATCGCCAGGTCACCGTCGCCCCGCAGCAGCACGTTCTTCGGATGCAGATCCCCGTGCGACATCGTCCACGTCCCCGCCCCGTCCGGCCGCGCCGTCGCGGCCACAAGACCGTCCAGCCCGTCAGGCGAACCGGCGAACGGACGGTCCGGCGGCGGCTCCGCAACGGCGTCCCCCCGCCCGGCCGCGTGCACGGCCGCCACCAGCTCCCCCATCCGGGCGGCCAGCCCAGGAGTGAGATCGTCGAGCCCGGGCGCCTTCCCCGCAAGCCACCGATGCACCCGCACCGCCCCGTCCCCCAGAGGCACCACATACGCCCCGCTGCCGGCCGACGCGACGGGCTCGGCCACCGGCACCCCGGCCCGCAACGCGTTCACCTCGACCTCGACGGCAGGCGCAGCCGCCGGCGGCAGCCGCTTGACCGCATACGCCCCGGTGATCGTGTCGACCCGCCACACCTCGTTGTGGTAATACCCGGCCACCCGAATCCCCCGGGTCACCGCCAAGCCCAGCCCGAACTCAGCACATACCGCCGCAATATCGAGATCCACCCGCCCATTCTGCAGCGCCGCCCCGGACGCCTCGATGTAGCAGTCTCCGGCCCGAGCCTCGGCGGGTCGCGCATCCGCTGAATCTCTTCGAGCCGACGCGCGGAAGAGCGTGTGGTGGCGGTGGCCGCAAGGTGCGGCGGCGCCGCCGGGGTCGGCCGCCGGGAGGTGGGCGGGCGGCGCGCGGTGATGGGGGGCGGTGAACGGTGGGTTTTGGGCTTATCGGCAACGGGCGTCAGGAGTATGACTATCGTCAAGGGCGCAGCGAGATGCGGTCGAGCATCGTGTCGACCACGTGCTGGGCGCCGTCCCGGTAGGCGGCGCGCAGGCGCAGTGCGACGTGTTCGGCGCGCACCGCCGGCCAGTCGGCGGGCAGGTGTTCGATGGGGAGCCGGGGGTCCCCGCGCACCAGGTGCAGCCACTCGCCGGCCAGGTACATCTGCCGGGCCAGGTCGTCGTCGGCCTCGGGCACTGGGTCGGGGCGGTCCCAGCGGGCCAGGAACTCCTCGTAGCCGCGCCGCAGCTCCGCCAGGTCCCAGGCCCGGTCGATCAGCTGGGCGGCCTTGCTCGGCGGCAGGGACGTCGCCTGGAAGGCGGTGACGTCGTCGAGCACGTCGAGGCCGTCGAGCAGCTGGGGCACGTCGACGTCGGAGGCGGCGATCCACATGCCGTTCTGCAGGAGCCCGAACCTGGCCCACACCAGCCGTGACCTCAGCAGATGGCGGTCGCCGCGCCGGGTTTCGGGCAGGGAGAACGCGAGCAGGGTCCAGCGGCCGTCCCAGTCGCGGTTCACGGGGGTCTGCCAGCTGCGGGTGCCGCCCTCCTCCAGGATGGCGGTGGCGCGCGGGGTGAGGCCCAGATAGATCTTCTTGCCTCGGCGGTGCCGTTCCAGCAGCCCGCGGTCGGCCATGCGGGTGAGCGTGGAGCGGGCGGCGTGCGCGGCGATGCCGACCCTGCGCAGCACGTCGACGAAGGCGCCGGTGGACACGGCCTCGTCTTTGCCGAGCAGGTGGAACCCGCAGAAGGTGAGGACGTACGTCTGCGGCCGGATGGTCGTGCGCCTGCCGCCGGCGCCCGGCTTCAGCTGGTCCACGGTCTCCGTCACGTGCTCTCCCCACGTCCGCCTCGGGCCGGCCTCACCCCGCACCGTACAACTCCGGCCCGCCTTCCACGAGATGCGACAGATGGTTGACGGCCGTCGAGAGTTTATCTAATGTCCGGGGCATTGGTGGGTGCAAGTCAAGGGGACACCAAGAAAGGACATGCGCATGCGGCTTGAGGGCAGATCGGCGGTCGTGACGGGGGCCGGACGCGGACTCGGCCGCTCGTACGCCAAGGCGCTGGCCGCGTCCGGCGCCGGCGTCGTGGTCAACGACGTCGACCGGGACGCCGCCGAGGCGACCGTGAAGGAGATTACGGACGCCGGCGGCTCGGCCGTCGCCGAGGTCCGCGCCGTGGGCACCGCCGAGAGCGCCGACGCGCTGGTGGCCCGGGCCGTCGCCGAGTTCGGCCGGCTCGACGTGATGGTGACGAACGCCGGGGTGCTGCGCGACCGCACCCTGACCAAGATGACCGACGACGACTTCGACACGGTCATCACCACCCACCTGCGCGGCACGTTCACCTGCGGCCGCGCCGCCGTGGCCCGGTTCCGCGAGCAGGGCGGAGGCGGGCGGCTCATCCTCGTCGGCTCGCCGGCGGGGCAGCGGGCGAGTTTCGGGCAGACCAACTATTCGGCGGCCAAGGCGGGCATCGCCGGGCTCGTGCGCACCTGGGCGGTGGAGACCGAGCGGTACGGCATCACCGTGAACGCCGTGATCCCCGTGGCGCTGACCCGGATGGTCGCCACCATTCCCGGCATGGCCCCGCTCGTCGAGGCGGCCGAGGCGGGCCGTCCCATCCCGCCCCGCTTGCGCCGCTCGGGCCTCGGCACGTGCGACGACGTGGCGCCGCTGGTGGTGTTCCTGGCCTCCGACGCCGCCGCCGGCATCACCGGCCAGTGCATCGGCGCGGGCGGCGACCGCATCGCCATCTGGTCGCATCCGGCCGAGGTGGCCGTGGCGGTGCACGACGGCGGCTGGACGGCCGACGGCATCGCCGAGATGTTCCCGGGCACCCTCCAGCAGCACCTGCAGGAGTTCCGCCAGCCGCCGCCCGCCCCGCCGGAGGACGGGCCCGCGGCCGGCGCGGAGGGAACGGGCCGATGAGCGACGCCGCGCCGCCCACCGCAAGCCCCGCCATGGACCTCGACGCGCTGATCGCGATCGACGTGCACACGCACGTGCACCGCTCCGTACGCGACCGGCCTCGCGAGGGCTCCAGCGAGGTGGAAAAGGCGATGTCGGACTACTTCGGCGCCGATGGGTTCACCGGCTACACGGTGCCGGAGCTCGCCGCCTACTACCGTGAACGCCACATGGCGGCCGTGGTGTTCGGCGTCGACCAGGCGCCGCCGCACGGGCCGATGGTGCCGTCCAACGAGGAGATCGCCGAGCTGGCCGCCGAGCACGCCGACGTGCTGATCCCGTTCGCGAGCGTCGACCCGGCGCGCGGCGAGGCCGGGGTGAAGATCGCGCGGCGGCTGATCGAGGACTACGGGGTGCGGGGCTTCAAGTTCCACCCGAGCACCCAGGCGTTCTTCCCCAACGACCGGGCGGCGTACCCGCTCTACGAGGTGATCGCCGAGCACGGCCTGATCGCGCTGTTCCACACCGGGCAGACCGGGGTGGGCGCGGGCATGCCCGGGGGTGGCGGGATCCGGTTGAAGTACGCCAACCCCATGCACATCGACGACGTGGCCGCCGACTTCCCCGACATGAAGATCATCTTGGCGCATCCGTCGTTCCCCTGGCAGGACGAGGCGCTGGCCGTCGCCACCCACAAGCCGCAGGTCTACATCGACCTGTCGGGCTGGTCGCCGAAATACTTCCCGCCCCAGCTCGTCCACTACGCCAATACGCTGCTACGTAAGAAGGTGCTGTTCGGCTCCGACTTCCCGGTGATCACACCGGACCGGTGGCTGCGCGACCTCGACACCATCGACATCAGGCCCGAGGCCCGCCCCCTGATCCTCAAGGACAACGCGGCGCGGCTGCTCGGGCTCGCCCCGACCCCTCCCGACGGCGCCCGCTGAGGAAGGACCCGCCATGCAGGAGAACCTCGCCACCGCCCTGGAGGCCGTGGCAGACCTGATGGGCGACCGGACGGCGGTCGTCCACGCCGACCGGTCGGTGAGCTACACCGAACTGGACGAGCGGGCCGCGCGCCTCGCGGCGTACCTGACGCAGTGCGGGGTCGGCCCGGAGACCCGGGTCGCGATCGCGCTCTACAACGGCATCGAGCACGTCGAGATCGTCTTCGCCGCGCTCAAACTGAACGCCGTCCCGGTGAACGTCAACTACCGCTACCGCGAGACCGAACTCATCGAGGTGCTGGCCGACGCCGGCGCCGAGGCCCTGATCTTCGACTCGTCCCTCGACGAACGCGTCACCGCCATCATGGCCGCCCTGCCCCGCCTCCGCACCCTGGTGCGCCTCCGCGCGCCGGACGCTCCGGACGGCGGCGGCCCGGCCGGCGCGGTCCCGTACGCCACCGCCCTGGCCGCCGACCCGCTGCCCCGCACGGCCCGCGAGCCCGGCCACTGGCTCATGTACACCGGCGGCACCACCGGCTCCCCCAAAGGCGTGCTGGCCACACACTCCTGGGTGTACGGGGCGGCGTCGCCGAACGGGTTCGGCCTGCTCGGCATCCCCCAGCCGAAATCGCTCGCCGAACTGACCCGGATCGTCACCGAGCTGCGCGACCGCCGGCCGCCCATGGTGACGCTGCCCGCGCCGCCGCTGATCCACGGCACCGGCATGTACGGCACCCTCGGCGCGCTGCTGGCCGGCGGCACGGTCGTCTACCTGACCTCCCGGTCGTACCGGCCCGACGAGCTGGCCCGGCTCGTCGGCGAGCATCACGTGACGGTGGTGGCGCTCGTCGGCGACGCCTTCGCCCGCCCTCTCGCCGACGCGCTCGACGCCGCCGCCGAGCGCGGCGAACCGTACGACCTGTCCAGCCTGGAGTGGATCCTCAGCGTCGGGGTGACCTGGAGCGCCGACGTCAAGGAGCGGCTGCTCCGCCACGGCGACTTCATCTGCCGGGACGTGGTCGCCGCCTCCGAAGGCGGCCCGTTCGCCCTCTCGCTGACGCGCCGCGGCGAACACGCGGTGACCTCCCGGTTCGAGCTGTTCCCCGGCGCGCGGGTGCTCACCGAGGACGGCCGCGACGTGGTGCCGGGCTCGGGCGAGGTGGGCGTCCTCGCCGCGCCGTCCGACGACGACATCGCCTACCAGGGCGACCCGGACAAGACGGCGCAGACGTTCCGGTACGTCGGCGGGCGGCGCTACTGCGTCCCCGGCGACATGGCCAGCATCGAAGCCGACGGGTCGCTCGTCTTCCACGGCCGCAGCAGCCGCGTGATCAACACCGGCGGGGAGAAGGTGTTCGCCGAGGAGGTCGAACAGGTCCTGCTCGACCACCCCAAAGTCGACGACGTGTTCGTCGTCGGGGTGCCCGACAAACTGTGGGGCAGCCGCATCGTCGCCGTCGTCGCCCCCACCTCGCCCGAAGACCCGCCCGGCACGGAGGAGCTGCGCGACCACGTCGGCTCCCGGCTCGCCCGCTACAAGGCCCCGCGCGAAGTCGTCGTCGTCCCCGAACTGCGCCGCAGCCCTGCCGGCAAAGCCGACCTGCGCTGGGCCCGCACGACCGCCGAGAAGGCCACCGCGCAGGCACCGGCGTCCGGACAAGGAGAACCATGACCACACCCACCAGCGCCCCGGCCCCCATCACGGTGACAGGAGTCGAAGGGGTACTGGCCCTGGCGGGCCGCCACCTCGGCTACACGCCGTACATGGAGATCACCCAGGACCAGGTGAACCGGTTCGCCGACGCGACCGGCGACCACCAGTGGATCCACGTCGACCCCGACCGCGCGAAAACCGGCCCCTTCGGCGGCACCATCGCCCACGGCTACCTCACGCTGTCGCTCACACCGGTGTTCCTGCCGCAGCTGATGACCATCAAGGGCTTCTCCATGGGCGTCAACTACGGCTGCGAAAAGGTCCGTTTCCCGTCCCCGGTCCCGGTCGGCTCCCGCCTCCGCTGCGGCGCCCAGGTCGACGCGGTCAAGGAGGTCCCCGGCGGCGTCCAGCTGACCGTGACCCTCACCTTCGAGGTGGAGAACAGCCCCAAACCCTGCTGCGTCGCCACCATCCTGCTCCGCGAATACCTCTGACCCGTCGCCGCCCGGCCCAGCAAAGCCGGGCGGCGCCGTTCAACCGCCCTCAGCCGGACGAGATGTTACGACCCCAGGCGCTGCCGTTCCTTCAGCCATAAAGGAGCATCCACATCACCTGGAAAATTCCCATCTCTATCCGGCCAATACAGTTGAAGTGCCTGGAAATCCTGACCGCCATAAAATTCAACGGCCTGCGCGAGGACGTTGGACAGCACATCCACTGGCAGTGCCGCAAAGCGCACAGCGAACGCCTCAAGAACACCATCCGGGACGTCCCCGTCACTGAATGACGCCCCACTTTCAAGTTCAGCACGCACCGAGTTCAGCACGCCTTCGGAAACTCCCTCGGGAAGCCCCGCAACGACCGTCTCTGGGTGCCCGAACGTAGCCTTGAAGCCGATGGTGTACGCGAAAGGCGGCGACTTTTCATCCGGGTCGAACACCCAAATCCAGCTCCAACCCCGCGCCGCAATATCCTCTCGAATCTTTGACTGAATAGGATTTCACCTATTCCACAATAGTCACCCATTTGACCTTCCAGTCGATTGTCCAACGTGGTCCTGGTCGGCCCGGTGCAAGGTCACGGTGCGGGAGCCGGGTGCGAAGCCGGCGAAGGACTGCTGCCACGACTCGCCGGGCCAGAAGTAGGTCACCCGGCCCTCGGCGGGCCGGTAGCGGGCCGTGTAGAGCGTGCCGACCCCCTGCTCGTCGACGGTTCGATACAGCGGAGGCTTGAGCATGGCCGCCACGTCGACGCCCGCGGCGCGGATGGCGCGCAGTCGCTCCTGCGTCCGCATGGCCCGCTCCTGCTCGTCGGTCACCGGCAGGTGCTGGTGATTGGATGCGCAGGCGTCCGGTGCGGTCGTCGGCGGCATATCCGGTCCCACGAACACCGTCATCGCCTTCTTGGGATCGACAAGGGTGAGGTTCTGGGGGACGGCGACCGGCAGGGACCGCAGCCTGTCGACCGCCTCATCGACGGTGTCGCACGTCTCCAGCAGGTAGCGCACGAGGATGAGAATGGCGAAGCCACGTCCGTAGACAGAACGTCCGCCCCAGGTGAGCGAGATCGCGAGACCGGCGTCGTTCATCCCGTCCAGCAATCCCCATAGCATGTCCTGCATCCCGATCACGGGGCGCAGGAAGCAGGAGGAGACGATGGTCCCCTCGCACTGATCGGGCCGTAGGTCATAGTTGCGCAGCAGAGTGCCGTTCTGGCCGATCTGGGTGCAGGCCTGGGAGAACGGCCGCAGTGCCGCGTGGGTGAGGAAGACTTCCGCCTCGGGCCGGTCGAGTTGGCCTGCCAGGCGGTCCAGCACCGGGACCAGTTCCGGCATGTGCGCACGGAACAGCGCCCGAACCCGGTCCGCGCCCTCTGGAGTCCGGCCCTCCTCGGTCAGCAGGCCCTCCATCTCCTGCCACAGGGCCCGGGCGTAGGCGGCCCACCGCCCGTCACCGCCGTCGCCGACCTCGATCGCCTGAAAGGTCTTGTGCAGTTGCCGCACAGGCCGCACTCCTCCTGTGAGAATCGGATGAAGCGCGGGCAACCTAACCCATTGTTCGGGAGATTCACCAGCCGACCGTCCACAATGGCGCCCTGGCACCACATCCGACGATCCGCTGAACGCGAGCCCGGCCCGGCCTGCGACAGCCATCGAACCAGGAGGACGGCCCTGACCTCACCACCGCACCGGCAGGCCATCATCCTCGTCACGGGTATCCAGGCGGCCGGCAAGTCGACCATCGCCCAACTGCTGGCCGAGCGCCTGCCCCGCTCGGTGCACGTCCGGGGCGACCTGTACCGCCGCATGGTGATCAACGGCCGGGCCGACATGACCCCCGACCCCACCCCCGAAGCCGTCCGCCAGTTGCGCCTACGCCACCGCCTGACCGCCCTCACCTGCGACGAGTACTTCCGCGCGGGCTTCACCGTGGTCGCCCAGGACGTCATCCTCGGCACCCACCTCACCGAGACGATCGGCCTGATCCGCCAACGCCCCCTCCTCGTCGTCGTCCTCGCCCCCACCCCCGAAGCGGTGGCCGCCCGCGAGGCGGCCCGCGGCAAGACCGCCTACGACCGCTGGACCATCGAGGCCCTCGACCACGGCCTCCGCACCGAGACCCCGCATATCGGCCTCTGGCTCGACACTTCCCACCAGTCCCCCGACGAAACCGTCACCGAAATCCTCAGCAGCGCCTGGCCCGAGGCCGAAGTTTCGTGATTTGAGTCTGAATGCCTTCGGAGTTCACCCGTGATTCCACGGAGACCCCAAGGCGAGAAGATCAGCGGTGTCCGTCCGATACAGATAGAGAGAGCGCGGATGGTGCGATTAGCAGCCAGCACGACGATTGTCGCGGTGACCGCGTCCCTCGCGGTGACCGCAGCCGTCACCCCGGCGAGCGCTGGAACGGCCACGTTCGGGCCTGCCGACGCCCTCAGACATCAGATCGTCGAGGGCCGGGGCGTGACCATGTCTGAGGTCACGACCAATATCAGGGAAGACGGGGAAAGGACGGCTTTTCGGAAGAAAATCCGCGCCGAGTTCGGCAAGGGAACTGTGGCGGCGCTCGATGTCCTGGACGTTGCTGACGATCGCGTCCCCAAGCCCGCCCCGCGGTTCATCACGATCGACGGCCGGACGTTCTGCCAGGGCTGGCTCTGCCCCGCTCCGGAGGGGAAGAGTTGGGTCGTCCTCTCAGAGTCCAAGAAGATCCGTCCGTTTCTCGAGTCCGGCGGGATCGACCTCGTCCGGCCTGCCACGCTGAAGGCGGTATTGGCCACGGCCGAGGCCAAGAACGCCGGAGGCGTCTACGACAGCACTCGCACCACGATCTACCAGGGGACGCTCACCCTGGGCGAGCTCTACAAGATCTCTCCCGCCTACCGCGACCAGTACAGCTTCACCGGCAAGGGGCCCAAGGGGAAGGAGGCCAAGCGCGAGGTCTCGTGGCGGATCTGGTTGGGCAAGGACCAACTGGTGCGCAGGGTGTGGACCACCCGGACCGGACCGCTCGGCACGGACAACGGCGCCAAACGCTGGAAGACCACCATCACCGATGCTCGCCTGACCGGCTGGGGCGCCAAGATGGACATCGCGATCCCCTCCGACGAGGAGACCGCGAGCTCCGACTCCTAGCGAGGGCTCCCCGAAAAAGATCACTAGCAGGCGCGGAGGAAGGTCTCGACGCCGTTGGTGACGATGGCGCGGATTTCCGGCTCTCCCCCGCGCCGGTCAGGGCGTTCGCAGGCCAGGCGACCGGAGGTTGCGCCTTCGGCGATCGCGTACGTGGCGTGTCAAAGACTCCAGAGCCGCGGACCTGGAAGTGTCGGCGTCGCTCAATAGCATGACCGGCATGTTCCTTGGACTGCGCACGGTGATCTATCCCGTGCACGATCTGGCCACCGCGAAGCGATGGTGGTCGATGGTGCTCGGGGTCGAGCCCTACTTCGACGAGCCCTTCTACGTGGGCTTCGATGTCGGGGGCTATGAGCTCGCGCTCGACCCGCATGGGCATGCCGAGAGCGGGCCGGGGCCGGTCACCTATTGGGGGGTCGACGACGCCGGTCGGGCGGCGGACGCGCTGCGGGAGGCCGGGGCGAGCGTGCACGCCCCGGTGACCGACTACGGCAACGGGATTCGCACCGCCACGCTCAAGGCTCCCGACGGCACGTTGGTCGGCGTGATCGAGAACCCGCACTTTCCAGCTGATCTGGGGCGGGTTCGGTAGGTGGTGCCGCCGGCGGGTCGGCGTTCAGCGGCTCACTGGCCCACGCGGCCGTCGATGCGTTCGCGGAGCAGGTCGGCGTGGCCGCAGTGGCGGGCGTACTCCTCGATGCGGTGCACGAGCAGTTCGCGCACGGAGATGGCGTCTTTGCCCAGCCGTTCGCCGAGGTCGGGGTGCTCGGCCAGCACGGCGTCGGTGGCGGCCTGTTCGCGGGCCAGGTCGGCGTACGCCGCGTCCACCACCGCCTGGTCGGCGACCGCGCCATCGAAGTCGGCGTCTCTCTTGCCGTACAGCTTCGCCGGGGGGTCGCCGGGCATGGTCCAGCCGCGCCAGTCTCGCTCGGCACTGGCGAGGTGCCGGAGCAGGCCGAGCAGCGACATGGTCGACGGTGGCACCGACCGCCGGGCGAGCTGTTCCGCGTCGAGTCCTTCGCACTTCATCAGCAGGGTCAGCCGGTAGTTCTTGAGGAAGTCCTGCAGTGTCGCCAGTTCGCCGTCAGGGCTGGCCTGGTCGTTGTCGCGGGGGTCTTCATCCGGGTCTGCCCACATGTCCGGGTAGACGGTCGCCTTGCTCCACCGCTGTGGTTCGTCGCCCATTCTGGTCATCCTGCTCTCCGGCCGGGCGGCCCGCCAGCGATTTTCCCCGCCGTCGCGCGTCGTCCCGACAAGGCCGGGCGGTGGTGTCGGTCGCGGGTGGGCCGATCAGGGCGTCGTGCGGAGCAGGCCGCTTGCGCGGTCGGCGACGAGGAGGGGTTGTTCGGCCTGGATGAGGTGCCCTGAGGAGACCTCCTCGTAGTGTCCGTCGGGGAGGTGTTCGGTGTAGCGGCGCTGATGTTCGCGGATGGCGGCGTTCTGGCGCTCGCGGCCTTTGGCGGCGTGGGTCGCCGACAGCGTGATCGTGGGGCATTTCGGGGGCCGGGGCGACTGGGCGCGGAACTGCGGGATGGCGGCGGCGACCGCCTGCATTTCCGTACGGGTCTGGGAGATGCCGACGGGGGTGAAGTCTTCGGCGAGCATGGCCTGGTAGGTGTCGGCGGGGTACAGGCGGCGGATGTTCGCGCTGAACAGCCGCGCCAGGGCGGGGATCCGGCCGAGCGTCTGCGAGACGGCCAGCATGCGGTCGATCTTCTTGGTGGTCTGGTCCCACGTGTCGTACACGGGGGCGGTCTCGGGCGTGGGGTCGAGGAGCAGCAGGCCCCGCAGGCGGGATCCCAGTTGTTCGGCGGCGCGGCGGGCGACGAGGCCGCCCATGCTGTGCGCGACGAGCACGAACTCGCCCGGCACGACGGCCTCGGTCATCGTGACCAGGTCGGCGGCCAGGTCGTCGATGCCGAGCCGCCGGGTGACGGCGCCGCTGAGGGGGCGTCCGGCGCGGTCGTAGGTGATCAGCCGTGCCTGGTCCGTCAGCAGCGGCAGCACCGGGTCCCAGCAGGTCCGGCCGCAGCCGGCGCCCGCCTCGAACACGATCGTGTCCGGTCCCTCGCCGGACTCCTCGATGTAGACGTGCCGCCCGTTGACCGGCACCGTCCGGCCCGGCATGTGACGCATGCCGCCTCCCCTCACGACCATTTTCATTTTTGATAACGGTATCGGATATGAAACCGTTGAGCCATGGACGTCGTCGAGCAGCTGTTGCACCCGGTGCGGCTGCGCATCGTGCACGCCCTGTCCGCGGGAGGCGCGCTGACCATCGCGCAGCTGTGCGCCCGAATGCCCGAGATCCCGAAGATCACGATGTACCGGCAGGTCGCGCAGCTGACCGAGGGCGGCTTCCTGGAGGTGGACGGCGAGCAGCGGGTGCGCGGCGCCGTCGAGCGCAGTTACCGGCTGCGCCGCGACCGTCCCACGATCGACGCCGGCGCGACCGCCACGATGTCGCTCGACGACCACCGCCGGGCCTTCGCCGCCGCCATGGCCGTGCTGATCGCGGAGTTCAACGCCTACCTGGACCGCGACGGCGCCGACCCGGTCGCCGACTCGGTCTCCTACCGGCAGGGCACCCTGTGGCTCAGCCCCGATGAGCTCGGCGAGATGGCGGCCGACCTGCTCGCGGTGCTGGGCGACCGGCTGGGCAACGCCCCTTCACCGGACCGCAGGCCGTACCTGCTCAGCGCGATCCTGTTCCCCGCCGACCGGCCGCCCGCACCCGAGGCCGGCTCCACACCGCCTCACGCCTGACGCCTAACGTCACAGCGCGGGCGTGCCGGTTCGCCGGTTGTGGTGGTCGAGCAGCGTGGTCAGCAGATCGGTCAGCCGCTGCCGGTCTTCGGGTGACAGGGGGGCCAGCAGCTGGTCCTGGCAATCGGCCAGTTGTTTCTCCAGTCGCCGTAGCTGTCGCTTGCCTGCGGCGGTCAGCGAGATGATGTTGCGCCGCCGATCGGAGGGGTCGGGTGCACGCTCGACCAGGTCGCGCTCGGCGAGCTCGTTGATCGTCGCGACCATGTCGCTGACGTGGATGCCGCTGCGGCGGCCCAGCTCGGCCTGGCTGGCCGGGCCGAACCTGTCCAGCGTCGCCAGCAGGCGGTAGTGGTAGCCGCGGGCCTGGACGGCCGCGAACCCGTCGGCGAGCAGGCGGTGCGCGTGGTTGGCGGTCTGGGTGAGCAGCCAGCTGGGCTGGTTCTCCCACTCGGCGGTGGCCTGCTCGGACCGGTTCTCCATGCGGCAAGCCTACCCCTAATCGTTTGTGCTACCAACGATCGTGCTACCGTTCGGAGGATAAACGTTAGTGCGACAAACATTTGGAGCCCGAATGAGTTTCGGCACGACGCCGACCCTGATCAAGCCGTTCCGCATCGCGGTCCCCCAGGCCGACCTCGACGACCTGACCGACCGGCTCGCCCGCACCCGCTGGCCCAACGAGGTCGCCGGCGCCGGGTGGGACTACGGCTTCCCGCTCGCCCGGCTCAAGGAGCTCGCCGGCTACTGGCGCACCGGCTACGACTGGCGTGCACACGAGGCCCGGCTCAACGAGCCGCCCCACTTCACCACCGAGATCGACGGGCAGAACATCCACTTCGTCCACGTCCGGTCCGCGCGACCGGACGCACTAGCGCTGATCCTCACCCACGGCTGGCCCGGCTCGTTCCTGGAGTTCCTCGACGTGATCGAGCCGCTGTCACGCGACTTCCACCTGGTCATCCCGTCCATCCCCGGATACGGCTTCTCCGGGCCGACCCACGAACGCGGCTGGGACATCGTCCGCGTCGCCCGGGCCTGGGCCGAGCTCATGCGCCGCCTCGGCTACGAGCGCTACGGCGCGCAGGGCGGCGACTTCGGCTCGGGCATCTCGATAGTGCTCGGTTCGGTGGCACCCGAGCGGGTGGTCGGCGTGCACGTCAACTACCTGCCGACCCCGCCCGTCCCGGACGCCGGCGTCGACCTGTCCGAAGCGGACGAGGCCCGGCTCGACAAGGTCCGGCGGCTGATGGCGAACCGGCCGCCGTACCAGGCGCTGCAGGCCACCACCCCGCAGACCGTCGGCTACGCGCTGACCGACTCGCCGGTCGGCCAGCTGGCCTGGATCGCCGAGCGCTTCGCCCAGTGGACCGACCCGCGCTCGCAGCTCGGCGACGACCGCCTCCTCACCGACGTCTCGCTGTACTGGCTGACCGCCACCGCCGCCTCCTCTGCCCGGCTGCACCGCGAGACTCCGCGAGGGCTGAGACCGTGCCCGGTGCCGCTCGGCGTGGCGGTGTTCGCGCACGACATCACGCTGTCGGTGCGGCCGCTGGCCGAGCGGGTGTACGACATCAGGCACTGGTCGGAGTTCGATCGCGGCGGCCATTTCGCCGCGATGGAGGTGCCGGACCTGCTCGCCGAGGACGTCCGGGCCTTCTTCACGCTCATCACGCGCGAAGCCCGCACCGGTGGTTCAGGTCCAGACGCCCACCACGGCGAGGTGGCGGGACGGGCGGTGGCGTCGCCAGGCGACGATCAGGAAGGCGATCAGGCCGAGGACGGGTAGGGCGCACAGGGTCCAGCTGAGCGCCAGCGGAGGGCCGGGCTGGTCGAGCACGGTGATGCCGCCGAGGGTGCCCGTGCCCCGGCCCTTCGGGCCGTCGATCATGAAGGTGAAGGTCCACGTTCCGGGCGTGGGCAGGGCCCGGACGTCCAGGCCCCAGACGGACCGCTTGCGCGGGTGGCGGACCAGCCGGCTCACCTGGCGCATCCCCGGCTTCATGCCCGGCCCGGCCATGCTGAGCATGCCGGATTTGCCGGTCAGGCCGCCGGCCGGGACGAACGTGAAGTCCAGGGATTGCATCGCCCGCAGCGGCCACGTGGAAAAGCCCACGATCAGACGGTACGGGCCGGCCTGCACCTGCTCGGTGTGGACGATCTCGACCGGTGCGTACTCATGCTCGGGCTCGTCGGCCGCGTACACCGGTGCCGGCGCGGCCGAGAGCACGATCGCTGCGGCCATGGCGCACAGGGCGAGGAGCAGGGCGCGGGCGCGGGCCCGTAGCGGGGGCGGCGTTGCGGGGCGCATGGGTCAGCGGCCTTCCTGGTCGGCGGCGGGGGTGTCGAGGTGCAGCAGGACGGCGAAGCGCACGGCGAGGTGACCGGCGAGGGCGCCGAACACCAGCCCGATGACCGCGTCGGCCACCAGCCCGGTCACGGACGTGCCGGCCCGTCCCATCGGCCCGCCGCCCACCCCGCCGCGGAACATCGACGTCTGCACGACCATGGAGAGGGCGACCACCAGGCCGCCGGCCGCACCGGTGAGCTGGGGCAGCCGGCGCACCGACCAGCCGCGCCGGCGCCCCAGCCCCAGCAGCGCCTCCATCGCCAGCGCCGACGCGAGCATGAACATCGGGATGCCGGAGGCGAGCTGCGGAAACAGGTCCAGCAGGTTGTCGCGCAGGGGCAGCCCCACCGAGTCCGCGTAGTGTTCCGTCGCCCATGGCGCAAACCACCAGAGGAACAGCTGCAGCACGCCGAGCGCGACCGCGATGGACAGGGCCACCCGCCCGCGACGCAGGGTGAACACGCCCACGAGCACGAAACAGACGGCGAAGAATACGGTGCCCGCGAACTTGGGGTCGACGGGGAGGCGCAGCCCGTTGAAGGCGTTGACGGTCATGGGCGCGAACGTCATCAGCACCGGAATGGTCAAGACGAGCCCCACCCGGCCCCAGCGCCGCGCGCGGGCGGCCGAGAAGACGATGACGCAGCCCACCATGGTCAGGCTGATGGAGATGAACAGGGCGACGTGCGGCGGGGAGTTCAGCACCGCGTCGAAGCCGTACAGGGAGTGCCACCACAGGTCCAGCAGGCCGTACAGCAGGAACAGCGCGCCGCCGGTTCCGGCGACGAGATACCCGAGGGGCGCGGTGAACGTGCCGCCGAGCACCCGGACCGGGCCGCCGCCGGCGGCGGGGTCGGCGGGACGTCCGGCGCGTTGGGCGAACGTGGCGCGCAGCACCATGACCAGGCTCGCGATGCCGGCGACGGCGCTGCCGGAGTACAGCACCAGGTGGGGAAGCGTGAAGAAGGTGTCGGGGCCGACGTCGACATGCCACTGGATGTCCCAGCTCGTGCCGATCAGCGACATGAGGGTGCCGGCCAGCACGGTGAACGCCCCCGCCGCGCCCGCCCCGGCGGCCCGCTGGGGCTCCGGTGGCCGGTCGGGAGGGGACGGCCGGCCTGCACTGGTCGGCGTGGACGCGGATGTCATCGGCGCTGCCTCTCTGCGTTGGTGGGGCGTGTTCAGCGGGGAACGGTGAGCGGGAAGAGCAGCCGGTCGTGGCGGCCGCCGCCCTCGACGGCGACCACGAACTCCCAGCGGCCGGGCATCATCAGCGGCAGACCGGCCACGTGGTAGCGGCCGTCGCCCACGGGCGCGGCGGCGAAGCCGGGGACCGCGTGACCGGCGGTCGGCAGCACGGCCGACACCGTGACGGAGGGCGATGCCCGGCCGCCCGCCGCACCGTCGCGCGGCACGAGCCGGACGTCGACCGCGGTCATGCCGGTGACCGGCGCGGCGACCGTGAGGATCACCACGTCGTGCCCGCTGCCGCCCGTGAGCGTCACCGCCCCCCGTGGGGGATTCTCGGACGCCGGCCGTGCCTCGCCCGACCACGGCGCCCACAGCGCCCGGACCGACAGCGCGGTGAGCAGGATCGCCGACAGGAGCACCGCGGCCACCAAGGACCGCACGGCGGGCGCCGGCACGCGCCGGCTCACGGAGCCTCCTCCGGAGCGCCGGTGACGTGCAGCAGGCAGGGGACGGTCAGGATGGTGTCGTCACGTTCGGCCTGGATCCAGACGCGGTAGTAGCCGGCGGCGGGAAAGGTGTAGACGAACGAGATGTCGGGACCGTAGGCGGCGACGGTCTCGTCGGCGGTGCTGCCGCCGTTGATCGAGATCAGCCCGCTCATCGAGCGCATGCCCGACGAGGATGACGAGGACGACGATGCCGACGAATGATCCCCCATCCCCGCCATGTGCGACATGCCCGCCATGCCGCTCATGCCGTCGGCGTCCGCGAGGCCGCTCCCGTCGCCGGCACCGTCCGGCACCGCGCCCAAGGAGTCCGGCATGGCGCCCATGGAGTCCGGCATGGCGCCCATGGAGTGGGAGTGGCCCCACACCGGGGCGTCCTGGGCCGCCGTCCCCACCGGCGTGCCGCGCGCGACCGGGCCGACGACGATCATGTGTCCGAGCATGCCGAGCCAGGGCTGCAGGGTCGCCGTCTCTCCCACGCGGGCGGTGAGCACGGCGGCCCTGCCCGCCACCAGCGGCGACGCGGTCAGCCGTACGCCCACCCCGGCGACCGTCCGCGAGCCGGTCCCCGCCGGTGCCGGAACCTCGCCGGACGCGGTCCGCGCCGCCGACCCGGGCCCGGGCACCGCGTCGATGCCGGTGGCGGAGCGGAGCTGCTGCACTCCGCCGCCCCGGCGCGCGAACTCGGCGGAGACCGCGTAGTGGCCCGCCTCGGGCAGGGCCAGCGGCACCTCGAACACGCCGGGGCCGACGCGGATGGGGTGCAGGTGCCACAGCCGTCCCGACGGCCCGATGACCAGCATGTGCAGCAGCGCGCCGTCGTGGGCCACGACATCGTCCACGGGCAGGCCGGTGGACGCGTCGGACAGGGTCAGCCGCAGGTCGGCGACCTCGCCCGCGCGGTTCGTGGACGACCGCAGCAGCAGCGTCGCCGGCGGGCGCGAATAGTCCGCGGTCCACGGCCCGACATGGGCGTAGGGATCGCCTGCCCCGTCGATCGTGGCGTCGACCTGCCCGCCCTGCGACGGCGGCGGCGGAAGCCCGGCGGAGAGCAGCGCGCCGGTCAGCGCCACCGCCAGGCAGGCGACCAGCCCGCCGCCCGGCACCAGCGTCCACCAGGCACGGCGCACCCGCACGGCGACCAGGACGGTGCCGAGAACGAGCACCCCGGCACCGCCGAAACCCACGTAGACCGTGGTCTCCGCCGGTGAGGCGGCGTGCTTGGACACGACGAAGGGAATCGTCGCGGTTCGCTTCCCGTCGCCGAGCGACAGCTCCCACGGGCCGGCCTGGGGCACGTCCAGCACCGCGGAGAAGGTCCCCGGCCGCCCGCCCAGCGCGATCACGGCGGTGTCGACGGTCGTGCCCGACGCGGAGCCGGCGGACGCCGACGTGGAGACCCCCGTGGGCGTCAGACCGAGCGTGAGACGACCGGCCGCCGTACCCGCGTGCGTGATCACGTCCACGTGCAACGGGCCGGGCACACCGGTGACCCGGCGCAGAACGACCGTCAGCTCACGATCGCCGAGCGTCTGGGCGATGTGCAGGTCACCCCCGGCGTCGGTGTCGGCCTCTGCCCCGGCCGCGCACATGATCAGCAGCAGACCCAGGACGCCCGGCAGGACGGCGAGCACGGCGAGCACGACGCCGATCCGCCGCCGGGCGCGGTGAGCCGTGCGCCGGGGGCGGCCGGGTGGCGTCGTACGGGCGGTGCTGTCGTTCATCGTGCGCGGCAGCGTAGGGAAGGCCGCCCGCAGCCGTCGTCACGGCGACAGGGGATGCGGAGTCCCCCGGGCGGGGGACCCGCCCACGGCCCCGACCGGCCATGATGGGAAACCACGGCCGCCTCCGCAGGTGAGACGGCCGCCCGAGCGGAAGGACGGAAGGGGCGCCGGTGCCCGGCAGGGAGAAAGACGACGGGCGCGCAGCCGGGCGGCCCCCTCGCGTCCGCGACGTCAGCGGGTCGCTGACGCGCCAGGCCATCGTGATCGCCGCGATCACCCTGACGGTGGACTGCCTGTTCTTCCGCCTCTACCCCGGCTTTTCGTCGATCCCGGTGGGATGGCGCTGCGGCATGCTGGCGGCGATCGTGCTCGCCGACGCCGGGCTCGCCTGCCCGCCCCGCCTATCGGGAGTGGTCGCCGTCGTCCAGGCGATCGTCACGGTTGGAGGCACCTGGGTCGCCGTCGCCGTGCTCGGCGCCGTGCCGCACCCTGACCACGCCCCCGTGCCGCTGCTGAACCGCGCGGGCCTGCTCATCTCCGCGTACCGGGCCGGCGCCTGGCTGAACCGCTGGCCGGCGGTGACGGCCCTGGTCTGCCTGGCGGCGGGCACCGCCGCGAGACAGGCCCTCGGAGGCGCGCACGTCGAAGGGGGGCCGATCCTGGTGAACGCCACGACCGACGCGCTGCTGCCCTGGCTCGTCGGCCGCTACACCACCACCCGCCGCGCGTACCTCGCCGAACTGGAACAGCGCGCCGCCCGCGAACAGCGCGAAGCCCGGCAGGCCCTCGCCGCGGCCATCGCCGAAGAACGCAGCAGCATCGCCCGCGACCTGCACGACGTGATCTCCCACCACGTCAGCGCCATCGGCGTCCACGCGGGAGTGGCCCGGCTGCGGGCCGCGGCGGCGCCCGACTCCCAGGACCTCACCACGTCGCTGACCGCCGTCGAGGTCTCCAGCCGGGCCGCCATGCTCGACCTGCGCCGCCTGCTGGACGTGCTGCACGGCAACCTGCCGGGAGAGGACAGCCAGCCCGGCCTGGACAACCTCCCCGAACTGCTCGACAGCGTCCGCGCCGTCGGCCTGCACGCCCGGGTGACCGTCCACGGGGTTCCGTCCCGGCTGCCGGAGTCCCTGGACATCGCGGTGTACCGCATCGTGCAGGAGATGCTCACCAACGCCCTTCGGCACGGCGCCGACGGCGTCGCCGACATCGAACTGCGCTACGATCGCGCCGCCCTCACCGTGACCGCCACCAACCCCATCGCCACCGGAACACGCACCCGAGCCGACTCGCCGCACCGGGGACTGCAGGGCATCCGCAGCCGTGCCGCCATGTTCGGCGGCTCCACCGGCTACGGACCCGCCCCCGACGGCAGCACCTGGACCACCACCGTGACCCTCCCCCTGGACCCGCCATGACCCTGCGCGTCCTCATCGCCGACGACCACGCCATGTTCCGCTCCGGCCTGCGCGCGATCCTCGACACCCAGGCCGACCTCGAATGCGTGGGCGAGGCGTCCGACGGGCGCACCGCCCTGAGCGAAGTCCACCGGCTCCGCCCCGACATCGCCATCATCGACATCCGCATGCCCCGCATCGACGGCCTCCGCGCCACGGAGACGATCCTCGCCGACCCGGCCAACACCACCAAGGTGATCCTGCTGACCACCTACGACAACGACACGTACGTCCACCGCGCCCTGCGAGCAGGAGCCAGCGGCTTCCTGCTGAAAAGCCTCCCCCCGGAGGAACTGATCGCCGCCATCCGCGTGGCGGCCCGAGGCGACACCCTCATCGACCCCTCGGTCACCCGCCGCCTCAGCGCCCGCCTGGCCGACGGCATCGCCCCACCCCCCGCCCCACCCGACCTGGACCTCCTCACCGCCCGCGAACGCCAGGTACTCCTCCTCCTCGCCCAGGCACACACCAACGCCGAAATCGCCAACCACCTCGGCATAGGCGACGAAACCGTCAAAACCCACGTCTCCCGCATCCTCACCAAACTGAACCTCAGAGACCGCGTCCACGCCGTCTCCTACGCCCACCTCCACGGCCTCATCGGCCCGCCCCCCACCCGCCACGACCCGCGCGCAACCACAACCGGCTCAGCCGCACGCAGCCGACCCCGCACCGAGAACCCGCCGCACGACCGAGGCTGAACGGTCAACACCACCTACGGCCGCAAACGAGACCACACCCCCAACGCCGCCGACCTCGCCGCGCCACGCGACGGCCACGCGTCCACCGCCCCGAGCCGATCGACCGGGCGCTTCACGACCGCCCGGCCCTCGCCACCGCGAGGCAAGACACACACGCATGCGCCGGATCAAGCGGCCACGGCGCCTGCCACGGACCCCCGGTCCCCCCCAGCCGGAAACAGGTAGCCGAAAACGCCGCACAACGTGACCACCTCCCCCGGCGCGGCCTGATCCCACACAGCGGCATGCTCGACCGCTGCACCACCCACCAAATCCGCCGGCAACACCGTCACCGCGATCGCATACAACGCGAACTCAGGTCCCCTCGGCACCCACCACGACGGCCCCGAAACGACGTTCACCCCTCACCACCCGCCGACCTGGCACGCTCGGCGATCTCCTCTTGCACGACGATCTGCGCCAGCAAAGCACCCAGATCATCGGCGTCCACCGTGCGATACGCCCCGGCATACTCCTCCGCATAGGTGAACGCCTTCTCCCGACTGGCCCACACCCTGCCCCGATCACTCCAGAACACCCGCCACCCACCGATAGCGGTGGCCGCCACCGCCGCCCTGCTCTCCACCATTGCTCGGAACCTCACTCACATCGGGCCGGGCCCCGGCCTTCGAAGCGCCAGGGCCGACCCGCCTTCAAGGAAGCCACCCCAGAAACAGGTAGCGGTATGTGTACGCTCCGCTATCAAAGCAATGGCCCGGGTCACCGTGGAGGTGTTGGCCGTTGGCCTCACGGCAAGACAACGCCGCCCGGCCTGGCCAACGCCTCACGATGGGACGACGATGACGACCTTCGGCGAGAAGATGCGGCAGCTCATGGCCGAACGCGGCACCTCGCTGCGTGGTCTGGCCAGGGAGATCCATTACGACGTGGGTCATCTGTCGCATGTGGCCAATGACCGCAAGCCGCCCTCGGCGGCACTGGCGAACCGGCTCGACGCGGCCCTGGACGCGGGCGGGCGCCTGGCCGACCTGGCGCCTCGCCGTACGCCCCGCCCCTCCCCTGCTGCTTCTCCCGGCCACGCGACTTCTCCCGGCCACGCGACGAACCTGCCTGACGCCGCCGCGATCATGCCGACCGGCCGCCGCTCCGGACCGGTGGCCCCCGAACTGGCCGACTACTTCCGCGACCAGCTCGCCGGGCACTATGCCGCTGACCGGCACCTGGGGCCGCTTCGCCTGATCCCCATCGTCGTCTCGCAGTACCAACTACTGTGCGAGCTCGCGGAAGCCGCGAGGGGTGAACTACGCCGAACCATGTGGGCGCTCGCGGCCGGTTACTCGGCGTTCATCGGCTGGCTCTACCAGGACGGCGGCGACATCAGCCGTTCGATCTACTGGCACGACGTGACGCTGGAGCGCGCCCACCGCTCCCACGATTCGCAGCTTGTCGGGTTCGCTCTGCACAACAAGGCCATGCTGCACGCCGACATGCTCGACGGCCCTGGCGTCGTCGACCTGACCCAGGCCGCGCTCATACAGAAATCCGCACTCTGTCCGAAGGTGCAGGTCCTCAACCTTCAGCAGGCCGCACACGGCACCTCTCTGATGGGCGGCGACGACGCACGCGAGCAATGTGATCGCCTACTGGACGAGGCAACTGAACACCTCGGCCAAGTCGACGACCCGTACCCGTGGGGCAGCGCAGTGCTGACGCCTCACTATCTCGACGTGCAGCGTGCCACCTGTTACGTCCGCCTCGACCTCGCCAGGCCAGCAGTGCAGTTGTGGGAGCAGATCCTTCCCACCCTTCCGGCGGGAGCCCGCAGGGACCTGGGCGTGTTCCGGGCCCGGTTCGCGCAGGCCCTCGCGGCCGGCGGCGAGCCCGAGCATGCCCGTCGATGTCGCCCGCGAGGTGTGCGTGCTCGTGAAGGAGACCGGCTCGGCACGAATGCGCCGGGAGTTGCAAACGCTTCACGTCCGCATGAGACCCTGGGCGCAGGAACGACCCGGCATGGACCTTGACGCGCTACTGCGCGATCTCGGAGGTGCACGTGAGCCTCAGAACCCCCCTCAGCCAGGAACAGGTCGTTGAAAGACTCGCCGAAACCGGCTGGTCCGGCGACACCGCCGAGATCACCCGCACGTTCACCGTCGACTACGACACGGCGATGCGAATCGTGGCCGAGGTCGCGAAGACGGCGATCGAGCTAGAGCACCGACCCGACATCGACATCCGATGGGATCACCTGCGCTTTACGATGACCACGCACACGGCCGGCGACATGGTTACCGAACTCGACTTCAAAACGGCGGAACGAATCAACGCCATCGTGCTGCGTCACCTCTCCCACCACAGCTAGCGCCAGGTGAGCATTCAGGCTGCACAGCGGTTCATGCACGTCACGCCGCTGGCCGACCAGCGAAATCGCAGACGCCACTGCGGAAAGCCGTCAATTGTCGAAGTACAGCGGTCCGACCTGGTCGAGGCGGCCGGAGGGATGCTTCAGGGGACGTGAACGACGCGGCGGCCGTTGTCAGGCTGCGTCCAGGTCTTCTCCACGTCGGCCAGTGGCGCGGTCGTGATGTCGACATGGATCTGACCGCCCACGATCTGACGCAGGAGGCTGTCGAAGGCGGCCGCGGCCTCCGCGAGAGGGGTCGGGCCGTCAGTGCCGCTGCCGGTCAGGATGAATCGAACCCCCGGACATACGCATGACGAGAATGGCGCTTGCGCGGCCACAGATGTGTTCGAGGTATCACAGTGCGTCATGGGAGACCACGTCATACTGAAGGGCGGAAGCGAGCTTTCAAAGCGTGTGAAAGCGAGAGACATGGCCGAGACGATCGGCGCCCGGGTCGCCGCATTACGCAAGCTACGCGGCTACAGCCAACGCGGACTCGCCGCCCGCGCGCACGTCTCCTACAGCCTGCTGACGAAGGTGGAATCCGGGCACGCGCCCGCCAGCCCTGCGTTCGTCGGTGCGGTGGCACGCGCCCTCAAAGTCGACATTCCCCGCATCACCGGGCAGCCCTACCAGGACGCGAACCAGGCCCAGCGGCTCCAGGCCACCATCGAGCCGCTTCGCCGCGCCCTGCTCACCCACGATCTTCCCCCGGACGACGCACCGCCTCCCCGACCAGTGGCAGACCTTCGCCGCGACGTCCAGGAGGCGTCCGACCTCGGCCGGCAGGCCAGGTACATGCGGCTCGGGGAGATCCTGCCGCCTCTGCTGGAAGAACTCGCCATCGCGATCCACGACAGCGACGACCCCGAGCTGCACGGGCCGCTCGCCGAGGCGTACGGCGGCGCGTCGGCGCTCGCGCACATGCCGGGCTACCAGGACATGCGCAGCGCCGTCCTCGACCGCATCGAACGGGAAGCCCACCTGAGCCGGGACCCGCTCCGCGTCGCCCGCACCAAGTGGTCGCGCGGCGTGTCCCTGCTCGGCGTCGCGGCCCACCGCCAAGGGCTCCGGCTCATGGAGCAGACCCGCCGCGACCTCGGCGACGACCCACGACAGATGCACCCCGCCGCGATATCCGTTTACGGCTCCCTGCACCTGCGTTCGGCGATTCTCGCCGCCCGCTCCGGCGACGCGAACCTCTCGGACGAGCACCTACGGCAGGCCGAACACGCCACGACGTTCCTCCCCGACCCGTCCCCGAATCACTACGGCATGGAGTTCGGCCCGTCCAACGTGGCACTCCACGCCGTCTCGGCGGCCGTCGAACTGGAAGACGGGGCCAAAGCGGTCGAACGCGCTCTCCCCCTGTACCGGGAGTTCCCACGTGACCTGCCACCCGCGAGAGCCGGCCACCACTGGATCGACGTGGCCCGCGCCTGGTACTACTACGGCGACCGCAGCCGAGCCTTCGACGCCCTGCGCCGAGCCCGAAAGGCGGCCCCTCAACAGGTCCAAATCCACCCAATGGCCCGTGAACTAGTGCAAACCATCGCAAGCGCCGAGGCCCGCCCCAGCGAACAACTACGCACCTTCGCCTCCTGGCTCGGCCTCGGATAAGACCACGGCACCCACCGACGGGCAACCATCGGTCAGACAAACCTCGGCTTCCGTGACGGATCAGTGCCGAGCCGGTCGTTAGACGAGAAAAGTACTCTTGAACTGGGCAGATGGAGCTTGTTGAAGGTCCTATCCGCCCGAGTTCTGGAGCTCTTTTCACATGAAGACCACCGGCCGGATGACCAAGATGGTGATGTCCGGTGGTGATGTGGGGTCCGTCTGCCAGGCGGACGGGCTGCCGCTGGTGGAGACCCTGCGGGCCTACGGCCTGGACCGAGGTTCGTCACAGACGCTGTCGCGGTGGCGGACACCACGATCGGTGCACGATCCGGGGAGATCGTGGCCGATCCGGCGATCGCGCCGACGCCGGGCGGGGACTCGGCGGCCTCGGCCTCCCGCGCCGCGTGCTCGGCGCTCTCGCGCAGCCGGTTGAGCAGGTGGCCGCTCACCGCCGGCCGCCCGTCGCCACGCCGAAAGGATACATTCTTACTGCGGGAACATTCCCCCGCGCGAGTACGAGGAAGCGTTCCACCGGTCACGTGGCACAGCCCCGGCACCGGTCGAGAGCCAGCCGATCTAGCCTCCAACTTCGCCGGGGCGGTCCAACTGGAAGTGCAGCTGGGAGACGAAAGCGCGCCCTCGACGAACGAAGGGCGCGCTGGTGAGAGTGGAGCCGCCTCGGGGAATCGAACCCCGGACCTACGCATTACGAGTGCGTCGCTCTGGCCGACTGAGCTAAGGCGGCTGGCCTTGTGGTCGGGTTGAGTCTACAGGTTCCGCGGGGGTTCGTGGGCCGGGGGCGGGGGGCTTAGTGGACCTTGGGGCAGCGGGTGCCGTCGGCCGGTGGGGTTTGGTTGATCAAGTAGTCGTCGACCAGGCGGTCTACGCAGGTGGAGCCGGTGTCGTAGGCGGTGTGGCCGTCGCCGTCGTAGCTGATGAGGACGCCGGACTTCAGCTGGGACGCCAGGGATTTGGCCCATTCGTACGGCGTGGCGGGGTCGCGTTCGGTGCCTACGACCACGATGGGGGGTGCGCCGGCGGCGTGCAGGGGCTTGTCCTTTGCCGTGGTCTTCACGGGCCAGTAGGCGCAGGGCAGGGAGCCCCACATGATGTATTCGCCGAAGCGGGGGGATTCTTTGGCCGAGGCGGCCGCCGCCTGCTGGTAGGCCGAGAGTGTGCGCGGGTAGGGGTGGTCGACGCAGTTGATGGCGGTGTTGGCCGCGGTCTGGTTGGAGTAGGTGCCGTCGGAGTGGCGGTCGACCATGAGGTCGGCGATGCGGAGCAGGTAGGTGCCGTCGCCTTTGAAGGCCTGGGCGAGGGCCTGGCGGAGGACGGGCCAGGACTCGCGGTCGTAGAGGGGGGTGACGACGCCCAGGACGGCCCAGGCTTCGCTGACTTCGCGGGCGTCGCCGAGCGTGTTGCTCAGGGGGTGCCGGTCGGTGCGTTCGAGGAAGTCCTGGAACTCTTTGAGGGCGCCGTCGACGTCGCTACTGGTGAACGGGCAGGACTCGTCGTCGAGGCAGTCTTCGAGGAACGCCTTGAAGGCGCGTTCGAAGCCGCGGCCCTGTTCCTCGTTGGTCTCGATGGGAGTGAGGGACGGGTCGAGGGCGCCGTCGAGGACGAGGGCGCGCACCCGCTTGGGGAACAGGTCGGCGTAGACGGCGCCGAGGTAGGTGCCGTAGGACTTGCCGAGGTACGTCAGGCCCTTGTCGCCGAGGGCGGCGCGCAGCACGTCCATGTCGCGGGCGGCGTCGGCGGTGCCGACGTGGGGCAGCAGGGCCCCGGACTTGGCTTCGCAGCCCTTGGCGAACTCGCGGGCGCCGGCCTCCAGGGCTTTGACCTCGGCGGGCGTGTCGGGGGTGGCGTCGAGGCCGACGAAATGGTCGAGGCGGGCCGGGGCGAGGCAGCGTATGGGGGCCGAGTCGCCGACGCCGCGCGGGTCGAAGCCGACGACGTCGAAGCGTTCGCGGACGTCGGCGGACAGGATCGACGTGGCCGATCTGGCGTATTGGACGCCGGAGGCTCCGGGGCCGCCGGGGTTGACGACGATCGAGCCGATGCGTTCGCCGGTGGCGGGCAGCCGGGTCACGCTGATCTTGATTTGTTCGCCTGACGGCTTGGCGTAGTCGAGCGGGACGGCCAGCTGGGTGCATTGGAAGCCGCCGCCGCAGTCGGACCAGGCGAGGCGCTGGCCGTAGAAGGGACGCAGGCCGGGGGCCGGGGCCTGAGCCGCCGCCGAGGACGTGACCGCTGGGGCCGAGACGCTCGGGGAGCCCGAACTTGCGGGCTCGGGCCGGTCGCCGCTCTGGCTGCACCCCGTCAAAAGCGGGGCCGTCACGAGCAGCGCGGCGGCGAGCGCCGTCGTCGGCCGTCGTCGTCTCATCTCCAGCATCCTAAGCCCGTCTCCTCACGGGCCGTCGGGCTGTGTGCCCGATGGGGGGGGAACGGCCGTGGGAGACGGGGTTCAGGGCGCTTTGGCGGGTTCTGGTGGCGTGGGCGGCGCGTCGAGGTAGGCGGCGGCCTGGGCCAGGAAGAGTTCGGCGTAGACGCCGTCTTCGGCCATGAGGGTGTCGTGTGTGCCGGATTCGATGATTTTGCCGTGATCCATGACGTAGATGCGGTCGGCCGAGCGGACGCTGGAGAAGCGGTGGGAGATCAGCAGCACGGTGCGGCCGGCGAACAGCTCGCGGATGCGGGCGAACAGGTCGGCCTCGGCGCGTGGGTCCATCGCCGCGGTCGGCTCGTCGAGCACGACGAGCGGCGCGGCGCGGAAGAACGCGCGGGCCAGCGCGACGCGCTGCCACTGCCCGAGCGACAGGTCGGTGCCGCCGGTGAACTCGGCGCCGAGGCGAGTGGCGTAGCGGCCCGGCAGGGCCTCGATGATCTGCTCGGCGCCGGCCCGCCGGGCGGCCCCGGCGACCCTTTCGGCGTCGCCGAGGTGGGTGGGGTCGCCGAGCTCGATGTTCTCGGCGACGGACAGCTTGTAGCGCAGGTAGTCCTGGAACAGCACGGTGGACAGGGCGCGCAGGCGGGCGGGGTCGGTGACCGGCCGGTCGTCGACCAGCAGCCGGCCCTGGTCGGGGGAGTACAGCCCGGTGAGCAGTTTGGTGAGGGTGGTCTTGCCCGAGCCGTTCTCGCCGACGAGGGCGACGACCTCGCCCGCGCGCAGCTCCACCGTGACGTCGTCGACCGCGGGGCGGGGCGCCTCGGGGTAGCTGAAGGTGAGGTGCTCGGCGCGCACCGCCGTGAAGGGGCGCCGCTCGACGGCCGGCGGGGCGGGTGGTGTGGTCATGCCGCCGGTGAAGACGCGCAGTGCGTTCAGGTAGCGGATGGAGTCGCCGGACGAGCCCAGCACGGAGGTGATCATGATGCCGTACTGCACTCCGATGAGCAGGCCGGCGAGGGCGATCAGCGCCGCGGCGGTGTCGAGCCTGCCCGTGGTCGCCGCCGTGATCAGCCCGGCGATGACGGCGGCGGCCACGGCGTTGCCGGCGAGGCGGGCGCGAATGTCCTTGCCGAGGAACCGGCGGCGCAGCGCGATCTCGCCGCCGAGGGTGCGCTCGTAGCAGGCCGCCAGGCGGTCGAAGAAGACCCGGCCGAGGCCGAACGCGCGCAGTTCTTTGGCCTCTTCGCGGCCGGTGAGCAGTTGGGTGAGATATACGGCGGTCCGCTGGTTTTCGGTCAGGTCGCGATGCAGGTCGAAATGCGCGCGTTGTTGCAAGAGCGCCACCCGCACCGAGGGGATCGCGGCGACGACGAGCAGCGGCGGCAGCCACCACGCCATGGTGATGAGGGTGCCCGCGATCGCCACGAACGCGAATAGCGTGCGGGTGATCGTCATAACGGCGAGCGGCAGATTGGGCGCGTGAATCTGCGCGGCCACCAGCGCCATTTTCACATTGTCGTGAAAACCCGGGCTTTCGAAGTGGAGCAGGTCGGCCCGCGAGGCCGTGGCGGTCACCGACTGGACCGCGTCGCGCTCGATGGCGACGCGGAGCACCGACTGGTGATGCCGGCCCACCAGGGTGAGGATGCTGTTGAGCGACGCCAGCGCCAGGACGATCAGCGCGGACGTGCCGACCCGCACCATGTCGGCACCTGCGCCTTCAGAGCCCATGAGGCCCTGCGCTGCCTCGCGCCCGCCGAGGAGCATGCCGCCGAGACCGATCGACTGCACCACCTGTGTCACCGCGACGATCACGACCCTGCGCCGGTCGGCCCGCCAGCCCATGGCCACCCCGAACGCCAGCAACCGCCGCACCGCGCCCGGCGTCAGCCGCTGACCACCGCTGTGCATGCCCTGTCCCCTTCACCTCCGGGACCGGCCGCGCCGACCCCGCCCGAATTCTGGCATGCCGGCCGGTAAATGGGCGGGCAACAACACAGCCGGATATCTTTGCGTCGGCCTGGGCTGCGGTTCAAGCAGCTAAAATAACTCGGCTTTAAGAAAGGCACCTTGACACGGCATCCGGCGTAGGTTCTGCTGACTTGCGGTCCCGTCCAGGAGAAATAGCCGTCCGAATTGGCGGCACCGGTTGGAGATTGCAGTGAATGTGCCAATTGATGCACGGATCCGGTACGCCGGAGATATGCCATGACGGACGTCGGGTCGCCGCCGGGCGTGGCGGCGTGTCCGGTGGGGGGCACGGTCATCGGCTTCTCCGGCACGGCCACCTCGGCCCGCATGACCGTCGAGACGATCTGTTCCTGCGGTGAACGGCGCGCCGTGCCCCCCGGCTCCGCGCCGCCCGCCGTCGGCTGTTTCGCCTCGGTGGGCCGCCTCGCCCGCACCTGGGCCGACCCGGCCACCGGCACCCTCGGCAGGGGCGCGCTCTCCCAGGCCCGGCTCTACTACGCCACCGCCACCGGCCCCGAGGGTCGCGTGGTGCGCTTCTCGACCGACGTGGCGCACCTGGCCGGCCCCCGCCCCGAGATCTGGCCGGCCGCCGTCGCCGCCACGCTCGCCGGGCAGCCGCCGCCGATGCCGCTCACCCCGTACGAAGGCGTCTTCCAGCTCGCCTGCGGCACCACGCTGACCATCACGGGCGAGCGCGAGCGGCTCACCATGGACGAGCTCGACCTCGCCGAGCTGGCCGCCGGGGCCAGGCGCATCGTGGGCCGCCCGTCCGACCCCGCCAGGGCGATCGCCCGGGCACTGCGGCACGCCGTCGCCGACGCCTTGGACCTCGGCGACAACGGAGCGATCGGGTACGGCGGCGGCCTGGGCGCGGCGGCGCTGGCCGCCCTCTCCCCCGACGTGCCCCGCCTGCACGTCCACATGGACGTCCCGGTGCTGGCCCGGCGGCGGGGCCGGCTGGCCCCCGACGTGACCGTGATCGACGGCACCCCGCTGTGGGAGCGGGCCTTCGACGGCCCCGGGTTCGGGCTGCCCGGCGAAGGCGACGCCTGGCCGCCGACCGCGGACCTGCTCACGGCCGCCGGGCACGCCGCCGGGCCGCTGCTCAGCGGGGCGGGCCTGGCCCGCATGCTGTCGGGGTCGGTGACCGGCTCGGGCCTGCTGCGCAACGGCTGGCTGCAGCTGACCGGGGCCGCGCCGTTCCCCACGCTCTTCGGCTCGCCGGGGTGGCGGGCCTGGTGGCCGCCGCGCTCGGACGACCCCCCGCCGGACCCCGGCCACTCTGCCGACGGCCCCGATCACGGCCACGGCCACGGCTGGATCACCGAGGCCGCCGGGCAGGACGGCGTGGTGGTCACCTCGGCGAAGGCCGCGAGCCACCTGGTCCCCGTCGACGACGACCCGAAGGCCGTCACGCCCGGCGGCGAGGCCGTGCAGATCGTCGTCGACCGGCTCGAACACGTCCCGCCGCTCGGCACGCCGCGCCTCGACCCGGTGCTGATCTGCGCCCACCCGGTCGTCCTCGGCACGGTCGTGCTGCTGGCCCGGCACGGCCGCCTGCGGGTGCGCTGGCGGGACGGCTACATGGTCACGGCGCCGCCGCTGCGGGCGCTCCTGCCGGACGACTGGCGGCCCACCGACGTCACTCCGGAGGAACGCGACAAGCTGCTCGCCGCCGCGTTCGTGTCCCGCCGACTGGCCACTCCGGCCCAGCGGGCCGCGCTGCTGGCCCAGGTCGAGCACAGTCCCTGGATCGTCGCCGACCGGCTGCGCGCCGTCCTGGCCGACCCCGCGCGGGTGCTGGCCGACGCGGAGGCGCTGCGGCGGCTGTACGTCACGGCCGCGCACCACCCGCGGGCCCTGAACGCGGAGGTGGGGGCATGACCCTTCCCGCCTCCGCCGCACGGCCCGCACCGAACTCACATCCCGCACAGACCTCGGGCCCCGCGCCGAGCTCAGGCCCCGCGCCGGCGGCAGGCGGCGGCAGGCCCGCCGAGGGCCGCCGAGCGGCGGCCGGCACAGACCGCCGGCCCGGCTCCCGCCCGCCTTCACCACGCACCGTGACGGTGCCCGCAGGAAAGGGGGTGCTCTGGTGAGCTGGCGGCTACGCGACGGCGTGACCCTGCATCTCATGCCGTTCGGCGGAGGGTTCGTGCTCGACGGCGCCCGGTTCGCCGCCCTCCAGATCAGTCCGGCGCTCACCCGGCTGCTCGCCGGGCTCGGCCAGGTCGAGCCGGCCGCGCCGGGGCTCGCCGAGGAGCTGCGCACCGGCCTCGACGAGGGCTGGCTGATCCACCAGGAGGACTCATGATCGCGACGTTGTCATGGCCGCTGCCATGGCTGCCCCATCCCATGCCCCGGCCCGCGGCGGCGCCCGCGCCGGGTGCCGTCCCGTGGCTCGCGAGCTGGCCGGCGGCCTGGTGCTGTGCCCTCGTCCTGATCGGCGGGGTGGCGGTGCTGGCGCTCAGCCTCGCCGCCAAGCTCGCCGACTGGGAGGAGACCACCGTCGCCTGGCCGGTGACCGGCGTCCCCAGAGCGGTCGCCGGGCCGGCGCAGGCCACCGTGATCGAGGGTCTGGTGGTGGTGGCCGCGCTGGTGCCGGTGCCCGTGACCGCGCGGCTGGGGCTGGTCGGCGGCCTGTTCGCCGTCTACGCGGCGGCGGCGCTGGTGCTTCGGGGCCGGCGCTGCGCCTGCTTCGGCGGCTGGCTCCCCACCCGGTTCACGGTCGGGCACGCCGCCGGCTGTGCGGCGGCGGTCGCCCTGACCGTCGCCGCGATCCTGGGCGCGCCGGGCCTGCCGGGTGTCTGGTCCGCGAGCACCCAGGCCGCGATCGGGCTCGTGCTGGCCGTCGTGGCCGCCGGGGTGCTCCGCTACCGCGCCAGGGCGGCCCGCCCGGCCGTGCTGGGCGACGTGGAGCGCATCGTCATCTTCACGGCCGAGTCGTGCCGCTACTGCGCGGCTTTGGAGGCCCAGCGGGACCGCTACGAGGCCATGACCGACCGGCCCGTGGAGTTCCGGCGCGCCGTGTCGGAGGAGGACGCGGCGGCCGCCGGGGGCGGCTTCCCGGCCGCCGTGGCGTACGGCCCCGACGGCGTACCCGTCGGCGAGCCCGCGCACGGCCTGGCCGACATCCGAGACCTTCTGCGGCGGTCGGCCACGCACCCCCGCCGCACCGAATCGCAGGTGACTACATGATCAGTACGATCGGCGCGATGTGGGCGGCCGTCCGGCTGCGCAACCGCTCGCTCCCCGAGCTCCTCCCGCCGGGCGAACCCCGCCTGCGGCGACGGCAGGGCAGGCGGCCCGCCGTCACGCCCGTCGTGGCGGCCCTGCGCCTGTTCGCCGGGTTCGCCGCGCCCATGCGCGAGAACGCCGTCATCGTGGCGGCGCTGCGCAGACGCGGGGTACGCGCGCAGCTCGTCGTCGGCGCGGCCCCCGTGCCCGAGCCGGGCGGCCACTACCGCGTCTACAACTGGATCGAGATCGCCGGAGTCCCGCTCGACACCAGCTCGCCGCCCGGCAATTACTTGGTGGAACTGGCCCGATTTCCGGGGATTGCGGCAGCGCGTTAGCCGATGTTTACCGACGATTACCGAAGAAATGCTTGCGTAAACTTTTGCGGCATATACCGAATGGGCAGGCATCTTCGTGGCGTGCGGCGCATCGGGCGTCGCCCCGGAAAAGAAAGGACTGGCACATCGGGTGGCGTGCCGGAAATAGCGGAATTCCGCACCCATCCGCGACCTGACGTCTTACCGCAGCGTGGCGACGCCGACGCCCGACGGCCGCCGCCGGAACGACGGCGCGATTCACCGCCGCTTCGGCCGATCGCCCCGGGCGAGAACAGCACGACGGTCGCACACGACAGCGGAAAGACGGTTCTGCACCTACCGAATCACGAATAAGAAAGGAGGCCTCCGATGCATGGCCTATTGGACATGGCGGGCACCCGCAGCGTCTTCACCATGACGCCGTACCGCAACGAACGCGAAGCCGCTACCTGCCATTGGGAGGGCACCGCGCCCTTCTGCGCCGCCGCGTGTCCTGCCGGATACACCGAACAGGGACGGGACATCTGCGGCGACGGCGCCTGCTGCTGGGCCGGCTACAAACTGTACTGCTGCACGGGCTGAGCCCGATATCCACGAACACTGATATCGACCACCGAAAAGAATGGAGAAAATCATGCGCGGACTACAGGACATGGCCGACACCCGCACCACCTACACGGTCACGCCGTACCGCAACGAGCGCGAGGCCCTCAGCTGCTACTGGGACGGCACATCCCCGTTCTGCGCCGGCAGCTGCCCCGCCGGATACACCGAGCGCGGCCGCAGCGCCTGCGGTGACGGCGCCTGCTGCGTCACCGGCTACAAGGTGTACTGCTGCATCTGACCAGCGGTCATGTGAACGACGGCGCCGCCCGCCCACCAAGCGGGCGGCGTTTCATGCGGAAGCCGCCTTTGGCCGCCCGCCGCGCGCCGCCCACGCCATTACCGCGGTGCCCCGCCCGCTTTCGCCGACAGGAATGAGCATCCGACCCGTGAACGCCCCTTCCCCGGACACGACCCGAGAGGGCGCCATCGGCGCGGCCCTGAGGCAACGCGTCGACGCCCTGCTCACCGCCGCGGCCGACACCGTCACCGTGTCCCACGCCGACGGATACGGCAGCTCGCTGACCCGATCGGCGTACTCGCGCCCACCCCGGTTCGGCCTGGCCGCTCCGGCGGATCGGCCGAGCGCCCTGTGCCTGCACCTGCCCGACGGCACGCACTGGCCCGACGGCACACACCGGCCCAATGGCGCACATGGGCCGGGCCGCACGCACGGGGCGCCCGAGCCGCTCCTGGTGCTCGGCCGGCCCGTGCAGCACCCGGAGCGCCCCGGGCTGTTCGCCGGCGTCGCCGTCGCCGAGGACGGGCCACGATGCTGGATCGCCGACGCCCCGTCCGGCCGGATCACCGATCTCGGGATCGTGCCCGCCGTGTTTCCCGCCGACGAGGCTCCGCTCGCCTGGACGGGCCGCACCACGCTCACCGTGGCCGTGGCCGCCGCCCCCGAGCCACCGCCCGCCACCGCGCACATCTTCGAAGCGGCCCGGGGCGAACGCATCCGGCTCACGGCCACGGATCGGCTGTCCGCCCCCCGCCCCGCGCGTCTCGTCACCTTCGACGTCGCCGGCGCGATCACCGTGGACGGCGGTGCCGCCGCCGGGGCGTACCCGCAGGCCGCCTCCGCGGCCACCCACGCCACCGGAGCCGGTGAAACCGCCGGGGGCATCTGGGGCGGTGGATCCGCCGTGGCCGCCGGCGTCCTGGACCACGCCGACCGGCCCGCCGACCCGGAGGCGCGGCAGTACCGGAGCGTCCGCGGGGCGCTGACGGGCCACGTCGCGGCCTGCGCCGTCGACGAGGGCGGCGCGACCCTGGTGATCGGCGGGCCGGGGCGCCGCGCCGGGCTTCTGATCCCGATGGGGCGGCCACCGCGTGAACTGTGCTGGCTCACGTCCCCCCGGGCCGCGCACGTGGTGGCCTTGGGCGACCGCCCCGACGGGCTCACCATCTCCTCGTACGCCGCCACCGGAGGCGCCGCCGGCACCGAACAGGTGCTGCTCCACGACGATGGCCTGCTTCCGGTGCACTGGTGCGTGCGGCGCGATCTGCTCGTGGTGCTGACGCTCGGGCCCGACTCCTACGGCCTGGTCGTCGTCGCGCCCGGCGCTCGGGCGCCCACGGTGCGGAGGCTGGCGCTGCCGCTCCGGCCACCCGCGGTCATCAAGATCGCCGACGTGCTGCCGGATGCGCTGCGGCAGGGCGGCCCCAGGGTCGCGACCGTCGACACCGACGACAACCTGACCATCTGGGCCGTGCCGCCGGAAGGTCCCGCCGCCACCCGCGTCCACGCCGCCGCCCTGCCCCGGGACCGGGAACTCGTCGCCCTGGCGGCCTGGGATCCCGGCGACGTACGACCGGTCCTCACGGCGCGGCGCGCCCGCGGACCGCTGCCCGTGCACCCTGGCGGCCCCGCCCCGATCCACGGCGAAGCGGCGCACGCCGCCGCCCGTTTCACGCTCCACCTGCCCGAGGAGCGCCCTGCCGTCGCCGGCCTGGTGTGGCTTTCGCAGGCGGCCCCGGACCCGGCTCCGGACCGCACGGGAGGAGGCGGCCACGCCATGATCGACCCCTGCTGGCTGACCCTCGCCGGGTGCGCCGTCCTGGACCTGCGGATCACTCCCGCGTGGTGGCCGGATATCCCCGACGAGGAGATCCGGCCGCGCCTCGTCCGGCAGATCCTCGACGCCGTCGACGCGAGCGGCATCGACCGCCACCTCACCCGCCCCGCTCACCGCCTTGCCGTCGGCGGCGCCAGTTTCGGCGCCACCCTCGCGCTCGTGGCGCTCGCCGAGTGCGACCGGTTCGCCGCCGCGATCGCGCAGAGCGGCGCCTACTCCCGGCACCTGACGCCGCTGGGCTTCCAGGACGAGCCGCGCACCCTGTGGGAGGCGCCCGGCGTCTACCGCGACTTCGACGCGGTCGTGAACGCGCCGCGCATCCGTCGCCCCGTTCTGATCGTCCACGGCGAGGCCGACCAGAACCCCGCCACCCCTCTGCTGCAGGCGACCCTGCTGTTCCAGGCCCTCACCGCCAACGGCACCCGCGCCCGCCTGGTCGTGCTGCCCGGCGAGGGCCATGTCCCGATGACCGGCGACGGCATCGCGACGGCCCTGGCGGAGAAGGCCGCCTGGCTGCACGCCCTCCCCGCCGCCGAGCCGTGAACCCACCGGCGGCCGGCGCCGTCCCGGCCCGGCCGCGCTCGGGGTTCACGCCTCGGCCGAGGCGTCGCCGTACATGGCGTCGTGCTGTTTGCGGGGCGAGCACACCGAGGCCGAGGGGCAGGCGCAGCGGCGTCCGCCGTCGTCCATGCGGACCGTCACCGAGTCGGACGGCACGTTGCGGCTCACGACCGTTCCCGGGCCTTCGGGGGTGTCGACGCGGGCGCCGACGCGCGGCATGGTCTTGTGGGCCTTGACGTACAGGGGGTGCTCGTACTTGAGGCAGCACATGAGCCTGCCGCAGGCGCCGGCGATGCGCAGCGGGTTGACCGGGAGGTCCTGGTCCTTGGCCATGCGCACCGACACGGGCTCGAAGTCCTTGAGGAACGTCGCGCAGCACAGGTCACGGCCGCAGGGCCCGATGCCGCCTTGCAGGCGGGCCTCGTCGCGGGGGCCGATCTGGCGCAGTTCGACGCGGGCGCGCAGGTTGCGGGCCAGGTCGCGGACGAGGGCGCGGAAGTCGACGCGGTGCGGGGCGGAGAAGTAGACGGTGAAGACGTTGTCGCCGTCCAGGTAGTCGACGCCGACCACTTTCATCGGCAGGTCGTGCCGCTTGATCAGCCGTTTCGACACGCTGCGCGCCTCGGCGCGACGGCGGCGGTTCTCCGCGTCCCGGGCGAGGTGTTCCTCGGCGGCCAGACCGGCGCACACCGGCAGCCCTTCGACGTCGTCGCTCACCCACTGCGGCGCCCACACGCATTCGGCGACCTCGGGCCCGGACGTGGTCGGCACCAGCACCTTGTCGCCGACCTTGGGGCTGTACGGGCCGGGGTCCAGATAGTACAGCCGCCCGTAGCGGGTGAAGCTCACCGCCATCATCATGCCCATGGGGTCGTGTTCGCCTCCCGACCTGTTCAGCGTGCCTTCCGGTGGCCACACTACGCGCCGGGGGCCGCTCAGGTCAGGGTCGCTCCCGTTGGAGGATGCGGCAATCCTCCCGGTCCTTCCGGTCGCTGGGCACGCACTCCGAGAGCACGACGTTCGACACTCCCGGCAGGTGCTCCGTCCGCCGCACGATCTCGGCCGGGTCGCCGCCGGGCGTCACCCGCACCCGATACGACTCCGGCATGTCCTCCGGGGCCGCCTTCTCGGCGATGTCGCCGGTGGTCTCCTGATGCCGGAAGTTCCGGTAGGCCTCGTTCCTGGTCTCGAAGTGGACGTCGGACACCTGGGGAAGCCCGTCGAGTGTGTCCAGGATGTGCCTTTTGTCGGCCTCGGTGGCCGGAGCCGCGCAGTTCGGGAACGGGGCGTTCTTCATGCACAGGAAGATCGCCACTTGAGTGTAGGCGTGGTGGGGCGCCGTGGCCGTGGGCCGTACCCGCACCGCGTCGGCGGCCTCCACTCCCCGGGAGCCGGAGCCGGTGTGGGCGAACAGCAGGCCGCCCCCTCCCACCGCGACCGCGGCCGGCGCGGCCACCGCGACGATCTGCAGCGGCCAGTCCGCGCGAGATCGTCGGTCGGGTGGTGCCGCCGGTGATGCCCATGGTCAGGGCGATCTCCTGGTCGGAAAGGTCGAAGTGGTAGCGCAGCACGAGCGCCTCGCGCTGCCGGCGGGGCAGGCGGCTCAGCGCCCGCAGCGCCTCACGCCGGTCCTCGTCGAGCAGGACGGCGCTTTCGGCGGACCGGACGGGCGGCTGGTACGGCACCGGCCGGCGCCACGCGACGGCGCGGCGGCGCAGCGCGGACCGGCAGCCGTTGAGCACGGCGGAGCGGATGTAGGCGAGGGCCCGTCCCGGGTCCCGGAGGCGATGCCGCCCCGAATGGGTGCGCGCGAAGGCGCCCCGGACGACGTCCTCGGCCGTGGGGAGGTCGCCGACCATCAGGAACGCCAGCCGCACCAGCTCCAGCTGGTGGCTCGCGAACAGCTCCGCGATGTCGGCGCCGTCCGGCCGGGACGAGGATGCAGTAGAGGAAAGCAGTTCGACTTCCATAAGAGAGACGCCCGAGGGCCGCATTTGCTGCTCGCGCGGATCCGGCCGGGCGCTTCGGGGGTGGACCGCCGTGGGCCGTCGGCGGCGGCGACGCCGGAGGGCGCGAATACCGCGCGGTCCGGCGGGCGGGGCTCGGCCCTGCCGGGGGCGTAATCTCGGCATCGTCAGGTCCTATGTAGTTTTTCCTGCCGATACCGCCATGATTACTACGCTAAAGCGTAGTAAGTGATGACCGATTAGGATGATCGAGTGGAGGGCGTTTCCGGCGTAAGGCGCGGCGCGATGCGCCTCAACAGGCGGCTGCGCATGGAACGCCCCGAAGGTCACCTGAGCGGCGCCAAGCTCAGCGTGCTCGCCCTGCTCCACCGCAACGGCGCGATGACGCCCACCGCGATCGCCGAGGCCGAGCGGGTCCAGGCCCAGTCGGTGACCCGGCTGCTCGCCGACCTGGGCCGCGACGGCCTGATCAGCCGCGAAAGCGACCCGGCCGACCGGCGCCGCTCACTGATCACGCTCACCCCGCAGGGCCGTGCCGCGCTCGGCCGCGACATGGCCCACCGCGACGCGTGGCTCGCCCGCGCGATGGAGCGCCACCTCAGCCCCGCCGAGCGGCGCGTCCTGGAACTGGCCGGCGAGCTGATGGAACGGCTCGCCGCCGCCCCCGACGACTGACCCCGCCCGGCCGCCCGCCGCCGACGCGGGCTCCCCGGCCGCTAGGCGAGGGCCAGCGCCATCGCCTCGACGGCGATCTGCGGGTTGACGTTGGCCGCCAGGCGCTGACGGCAGCGCATCACCGCGTCGACCCGGCGCAGCGTGTCCTCCGGGGTGGTGGCGCGGGCCAGGGCCTCCAGGTCGGCGCGCCGGTCGTCGTTGGCGAGCTCGACCGACGCCCCGAACTGCACGGCGAGCACGTCGCGGTAGAACGACACCAGGTCCAGCAGGGCCAAGTCGAGCGAGTCGCGTTTGACGCGGGTGGCCCGCGACTTCTGCCGGTCCTCCAGCTCCTTCAGCGCCCCCGCCCCGCCCCGGATCAGGCCCCGCTTGAGGCCCTTGCCGGTCGAGCCCTCGCCGTAGACCTTGCGCAGCTCGCTCGTCTCGGCCTCGTTGAGCTCGGCGGTGGCCGCCTCCGCCTCCTCCTCGGCCGTCTTCACCAGGCGCTCGGCCGCCGCCACGCACGCCCCGACCCCCGTCAGCGCCCGCGGCAGGTCCAGCACGGCGTCGCGGCGGGCCCGCGACCGCTCGTCCAGGGCCAGGCGGCGGGCCCGGCCGATGTGGCCCTGCGACGCCCGCGCGGCGAACGCCGCCATCTCCGGCGGCACCGAGTCGCGGGTCATCAGCATGTGCGCGATGGCCGCGGCGGGCGGCGTGCGCAGCGTCACCACCCGGCAGCGCGACCTGATGGTGATCACCATGTCGTCGGGGGACGGCGCGCACAACAGCCACACCGTGCGCGGCGGCGGCTCCTCGATGGCCTTCAGCAGCGCGTTGGCCGCCGCCTCGGTCGACCGGTCGGCGTCCTCGAACAGCACGACCCGCCACCGGCCCACCGTCGGCGCCCCCGCCGCGCGCAGCACCAGCTCGCGGGTCTGCCGCACGCTGTAGGACAGGCCCTGCGGGCGCACCACCTCCAGGTCCGGATGCGAGCCGATCGCCACCTGATGGCACAGGTCGCAGTGCCCGCACCCCTGCTCGGGGCACAACAGCGCGGCCGCCAGCGCCCTCGCGGCGTTCGACCGGCCCGAGCCGGGCGGCCCGGTGAACAGCCAGGCGTGCGTCATGCCCACACCGGCGGCGGCCCGCCGCAGCACCGCCGCAGCCTCCTCCTGGCCCACCAGGTCGTCGAACACGCTCACGCGCTCACCTTAGTCGCGGATCGCGGGCATGGTGCCCGTGGCGTCCTCCGACTCGGTGGGGACCGGGTCGGGCAGGATGTCGCGGACCCGGTCCTGGATCTGGCGGGCCACATCGTCGAGGGGCAGGGTGCCGTCGACGACCAGGTAGCGGTCGGGGTCGGCGGCGGCCAGCGTCAGGAACTCGCGGCGGACCCGCTCATGGAAGTCGAGCGGCTCGGCCTCGATGCGGTCGGCCGGGGACGCGAAACGGGACAGGCCGACCTGCGGGGGAACGTCGATCAGGACGGTCAGGTCGGGCGTGAGGCCGCCGGTGGCCCACGCGTTGACGCCGGCCACCTCTCGCAGGTCCAGCGCCCGGCCGGCGCCCTGGTACGCCAGCGACGAGTCGACGTAACGGTCACAGATGACCATGGCGCCGCGGTGCAGGGCGGGCCGGATCACCTTCTCGACGTGCTCGGCCCGGTCGGCGGCGTACAGGAGGGCCTCGGCGCGGGCGTCGAGACCCTGGTGGGCGGAGTCGAGCAGGATGGCCCGCAGCCGCATGCCGATCTTGGTGGAGCCGGGCTCGCGGGTCTGCTCGACGTCGTAACCCTGGTCGCGGAGCCAGATGGCGAGCAGACGCGACTGGGTGGTCTTGCCGGAGCCCTCGCCGCCCTCGAACGCCACGAACAGGCCACGCGGCGGCTCGGGCGTCTCGCGGACGTACCGCCGCCCCCGCAGCGCCGCCGCCACGTCGGCGAGCAGCGGCACGTCGGCGCGGTCGTCGACCCGCCGCCTGATGACCAGGCCGGTGCAGGCCACGGCGACGGCGGTCACCAGCAGCACCAGCTCGGCGCCGTCGAAGCCGTACGTCAGGCCCCCGGCCAGGCCCAGCGAGTGGGCGCCGAACAGCCCGGCCACGAGCGCCGCCACGACGACCACCACGGGCAGCAGCACGACGGCCAGCGCGTAGGGGTATCCGCGGACGGCGTCACCCGGCCCCTCGGCCTCCAGGGCGATCAGGGCCTGCCCGGTGACCCAGGCGACCCCGGCGCAGCCGCCCAGCACGGCCGCCAGCACCACGACGATCACCAGGTTGTGGATGAGGGCGGCCCCGGCGAGCAGCACCCCCACCGCCACGATCGACAGCCCGAACAGCCGCCGCCGCGACAGCTCGCGCAGCAGCCTCGGCCCGAAGAACAACCCGGCGGCCACACCGCCGAACACCGCGCCGAACAGCATGCCGTACGCCGCGTCGCCGCCGCCGAGCGCCCCGGCGTACATGGCGGGGACGCCGATGACGGCGGCCCCGGCCGCCGGCC